>NZ_OZ061318.1:2630223-3287779 GCF_964063345.1 Pseudomonas lini
ATGACGCGGCGATTGTTCGCGCAATCATCGCCCTGGGCCGCAGCATGCAATTCACCGTCATCGCCGAGGGCGTCGAAACCCAGGCGCAGCAGCAATTCCTGGCTGCGGAGGGCTGTGAACAGATCCAGGGTTACATCGTCAGCCTGCCCTTACCAGCGGACGAATTCGCCGCGACGTTTCTTCGTACAGCCATATTGGATTTTTCGGATAGCACAGCCGAGAAACCATCGCTATAATCCGCGACCTACTGAGGGCCTATAGCTCAGTTGGTTAGAGCAGGGGACTCATAATCCCTTGGTCGTAGGTTCGAGTCCTACTGGGCCCACCATACTCAAAGCCGCGCATTGCGCGGCTTTCGTGTTTCTGGTCGGCCACCGCTGATACAGTCCTATGGACACCGTCTCGATCCAGGACTAATGACCCCTTCGCTGTAAAGGCTTGCGTGATCCGTCTTAACTCGATTGGTGAACGCCCTTTCAGCCGGTGCAAGTTCGGGGAACTCAACCAGCAATGCCTTGTTACCCCTGGCGATGTGCTCCATCACCGCCATGGCGATGTTTTCACGCACCATCCCGACCGAGACGTAATACATGGCCCAGGCTTGTTCGGGCGTGCAGTGGCCGATCTGCTCCTCAATCTCCTTGTAGGCTTTGTATTCGTCCGACTCCAAGTAGCATTGGCAATCACCTTGGTACATGATTTTTCTCCTTCCCTAGAACCTTTGTGACAACCCCAAAGTAAGTCGGCTGATAAGGGCTGTCCCTGCACCCTACGTGATTACCAGTGCTCCAAATAAACGCGGGCTATTGCACGAAACGCACCAATTTCGCATATACAGAACCTTCCCATCAGGCGCCCTTCAGGAGTCCCGAACCGTTAGGCGCAGAGGGTATTGGTTGGCTTGAAAGAGTCCGCTTTATCCGTCTCCGAGCCCTGAAGGTCGAATTGATATAGTTTCACCTTTAATTTCTCTGCAATACCCCCCTCACATAAAGATCCTCATAGAACAATAAAAATGATAACCCAGTCAGATCACGTACCACTCTTCACTTTGGTCCAAACCCGAGTGCGGATTCGCTCCAACTTCAACGGCAGCGGCTCAAGTGGAACAAGTGCAGCAACGGTCTTTTTGTCTGGATAAATCCAAGGATTGTCGCGCAGTTTCTGCTCAACAAATTCCGTGGCATCTTTATTAGCGTTAGGGTACAACGTGTGATTTGAGCTCTTGGCAATAATTTCTGGTCGCAACATATAATTAATAAATGCCATGCCTTCCTTTGGGTGGGGGGCATCTTTTAACAGAACCAGATTTTCTGACCAAACCAGCGCTCCCTCGCGAGGAAGGCTGTATGCAATCTTGCGTCCAGTATTAGTCTTCTCGTTGATGGCCTGCGCAGCAAGGGCACCATTGGCCCATCCTACAACTGCACAAATATTGCCATCAGCCAGGTCAGAGTCGATTCTGGATGAGTCGAAATAGAGGACATAGGGACGGATCTTTAACAACAGGGCTTGAGCTTTCTGGTAATCATCCGGGTTCTTGCTGTTGCTAGGGAGCCCAAGGTAATGCAAGGCAATTGAAATGATCTCACTTGGAGAGTCGAGCATTGCCACACCGCACGACTTGAGTTTGCTGATGTTTTCTTCTTTGAAGATCAAGTCCCAGCTATTCACCGGAGCATTATCACCCAATGCCGCTTTGACTTTATCAACGTCATAGCCAATGCCGGTAGTGCCCCATAAATAGGGAACAGCGTAGCGATTACCAGGGTCATTGACCGCAAGCTGGGACAAGATCTCAGGATCGATGTGGGACAAATTACTCAGTTGATTACGATCCAACGGCTGAAGGACTCCCGCCTGAATCAGGCTTGGCAACACGTTGGAGGTAGCCACAACCACGTCGTACCCCGTGCGCCCAGCCATCACTTTACTCTGCATGATTTCGGCACTGTCGAACGCATCCATATGGATGCTGGTGCCGGTTTCCTGCTCAAACTCCTTTGGGGTCTCCGGCGCAAGAAGATCGAACCAGTTATACAGATACACCCCAGTCTCTACAGCCCCCACTGATGTGCTTATCCCTGCACAGAGAAGCGAGGCGGCAAAAAGGGTTCGCAAAGGTGATTTGCTCATACAACTATCCTTGTCAAGACGACATGCCTTCATGGCCATCGTGAATCCTGATCGTGAATATACCCGGCATTGACGAATAGTAAATACCTACGAATACTTACTCGCGACCCACGAATCCCTAACCCTAAAGGGGTAGAAAATGCCACTCGACCTTCATAGCCTGGCTTGGCACCGATCGATTGGAAAGCTGATCATGCAGTTGAACCGTCCAGAATTCTGGAACTCACTTATTCGTACGTTAAATGAATATGTGCAAATCGATAACTGGGTCGTATTAATATTTAGCAATCAGCAAGTGCAAGTTGTCAGCCTTCCTGAAGTAGCAGATACAGAAGAGATAGATGCATTCACTCATCGCTACGTGAAGGGGCTTTATATGCTGGATCCGTTTTATATTGCAAACCGGGAAAACCCACAGAGCGGTTTCTTTCATATGCTGGATATTGCGCCGGAGCACTTCCTTGAAACCGAGTATTATCATCAATACTTTGCACAGTACATCTCTGTAGATGAGGCGCAGTACAATGTACAGCTTGACTCCGATAGAACGCTATGCATTTCCTTTGGTAGTAACGTCCGCTTCAATCAAGAGCAAATAACAATCCTTAATATTATCAAACCATGGGTGACTGCATTAATGCATCAACGCATGAGTTTTGAGATTGACGTAGAAAAAGCCCCCCGAACCAACTCTGTGGCCAGAAACGATTCTCCAGCTTGGCACACAAATAACAACACGCGAAAAGGACGTTCTCAAATTATTACTTAGCGGCTTCTCTAATAAAGAGATAGCAGGAAAACTTTCCCTGTCGGCAGAAACGATAAAAGTTCACCGCCGAAACATTTACGCCAAATTAAACATCAAGTCACAACCCGAATTATTTGCTCGATTTTTTATGCCAAAACAGGATGTTTTCCCTGCAAATTGAAGTCAGCGCTTGGCACTTTTCAGGCCCAAACGCTCAACGACGGAATCGCCTGCACTTGCCGCAGTCGCTCAAGCATTTCACCCGTCAACACAACCTCATAGGTGTCCGCCGGACTGCCCCACTGCTCCACAATAGTCATGCCGTCTACTAGTAGCGCGCCCAATCCGGTAATCGTATCGGCCAATGCCTCTACGATTTGTTGAGTCCGCAGCCACACACGATCAGTAATCTCTTTAAGTTCGGCAGTTATGCGCTCGGGCGACGCTGGATCCGTATCCGGGTAGGAGATATTGCGCAGCAAGTGCCGTAACTCCCTTATTTTTGCGTAATCCTGTTCCGCTCCAAGTTCTCCATTCAGAATGGCTGTCGCTTTCGATTTATCGACGAGTTTCCTGGCTGAATGTTTTGCAGGTAATGCCTGACTCATAGCACCAGCAAAGAGGACGATCAGCCGACCTTCCAAATGTTCCTTCATGTCTTCTATCGAGAGAATTGACCGCGTCAAGGTAATGGAAGCCCCGGCCTGATGCCTCAAGTCCATGGTGACTTTCAGGGTCACATCACCCGTTTCAAAGCCCAAGGCTCGGGCAACTACGTAGTGCCCCATTTCGTGATTCGCAATCTGCAATGCATGTTCCCGTATAGCGGGAGGCATCTTCTTCATCATTTCCATCCCGTCACAGTCCTTAGTAGCGCATTCGACTACGAGTTACGACACCTGTCCATGCTATCGACCATTGTTTAGCCAACCTGGATCAGACAACGGCCACGAGCACCGCGCAGGATGTGCCTGTAACATGCCTGCCCATTGATCTGTGCCGCTGGAGACGACCTTTGCCTGACACCCGCCCGCCTGTTCTTGACGAAATCGACCGCCAATTGATCGCAGCCTTGCAGATCAATGCCCGCGAAAGCGTGGCCATGCTCGCCCGGCAACTGGGCATCGCCCGCACCACGGTGACGTCGCGTCTGGCGCGGCTGGAAAAGGCCAAGGTGATCACCGGATATGGTGTGCGCCTGGGGCAGCGCGTGGTGGATGGCGGATTGCAGGCGTATGTCGGGATTACGGTACAACCACGGTCCGGCAAGGAAGTGCTGCGGCGTCTCAGCGCCATGGCGCAGGTTCAGCAATTGTGTGCGGTGAGTGGCGAATTTGATTATGTGGCGTGGTTGCGCACCGATTCGCCGGAGCAGCTGGATCAGTTGCTGGATCAGATTGGCAGTGTGGATGGCGTGGAGAAGACGACGACTTCGATCATCTTGAGCAGCAAGATTGATCGGGGCCAGCCGGTTTGAGTTTCTGCCAATTGTCTTGGGTGTCTGGTCGGGCCCCTTCGCGGGCAAGCCTCGCTCCTACAGATTGATTTCGTCGCAATGCCGCGCTATATCGTCATAATGTATTAATGCAAATCAAAATGACGACACATTGCGTCTTATTAACGTGTTCTACGCTCTCTAGAATGGCTGCCATCTTTTCCTATACTCAGACGCGCACTCTGCGTCAGGTCGCCAGCAAGGTCAGCCATGAACAAGAACAATCGCCATCCTGCAGACGGTAAAAAACCGGTCACCGTTTTCGGCCCGGACTTTCCTTTCGCCTTCGACGACTGGATCGAGCACCCGGCCGGGCTGGGCAGTATTCCGGCGCACAATCACGGCGCCGAAGTGGCGATTGTCGGGGCTGGCATTGCAGGCCTGGTGGCCGCCTACGAATTGATGAAGCTGGGCCTCAAGCCTGTCGTCTACGAAGCCTCGAAGATGGGCGGCCGGCTGCGCTCCCAGGCCTTCAACGGCGCTGAAGGTATCATCGCCGAACTCGGCGGTATGCGTTTCCCAGTGTCGTCGACCGCGTTTTATCACTACGTCGACAAGCTCGGCCTGCAGACCAAACCCTTCCCCAACCCGCTGACGCCTGCGTCGGGCAGCACAGTAATCGATCTGGAAGGCAAAACTCATTACGCACAGAAACTGGCGGATCTTCCTGCACTGTTCCAGGAAGTCGCTGACGCCTGGGCCGATGCTCTTGAAGCCGGCTCGCAGTTCTCCGATATCCAGCAAGCGATCCGAGACCGCGATGTGCCGCGTCTCAAGGAACTGTGGAACACTCTGGTGCCGCTGTGGGACGACCGCACGTTCTATGATTTCGTCGCCACCTCCGAAGCCTTCGCCAAGCTCTCGTTCCATCATCGCGAAGTGTTCGGCCAGGTCGGTTTCGGCACCGGTGGCTGGGACTCGGACTTCCCCAACTCGATGCTCGAAATCTTCCGCGTGGTGATGACCAACTGCGACGATCACCAGCATCTGGTGGTCGGCGGCGTGGAACAAGTGCCGCTGGGCATCTGGCGCCATGTGCCGGAGCGTTGCGTGCATTGGCCTGAAGGCACCAGTCTCAGTTCGCTGCACAGCGGCGCGCCGCGCTCCGGCGTGAAAAAAATTGCCCATGCACCGAACGGGCGTTTTACCGTCACCGACAACTATGGCGACACCCGCGAGTACGCAGCAGTACTGACCACCTGCCAGAGCTGGCTACTGACCACCCAGATCGAATGCGACGAAAGCCTGTTCTCGCAAAAGATGTGGATGGCCCTGGACCGCACCCGCTACATGCAATCGTCGAAGACTTTCGTGATGGTCGATCGCCCATTCTGGAAGGACAAGGACCCGGAAACCGGCCGCGACCTGATGAGCATGACCCTCACCGATCGCCTGACTCGCGGCACTTACCTTTTCGACAACGGCGACGACAAACCAGGAGTGATTTGCCTGTCGTACTCGTGGATGAGCGACGCGCTGAAAATGCTCCCGCACCCGGTGGAAAAACGCGTGAAGCTGGCACTGGACGCGTTGAAGAAGATCTACCCGAAAGTCGACATCGCCGCGCGGATCATCGGCGATCCGATCACCGTGTCGTGGGAAGCCGACCCGCATTTCCTCGGGGCCTTCAAAGGTGCGCTGCCCGGCCACTACCGCTACAACCAGCGCATGTACGCGCACTTCATGCAGGACGAGATGCCGGCCGAGCAGCGCGGGATTTTCATCGCCGGCGATGACGTTTCGTGGACGCCGGCCTGGGTCGAAGGCGCGGTGCAGACGTCGCTTAACGCGGTGTGGGGGATCATGAAACACTTCGGCGGTGAAACTCACGCCGAAAACCCGGGTCCAGGAGATGTGTTCAACGAGATCGGGCCGATCGCCCTGCCCGAGTAAGAGGAATCCGAAATGCGCGTAGCCCTTTACCAATGCCCACCGCTGCCCCTGGACGTCGCAGGTAATCTGCAACGCCTGCATCAACTGGCGCTGGAGGCCAAGGGTGCGGACTTACTGGTGCTGCCGGAGATGTTCCTGACCGGCTACAACATCGGCACCGATGCGGTCAGCGTGCTGGCGGAGGTGCACAACGGTGAATCGGCGCAGCAAATCGCGCGCATTGCCAAGGCGACGGGAATCGCCATTTTGTATGGCTACCCGGAGCGCACCGAAGACGGGCAGATCTACAACGCCGTGCAGTTGATCGACGCCAATGGCGAGCGGTTGTGCAACTACCGCAAGACTCACTTGTTCGGCGACCTCGATCACTCGATGTTCAGCCCTGGGCCGGATGAGTTTCCGCTGGTTGAACTCAACGGCTGGAAGCTTGGCTTTTTGATCTGCTACGACCTGGAGTTCCCGGAAAACGCCCGCCGCCTGGCATTGGCCGGCGCCGAGCTGATTCTGGTGCCGACGGCGAACATGATTCCGTACGACTTCATCGCCGACGTCACCGTCCGCGCACGGGCCTTCGAAAACCAGTGTTATGTGGCTTACGCCAACTATTGCGGGCACGAAGGCGAGATCCAGTATTGCGGCCAAAGCAGCATCGCCGCGCCGGATGGCAGCCGCATCGCCCAGGCCGGACTTGATGAAGCGCTGATTGTCGGTGAACTGGATCGTCAGCTGATGATCGATTCCCGCGCCGCCAATCGCTACTTCCTCGATCGCCGTCCCGAGCTATACGGCGAGCTGAACAAGCCCTAATCCGCTAGCATTAGCGCTTCTCTGTTCTGGAAGTGCTCATGCCTGCGCTGAATCACCCTCGCCTCCACACTGAAACCCTCGCCAACGGCCTGCGGGTGACGCTGCGTCATGCTCCTGATTTGAAGCGCTGCGGGGCCGCGTTGCGGGTCTCTGCCGGCAGTCACGACGTGCCACTGGCCTGGCCGGGGCTGGCGCACTTTCTTGAGCATCTGCTGTTCCTGGGTACAGAGCGTTTTCCCGCAGAGCAAGGGCTGATGGCCTACGTACAAGGTCATGGCGGGCAGGTGAATGCGCGAACCAGCGAACGTACGACAGATTTCTTTTTCGAGCTGCCGCCTCAGGCGTTTAGGGATGGGCTGGAGCGTCTGTCAGACATGCTCGCTCATCCGCGTATGAATCCGGACGATCAGCGGCGGGAACGGGAAGTGCTGCACGCCGAATTTGTCGCCTGGTCGCGGGATGCGTCGGCCCAACAGCAGTTTGCGCTGTTCGATGGACTCTCGGCGGCTCATCCGTTGCGGGCGTTTCATGCGGGAAACCGTTACAGCCTGCCGGTGCCGCAGCCCGAATTTCAGCAAGCGTTGAAGGATTTCTATCAGCAGTTTTATCAGACCGGACAGATGACGCTGAGCCTGGTCGGGCCACAGGGTCTCGATGAATTGAAGGGGATGGCTCAAGCGTTTGCCGCTGCTATTACCCCCGGCGAAAAAGTCTCTCAGACAAATCCCACCCTGTTGATGGATTCTTCAGACAATAGTTATCAACAGGCTGGAGAACGTCGGCTGGATCTGCTGTTCGCCTTCGAAGCGCTGCCCGACTCATCGCTCGAAGCGCTGGCGTTCCTGTGCCACTGGCTGAACGCCGAAAAACCCGGTGGCCTTTCGGCGCAGCTGCGAGAGCATGGGCTGGCGGACAATCTGAAAGCCGCGCCGCTCTATCACTACGCTGGCCAAGCCTTGCTGCACATCGAATTCACCCGGCCCGCCAACACTACGCAACCGGACAACGTGATCCGCGAACGGCTTCTGGATTGGCTGGGCTTTTTTGCCTCTCATCAGGATTGGGCCGAATTGCGCGAAGAATATGCGGCTCTGCTGCAGCGCCAACAGCAAGTCAGCAGCGCCTTGAAACTGGCCCGACGAGACAGCGAACAGCTTGAATCCGGGTTATCGGAACAGGGCGTTGTCGCCCTCAAGGCAATTCTCAAACAAATCGGCGCTGTGGATAACTTCACCGGCCAGTGGCAACTGCCGACCCCTAACCCGTTTTTGCGCGCCGAGACTCCAGCCTCGAATACCGGATTGATTCGCGGCCAGACCAGCGCTCATCGCGGCCTGCGGACTTTTGCCCAGGATCGCTCACGCAGTCGCCGCGAACGATCGCCGATGCAGTTCAGTCAGGCATTGCCGGATAACACGGATGAAGGTGCGGTTTATCTGCGCTGGCACCTGGAGTTCGCACCTCACAGCCGCCTTCAGTCGAATCTGGAAAACTGCCTGCGGATGCTGCGCGAAGATGCACGTCAGGCCGGTGTCGACTTTTCCTTCAGCGTTTCGGGCAATGAATGGCTGCTGAAAATGACGGGCCTGCAGGAACCGATGCCGACTGTCCTAGAACATGCGCTGAAAGAACTGACAAAACCTGATGCCGATTTCTCACAGGAAGAGCCGGCGGCCGTTGCATTGATGCCGATTCGACAATTGCTCAAGGCACTGCCCGATCTATGCCTTGAGCACACCGTAATCTCAAATGACCTGCAGCAACTCTGGTCGAGCGCACGCTGGGATGGCCTGGCGACAGGCCTGTCTGCCCAGACACAAGCGGCGATGGGGCTTGCCTTGAGTCGTATTCCCGGCACTGCGGACAGTCAACTGACGCAGCCTCCGTCGATTCGCTCGCAGCATCTGTGGAACTCCGTCGCCACCGAATCCAGCGAACATGCGCTGTTACTCTTTTGTCCGACGGCAACCCATGACATCGCCGATGAAGCCGCCTGGCGATTGCTCGCGCACGTGTGCCAGACGCCGTTCTACCAGCGCCTGCGGGTGGAGCTGCAACTTGGGTATGTCGTTTTCAGCGGACTACGCCAGATAAACGGTCAGACCGGGCTGCTGTTTGGCGTGCAATCACCGAGCGTCGCGCCTCTGGATTTGCTGGAACACATCGAACAGTTCCTCAGCGAATTGGAAGGGATGATCGAAAGCATCGATGACACGACCTTCATCGCTCAGCGCCAAGCCCTGGCCGATCAATTCGACAGCACCGCCCTGCCCAACGCCCAGGCCGCCGAGCTGCTCTGGCAAGGCAAACTGGCCGGCCACTCGTCGGATTACCTGAAACATCTGCCTCAGGCGATTCTGATGATCGACCGTGAAGCCTTGCTGGCGGCGGCACAACGACTGAATCGGGCCGACGGTGGATGGCGCTGTCTGGCCAACGGACCGTGCCCCACTACGCTTTGGCAAGTGGCAAAATGATCATTACCGGTGCTGCAATTAGCTTTCTCAAAGATTCGTGGCCAATCGCTCTGTAATTTTGAGTAACATAGCCGCCTAACTATCTGAACATCTCCAGCTGGAGGTGGACTATATGTATAGGTCTCGACTGTCCCATCCACCTGAAGGAGCGCTTCTATGTCCTGGTCCAAACCTGCTTACACCGACCTGCGTATCGGCTTCGAAGTCACCATGTACTTCGCAAGCCGCTAAGCTCTGCCGTCTGGTAGAGAATGCAGTGCTACGCCTCGGCTCGCCGGGGCGTTTTTATTTTCAGCTTTCAATGATGGAGCGGCCATGTTTGTCCAGATTCTAGGTTCCGCCGCCGGCGGCGGTTTCCCCCAGTGGAACTGCAACTGCGTGAACTGCGCAGGTTTTCGCGACGGCAGCCTGCGGGCCGAGGCGCGCACCCAGTCGTCCATCGCGATTTCCGATGACGGCGTGAACTGGGTGCTGTGCAATGCTTCGCCGGACATCCGCGCCCAGCTCCAGAACTTCGCGCCGATGCAGCCAGGTCGCGCGCTGCGTGACACCGGCATCAGCGCAATCATCCTGATGGACAGCCAGATCGATCACACGACTGGCCTGCTCAGTCTGCGCGAAGGCTGCCCGCATCAGGTCTGGTGCACCGACATGGTCCACGAAGACCTGAGCACCGGTTTCCCGCTGTTCACCATGCTGACTCACTGGAACGGCGGGTTGAACTGGAACCGCATAGAACTCGATCAGAGCTTCACCGTCCCGGCCTGCCCGAACCTGCGCTTCACCCCGCTGCCCCTGCGTAGCGCCGCCCCACCGTACTCGCCGCATCGCTTCGACCCGCATCCGGGCGACAACATCGGTCTGATCGTCGAAGACCTGGGCACCGGCGGCAAACTGTTCTATGCACCGGGCCTGGGCAAGGTCGACGCTGCGCTGATGAAGATCATGGCCAGCAGCGATTGCCTGTTGGTGGATGGCACGATGTGGGACGACGACGAAATGCAACGCCGCGGTGTGGGCACGCGCACTGGCCGGGAGATGGGCCACTTGGCGCAGAACGGCCCCGGCGGCATGCTCGAAGTGCTGGAGCAACTGCCCAAGCAGCGCAAAGTGCTTATCCACATCAACAACACCAACCCGATTCTCGACGAGGATTCGCCGGAGCGTGCGGAGTTGGTTCGGCGCGAGGTTGAAGTGGCGTATGACGGCATGAGTATTGTGTTGTAGCGGATGACCCCATCGCGGGCAAGCCACGCTCCTACAGAGATAGCGCTATCCCCTGTAGGAGCGTGGCTTGCCCGCGAAGGCGTCAGACCAGACACCAAAGAATCCACCGGTTGTTCCCGGAGAACCGCAATGACTGACACCGCAATGTCCCCCGCCGAATTCGAAGCGGCCCTGCGCGCCAAGGGCGCCTACTACCATATCTATCACCCGTATCACGTGGCGATGTATGAAGGCCGGGCAACCCGCGAGCAGATTCAGGGTTGGGTCGCCAATCGCTTTTATTATCAGGTGAGCATCCCGCTCAAGGACGCCGCTATCCTGGCCAACTGCCCGGACCGCGAGATTCGTCGCGAATGGATTCAGCGCCTGCTGGACCATGACGGCGCCCCCGGAGAAGAGGGCGGCATCGAAGCATGGCTGCGTCTCGGACAAGCGGTCGGCCTCGACCCGGATCAACTGCGTTCTCAGGAATTGGTGCTGCCTGGCGTGCGGTTCGCCGTGGATGCCTACGTCAACTTCGCCCGCCGGGGCCGTTGGCAAGAAGCCGCCAGCAGTTCGCTGACCGAGTTGTTCGCGCCGCAAATCCACCAATCACGCCTCGACAGTTGGCCGCAGCATTACCCGTGGATCGACCCGGCCGGTTACGAATATTTCCGCACGCGTCTGGGCCAAGCGCGCCGGGATGTGGAGCATGGTCTGGCGATCACTTTGCAGCATTACACTACGCGGGATGGCCAGGAGCGCATGCTGGAAATTCTCCAGTTCAAACTGGACATTCTTTGGAGCATGCTCGATGCCATGAGCATGGCCTACGAACTGAACCGCCCGCCCTACCACAGCGTGACCGAACAGCAGGTCTGGCATAAAGGGATCACCGTATGAGTTTCGATCGCAGCAAAACCCCGACATGGCGCACCGGCTATCGCTTCCAGTACGAACCGGCGCAAAAAGGCCATGTGCTGCTCTACCCGGAAGGCATGATCAAACTCAACGACAGCGCTGCGCTGATTGGCGGTTTGATTGATGGTCAGCGCGATGTCGCGGCGATCATCGCCGAACTGGGCGCGCAGTTTCCCGACGTGCCTGAGCTCGGTGATGACATCGAGCAGTTCATGGAGGTTGCCCGTGCTCAGCACTGGATCGAACTTGCCTGATTCCGTGTCAGACAAGTTACCGCCCAAGCCTGAAATCGGCCTCCCACTGTGGTTGCTGGCCGAGCTGACCTATCGCTGCCCGCTGCAATGTCCATATTGCTCCAACCCGCTGGATTTCGCCGAACAAGGCAAAGAACTGACCACCGAGCAGTGGATCAAGGTATTCCGCGAAGCGCGGGAGATGGGCGCGGCGCAGCTGGGTTTTTCCGGCGGTGAGCCGCTGGTGCGCCAAGACCTCACCGAACTGATCGCCGAGGCGCGCAAACTGGGCTTCTATACCAACCTGATCACTTCCGGCATCGGCCTCACCGAGCAGAAAATCAGCGACTTCAAGAAGGCTGGCCTGGACCACATCCAGATCAGTTTCCAGGCCAGCGACGAGCAAGTGAAT
The DNA here is from genome assembly GCF_964063345.1 of Pseudomonas lini. Taxonomy (NCBI): domain Bacteria; kingdom Pseudomonadati; phylum Pseudomonadota; class Gammaproteobacteria; order Pseudomonadales; family Pseudomonadaceae; genus Pseudomonas; species Pseudomonas lini. The sequence continues at coordinate 2,642,552 of NZ_OZ061318.1, forward strand.
AATCTGCTGGCCGGCTCAAAAAAGGCCTTCGCGCAAAAGCTCGAAATGGCTCGCGCGGTGAAGGCTCACGGCTACCCGATGGTGCTGAACTTCGTCACCCATCGGCACAACATCGACAAGATCGACCGGATCATCGAGCTGTGCATCGCCCTTGAAGCGGACTTCGTCGAACTCGCGACGTGCCAGTTCTACGGCTGGGCCCAGCTCAATCGGGTTGGCCTGTTGCCGACCAAAGAACAATTGGTTCGCGCCGAACGCATCACCAACGAATACCGCGCAAAACTTGCAGCCGAAGGGCATCCGTGCAAGCTGATTTTCGTTACGCCGGACTATTACGAAGAACGCCCGAAAGCCTGTATGAATGGCTGGGGCAGTATTTTTCTGACGGTCACACCGGACGGAACTGCCTTGCCCTGTCATGGTGCCCGACAGATGCCAGTGCAATTCCCTAACGTGCGCGACCACAGCATGCAGCACATCTGGTACGACTCGTTCGGTTTCAACCGCTTTCGCGGTTACGACTGGATGCCCGAGCCGTGCCGTTCCTGCGACGAGAAAGAAAAGGACTTCGGCGGCTGCCGCTGTCAGGCGTTCATGCTCACGGGTGATGCGAGCAACGCCGACCCGGTGTGCAGCAAGTCGGAACATCACGGCGTGATTCTCAAGGCCCGCGAAGAAGCCGAACACGCGACCCAAACCATCGAACAACTGGCCTTCCGCAATGAACGAAACTCACGCCTCATCGCTAAAAGCTGAACCCTTAAGCGCCGCCAAGGCTGTCGCGGCCGGCATCGACTTCGCCGAGTTGCAAATCGGCAAGCATGGCCTGTTCTGGAACGAATACCGCCCCGAGGACGCCGCCTGCCGGATCTGGCAGTGGCGCGACGGCCAGGCTCATTGCCTGACGCCGCCCACCTTCAGTGTGCGCAGCCGGGTGTACGAATATGGCGGCGGCGCGTTTTGTCTGACCGATGACGGGCTTGTTTTCGTCAACGAGGCCGATCAGCAGTTGTATCGGCAATCGCTGACGGGGGAGGCGCCAGAGGTGCTGACTTCAAGTGAATGCCGCTACGGCGATTTGCACTTCGCCAACGGGCAAGTGCTGGCGGTAGAAGAGAACCGCGATCGACATCGCCTGGTGGCTATCGATCTGGCTGGCGGCCAACGTCATCTGCTGGCCGAAGGTGCCGATTTCTACGCTGCACCGACCGTGAGTCCTGACGGTCAGCGTCTGGCCTGGATCGAATGGAACCGTCCGGATCAGCCCTGGACCGCCACTCGCCTGATGGTTGCCGAACGCCAGAGCGATCGCTGTTTTGCGCAGCCGCACTGTGTGGCAGGCGATGGCGCTCAGGAGTCACTGCAACAGCCTCGATTCGATGACAGCGGCCGTCTGTTTTGTCTGACGGATCGCGGCGGCTTCTGGCAGCCGTGGATGGAGTCGAGCGACGGTCTGAGCCCACTCCCAAGCGCTGCCGCCGACCATGGACCGGCGCCTTGGCAACTGGGTGGTTGCACCTGGTTGCCGTTGGGCGAAGACACTTATCTGGCGAGTTGGACCGAAGGTGGTTTTGGTCGAATGGGGCTTTGCCATGGCAATGGCTCCTGTGACGATTTCACGGGCGACTACAGCCGCTTCCGCCATCTCGCACAGGATGAACAGTTCATCTACTGCATCGCCGCTTCGCCGGTCAGTTCGTCGGCAATCATTGCCATCGACCGTGAAACACGCCAGGTCAACGTTCTGGCCGGCGGTATCGCACCGCTGCCCGCCGAACAAATCAGCCGCCCGCAAACCCTGCGCTATCCGAGCGGTTCAGGCGAGGCCCACGGTTTCTTCTACCCGGCGATGACCGGTGACACGAAAGCGCCGTTGGTGGTGTTCATTCACGGCGGCCCGACTTCGGCCTGCTACCCGATGTTCGACCCGCGAATCCAGTATTGGGCGCAGCGCGGCTTCGCCGTGGCCGACCTCAACTACCGAGGCAGCAGCGGCTATGGCCGCGCTTATCGCCAGGCGCTGCATTTGAGTTGGGGCGATGTGGATGTGGAAGATGCCTGTGCGGCGGTGGCCTACCTCGCCGATCGGGGGCTGATCGACGGCAACAAGGCGTTTATCCGTGGAGGCAGCGCCGGTGGCTACACCACGTTGTGCGCACTGGCCTTTCACAAGGTCTTTCGTGCGGGCGCCAGCCTGTATGGCGTCAGCGATCCCGTTGCGCTGGGCCGCACCACCCACAAGTTCGAAGGCGATTATCTGGATTGGTTGATTGGCGCCCCGGTGCAGGACGCTGAACGCTACGCCGCACGCACGCCATTGCTGCACGCGAACAACATCAGCGTTCCGGTAATTTTCTTTCAGGGTGAACTGGACGCCGTGGTCGTGCCGCAACAGACCCGCGACATGGTCACTGCGCTACAGGACAACGGGATTCTGGTCGAAGCGCATTACTACGCCGACGAACGCCATGGCTTTCGCAAGGCCGGCAATCAGGCCCATGCACTGGAGCAGGAGTGGTTGTTTTATCAAAGGGTGATGGACTTGGCGGACTGAAGTCTGCGCTCAGTGCAGCTATTTGCGGCGGCCCATTCGCGAGCAAGCTTGCTCCCACATTCGACCGAGTTCTTTCAGGAAGAATGCGATTAATGTGGGAGCGGGCTTGCTCGCGAAAGCGGTCTATCTGACGCAGCGAATGTCAGCGCTTGGCGATGATGTACACCGCATGCACGATCCCCGGAATGTAACCGCACAACGTCAGCAGAATATTCAGCCAGAATGCTCCAGCGAAACCGACTTGCAGAAACACACCCAGTGGCGGCAACAGAATGGCGATGATGATTCGAATAAAGTCCATGGGGTAGCTCCTGATTGACGTAGGCTCTTGTGAACCCTACAGCTAATCGACCCGCAGCGTTCTTCAGGGTTCAGTTGTAGATCGAGTCGCAGCCTCAGCAGCTCAGTGACACTGGACGGGTTGAGCTGAGCACTTTTTTCCAGGCAAAAGAAAACCCCGCCGAAGCGGGGCTTTGCAGACTGTTTCCCTGACATCCATTTCACTCCGCCATCCTGGCAGAATCCTACGTGTCCGTGTTGTTGCTTTGCGCTTCCTGCGCGACGTCCATGTGAAGTAGATTAGCTCTGGATCCAATCTTCGCCTATGGGAAAACAGCAGCACGTTATGTAAGAGAATGCTTACATAACGTTAAAGGGTCAGAATTGTCCTGCGTCCAGCAGGAACAGCGATTCGCTACCGGCCTTTACCGACGCGCTCAACGAGTGAATACGCGGCAGCAGACGTGCGAAATAGAACCGCGCCGTACCGAGTTTGCTCGCGTAGAAATCGTCCTGTGCTTCTTTACCGAAGGCTGCCTTGGCCATCAGTGCCCACATGTAGGCGTAGGCCATGTAACCGAATGCTTGCAGATACTCGACCGACGCCGCGCCAATCTCGTTCGGGTTGTTTTTCGCCCGGTCCAGCAACCACGCAGTCAGTTCGTCGAGGGTACCCACCGCATCATTCAGCGGCTGGGTGAACTCCGCCAGGTCAGCATTGGCTGTCCCGATGAAATGACGAATCTCGTCAGCGAACAGATTGTAGAACGCCCCGCCGCTACCAACGATCTTACGCCCTACAAGGTCCAGCGCCTGAATACCGTTGGTGCCTTCGTAGATCTGAGTAATCCGTACATCACGAACCAGTTGCTCCTGGCCCCACTCACGAATGTAGCCGTGACCGCCAAAAACCTGCTGGCCGTGAACCGTGGTTTCCAGACCCAAGTCGGTCAGGAAGGCCTTGGCCACCGGCGTCAGCAGTGCAACCAGGTCTTCTGCGCGTTTGCGGGTGGTGGCGTCTTCGCTGAATTTGGCGGTGTCCAGCTGCATCGCCACGTAAGTGGAGAAGGCACGGCCGCCTTCGTTCGAGGCTTTCATGGTCAGCAGCATGCGTCGCACGTCCGGGTGGACGATGATCGGGTCAGCCACTTTGTCCTTGTTCTGCGCGCCGGTCGGCGAGCGGCTTTGCAGACGGTCGCGAGCGTATTCGATAGCGTTCTGGTAGGAGCGCTCGCCAGTGGCCAGGCCTTGGATGCCGACGCCCAGACGCTCGTAGTTCATCATGGTGAACATCGCCGCCAGGCCTTTGTTCGGCTCGCCGACCAGGTAACCCACGGCTTCGTCGAAGTTCATCACGCAGGTCGCGGATGCCTGGATGCCCATCTTGTGTTCGATCGAACCGCAATTCGCCGGGTTACGCGCGCCCAGGCTGCTATCGGCATTGACCATGAACTTCGGCACCAGGAACAGCGAAATGCCTTTCGGCCCCGCTGGCGCGTCAGGCAGTTTGGCCAATACCAGGTGGATGATGTTCTCGGTCAGGTCGTGCTCACCGCCGGTGATGAAGATTTTGGTGCCGCTGACTTTGTAGGAACCATCGGCCTGAGGCTCGGCCTTGGTGCGGATAATTCCCAGGTCAGTACCGGCGTGCGGCTCGGTCAGGCACATGGAGCCGGCCCAGATCCCGGCGTACATGTTTGGCAGGTACGCCGCTTTCAGCTCTTCGCTGGCGTGGGCGTTGATCGACAGACAAGCGCCGGCGGTCAGCATCGGGTACAGACCGAACGACAGGCTCGCGGAGTTGACCATTTCTTCGACCTGCGCCGAAACCGCCTTGGGCATGCCCATGCCGCCGTAGGTCGGATCACCACCGACACCCACCCAACCACCTTCGGCGTAAGTCTGATAAGCCTGTGGGAAACCGGCCGGGGTGGTGACGGCACCGTCAGCCCAGTGGCAACCTTCTTCGTCAGCTGCACGGCTCAGCGGCGCGATGCTTTTGCTGGTGACCTTGCCGGCTTCTTCGAGAATGGCTTCAACCGTTTCCGCATCGACGGTCTCGGCCAGCGCAGGCAGTTCGGCCCAGAGTTTGGCGACCTCGAAAACTTCATTGAGGACGAAGCGCATATCGCGCAGGGGCGCTTTGTAGTCAGCCATGGCAAACCTCGCAAGATCTAAACAGGTGGTTCGTAGAATAGTGATTTCGTTGTGTCCGAGTGTACCTCAACAACTTTTACGACACATAGGGTCAACTCATGACCGTTTTGTTATTTTTAGTCACCAGACTGGAATTATATTTGTTATCACAAAAAACCTGTGGCGAGGGAGCTTGCTCCCGCTTGAGTGCGCAGCACTCACCAATCGAGCAGACAGTCCGATTGGGGCCGCTGCGCAGCCCAGCGCGAGCAAGCTCGCTCGCCACAGATAGCCGATTTACAGCGCAAACAACTCCGCCGGCAGCTTCATCAGGCAATCGCTGCCCGCCTCGATGGCCGCCTGATGTGCGGCGGTACGTGGCAGCAAACGCTTGAAATAAAACTCGTTGGTCGCCAGTTTGCCCCGGCAGTAATCGGCATCGCCGCCGCCCGCCTCCAACTGCGCCTGAGCCACCAACGCCATGCGCAACCACAGATAGCCGAGGATGATGTAGCCGCTGTACATCAGGTAATCCACCGAAGCGGCACCCACTTCATCCGGATTTTTCATCGCCGCCATGCCGACCCTGGTGGTCAACTCGCCCCACTGCTGATTCAGACCATCGAGCTGCGCCACATAGCTGGCGAGTTGCGGATGTTCAGCGTTTGCCGCACAGAACTTGTGGACGATTTTGGTGAAGCCGCGCAGCAGTTTTCCCTGACTGCCAAGGACTTTTCGCCCAAGCAAGTCCAGCGCCTGAATGCCGTTGGTGCCTTCGTAGATCGGCGCGATCCGGCAGTCACGAACCAACTGCTCCATGCCCCACTCACGAATGAAACCGTGGCCACCAAACACCTGCATGCCGAGGTTGGTCACCTCTAGCCCGGTGTCGGTCATAAAGGCTTTGCAGATTGGCGTCAGGAATGCCAACAGGTCTTCAGCATCCTGACGCGCCGTTTCATCCGGGCTCAGATGCGCAACGTCCAGCAACTGCGCGGTGAAATAGGTCAACGCTCGGTTGCCTTCGTTGAAGGCCTTCATGGTCAGCAACATCCTGCGCACATCGGGATGAACAATGATCGGGTCAGCGACTTTTTCCGGTGCTTTCGGGCCGGTCAGCGAGCGCATTTGCAGGCGGTTGTTGGCGTATTTGATCGCGCCCTGGAAGCTCGCCTCACCCAGACACAAACCTTGCATACCGGTGCCTAGCCGCGCGTGGTTCATCATGGTGAACATACAGTTCAGGCCCTTGTTCGGCTCACCGATCAAGAAGCCCTTGGCGTCGTCGAAATTCAGCACGCAAGTGGCCGAGGCCTTGATGCCCATTTTGTGTTCGATCGAACCGCAGGAAACGCCATTGCGCTCGCCCGCCTCGCCCTCGGCATTGGGTAGGAATTTGGGAACGATAAACAGCGAAATGCCCTTGGTACCGGCGGGAGCGTCCGGCAGTTTGGCCAGCACCAGGTGAATGATGTTGTCACTCATGTCGTGCTCGCCGGCAGAGATGAAAATCTTGCTGCCGGAAATTGCATAACTGCCATCGGCCTGAGGCACGGCGCGGGTCTTGATGATGCCCAGATCGGTGCCGCAATGGGCTTCGGTCAGGCACATGGTGCCGGTCCAGTGGCCGGCAGTGAGCTTGCTCAGGTAGGTTTGTTTCTGCTCTTCGGTGCCATGGGCGTGGATCGCTGACATCGCACCGTGAGTCAGGCCGGGGTACATGCCCCAAGAGGTGTTGCTGGAGCCGACCATTTCACTGATGACCAAACCCAAAGAACTTGGCAAGCCTTGGCCGCCGTAAACCGGATCTGCCGCCAGACCATGCCAGCCGCCTTCAACATATTGCGCGAAAGCCTGCTTGAAACCTGTAGGCGTTGTGACCACGCCGTTGTCGAAATGGCAGCCTTCTTCGTCGCCGCTGCGGTTCAGCGGTGCGAGAACGTTCTCACAGAATTTCGCGCCTTCTTCGAGGATCGCATTGATCATGTCCGGGCTGGCATCGGTGGCGCCCAGCGCGGCGTAGTTGCTGTGAAAATCGAAGACGTGGTCGATCAGAAAGCGCATGTCGCGCAGGGGAGCTTTGTACTCGGGCATGGTCATTTCTCCGGCGGCAGATTGCTCAAACCTACTGCCGCGCACCACGCCTCACAATCACAGTCCAGACGCTGAATGCGCCATCATCACTCAACCCGCAGCGGCGTCCATGCGCACCGCGCCACGACGGTTCTGACCGAAAGCCATGACACAATTTCGCCCCGCGCCTTTGGCGCTGTAGAGCGCCTCGTCAGCGGATTTGAGCACTTGTTCAGGCGTGCGCTGCTCCAACCGCTCGGCGACGCCGATGCTGACGGTGACCGATACACTCGAGGCGCCCGAGCCTGCGCGGCGCTGGCGTCCTTGCTTGTCATCCTGGGGACGGTTGTCTTGATTGCGCAGCTGGATGTTGTAGGTGGCAATGGATTCGCGGATGACTTCCAGGTGCGGCATGCACTCTTCGAGGGTTTTGCCTGCGAACACCAGCGCAAATTCTTCACCGCCGTAGCGATATGCCCTACCGCCCCCGCTGATTTTCGACAACTTGCTGGCGACCAGTCGCAGCACTTGGTCGCCGACATCGTGGCCGTGGGTGTCGTTGAATTTCTTGAAGTGATCGACGTCGCCCATGGCCAGCACATAATTGCGCCCCAGCCGTTGCATGCGTTCGTTCAGGGCACGACGGCCCGGCAGACCGGTGAGCTCATCGCGGAAGGCCATTTGATAGGCCTCATGGGCAACCGCGGCGGCAATCATCAACATCACTTGGCTGCACATGATGTTCAGGGTGAATGGCAGGATGAAGGTTTTCGGCAACATCCAGAACAATCCCAACAGCCCCACCAATTGCGCAGCATGCAAGGGTCTTGGGTTACGCCAGTATTGCCAGGCCAGTAACAAGAATGAGGCAATGAATACCGGGTAGGACAACTGAATCAAGCTCATCCAGGCGCCATGCAAAGCAGGCCAGCGGATCTCCGAAAGCCACATCAGGAGCGCCTGTGGGTAACTTTGTTCCAGCCCCAGCGCCACGCTGCCGAACGCCAACAATACGGCGAAGCGCGCCACCATGTCCTGGAACAGGTGAGTACGCTCTTGCCAGGCGGCGAACAAGCCAAAGAGCAACGGCAACAACAGACAGCACAAATGGAAAACCACGGCGGCGTCTTCACGGACTTTGCCGTTGTCGCGGTAATAGTCGGTCTGGGTGTCGAGCAGGAAGTAGGCGATGTACACCGTGACCATCAGAAACAGTTCACGCTGACGTCGGTAAACCGCGCAATACGCCCCGCCGAGCAACAGCACCAGAGTAGGCAGAACGTTGAACAGCGAAGTGAAGAAGACGTTGAGATCCTTGACGTAGGCAGCCGCAAGCCCCGCAAGCAACAACAGCAGCGATGGCAAAAAATGACTGAAACGTACAGCGGAAGAACGCGGCAAGGGTAAAGCTCCGACCCGGCAAACAAAGATGGCATTGTGCCTGCATTTAGAGCAGCTAAGCACGTGCGATGTGACATGTGTCACATCGCCATCCTCTTTAACGGCAGCAATGGTGTTCTTCTTAGCGTTTTAGTCAGGAATATTTACACGCTCAGCCCGTTTGCGTCAGGCACAAAAAAGCCGCTGCTCCCGAGGAAGCAGCGGCTTTATGAAGGACAGCGTAGGGCTTAGTAACCCAGTGCGAAGTCTTCTTCTTTCATGTCCATCAGGTTGTGGGCGCCCGACAGCATGGTTACGACGTGAGTGCGGGTACGCGGCAGGATGCGCTGGAAGTAGAAGCGCGCAGTCTGCAGCTTGGCGGTGTAGAACGCCTCTTCAGTGGTACCAGCCGCCAGTTTCTCGGCAGCCAGACGCGCCATGTCAGCCCAGAAGTAGGCAAGGCACGCGTAACCGGAGTACATCAAGTAGTCCACCGACGCGGCGCCAACTTCTTCGCGGTCTTTCATGGCTGCCATACCGACCTTCATGGTCAACTCGCCCCACTCTTTGTTCAGCGCAGCCAATGGCTCGACGAACTCTTTGACCGCGTCGTTGCCTTCGTTGGTCTGGCAGAACTTGTGGACGATCTTGGTGAAGCCTTTGAGCGCTTCGCCTTGAGTCATCAGCACTTTACGGCCCAGCAGGTCGAGTGCCTGGATACCTGTGGTGCCTTCGTACAGCATCGAAATGCGGCTGTCGCGAACGTTCTGCTCCATGCCCCACTCGGCGATAAAGCCGTGGCCGCCGTAGATCTGTACGCCGTGGTTAGCGGATTCGAAACCGACTTCAGTCATGAAGGCTTTGGCGATCGGCGTCATGAAGGCCAGCAGTGCGTCGGCTTTCTTCTTCTCTTCTTCATCGACGCCGTACTTGACGATGTCGACTTGCTTGGCGGTGAAGTAAACCATCGCACGGTTGCCTTCGGCGAAAGCCTTCATGGTCAACAGCATGCGACGTACGTCAGGGTGAACGATGATCGGGTCAGCGGCTTTGTCGGGCGCTTTCGGGCCAGTCAGGGAGCGCATTTGCAGACGATCGCGAGCGTATTTCAGGCCGCCCTGGAAGCCGATCTCGGCGTGCGCCAGACCTTGCAACGCAGTCCCCAGACGTGCGGTGTTCATAAAGGTGAACATGCAGTTCAGGCCTTTGTTCGCCGGGCCAATCAGGTAACCAGTGGCCGCGTCGAAGTTCATCACGCAGGTGGCGTTACCATGGATGCCCATTTTGTGTTCCAGGGAACCGCAGGTCACAGCGTTACGTGCGCCGATCGAGCCGTCTGCGTTTGGCAGGAATTTCGGAACGATGAACAGCGAAATGCCTTTGGTGCCTGCCGGTGCATCCGGCAGACGTGCCAGAACGATGTGGACGATGTTGTCGGCCATGTCGTGTTCGCCGGCCGAGATGAAGATCTTGGTGCCGGAGACTTTGTAGGAACCGTCGGCCTGAGGCTCGGCCTTGGTGCGCAGCATGCCCAGATCGGTGCCGCAGTGCGGTTCGGTCAGACACATGGTGCCGGTCCATTCGCCGGAAACCAGCTTGGTCAGGTAAGCCTCTTGCTGCTCAGGCGTACCGTGTTCGGAAATGGTGTTCATCGCGCCATGGGACAGGCCTGGGTACATGCCCCACGACCAGTTGGCTTCGCCAACCATTTCGCTAACGGCAAGCCCCAGAGACTCTGGCAGGCCTTGGCCGCCGTGCTCTACGTCGTGAGCCAGGCTTGGCCAGCCGCCTTCAACGAATTGCTTGTAGGCTTCTTTGAAACCGGTCGGGGTTTTAACGCCGGACTCGCTCCAGGTGCAGCCTTCGGTGTCACCCACGCGGTTCAGCGGAGCCAGCACCTGCTCACAAAACTTGGCGCCTTCTTCGAGAATGGCGTCAACCATGTCTGGAGTTGCGTCTGCACAAGCCGGAAGGCTCTGATAGTGCGCTTCGTAGCCGAGCAGTTCGTCACGAACGAAGCGAATATCACGCAAGGGGGCCTTGTAGTCAGGCATAGCGATAAACCTCTGCTGATGTAACCGGGAATGAACGACCGCGTTGATTTGTTGTGGCGGTCAAACAGTTGTTTGAAACATACGTTTACGCCCAATTCTTGTCAAGCGCCGATCTTTTGCCGTTCGTCATCGCCCACGAAAACATCGGCCACGCTGTTGCGCAACGTCGTTGACTGAGCAACACGCCATGTAGGAGAGATTAGTTGAGGCAGAAGGACTTACGCAGAAAAACGCCGCGAACAGGCGCGGCGTGGGAGTAGCGGATTCAGCGAGGGATCAGGCGTAGGTATCGATCAGCGTACCGAGCATTTCATCGGATGCCTTGGCGACTTTGACGCCCAGCTCCACCTGGAATTTACCCTGAGCCATCTCGACCATGTTGCTGGTCAGATCCGATTGCTGGCTGCGGTCTACCGAACGCAGACGATCAACCTGAATCTCGGAGGATTGACTGGTGACCGAACGCTCGATGGTGTTGTTGGCGATCTGCCCCGAAGCCTGATCGACACGGTTCTGCCCTGTCTGAATAGTGCTCAGACCAGCATAAAAAGCGGTGTTTCCTGAGATTTCCATGGGGCAACTCGTCCGACAAAGGATCAACAGCGGCCATTGAACCAGACACGCCGACAAAAGGCCCGACAAAAACACTAATGGCACAGTGCCTTGTCATAGGTAAAACCCCAAGCCAACAAACTCAGTCCAGCAGATCCAGCTGCAGATGTTCGGCTACCGCATCGGCTGTCACCGACTTGAGTTTCGGCACCCGCCCCAGGCACGGCGCGGGAATGCGCTCGGCCAGCGTCGCGAGGTTCTCTTCCAGGCGCGAGGTCTTCGGATCGATGATGTTGGCCACCCACCCTGCCAACTGCAAACCATCCCGTGCGATCGCCTCGGCTGTCAGCAGTGCATGATTGATGCAACCCAGCCGTACGCCGACCACCAGGATTACCGGCAGACCCAGCGCCATTGCCAGGTCCGACAGATTGTCCTGATCCGCCAATGGCACTCGCCAGCCGCCAGCGCCTTCGATCAAGGTGAAGTCCGCCTGCATATCGAGAATCTGCCGCATCGGTGTCAACAGTGATTGCACGGTCAACGCCACGCCAGCCTCCCGCGCCGCCAGATGCGGTGCAATCGCCGGCTCGAACGCGACCGGATTGACCTGATCGTAGGTCAACGGTATCGAGCACTCGGCCAACAGCGCCAGTGCATCGGCGTTGCGCAAACCCTTGGGCGTCAGGTCGCAACCGGAGGCCACCGGTTTGCCCGCTGCCGTGCTCAAGCCCGCCAACCGCGCGGCATGCAGCAAACCTGCGGCGACGGTGGTCTTGCCGACATCGGTGTCAGTACCGGTGATGAAATAGGCTGCGCTCATAAGGGTTTCTCCAACACGGCGTAAACCACTTGATAAGTCGCCGGCAGTCCCTGTGCCTGACGATACTGCTCGTAAGCCTCGATCAGGCCGAGGATCCGCGCCCGGCCGGTCAAACCGCCCGGCCGACCGGGGTTCAGATTGTGCGCCCCAAGTGCCTTGAGCTCATGGGTCAGGCTGCGGACATCGGGGTAATGCAACACATGCGGTTGCGTTTCGAGGCTGACGACCTTCAAGCCGCTGCCCGCGCAAAGCTGTTGGTAAACACCGAACTCGCGGAAGCGGTTGACGTGCACCATGCCGTCCACCTGACGCCAGCTGTCGCGCAATTCGTACAGCGTGCCTGCACACAGACTAGCAAACGCGAAAATTCCGCCCGGCTTCAGTACCCGGTACGCTTCATTGAGCACCGAGGCGAAATCCGCGCACCATTGCACCGCCAGGCTGGAGAAGACCAGATCGCAGGTCGAGTCCTGCAACGGCAAGCGCTCCGCATCGCCTGCGATGTAATGAGTCGCGCCGCCCAAGGGACGGGCGTGATTGAGCATCCCTTCTGCGATGTCCAACGCCACGCCAGCGCTCGCAGGAAACCTCTGCGCCAAGGCTCGGCTGAAATACCCGGTGCCGCAGCCCATATCCATCCAACGAGCAGGAGCAAAATCTTCCGGCAACCGACGTAACAACTCGCTGCCCACGTCGCGCTGCAATTCGGCCACGCTGTCGTAGCTTGCCGCCGCACGGGAAAAGGATGCCGCCACCTGGCGCTTGTCGGGCAAGCCGCCGGGCAGGTTGGGAAGGGATAAATCAGTCATCACCGAACTCATGCAAAAAGGCCTGAATCGCCCCCGCCACACCGTGAGGGTCTTCCAGAAGAAACGCGTGACTGGCCTGTTCAATCAGACCGATTTCGACATCCGGCAGCAACGTCAGCAGGTCTTGCGCCGCTTCGGCCGGGACCAGCCCGTCGAGGCCGCCAAACAAGTGCAATTGCGGGCCGCGAAACGCTTGCAAGGCTTGCCGGGTATCCAATTGTGCGAGCAACTCCAGGCCGCTCATCAGCACCGGCGAAGACGTATGCGGTGCGCCAGCGAGCAACAGTCGCGACATCCCGCGCGGGTCTTCGGCACCTTGGGCGCACAACAGCGAAAAGCGTTTCAACGTCATGCGCGAGTCAGCCTTGCAGCCGGCCAGAAACGCATCGAAGGTTTCGCCGGGCATCGCGCTCGGCCACTGCTCATGGGCGACAAAAGAAGGGTTACTCGCCAGCGTCACCAAGCCACAGCAGCGGTCACCGCGTCGCGCCGCCAATTCGGACGCCAGCATGCCGCCCAATGACCAGCCACCGAGCCAGGCATCCTGTGGCAACGTCGAGTCCAACTCATCGAGCCATTCTTCAAGGTCGCTCGACTCCAGTTCCGGCAAGGGCTCGATCTCGACGCGCAGGTGCTCATCCAAACCCTGCAAGGCAGCCGCCAAGGGTTCCAGCGGCGAAATCCCGAGACCCCAACCCGGCAGCAGAATCAGACGATCACGCATGGCTTGGCTCCGGTCCCAGTTGTTGAAAACAATCGGCCAGTCCATTTAACAATAGCTGTACCTGCGCCTCGCTGTGAGCGGCGGTCAGGGTTACGCGCAAACGTGCGCTGCCTGCGGGCACAGTCGGTGGACGAATCGCAGTCACCATCAGTCCGCGTTCGCGCAGCATCTGCGACAGTCGAACCGCACGCCCGGCATCGCCGATCATGATCGGCTGGATCGGCGTGAAGCTGTCCATCAACTCCAGGCCAATCTGTTCGGCGCCTTGGCGGAACTGCCGAATCAGCGTCTGCAGATGCTCACGTCGCCAGTGTTCGCTGCGCAACAGCTCCAGGCTTTTCAGCGTCGCGCAGGCCAGCGCCGGCGGTTGGCTGGTGGTGTAGATGTATGGGCGAGCGAACTGGATCAGGCTTTCGATCAACTCTTCGCTGCCGGCGACAAAAGCACCGGCCGTACCGAAAGCCTTGCCGAGGGTACCAACCAACACCGGCACGTCTTCCTGGCTCAGACCGAAATGCTCGACGATCCCGCCGCCATGGGCACCCAGCGGACCAAAACCGTGAGCGTCATCGACCATCAGCCAAGCGCCTTTGGCCTTGGCTTCCCGCGCCAGCGCCGGCAGATCGGCGATGTCACCGTCCATGCTGAACACGCCATCGGTGACCACCAGCGTATTGCCGGTGGCCTTCTCAAGGCGCTTGGCCAGACTGGCCGCGTCGTTATGCAGATAGCGATTGAAACGCGCACCTGACAACAGCCCCGCATCCAGCAACGACGCATGATTGAGACGGTCTTCCAGCACCGTATCGCCCTGCCCGACCAGTGCGGTGACTGCGCCGAGGTTGGCCATGTAACCGGTGGTGAACAGCAACGCTCGCGGGCGGCCGGTGAACTCGGCGAGGGCTTCTTCCAGTGCGTGATGCGGGCCGCTGTGGCCGATCACCAGATGCGAAGCACCACCGCCCACGCCCCAACGCGACGCGCCGGCACGCCAGGCTTCAATCACTTGCGGATGATTGGCCAGGCCCAGGTAATCGTTGTTACAGAACGCCAGCAACGGCTGACCATCGACCACCACTTCCGGGCCCTGAGGGCTCTCGAGCAGCGGGCGCTGGCGATAAAGGTTTTCGGCACGACGGGCAGCAAGGCGTGCGCTGAGATCGAAAGACATGCAGGCCTCAAGTGTCAGATCACATATATCAGGATGGACACAGATCCTGTGGGAGCTGGCTTGCCTGCGATGACGGTGTCACATTCAACAAAGATGTCGAATGCTCCATCGCTATCGCGGGCAAGCCCGCTCCCACAGTGTTTTGCATTGCATCAAAAAAGTCGATTCCAGCTTCAGACCGCAGCGTTATAGAACTGCTCGCTGCTCTTCTGCTCCACCAGTGCCTGTTCGATGGCGGCCTGATGCACTTCGTCGGCGTGCTCTTCGCGCGCTTCCGGCAGGATGCCCAGACGCGAGAACAGTTGCATGTCCTTGTCCGCCTGCGGGTTGGCGGTGGTCAGCAGTTTCTCGCCGTAGAAAATCGAGTTGGCGCCGGCAAAGAACGCCAGGGCCTGCATCTGTTCGTTCATCGCTTCACGGCCGGCGGACAGGCGCACATGGGATTGCGGCATCAGGATGCGCGCGACGGCGAGCATGCGGATGAAGTCGAACGGGTCGACGTCGTCGGCGTTTTCCAGCGGCGTACCGGCGACTTTCACCAGCATGTTGATCGGCACCGACTCTGGATGCTCGGGCAGGTTGGCCAGCTGGATCAACAGGTTGGCGCGGTCGTCGAGGGATTCGCCCATACCGAGAATGCCGCCGGAGCAGATCTTCATCCCCGAATCACGCACATAAGCCAGGGTTTGCAGGCGCTCGCCGTAAGTACGGGTCGTGATGATGCTGCCGTAGAACTCAGGCGAGGTGTCGAGGTTGTGGTTGTAGTAATCCAGGCCGGCTTCGGCCAGGGCGACGGTCTGGTCCTGATCGAGACGACCGAGGGTCATGCAGGTTTCCAGGCCCATGGCTTTCACGCCTTTGACCATTTCCAACACGTACGGCATGTCTTTGGCCGACGGGTGTTTCCACGCCGCGCCCATGCAGAAACGGGTCGAACCGATGGCCTTGGCACGAGCGGCCTCTTCGAGGACCTTCTGCACTTCCATCAGTTTTTCTTTTTCCAGGCCAGTGTTGTAGTGGCCGGACTGCGGACAATATTTGCAATCTTCAGGGCACGCACCGGTCTTGATCGACAGCAGCGTCGACACCTGAACGCGGTTGGCGTCGAAATGCGCGCGGTGCACCGTCTGCGCCTGGAACAGCAGGTCGTTGAATGGCTGAACGAAGAGTGCTTTGACTTCGGCCAAAGACCAGTCATGACGCAGGGTTGCAGTGGTGCTGGCGCTCATGGGCGTTTCCTTGTTTATGCTTGGCAAGCGGCTCGGGAATGGAATACCCACAGACGCGACACGGATGTTCGGCATATTTAAGGAAGAGCGATGCGCTGTCAACCACGTTACGTAGGACCGGTTTACATCTGGTTAAACAATAACCAACACTGCTTACTTTGCAACGAAGCGACCGAGGATATCAGGCCAATCTGTATGGCCTGTGAAACTGACCTGCCTTGGCTTGGCGATCACTGCCAAACATGCGCCCTGCCCTTACCGGCGGCGGGCCTGACGTGTGGCCAATGTTTAAAGCTACCGCCGGCCTTCGAACGAGTCGCCGCACCCTGGACTTACAGCTTTCCTGTCGACAGTTTGATCACGCGCTTTAAGCACAGCGCGAAATGGCCATTTGGCCGCCTGCTCGCCGAACTTCTCGCTCAATTCCTGCAACATCGTTTCGATGAGGATCTGGACCGGCCCGATGCGCTGATACCGGTACCTCTGGCCACCAAACGTCTGCGCCAGCGAGGTTTCAACCAGGCGGCGATGCTCGCCCGCTGGCTCAGCGTCAGCCTCGACATTCCTTGTGATGAAACGCTGTTGCTGAGAATCCAGGACACCAGCGCGCAACAAAAGCTGAATGCCGACGAACGTAAAAAGAACCTGCGCCACGCCTTTGCCCTCGCGCCCGTGGCTTCGATCAAGGGCCGCCACCTCGCATTGGTCGATGACGTGCTAACAACCGGCGCCACCGCCCAGGCCCTGGCTCGCTTGTTGATGGATGCGGGGGCCGCGCGAGTCGATGTCTACTGCCTTGCCCGTACACCCAAACCTGGCGATGAGGGCTGACTTGACTCCCGCACCTCAAGCCGCCAACGTCCTATCCATCGTCACAGCCCAAAGCGTCTCGCCATGTCCTTGCCTACGTTGTTGTCCCAACACATTGTCCGTCGCCCGCAGCGCATCGCGTTGCTGCAACACATCGCCGAACAAGGCTCGATCACCCGCGCCGCGAAAAGCGCGGGCCTGAGTTACAAAGCGGCGTGGGATGCCATCGACGAGCTGAACAACCTCGCGCAGAAACCGCTGGTGGAGCGCAGCGTCGGCGGCAAGGGCGGCGGTGGCGCCAAACTGTCCAGCGAAGGCGAGCGCGTGTTGCGTCTGTATCAAAAGCTGCAAGCGTTGCAGGCCCAAGTGCTGGAAACCGCCGAGGAGGCCAGTGACTTGGACCTGCTCGGGCGCCTGATGCTCAGAACCAGCGCGCGCAATCAACTGCACGGCAAGGTCGTGGCGATCGATGCACAGGGACGCAACGACCGCATCCGTCTTGAACTGGCCGAAGGCTTGCGTATCGATGCGCAGATCACCCACGACAGCTCTCTGCGCCTGGAACTGCAAACCGGCACCGAAGTGGTGGCACTGATCAAGGCTGGCTGGCTGGAACTGCTGGGCATCGATCAAGCCGCGACGCCCGGCAACAACTGCCTGAAGGGCATGATCGAAGAAATCCTCGACGCCGATGACGGCCCCAGCGAAGTGCGTATCGGCCTGCCTAATGGCCAGACGCTTTGCGCCCTGGCCGAGCCTCTGCACTTGAAAACCCTCGAGCTTGCCGCTGATAAACCGGTGCTGGTGCAATTCGCACCGTCCAACATTCTGCTGGGTACACCGCTTTAGCCCAAGTGCATCGCAACCTCTGTAGCAGTGTGTTGTGGCGACTGCAACAAAACCTTCATCGATCACCATTAAGGTGACTGCAAAAACCCGCAGGGAGCCTGATGTGAGCTTATTAGAAGACAACCAACCCACCGACCTCGAAAAGATGGTTGGCCTCAGCCGTCGAGGCTTCATCAGCGCTGGTGCCCTCTGCGGTGCAGCGATGTTTCTCGGTGGCAATTTGCTGAGTCGCAGTGTGCTGGCCGCCAGCGTCAGCGCGGGCTCCAGCAAACTGTTGGGTTTCGACAGCATCGCCGCCGCCACGACCGACGCCATTACCCTGCCGCCGGGCTACAAATCTTCGGTTTTGATCAGTTGGGGGCAGCCGTTGCAAAAGAATGGCCCGGCTTTCGACCCGAGCGGTAACGGCACGGCCCAGGCGCAGGAAGTCCAATTCGGCGACAACAACGACGGCATGAGCCTGTTCGAATTTCCCGGCGACAAAGACCGGGCACTGATGGCGATCAACAACGAATACACCAACTACCGCTACCTCTACCCCCACGGCGGCACGCCGCAATCGGCAGAAGATGTGCGCAAGGCCCTGGCCTGTGAAGGCGTGTCGGTGATCGAAGTGCAGCGCAAGAATGGCCAATGGCAATTCGTCCAGGGCTCGCGCTACAACCGGCGCATTCACGGTAACGCGCCGATCAGCCTGAGCGGTCCGGCGGCCGGTCACGAGCTGATGAAAACCAGCGCCGACAAACACGGCAAGAACGTCCTCGGCACCTTCCAGAATTGCGCCAATGGCAAGACGCCGTGGGGCACTTACCTCACCTGCGAAGAGAACTTCACCGACTGCTTCGGCAGTAGCAATGCCGAGCAGAAATTCGATGCCGCGCAGAAACGCTACGGCGCGGTGGCGGCCAGTAAAGAAATCAACTGGCATCAACATGACCCGCGCTTCGATCTGGCGAAAAACCCCAACGAACTCAACCGCCACGGCTGGGTAGTGGAAATCGACCCGTTCGATCCGCAGTCGATGCCGGTCAAACGCACTGCGCTGGGCCGCTTCAAACATGAAAACGCCGCGCTGGCCGAAACCAATGACGGTCGCGCCGTGGTGTACATGGGCGACGATGAACGTGGCGAGTTCATCTATAAGTTCGTTAGCCGCGACAAGATCAACCACAAAAACCCCAAAGCCAACCGCGACCTGCTGGATCACGGCACCTTGTACGTGGCGCGTTTCGACGCGGGCGACGGCAACGCCGATCACCCGAAAGGCCAAGGCCAGTGGATCGAACTGACCCACGGCAAAAATGGCATCGATGCCAGCAGCGGCTTTGCCGATCAGGCCGAAGTGCTGATTCATGCACGTCTCGCAGCCAGCGTTGCGAGCGCGACGCGCATGGACCGTCCGGAATGGATCGTTGTCAGCCCCAAGGATGGCCAGGTTTATTGCACCCTGACCAACAACGCCAAACGCGGCGAAGAAGGCCAGCCGGTGGGCGGGCCAAACCCGCGCGAGAAAAACGTTTACGGTCAGATCCTGCGCTGGCGCACCGACCACGACGATCACGGCTCGAAAAGCTTTGCCTGGGATCTGTTTGTAGTCGCTGGCAACCCAGGCGTCCACGCCGGTACGCCAAAAGGTGGTTCATCGAATATCACCCCGCAGAACATGTTCAACAGCCCCGACGGCTTGGGCTTCGACAAAGCCGGACGCTTGTGGATTCTCACGGATGGCGATTCGAGCAACGCCGGTGACTTCGCGGGCATGGGCAATAACCAGATGCTCTGTGCTGACCCCGTGACGGGCGAGATCCGTCGCTTCATGGTCGGCCCGGTGGGCTGTGAGGTGACGGGGATCAGCTTCTCGCCGGATCAGAAAACCTTGTTTGTCGGGATTCAGCATCCGGGGGAAAACGGTGGGTCAACGTTCCCTGAGCATCTGCCTAACGGCAAGCCGCGGTCTTCGGTGATGGCGATTTCCCGCGAGGATGGCGGGATCGTCGGCGCCTGATAGGGCCATATCGCGGGCAAGCCCGCTCCCACAAGGATAGGCGCGATTTCAAAATTAGCGCATGACCTGTGGGAGCGGGCTTGCCCGCGATGGCGTCGGTGTGAACAACACTTACCTCAACCCAACCACTAAAGAAGCCCCGTCTGCGCTACCATGCTTGGCCCGACGCGGCAGCCTGCTGCGCGCAGGAGTCAGCATGGCCCACCCGTTTGCAACGCTCACCCCAGACCTCGTGCTCGATGCCGTCGAAAGCATCGGCTTTCTCAGCGACGCACGCATTCTGGCGCTCAACAGCTACGAGAACCGCGTCTATCAGGTCGGCATCGAAGACTCCGAGCCGCTGATCGCCAAGTTCTACCGTCCGCAGCGCTGGACCAACGAAGCGATTCTCGAAGAACACCAATTCACCTTCGAACTCGCCGAGTGCGACGTACCGGTGGTCGCGCCGATGATTCACAACGGTGCCAGCCTGCACGAACACAACGGTTTCCGTTTCACCCTGTTTCCCCGTCGCGGCGGCCGCGCACCGGAGCCGGGCAATCTCGATCAGCTGTATCGCCTGGGGCAATTGCTGGGTCGCCTGCATGCGGTCGGTGCTACAAAACCGTTCGAACACCGTGAAGCGCTGGGGGTAAAGAACTTTGGTCAGGACTCGCTGACGACCCTGCTCGAAGGCAATTTCGTACCCAAAAGTTTGCTGCCGGCCTACGAGTCCGTTGCCCGCGACCTGCTCAAGCGGGTCGAAGAGGTCTACAAGGCCACGCCGCATCAGAACATCCGCATGCACGGCGATTGCCACCCCGGCAACATGATGTGCCGCGATGAGATGTTCCACATCGTCGACCTCGACGACTGCCGCATGGGCCCGGCGGTGCAGGATATCTGGATGATGTTGGCGGGTGATCGTCAGGAATGTCTGGGACAGTTGTCGGAATTGATGGACGGCTATAACGAATTCCACGACTTCGATCCGCGAGAGCTGGCGCTGATCGAGCCGCTGCGCGCCTTGCGCCTGATGCACTACAGCGCCTGGCTCGCCCGTCGCTGGGACGACCCGGCCTTCCCTCGCAGCTTTCCGTGGTTCGGCACCGAGCGCTATTGGGGCGATCAAGTATTGGCGTTGCGTGAGCAACTCGCCGCACTCAATGAAGAGCCACTAAAACTCTTCTAAACACCACGGACCTGTAGGAGCGAGGCTTGCCCGCGAAGAACGATAACGCGGTTTGTCTGACGAACCGCATCATCGTTCTTCGCGGGCAAGCCTCGCTCCTACAAAAAACATGACACATCTATACAATCCCCTCTTTGTTAGCTGCCTAAGCAAGGATTCTCATGCAAGCCGCCAACCCGCGTCGCGGGTACATCCTGGGCCTGAGTGCCTACATCATCTGGGGCCTGTTCCCGATCTACTTCAAAGCCATCGCCAACGTACCCGCCGTGGAGATCATCATCCACCGAGTGCTGTGGTCCGCGCTGTTCGGCGCTTTGCTGCTACTCGTCTGGAAGCATCCCGGCTGGTGGCGTGAGCTGCGGGAGAATCCGCGGCGGCTGGCAATCCTGGCCCTGAGCGGCACGTTGATCGCCGCCAACTGGCTGACCTACGTCTGGTCGGTGAACAACGGACGCATGCTTGAAGCCAGCCTCGGTTACTACATCAACCCGCTGGTAAACGTGTTGTTGGGGATGCTGATCCTCGGCGAACGGCTGCGGCGCATGCAATGGCTGGCGGTTGGCCTGGCGGCGGTCGGTGTTGCGCAGCAAGTGTGGCAAGTCGGCAGCCTGCCGTGGGTGTCGCTGGTACTGGCATTGACCTTCGGCTTCTATGGACTGATCCGCAAGCAGGCACCGGTCAAGGCGCTGCCGGGGCTGGTGGTGGAAACCTGGATGCTGGTGCCGATTGCCGTCGCCTGGTTGCTGTTCAATCCGACCGCGACCAGCGCGCAAGCCGAATTCTGGACCACCTCTGAAGCCTGGTGGTTGGTGGCTGCAGGTCCGGTGACGCTGGTACCGCTGGTGTGTTTCAACGCCGCCGCCCGGCATTTGCCCTACACCACCCTCGGATTTCTCCAGTACCTGGCGCCGACGCTGGTGTTGTTGCAAGCCGTTCTGCTGTTTGGCGAGCACTTGTCGTCCAGCACGCTGGTGGCATTCATCTTTATCTGGGCTGGTTTGGCGATTTACAGCATCGACGCGTGGATAAGTCTGCGCCGCCGTCGCTGATCAGAAAACGTACAAACCTCTACAGGCCACGTCTCTCGTGGCCTGCATCTATCCTTCCCAAGGTTATCCACAGTGTGATCCCCGGCGTTTGTGCGCAAGTCACTGAAACTGCTGGTTTTTTGATCAGATCCTGAAGAGCACCGGCCGACGTGGCCTGGCGAGGTGTCTCTACAGGTTATCCACAGGCAGGTGCACGTATAACTTGGATAACCTTTTCAAGGTTCGCTGCGCAGCACCAATTCGACCATCAGATCGTCCGCCAGGGTTTCCAGCCGCGATTGCAGCACCTCCAGCGACAATGTCAGCGGCACCGCAAGAATTGCCTCGGCATGGAACAGCGGCTCGCTGCTCATCGGCGCCGGTCGAACTTCGGTCACCAACTGCTCCAGGTTCACGCCCTGCTCGCTCAGCAGACGCGTAATGTCTCGCACAATGCCCGGACGATCATTGCCCACCAACTCCATGGCAATCGGCTTCCAGGTGCAGGACTGCTCGATGCCACTTTCGGCGATCAGCACGCGGATCCCTTGATCCGCCAATCTCTGTAAGGCGTCTACCAGTTCGTCGTAGGCCTCAGCCGGCACACCCACCCGAAGAATCCCCGCGAACTGCCCGGCCATACGCGACATGCGGCTCTCCAGCCAGTTACCGCCGTGCTCGGCAATGCATTGAGCAATGCGCTCGACCTGCCCGGGCTTGTCTGGCGCAATTACAGTGAGTACGAGATGGTCCATGGCGCAGCCCTCTGGTCATGACTTTTGTTATAGAAAAACAAGTATAGGCAAGGGGCTGGATTCGGCGCGATGCTGCTTTGGCTCCTGTTCTTGTGGCGAGGGAGCTTGCTCCCGTTCGGCTGCGAAGCAGTCGCAAGAAACAGCGAATGCGTTCTGTCTGAATAAATGCAGAGGGCCGCTTCGCGCCCCAGCGGGAGCAAGCTCCCTCGCCACAAAGAGCAGTGCCCCATAGCAGGGCTTCGAATATTATGTGTACAAGTTTTTATATTTAACTGGAACAATCCAATAGTTTTTTGAGAACATCCCGTGCCCCGACGTGACTGCAATGCGTCATGGGGTCGCAGAACGACGTAATTAGTCTAATTTTCACAACCGCAATTCATCATGTAGTATGCCGCAGCGCGCACTACATAACGCTGGATCGATGTCTGCCGCAGGTGCCGTCGCAACCCCTGAAAGCCCTGTCAGCAAGGCCGCAAAGCCGTTGATCGGATCGAACCCAGCCGCCAGCAATGGCATGTACTGGTAGATGGGTTTGTGGTTTAAATGGCCAGAGGCTTCATTGTTAAATTGAAGAGCTGAAAAGCGAAATAGCTGAGCAGAGTGAGGCAAGCAATGACTGAACACGTTCAAGTCGGTGGCCTGCAGGTCGCCAAAGTCCTGTTCGACTTCGTGAACAACGAAGCCATTCCCGGTACCGGCCTCACCGCCGACACGTTCTGGGCCGGTGCCGACAAGGTCATCCATGACCTGGCGCCGAAGAACAAAGCCCTACTCGCCAAACGCGATGATTTCCAGGCACGTATCGATGCCTGGCACCAGGCTCGTGCAGGTGTTGCGCACGATGCGGTGGCCTACAAAGCCTTCCTGCAAGACATCGGTTATCTGCTGCCAGAAGCGGCTGATTTCCAGGCAACGACACAAAACGTCGATGACGAAATCGCCCGTATGGCCGGTCCACAGCTGGTGGTGCCGGTGATGAACGCGCGTTTCGCGCTCAATGCCTCGAACGCCCGCTGGGGTTCGCTGTATGACGCGCTCTACGGCACCGACGCCATCAGCGAAGCGGACGGCGCGGAAAAAGGCAAAGGCTACAACAAGGTTCGCGGCGACAAGGTCATCGCCTTCGCCCGCGCCTTCCTCGACGAAGCCGCGCCACTGGCTGCTGGCTCCCACGTCGACTCCACCGGCTACAAGATCATTGACGGCAAACTGGTGGTCGCCCTCAAAGGCGGCAGCAACACCGGCCTGCGCGACGATGCCCAACTGATCGGTTTCCACGGCGATACGGCGGCTCCAACCGCGATCCTGCTGAAGAACAACGGCCTGCACTTCGAGATCCAGGTCGACGCCAGCACCCCGGTCGGCCAGACCGACGCTGCCGGTGTCAAAGACATCCTGATGGAAGCCGCGCTGACCACCATCATGGACTGCGAAGATTCGGTCGCCGCGGTCGATGCCGATGACAAAGTGGTGATCTACCGCAACTGGCTCGGCCTGATGAAGGGCGATCTGTCGGAAGAAGTCGCCAAGGGCGGTCAGACCTTTACCCGTACCATGAACGCCGATCGCACCTATACCGCCCTCGATGGCAGCGAACTGAGCCTGCACGGTCGCTCGCTGTTGTTCGTGCGCAACGTCGGTCACCTGATGACCATCGACGCGATCCTCGATAAAGACGGCAACGAAGTACCGGAAGGCATTCTCGATGGCCTGGTGACTTGCCTCGCGGCAATCCACAGCCTCAACGGCAACAGCTCGCGCAAGAACAGCCGTACTGGCTCGGTCTATATCGTGAAGCCGAAGATGCACGGCCCGGAAGAAGCTGCATTCACCAACGAGCTGTTCGGTCGCATCGAAGACGTCCTCGACTTGCCGCGCAACACCCTCAAAGTCGGGATCATGGACGAGGAACGCCGTACCACGGTCAACCTCAAGGCCTGCATCAAGGCTGCCGCCGAGCGCGTGGTGTTCATCAACACTGGCTTCCTCGACCGCACGGGCGATGAAATCCATACCTCCATGGAAGCCGGCCCGATGGTGCGCAAGGCCGACATGAAGGCTGAAAAATGGATCAGCGCCTACGAGAACTGGAACGTCGACATCGGTTTGAGCACTGGCCTGCAAGGTCGCGCCCAGATCGGTAAAGGCATGTGGGCCATGCCGGATCTTATGGCAGCGATGCTCGAACAGAAAATCGCCCACCCGATGGCCGGGGCCAACACCGCTTGGGTTCCATCGCCGACCGCCGCCGCGTTGCACGCGCTGCATTACCACAAGGTCGACGTGTTCGCCCGTCAGGCCGAACTGGCCAAACGTGCTCGCGCTTCGGTGGACGACATCCTGACCATCCCGTTGGCCGTCAATCCAGACTGGACCACGGAGCAGATCAAGAACGAACTGGACAACAACGCCCAGGGCATTCTCGGTTACGTGGTGCGCTGGATCGACCAGGGCGTGGGTTGCTCGAAAGTGCCGGACATCAATGACGTCGGCCTGATGGAAGACCGTGCGACGCTGCGTATTTCCAGCCAGCACATCGCCAACTGGCTGCGCCATGGCATCGTCACTGAAGATCAGGTAATGGAAAGCCTCAAGCGCATGGCGCCGGTGGTTGACCGTCAGAACGCCAACGACCCGCTGTACCGTCCGCTGGCACCGAACTTCGACAGCAACATCGCCTTCCAGGCGGCGGTCGAACTGGTGGTCGAAGGCACCCAACAGCCGAACGGCTACACCGAGCCGGTTCTGCACCGTCGTCGTCGCGAATTCAAGGCTGCCAATGGCCTTTGAGTAAACGCTGACGCCGGACATGAAAAAGCCCTGATCGAAAGATCGGGGCTTTTTTGCTTCAGATTGATCGTTCCCACGCTCCGCGTGGGAATGCAGCCCGGGACGCTCCGCGTCCCAAACGGACGCAGAGCGTCCATGGAGGCATTCCCACGCGGAGCATGGGAACGATCACGGCAAAGACCCCATCCCCAGCTCATGCTTGACCAATTCAAGCAGTTTGCCGCTATCGATGGGTTTGAGCAGAAAGTCCACTACGTGCAGGTGCATCGCTTCGATCGCATCTTTCACGTCAGCGTCACCGGAGACGATGATGATCGGTAACGCCGCACGCGCCGACTCCCGCACCTGACGGATCAGTTCCAGGCCATCGACATGTCTCATCCGCAGGTCGGTAATCACCAGCCCGATCGATGACTTCGCCTCCAGCAATTTGAGCGCCGCTTCGCCACTGGCTGCCGTCATGCAGTGAATGCCGTCCAGTCCCAGAATTTCCGACAGCAATTCCCGGGAGTCCTTATCGTCATCGACGATCAGCACCCGCTGCGGCGGCAAGTCTGGTTCCAACATGACGGCACTGAGCGCTTCGCGCTCGGCATCACTCAAAATATCGTGGTCGGACATGGCTTTCTCAACGTTTTCGATTCGATCCCTGACACAGTGGTCAGACATCGCTCAGCAGCCTTCAATGTGCACTTCGTCGGAAACATTTCCAATAGACAATGTAGGAGGTTTTTCCCACAGTTGTGTCAGACATTTCCCATATTACGGTCGCTGCACTGCCTACCTAGACTTACGTCCAATGGGCACCCTGCCCGCAGGGGCCGACCATGCCTGGAACGATCTGACACAACGATCCGACACAACAACGAAAAAGACTGCGGTAATGGTTATGAGTAAAGCGGACGCCTTCACCCAGGCAGGGAAAACCGCGGTGTTGCAGAACATCCAGGGCACTTTGCAATTCCTCCAGCGCTTCCCGCCGTTCAATCAGATGGAAAACGCCCACCTGGCCTATCTGGTCGAGCAATGTCAGCTGCGTTTTTATGGCCCCGGCGAAAGCATCATCAAACCTGCCGATGGCCCGGTTGAGCATTTCTACATCGTCAAACAGGGTCGGGTCGTGGGCGAACGTCCGCACACGGCCAAGGGCGGGACCGAAACTACCTTCGAAATCACCACCGGCGAGTGTTTCCCCCTCGCCGCGCTACTGGGGGAACGGGCGACTCGCACCGAACATCTGGCGGCCGAAGATACCTTTTGCCTACAGCTGAATAAGCTGGCGTTCATCAAACTGTTCGCACTTTCCAGCCCGTTTCGCGACTTTGCCCTACGCGGCGTCAGCAGTTTGCTGGATCAGGTCAATCAACAAGTCCAGCAAAAAGCCGTGGAGACCCTCGGGACCCAGTACTCGCTCAATACCCGGCTGGGCGAACTGGCCATGCGTCACCCGGTGACCTGCAGCCCGATCACGCCTCTGCGTGAAGCCGTGACGCTGATGCACGATCAGCAAGTTGGCAGCATTGTGGTGGTCGATGAGCAAAAGGCACCGCTGGGCATTTTCACCCTGCGCGACTTGCGGCATGTGGTGGCCAACGGCACCAGCGATTTCAATGAAGCCATCGAAGGGCACATGACCCGGGCGCCGTTTTACCTGACGCCGGACCACAGTGCCTTCGACGCCGCGATTGCCATGACCGAGCGCCACATCGCCCACGTCTGTCTGGTCAAGGATCAGCGTCTGTGCGGCGTGGTCTCGGAACGCGACCTGTTTTCCCTGCAACGGGTCGATCTGGTGCATCTGGCGCGGACTATCCGCAGTGCCCACAAGCTGGAAAACCTGGTGGCGATGCGCGGCGAAATCGGCCAATTAGTGGAGCGGATGCTGGCCCACGGCGCGTCCTCGACCCAGATCACCCACATCATCACCCTGCTCAACGACCACACCGTGTGCCGGGTGATTGAACTGGTGCTTGCCGAGAAAGGTGACCCTGGCGTGCCGTTCAGTTGGCTGTGTTTCGGCAGCGAAGGCCGCCGCGAGCAGACGCTGCACACCGATCAGGACAACGGCATTCTGTTCGAAGCCCGCGACGCGGCCCACGCCGCCGAGATTCGCGGCAAGTTGCTGCCCATCGCCCAACAGATCAATCAGAACCTGGCGCTGTGCGGCTTCACCCTGTGCAAAGGCAACATCATGGCCGGCAATCCCGAGCTGTGTTTGTCCCGGGCCGAATGGGCGCGACGTTTTGCGGCGTTTATCCGCGAGGCGACACCGGAGAATCTGCTGGGATCGAGCATCTATTTCGACCTGCGTGTGGTCTGGGGCGACGAGCGAGGCTGTGAGCAGCTGCGCCAAGGCATTCTCGATCAGGTCGGCGACAACCGTTTGTTCCAGCGGATGATGGCCGAAAATGCCCTGCGCAACCGACCGCCCGTGGGCCGTTTCCGCGAATTCGTGTTGGCTCGCAAGAATGGCGAGAAAGCCACACTCGACCTGAAACTCCAGGGTTTGACCCCTTTCGTCGATGGCGCTCGAGTGCTGGCCCTGGCCCACGGCATCGACACCAACAATACCCTGGAGCGCTTTCGTCAATTGGTGGACAAAGAGGTCATCGAACGGCTCGACGGCGCGGCGTACGAAGAGGCGTATCACTTCATTCAGCAAACCCGCATGCAGCAACATCAGCTACAGACCCGGGAGAATTTGCCCTACTCCAACCGCGTCGATCCTGACAGTCTCAATCATCTGGACCGACGCATCCTGCGTGAATCCCTGCGCCAGGCCCAACGCCTGCAAAGCAGCCTGACCCTGCGGTATCAGTTATGAGCCTGTTTTCATGGCTGCGCCCGGTCAGCCCCATTTTGCCCGGCGAACTGCAACAACGTCTGGAGCGCTTGCCTGCCGCGGCCGAGCTGGGTGATTGCAGTCTGCGCGAGCAACGCTGGGTGGTACTCGACCTGGAAACCACCGGGCTGAACCTGAACAAGGATCGGCTGTTGTCCATCGGCGCGGTGGTGATCGAGGACGGGGCGATCGATTTCAGCCAGCAGTTCGAACGCACGCTGCAATGCACCGAACTCAAACTCGGCCCCAGCGTGTTGATTCACGGCCTGGGCCCCAGCGCCATTGCCGCCGGCAGCGACCCCGCGCAGGCCTTGGTCGAATTCATGGAGTTCGTCGGCGACAGTCCGGTGTTGGCGTTTCATGCGCCGTTCGACCAGCACATGCTGGGGCGCGCGCTGAAAGAACATCTGGGTTACAAGTTGCAGCATCCGTTTCTGGATGTGGCAGACATCGCGCCGCTGCTGTGCCCGCAGGCGCACTTTCGCGAGGCCGGGCTGGACGAGTGGATCGACTGGTTCAAGCTGGAGGTCTTCGAGCGGCATAACGCCAGTGCCGATGCGTTGGCGACGGCGGAGCTGGTGCTGATTCTGTTCAGCCGAGCGCGGCAGCAGCAGATTCATAGCCCGTTGAATTTGCAGCAGCGGCTGAGTCAGTGGAAGCGGCGGCGGCAAGCGCCTTTGTTCTAGATCTTCGGTGACTGTTCGGGCCCCATCGCGGGCAAGCCACGCTCCCACAGGTTTTTCGTCGTCCGCCGATTTCGCAAACGGCACAAAACCTGTGGGAGCGTCGCTTGCCCGCGATGAACGATAACTCGGTCTGACTTGATATTCCCCTGCTGAAACCACCCGACCAGCGCCAATTGCTTACCTCCCCCGCCTCTGCCACAATCGCGAACAATTCTCGTTACTTAACACTTCTCATTCGGTGATGTTGCGTGTCGTCAGTCCAAAGCCCTCACAGTGAGCTCGTTGGTGCGCTGTATCGCGACCATCGCGGTTGGCTATTGGCCTGGCTGCGGCGCAACGTGGCTTGCCCGCAACGGGCCGAAGACCTGAGCCAGGACACCTTCGTGCGCTTGCTGGGCCGTGATGAATTCAAGGAGCCTCGCGAACCCCGGGCGTTTCTGGTGGCGATCGCCAAGGGCCTGCTGTTCGACTATTTCCGCCGCGCCGCGCTGGAACAGGCCTACCTCACCGAGTTGATGCTGATCCCCGAAGGCGAACAACCGTCGGTGGAAGAACAGCAACTGATCCTCGAAGACCTCAAAGCCATCGACCGCCTGCTGGGCAAGCTCTCGAGCAAGGCCCGGGCGGCGTTTCTCTATAACCGTCTCGATGGCCTCGGCCACGCCGAAATCGCTCAGCGTCTGGGCGTGTCGGTGCCGCGAGTTCGCCAATACCTGGCCCAAGGCATTCGCCAGTGCTACATCGCGTTGTACGGTGAGCCGGTATGAGCCCCGTCAGCTCCAAACCCGTGTCAGCGCAAGTGCTGGATGCGGCGATTGCCTGGCAACTGTCGCTGGATTCCGGCAACGCGGTCGAGCGCGAAGCGTTCGCCAAATGGCACGCCGCACACGAAGAACATGCTCGGGCCTGGCGTCAGTTGGGCATGCTCGACCAGCGTTTCAGCGTCGCCAATGGCCCGGCCCGCACAGCGTTGCTGCAATCGCGCGAAAGCATTCGGCGACGGGTGCGCAAGCTCGGCAGCGGCCTGGCCAGCATCGTAGCGGTGATCGGCCTGGCGCTGTTCGCCGGTGATCGCTATCTGCCCATCGACTATTGGCTGGCCGACCAGCGCACCGCCACCGGCGAGCAGCGCACTCTACGCCTGACCGACGGCACGCTGATCAACCTCAACACCCACAGCGCAGTGGATGTGCGCTTCGATGAGAAGCAGCGACTGATCGTCCTTCAGGAAGGAGAGATCCTTGTCGAAACCGGCCATGGCGATGCCCGGCCGTTTATCGTCGAGACCCGCGAAGGCAGCATGCGTGCACTGGGGACGCGGTTCCTGGTCAAGCGTGAAGACGAAGGCACGCGCCTGAGCGTATTGAAATCAGCGGTTGCCGCCCATCCAGAATCGAGCCCCGAGGAACAGATCCTGCGCGAAGGCCAGCAAGTGCTGATGCGCAGCAATGGCCTGGGACCGATCATCGCCCTCAGTCTCGGCGCCGATGCCTGGACTCGCGGCATGCTCGTGGTGGACAACGCGCGGCTGGCGGATCTGGTCCAGGAGCTCGGCCGCTATCGTCGCGGACATCTTGGCGTCACGCCGGAAGTGGCCGACCTGCGCATCACCGGCAGCTTCCCCCTGAACGATACCGACAAGGCGCTGAGTGCGCTTTTGCCGACCCTGCCGGTGCAGATCGAACAGCACACGCCATGGTGGGTAACGGTCGCGGCGAAGTCTGAGGCCAAGCCCTAAAAGGCGCTGCGCCTGATCCGCCGCCTTCGCGGGCAAGCCCGCTCCCACAGGTTTTGTCGTTCACAGAATTCCCGCTCGACACAAAACCTGTGGGAGCGTGGCTTGCCCGCGATGGGGCCATCTGCCTCACCGCAATTGATGAATCGAAATTATTTTCATCTCGCCCTATCACTTTTGGATTCTCGTCCGGCACCTAGGCAATTGAGAAATATTTCCATTCAGGAGCCGCTGTATGTCCCGTTCGCTAGACACCGTGTTGCGCCCCCGTTTACTGGCGGTCGCCATTGCCCTTTGCGTCCCTTTGACCAGCGGTCCACTGATTGCCGCTGAACAGGCGTCCAGCGTTCGCGCCTACAACCTGCCGGCTGCGCCATTGGCCAGCACCCTGAACCAGATCGCCAGCCAGGCCGGTTTGGCACTGTCGTTGAATCCGTCGCTGGCAGCGGGCAAGACTTCGGCTCCGGTGAAGGGCCAGTTCGACGCCACTGGCGCTCTGCGGGAAGCCTTGCGCGGTACCGGTCTGCAACTGGAACAGAGCAGCGCCGGCACCTACAGCCTGGTGGCCACGCCCGAAGGTGTGATGGCGTTGCCGGAAACCGCCGTCATTGGCCTGGAAAATGCGGAAACTGCCTGGGGCCCGGTCGAAGGTTACGTTGCCACGCGCACCGCCGCAGGCACCAAAACCGACACCGCGCTGGTCGAAGCGCCGCGTTCGATTTCCGTCGCCACCCGCCGGCAAATGGAAGATCGTGGTGTGCAAAACCTCGATGACGCCGTGCGCTACATGCCCGGCATCGTCGCCAGCAGCTACGGCAGCGACACCCGAGACGACTGGCTGCGGGTACGCGGTTTCGAGCCGACACAGTTTCTGGATGGCCTGCCCTTGCCGAGAGGCGTTTACGCCAACCCGAAACAGGAAACCTGGAACCTTGATCGCCTGGCCCTGCTGCGCGGCCCGGCCTCTTCAGTTTACGGCCAGACCCCGCCGGGCGGCCTGCTGGACATGGTCAGCCGTCGTCCCAGCGCCGAGTCGAGCAACGAAATCCAGGTGCAATATGGCAGCGACAATCATCGCCAGATTAACTTCGCCAGCACCGGTAAGATCGACGACGAAGGCCAGTTCCTCTACGGTTTGAGCGGTGTGGTACGCGACAGCGGCACGCAGATCGACCACGTCGACAACAAGCGCTACAACATCGCACCGAGCCTGACCTGGAACATCGATGAAGACACCAAATTCACCCTGCTGACGCAATTTACCCGTGACGACACAGGCATCACCAGCCAGTTCCTGCCCGTGCAAGGCACGAAGATCCATTCGCCGCTCGGCGATATCTCCCATCACAAAAACCTCGGTGACCCGGACTGGGAATACTACGACCGCACCTATTACGCGCTGGGCTACGCCTTTGAGCATCGTTTGAATGATGTCTGGCAGTTCAAGCAGAACCTGCGGTACACCAAATCGGACCTGTCCTTCCAGGCTCTTACCCCCGGCGCCTACCCGTTCACCCAGGTCGATGCCGAGGGCAACGTTGGCCGCTCGAGCACCAGTGCCGACGAGGACATCAGCCAGTTCGCCGTGGACAACAACTTCCAGGGCGACTTCGCGACCGGCGACATCCGTCACACCCTGTTGATCGGCCTCGATCACCAACGCACCAACACCAACTACACCTCGATCTTCGGTGACGGTCTGGCCACCAACGTCAACAACCCGATCTATGGCCAGCCAATCGTTCGCCCGCCACGCTCGACGGCGTTCTATGACTATGACCAGAAGACCTACCAGACCGGTTTGTACGTCCAGGACCAAATGGCCCTCGACCAATGGCGTCTGACCCTCGGTGGTCGTGAGGACTGGATCCACACGGGCACCAAATTCTTCAACAAAGGTGATGCCACCAACACCGAACGGGACAAGAAATTCAGCGGCAACGCAGCGATCAGCTATGTGTTCGACTCGGGCTTCGTACCCTACCTGTCCTACGCCGAGTCGTTCCAGCCGACCAGCAAAGCCACGGCATCGCCGACCGAGTCGTTCAAGCCGACTGAAGGCAAGCAGTGGGAACTGGGCATCAAGTACCAACCGCCGGGCAGCAACACCCTGCTGACGGCAGCGGTCTATGACCTGACCCAGAAAAACGTCTCCGTCACCACGACCAACTCGGACAACGTCTCGATTACCAGCCAGACCGGCGAAGTGAAGGTCAAAGGCCTGGAGCTGGAAGCCGTTTCCGACGTCACCGACAACCTGAAAGTCATCGCCGCCTACACCCTGGCCAAGTCCGAAGTGCAAAAGGGTGACTTCAAGGGCAATCGCCTGCAACTGATGCCTAACCAGCAAGCGTCGCTGTGGGCCGATTACACCTGGCACAACGGTGTGCTGGATGGTTTCGGCATCGGTGCCGGCGCACGCTACACCGGCAATACTTATGGCGACCAGGGCAACACCTGGCTGGGCAAGGCTGATGCCTACACGGTGTTCGACGCGGCGGTCCATTACGACTTGGGCCGTCTGGATAACAGTCTGAAAGGTGCGTCACTGGCGCTGAATGCCACCAACCTGTTCGACAAGGACTACATCTCCACTTGCGACGGCTTCTACTGCTACTACGGCGACCAACGCAGCGTCGTCGCCAGCGCTTCCTACAAGTGGTAATCGCCTGAACTGACACGCGCCACGACCAGGCCGTCCTTCGAGGACGGCTTTGGTCTTTCTGAAGGCCATGAAATGAAAAGCAAAACCATCCGCCGCTGGTCATTCGTTCACACCTGGACCAGCCTGATCTGCACGGTATTCCTGCTGATGCTGGCCCTCACCGGCCTGCCGTTGATCTTCCACCACGAGATCGACCATCTGCTGGGCGATGCCGCCGAGTTGAAATCGATGCCGGCCGATACCCCGCAGCTGAATTTGCAGCAGTTGGTGCAAGCGGCTGAAAAGCATCGTCCCGGCGAGGTCATGCAATATTTCGGCTACGACGAAGAAGACCCTAACGGCGTGATCGCCATCATGGCGCCCACCGCCGGCACCGAGCCGAACTCGTCCCACACTTTCATGCTCGACGCTCGCACCGGCGAATCATTGGAAATGCCATCGGCCAACGGCGGGCTGATGATGGTCATGCTGCGTCTGCACGTGGACCTGTTCGCCGGCCTGCCGGGCAAGTTGCTGCTGGCGTTCATGGGGATTCTGTTTGTGCTGGCGATTGTTTCCGGAACGGTGCTGTACCTGCCGTTCATGCGGCGCTTGAAGTTCGCCACCGTGCGCCACGACAAATCCACCCGTCTGCGCTGGCTCGACCTGCATAACCTGATCGGCGTGGTGACCCTGACCTGGGCGCTGGTGGTCGGCGTGACCGGCGTGATCAGCGCGTGCGCCGACTTGTTGATCGCGGCGTGGCGCAACGACAGCCTGAGCGCGATGGTCGCGCCTTACCGGGATGCGCCGCCGCTGACTCAATTGGCGCCTGCGACCCGTCTGCTCGACATCGCCAAAGACGTCGCGCCGGGCATGCAGCCCGATTTCATCGCCTTCCCCGGTACGCGGTTTTCCAGCGAACACCATTACGCCGTGTTCATGAAAGGCAGCACCCAGCTGACCTCGCACTTGCTGACGCCGGTGCTGATCGACGCGAGCACCCTGCAAGTCACGGCGGTGGCCGAACGGCCGTGGTACATGGACGCCATGGGCATGTCGCAGCCGCTGCACTTCGGTGATTACGGCGGCATGCCGATGAAGATCCTTTGGGCGACCCTCGATGTGCTGACCATCATCGTGCTCGGCAGCGGGGTTTATTTGTGGGTGGTGCGGCGCAAGGTCGCGAAACCTGTGCTCGAAAACGCGGAGTGCCCGACATGAGGCCGAGACAGTCGAATTTCTGGAAGGTCTTCGCCACACCCACCGTCATCGCCCTGCTCAGCGCAGCGGGTCTGTTTGCCGCACTGCTGGGCGATGGCGTGTGGGATGCATTGAGTTGGCTCGGGCTGGGGATCCCCGCCGCCCTCGCCTTGCGCGGGTTGCTGCAACGCCATTAAACAGCACAAAACCTGTGGAAAATGTGGGAGCGGGCTTGCTCGCGAAAGCGGGGTGTCAGGTGAAATAAATGCCAACTGATACACCGCTTTCGCGAGCAAGCCCGCTCCCACACTTAAACGCTAAAGCGCTATGCTGCCGACACTGCCCACGATTGAGATCGTCGCCATGTCCGTCCCCAGCATGACCTTGTTCCACAACCCTGCGTCGCCCTTCGTTCGCAAAGTCATGGTGCTGCTGCACGAAACCGGTCAAACGAACCGCGTGGCGCTGCAAGCCAGCCAGCTCACGCCGGTCAGCCCGGATCTGGCCCTCAACGAAGACAACCCGCTAGGTAAAATTCCGGCCCTGCGCCTGGCCGACGGCAATGTGTTGTACGACAGCCGAGTGATCCTCGACTATCTCGATCATCAGCACGTCGGCAATCCGCTGATCCCTCGCGACGGCTCGGCGCGCTGGCGGCGCCTGACCCTGGCTTCCCTGGCCGACGGGATCATGGATGCCGCGGTGATGGTTCGCTACGAAGTGGCCCTGCGCACCCCGGAAAAACACTGGGACGAGTGGCTCGACAGTCAGCGCGACAAGATTCGCCGCGCTCTGGCACTGCTGGAAGCCGACGCGATTGCCGAGCTGACCAGCCATTTCGATGTGGCGGCAATCAGTGTTGCCTGTGCCTTGGGTTATCTGGATCTGCGCCATCCGGATCTGGAATGGCGCAAAGAGAATCCTAAGCTGGCAGAGTGGTATTTTGAGGTGAGTCAGCGGCCTTCGATGATTGCGACGATGCCCAAGGTTTAGATGTTCGCTGGCTGTACCGGCCTCTTCGCGAGCAGGCTCGCTCCCACAGGGGACTTGTGTTGTTCATTCCATATTTGTAACAACACAGAGCCAATGTGGGAGCGGGCTTGCTCGCGAATGCACCACACCGGATCCAACGGAAACAACCCGGCAATCCGCGTCGCCAACACCTCTCCCACCCGCTGATCCTCGCGCAACCCCAACGACCGGCTCATTCCACGGCTCCAATATCAAAAGCCAGCGGCTTGGCGGGTTTCTGCCCGATCCCGTACCAGTCCAGCTTGCGGGTCAGCACCATGAACACACCCAG
The DNA here is from genome assembly GCF_964063345.1 of Pseudomonas lini. Taxonomy (NCBI): domain Bacteria; kingdom Pseudomonadati; phylum Pseudomonadota; class Gammaproteobacteria; order Pseudomonadales; family Pseudomonadaceae; genus Pseudomonas; species Pseudomonas lini. The sequence goes on from NZ_OZ061318.1 coordinate 2,678,160, forward strand.
CAGACCGAACAACAGCAGCGAGCCCATCAACAGCGCGTAATCCTCGGCACTCAGCAAGCCGTAGAGCAAGCCATACAATGCCGCCAGCCCCGCCGAAAAACTCAAACCGTGATGCACGCTGCGTAGCACATGACAGACATAGAAACCGATCAACAACACACAACCACTCGCCGACAGCAGATACGCCAGGGCGAAGCCGATGTGTTCGGACAGCGACAACAGCAACAGGTAGAAGAACGCCAGCGCCACGCCCACCAGTGCGTATTGCACCGGGTGTACTGCCAGGCTTTTCAGCACTTCGAAGAGGAAGAAACCGGCGAAGGTCAGGACGATGAACAACAACGCGTATTTGATTGCCCGGTCGCTTTTCAGGTACTGGTCCACCGGGTCGATGAAACTCACGCCGAAGCTGCGACCGCTGAACGCCTCGCACTGGCCGCCAGACACGCAACTGTTCAACGCCTCTTGCAGGTTGGTGGAGAAAAACGAGGTCTGCCAATTGGCGGTGAAACCCTGATCGGTGATTTCACGCTGGGCCGGCAGGTAGTTGCCGATGAAGCTGGGATGAGGCCAATTGGCGGCCAGTGAAACCTTGCTGGTCTTGCCCACCGGGAGAACCTGCAACTGACCGGTGCCTTGCAGGCGCAAATCGAAACCGAAGGCCAGTTCCGTAGCCTGTTGGGTGTTCAGCGCTGGCAGCGTCACGTGCACACCCTCGCCCAACCAGCCCACCTGGCTACCCGGTACAAAATCCAGGCTCTGGCCATTGAGTTCGAGTTTCAGCGCATTCTCGATGCCGCGAATGTCGCTGATGCCAACGGCCAGGAACGGTTGGTCGAAGCGGTAGTCGGCGAAGTCTTCCTTGATGCCCAGTTGTGCCGGAACCGAGAACTGCCCGCTAATGCGGTTGTCGGCATGAAACAGCCGTGCCTCGTAGATACCCCGGGCGCGCAGTTCGGTCTGGACCTGGCCGTCCAGCTCGAAGCGCTCCGGCAGGAAATACAAACGCCCGCGTTCCTCGCCAACGTCCTGGTAACGCTGGTTGGTTTTCTGGTTGGTTTTCCAGGTACGCACCGTTTTGCGATAGGGCACCACCATCAGCGGGCCGCTCAGTTGCTGGCTGTAACTGGAGCTGCGGGCGATGTCTTCGAGTACGCCATCGCGCAGTTGTTGCCGATCCTCGATCACGCCGTTGATCATCAGCAACGGGATCAGCAGCAACAGAATCAAAAGGGCAATCGCCCCGAGTTTTAGGGTCAGGCTACGGTTCATGGGACTCTCCCTGTTTGGATGGGGAAAGTCTGGGTCAGTTGTGTGGGGGTTTCGTGGAGGATCTGTGGGGATTACGTGGAAATACCTGTAAAAGCCTTTTGGGTCTTGGCACACTGCGCCACCTTCAGGCCACTGCGGGTATCTGCACCCATTCCGGATACGTTTTACTGCCAGCTACAGTTCAGATTTTCGCCCCTTTGTTTGATCCAAAGGAGGCCAGACAAGGAGCGCCTCTTTGCGAAATAACTCATTCGACCTGATCAGACACCTCGCTGCCCTCATGGTCCTGGTCAGCCATCACTTTGTGCTGTCGGGCATGAGCGAGCCGGGGATAGCTGGTTACAACTCGTTGGGCGGTATGGCGGTCATTTGCTTCTTCGCTATTTCCGGGCTGTTAATTACCCTCAGTTATTTGAACGCCGCAAGCTTTCAAGACTACCTGGCAAAGCGTGTCGCTCGAATCTTTCCGGCGCTCATCGCTTGCTCATTTTTGATGACCTACGTGGCCGGAGCGTTCTTTGCCAGCGACTATGTCTTGGGAAAAGAGGCCTTGGTCGACTTTCTGCGCATTTCAGCCTTTGGACGTGCTTCCATTGATGAAGTAACCAGCGACTTCATCTTCAGCGAATCCTTTAACGGAAGCCTGTGGACGTTAAAGATCGAGTTCGTTTTTTACATTCTGCTGGCGGTAGTACTGACCTTGTATCGCAGCGCCTTGATGCCTCTGGCTTTGTTACTCCTGTTTGGCCTCGCAACCTTTTTCCTGAGCAACTACATCACGGGCGCACTGGCGCAGAAATTTCTGGCCTACTGCGCCGCGGGCATAGCGTTTTTCTCGGGATCATTGATCGCCTTTCATCGACATCACTTCAACAGCCCTCGCACAAAAGCAATCGTATTGGCCGCCTCCATCCTACTGATAGTAGTTTCGTTGGGGACTTCGTCCGTGTGGGTCACCGCGACCCTGGGGGTTAGTCTGGCAACCATCAGCGTGGGCTTGTTGTACGTAGATAAAACCATCAGGGGCCGGTTTGATATCTCGTATGGCATCTACCTGTATGCCTTTCCCGTGCAACAACTGGTCATCAATAAAACCCCACTGGCCTTTTTACCGTCCATTGTTGTCACGACGCTTATTGTCATCGGCCTGGCAACACTTTCATGGCTGTTCATCGAGCAGCCGGCACTCAAGTTCGTGCATAGAAACAAGGCCCGAAAATCAGTGCCTGGCTGGCTAGCGCCTTGAGTCAATGACGAGTCGCCTCAGGCAAATGCAACTTGGCCTCTACACCGCCAGCAACGTTGCCTACCCACAGTTGGCCGCCATGCAGTTTGACCACTTCCTCAACGAAGTTAAGCCCTAGCCCCGTACTCTTGCGCCCACTGTCCGGGCGCGGCAGTGAATAGAAGCGCTCGCTCAAGCGCGGCAATGCATAGTCGGGAATCGCCTCGGCCTGGTTGAATAGCCTGAACTCAATGCGATCATCGATTCGTTCGGCGCACAAACGCAGCACACCGCGAGCTGGGGTGAAGTCCAAGGCATTCTCCAGCAGATTGCCCAGTGCCTGACGCAACAGAAACGGCTCGCCGAGCAGGTTCAAATCTGCTGCAATTTGCAGTTCCACATGCAACTGCTTGCCTTCGATTCGCGCAGCCTGCGCGCTCAACAGCTCGTCCACCAAACTCGCCAACGGCACGGCCACCCGCTCTTCCAGCCCTTGGCGCTGTTCCACCTGCGCGAGGTTCAACAGTCGTTCGATCAACTGCTGCATGCGTGCACTTTCGCTGTCGATGTTGCTGACAAATCGCTGCTGCTGAGCCAGCGGCATCTCACCTTGCAGTAACTCCGCCGCACCACGAATCGCCGCCAGCGGGCTTTTCAATTCATGGGTCAGGGTGTGCACATAACGCTCGACGTAGGCTTTGCCTTCGAGCTGGGTGCGCATCTGTTCCACCGCCGTGGCCAGTTGCTCCAGCTCGCCGCCACGATAATGCGGCACCTCGACCCGACGACCTTCGCTGACTGCCTGGGCATACGCCGTCAACCGCCGCAGCGCCGCGCTCAGCCACCACGACAACAACGCACCGAACAGCAAACCCAGGCCAATCAGCCCGGCACCATAAATCAGCAATCGCCGCTCGGTGCGATCAACGTAGGGCTGCAGCGAGCTGTTGGGTTTGGCCACCGTCACCACGCCGATGATCTGGCCGTTGTCGCGAATCGGTGCACCGACGTGCATCACCGACGAGTTCGAATCATCCGGGTTGCTGCGCGTCGAACGAGCGCCGTATTCGCCGCGCAAGGTCAGGTAGACGTCGTTCCAGCGCGAGTAGTCCTGGCCCACCGCGATGCCGCTGGAATCCAGCACCACAATGCCCTTGGCATCGGTGACGTAAATCCGGTGGTTGACCTGATTCTTCGGCATGCCCCAGATACTCGCCTTCGGTTGCCGTTCACCATAAGCCTTGAGCAACTCGGGCCAGCGGTTCTGGCTGAGGGTGCCAGCCTTGAAGTCGTCGCGCAGGATCTCGGCCATCAGGTTGGCGGTGTCCACCAGGGTTTCTTCGGTGGACTGGCGCACGCCGGGGCGAATTTCTTCCATCACGGTATTGAGCACGAAGTAGCCGGTCAGGCCGATGAACAGCACGTAGACCAGGAAAATCCGGATCCCCAATGGCATCAGCTGTGTCCCGGGCTGTAGCTGTAACCGAGGCCGCGGTGAGTCTGGATCGGCTCGGCGTCGGCCTTCACCTGGCGCAATTTGGCGCGCACGCTCTTGATGTGGCTGTCGATGCTGCGCTCGTAGCCGGCATCGGCGGCCACACCCAGCGCATCGAGCAATTGCTCGCGGCTGAAGACTCGTTCGGGTTGCTCGAGCAGGCATTGCAGCAAACGAAACTCATGGCGAGTCAGGCTCAGCGGCTGGCTGCGATAGCTGATCTGCACCCGTTCACTGTCGATGCGAAACAGCGCGGACGCCGCCTCCGCCACCGGTCGTGGCGCCATGCGCTTGAGAATCGCCCTGACCCGCGCCGCCACTTCCCGGGGGCTGAACGGTTTGACCACGTAATCGTCGGCACCGATTTCCAGACCGACCACGCGGTCGATCTCTGCATCACGGGCGCTGAGAAAAATCACCGGCACTTCGCTGAAACGCCGCAACTGCTTGCAGGTCTCGAAGCCACTGATGTCTGGCAGGCCGATATCGAGGATGATCAGGTCGGCCGGCGTGGCGCGCTGATGTTCAAGCGCCGCCGCGCCAAGGCTCAACCAGGTGGTGGTAAAGCCCTCGCCCTGCAAGGCGAAAATCAGGGTGTCGGCAATCGCCGCTTCGTCTTCGACAATCAGGATATGAGGCATGGCGTCCGAGCCCGCTAGTTAAGTGGGCGAACGGTGCCCCAAGGCTGATTCGCCGTCAATCAGCAGTCGGGTTTGTCTGCCGTAAAACGCCGTGCCGGGTTCACCGCCGCACCGAATTCACGCAGCGCTTTGGCGCCGATCAACAACGGGTAATTGAAGCTGCTGCGGTCGGTGAGGTTGACCTCGACGGTGCGCTTGACGTTGCCCAGGCACAGTTCCAGATCGACCACTGGCCGCTTGGTGGGCTCGATCGCTTCCTTGTCATCGTCGTCTTCTTCGGAGCGGGTCTTGATCTTGCTGATCCGCGCGACCTTGTGTTCGTAAACCTTGTTGCTGGCGCCTTTGGTGGCGAGACGGAAACGCACCCACTCGTCGCCGTCACGGGTGAAGGTTTCGATGTCTTTGGCCGACAGCGACGCGGTCAGGGCGCCGGTGTCCATTTTGGCCTTGAGAACTTCGCCGCCGATTTCCGGCAGCGCGATGTATTCGTAACGCCCGTACAGGGTCGGCTCGGCGGCCAAAACCGGCAGGGCTACAAGGGCAAGCAGTGCAAGGATAGATTTCACGTAAGGGGCTTCCTTGTAGAGTGGGCAGCGGAATTTTAGAACCGCTGCCTTTGAATTCGTTCGTTCTTGAAATCGCTTCGCGGGCAAGCCCGCTCCCACAGGGTTTTGGGTTCGCGACAAAAAATGTGGTCAGCACAAAATTCCTGTGGGAGCGGGCTTGCCCGCGAATAGGCCAGATCAATCACCACAACAGCCTGACGGGTTCGAATTCGCTAAAGCATACCGCCGCAAACGTGAAACATTCGTCACCACTGATTTGGCGTGTCGCCTGAAGCTGCTTATCATGGCGCGCCCAAACGCTTTCAAGAGTTATTTATGCGCCGCCTGCTCACCGGCTGTTTCGTTACCCTGCTGCTGTTTCTTAACACCCTGGTGCTGTTCGGGCCTTTGATGGTGTTCGCCCTGCTGAAGCTGCTCCTGCCCGGGCGCTTTCGCGATTACGCCTCCTGGACGGTGATGTGGATAGCCGAAACCTGGGCCGAAATAGACAAGCTGATCTTTCGGCTGTGCATTCCCACCCAGTGGGACATTCGCGGCGGCGATGATTTGCGCCGCGACACCTCGTATCTGGTGATCGGCAACCATCAGTCCTGGGTCGATATCCCGGCCCTGATTCAGACGCTTAACCGGCGCACGCCGTTCTTCAAATTCTTCCTCAAGAAAGAACTGATCTGGGTGCCGTTCCTGGGTCTGGCCTGGTGGGCTTTGGACTATCCGTTCATGAAGCGCTACACAAAGGCGTTTCTGGAGAAAAACCCGGAGCTGGCCGGCAAGGATCTGGAGATCACTAAACAAGCCTGCGAGTTGTACAAACGTCAGCCAGTGACGGTGGTCAATTACCTGGAAGGCACTCGATACACCTCGGCGAAAAGCGCCCAACAGCAGTCACCGTTCACCCACCTGCTCAAGCCCAAGGCTGGCGGCGTGGCTTTTGTGCTGGCGGCGATGGGTGAACAGCTGGATGCCGTTCTCGATGTGACAGTGGTGTATCCACAGCAGAAGATTCCAGGGTTCTGGGATTTGATCAGCGGCAACGTGCCGAGGGTGATCATCGACATCCGGACCCGCGAACTGGACCCGGCGCTGTGGCAAGGCGATTACGAAAACGATGCGGCGTTTCGCGAAACAATCCAGAACTGGGTCAACCAGCTCTGGATCGAGAAGGACCGGCGCATCAAGGCGCTACGCGCCGAAGGCTGACTCAGCTACCGGTGCCGGTGCCCCAGATCCCGCCGAGGTTTTGCAGTAACGAACCGGCCACGCCTTGCTGACCGAGGTATTGCAGGATGACCGGGGCAAACAGGCCGATCATGCCACTGTCCATACCCAGCGCGCTGAAAGCGTTGTTCAAGTCGTTGGTGTCTTTGACGTTACCCAACAGGCCATCGAGCAAAGCGTTCTTGTCCGAACCGCCGCCGAGCAGTCCACCCAATCCATTCAAGCCACCGATGGCGCTATTACCGGCGATTTGATTGAGGCCCGGTACGTTTTTGCTCAGTTCGGAGAAGTCCTGGCCGCTGAGCTGATTTCTCGCCAGCCCCAGCATCGCACCGGCACCGCCGATGGCCTGCTCCGGGGTGATGTCGAGCTGCGAGCCCAGGGTATTGAGCAAACCGGCGGCCTTGGGCGCCGCCGCCACGATACCATCGGCCTCATCGCCTTCATCATCGCCTTCGCCGCCTTCGTCGCCCTGCATCGCCGAAACCGCTTTGGCCGCATCAACGAGACTGAACTGTGCAAAGGCCGGGCTGGCGACCAGCGTCGTCAACGAAGCAACAGCCATGAGCGATGCCAATGCAAAACCGCGTGAAACGTTCATCCAGACATCCTCTAGTGGCATGAAAACCGCCCGGTAACGAGGCGGAAAAACTGCCGATTTGACCGGGTATCCGCTGGCATGTTCCCCCGTCACGTCGATGAAACGTGAAACCCCGGACTCACGCGATGAATGGCATACAGGCACCCGGATCTGGAGGAAGAAGTGAGGCGACTTTTGTGGCGAGGGGGCTTGTCGGAACGCCGCACCGCCCCGTTCGGCGGCGCAGCCGTCGTTAATCCAGACACTACATTTTGTCTGACACACCGTGGGGGGATGGTTTTGGGGCCGCTTCGCAGGAGCGGTGCGGCGTTCCGACAAGCCCCCTCACCACAAAGGCCCCCTCACCATAGGGTTAGCGTGACGCATAAAAAAAACGGCGACCCGAGGGTCGCCGTTTTGCTTTGCTTGAAGCTTTACGCCGCGCTGAACAACTTGTGCGGATCGATCACAAACTTCTTCGGCACACCTGCATCGAACTCACCATAACCACGTGGCGCGTCATCCAGGCTGATGACTTCAACACCGACGATGTCGGCAATCTTGATGCGGTCCCACATGATCGCCTGCATCAGTTGGCGGTTGTACTTCATCACTGGCGTCTGGCCGGTGTGGAAGCTGTGGGATTTGGCCCAGCCCAGACCGAAGCGAATGCTCAGGCTGCCCATTTTCGCGGCCGCATCCACAGCACCTGGGTCTTCAGTCACGTACAGGCCAGGGATACCGATTTTGCCAGCTACCCGAACCACGCCCATCAGCGAGTTGAGCACGGTCGCCGGAGCTTCGTGTTTCACGCCGTCATGGCCGTGACCGCGGGCTTCGAAGCCCACCGCATCAACAGCGCAATCCACTTCTGGCTCGCCCAACAGCGCAGCGATCTGTTCGTGCAGCGGGGTGTCTGTCGACAGGTCGGCAACTTCGAAACCCTGAGCCTTGGCGTGAGCCAGGCGGATCGGGTTGACGTCACCGATGATCACCACAGCCGCGCCCAACAGGCGAGCAGAAGCGGCAGCCGCCAGGCCCACCGGGCCAGCACCGGCGATGTATACCGTGCTGCCAGGGCCAACACCGGCCGTCACTGCGCCGTGGTAACCGGTCGGCAGGATGTCGGAGAGGCAGGTCAGGTCGCGGATTTTTTCCATCGCGCGATCGCGATCCGGGAGTTTCAGCAGGTTGAAGTCAGCGTACGGCACCATCGCGTATTCAGCCTGGCCACCGGTCCAGTCGCCCATGTCGACATAACCATAAGCACCGCCCGGACGCGCCGGGTTGACGCTCAGGCACACACCGGTGTGCATCTCTTTGCAGGAACGGCAGCGCCCGCAAGCTACGTTGAACGGTACGGACACCAGGTCGCCGATTTGCAGATTTTCGACGTCGCTGCCCTTCTCGATCACTTCACCGGTTATCTCGTGGCCCAGCACCAGACCGGTCTGAGCGGTGGTACGGCCGCGCACCATGTGCTGGTCGGAACCACAGATGTTGGTGGAAACCACACGCAGGATGACAGCGTGGTTAATCTTCCTGCCGCGCGGGTCCTGCATTTTCGGATAGTCGATTTTCTGTACTTCGACTTTGCCATTGCCGAGATACACCACACCACGATTGTCAGACATGCTTTCACCTCGCTGTTGTTTTTATGTAGCGGTCGCGTCGCCATGGATCGGCGGCGCGTTGATTGCTCGGGTTGTTGCCTGTGTCTTCTTGCGTTGTCTGTTGGGGCCTCATCGCGGGCAAGCCCGCTCCCACAGTGGATCTGGGTGGGCCCAAGGTTTGTGAACGACCCAAACCCTGTGGGAGCGGGCTTGCCCGCGATGGCGATCTAAAGAACGACGGTGCGATTGGCGTTCAAAAACACGCGTCGTTCAATGTGATATCCAACGGCCCGTGCCAAAGTCAGCCCTTCGACATCTCGCCCCTTGGCGATCAAATCTTCGGGATAGTGACTGTGATCCACAGCCTCCACGCCTTGGGCGATGATCGGGCCTTCGTCCAGGTCGTTGTTGATGTAGTGCGCCGTGGCGCCGACCAGTTTCACGCCCTTGTTGTAGGCCTGGTGATAGGGTTTGGCACCCTTGAAACCGGGTAGCAGGGAGTGATGAATGTTGATCGCCTTGCCGTCGAGTTTGCGGCACAGCTCTGGCGACAGGACCTGCATGTAACGGGCAAGGACCACCAGTTCAGCGCCGGACTCTTCAATTACCTGCCAGACCTGACGCTCCTGCGCCGGTTTGTCGTTCGGGTCCAGCGGGAAATGGTAGTACGGAATCTGGTGCCAGTCGGCCAACGGCTTGAGGTCCGGGTGGTTGGAGACCACCGCGACCACGTCCATCGACAACTGGCCGATGCGCTGGCGGTAGAGCAAATCGTTGAGGCAGTGATCGGCCTTGGAGACCATGATCACCACTTTTGGCCGGTGGTGTGGCGGGGTCAGCTCGAAGACCATCCCGAAGGCTTCACCACGCTCTGCCAAACCTGCGCGAAAGGCTTGTTCGTCGAAGCCATCGGGCTGACGGAATTCCACGCGAATGAAGAAACGGCCCGAGAGCCGGTCATCGAAGGAGTGGTGCTCGGTGACGTAGCAGCCCTGCTCGAACAGAAAGCGGGTCACCGCATCCACGGTGCCGAGGACGCTAGGGCAGTCGGCGGTCAGAATCCATGTGTCTGGGGCGCGGCTCATAGTGCGGTGACTCCTGTTCGAAAATACCTACGCGACTGCGAAGACCTGTGGCGAGGGAGCTTGCTCCCGCTGGGTTGCGAAGCAACCCCTATTTCAGCAACCGCATTCCGGCAGAAGGAACGCGAACTCAGGTTTTACGACTGCTGCGCAGCCGAGCGGGAGCAAGTTCCCTCGCCACAAAAGCAGTCATGAACACAACCCTGTGTTACGCCTGGACGCTAAGCCCGTACTCAGCGGCCGCATCCTGCAACCACAACCACCAGTAATCCGAGAAGCTGCGACGAATCAGCAGTTCCCAGGTGTCTTCGGCAGTGTGGCGGATCATCAGTTGCGACTTGGCGAACACCGTGCCGACAGCCTTGCCCACCGGGAAGTTGTTGGGATGCACGTCGTAGCTGGTGGACTTCATCAGCACCTGGCGTACGTTCGGGCCGCTGAGTTCGAGGATCTGCTGGCCGCCGCTGACGTTGACGATCTGGATGTGCAGGTCGCCCAGGGCTTTGCGCAATTTCTGCTCGGCGGCGAATTCTTCACCGGTCGGCACGATCAGCAGCCATTCGTCCGGCCCCATCCATTGCAGGCTGGTTTCACCCTTGGTCACCACGGTCAACGCGGCTGGCAGCTCCAGGCCCAGGGCCTTGTGCACACCGGCAGCGAACGCTGGATCATGGCCATCGCCACGAATGGTCAGGTGACCGAGGAGTTTTTTCTCACGCACGATCACGCCGGCGTTCTTGCGGCCCTTGCCCACCAGGCTGGCGAGGTCGGCGTGATGCAGCGACGACTCGGCCTTGGCCCCGGTGGTTGGGCGTTGTTGGTAAACATTGGCTGCGGTCATAAAGCACCTGTTCCTGAATTCAATTTCCTGTGGGAGCGTGGCTTGCCCGCGATGGGAGCAACTCGGTCTGCCTGTGGCACCGCGTTATCGTTCATCGCGGGCAAGCCCGCTCCCACAGGGGACTGTGGTGTTACACGTTCTGGCGATCGCCTTTCGGATCGAAGAACACCGAAGAAACGATTTCCGCCTCGATCACGCTGCCGTCGGCCAGCGGTGCGAACACCCGCTCACCCATGCGCTTCAGGCCGCCCTTGACCACACCCATGGCAAACGAATAACCGAGGGAGTTGTGCAAGTAGCTGGAAGTCACGTGACCGACCATGGTCATCGGGATGGTTTGCTTGGTGTTGAACACCAGTTGCGCACCTTCCGGCAGCCATTTGGTCGGATCGATCGGCTTCAGACCGACCAGCTGTTTGCGCTGATCACGCACGCAGTCTTCGCGGTTCATCCCACGCCAGCCGATCCAGGAGAACGGTTTGGTGCGACCGACACACCAGCCCATGTTCAGGTCGTCCGGGGTCATCGAGCTGTCAGTGTCCTGACCGACAATGATGAAGCCCTTCTCTGCCCGCAGTACGTGCATGGTTTCGGTGCCGTACGGAGTCAGGTTGTACTTCTTCCCGGCCTCGACGATTTTTTCCAGCACGCCCATTGCATAGTCGGCCTGCACGTTGACTTCGTACGACAACTCACCGGTAAACGAAATCCGGAATATCCGCGCCGGTACGCCACCGACCAGAGCTTCTTTCCAAGTCATGAACGGGAAAGCTTCATTGGCCAGATCGACATCGGTGACTTCGCTGAGCAGCTTGCGGCTGTTCGGCCCCGACAGGGTCATGGTTGCCCAGTGATCCGTCACGGAAGTGAAGTACACCTTCAGGTCAGGCCATTCGGTCTGATGGTAGATTTCCAGCCATTGCAGCACGCGTGCAGCGCCGCCGGTGGTGGTGGTCATCACGAAATGGTTATCGGCAAGGCAGGCAGTCACGCCGTCGTCGAACACCATGCCGTCTTCTTTACACATCAGGCCGTAACGCGCCTTGCCCACGTCAAGCTTGGTCCAGGCGTTGGTGTAGATACGGTTGAGAAACTCACGCGAATCCGGGCCCTGGATGTCGATCTTGCCCAGGGTCGAAGCGTCCAGCAGGCCGACGCTGTCACGCACGGCTTTGCATTCGCGCTTCACGGCGGCATGCAGGTCTTCACCGTTTTTCGGGAAGTACCAAGGACGTTTCCACTGACCGACGTCTTCGAATTCAGCACCGTTTTTCACGTGCCAGTGATGCAGCGCGGTGAAACGAACCGGCTCGAAGATGTGCCCACAGTGACGACCGGCCACGGCGCCGAAGGTTACCGGCGTGTAGTTCGGACGGAACATGGTGGTGCCCATCTGCGGGATGGTCACGTTCAGCGAACGGGCGGCAATGGCCAGACCGTTGACGTTGCCGAGCTTGCCCTGATCGGTGCCGAAGCCCAGCGCGGTGTAGCGTTTGACGTGCTCGACCGACTCGAAGCCTTCGCGGGTCGCCAGTTCGATGGCGGCAGCGGTGACGTCGTTCTGCAGGTCGACGAATTGCTTCGGCGCACGGGCAGTGTTTTTTTCGTGAGGCACCTGGAACAGCGCCAACGTCGGTTCTTCCAGACGGCTCAAGGCTTTCGGCAAAACGCCTTCGACCTTGCCGAAACCGGCTTCACTAGCGGCGCGAGCGCCGCCTTCAAAACCATCGGCCAACGAATCGCCGAGGCCGTAAACGCCGTTGATGCCACCGACGCACACGCGTTTTTGCGGTGCTTCGCCCGGTACGAAACCGAGGATGTCTTCACGCCAGATCGGCTTGCCACCCAAGTGCGACGCCAGGTGAACCACCGGGCTGTAGCCGCCGGAACTGGCGACCAGGTCGCAATCGAGCCACTCGCCCGGGCTGGTCACGGTGTGTGCTTTTACGTCAATCGCGGCAACGCGCGCAGCGGTGACGTGCTTGCTGCCACGGGCTTCGATCACGGCACTGCCGGTCAGGATGCGGATGCCTTTGGCGCGCGCTTCTTCCACCAGCGCACCGCGAGGGTTGCTGCGGGCATCGGCGATCGCGACCACTTGCAGACTGGCATCGAGCCAGTCCAGCGCTACGCGGTAAGCGTGATCGTTGTTGGTCGACAGCACGAGCTTTTTGCCAGGTGCCACGCCGTAACGGCGAACATAAGTCGACACGGCGCCGGCGAGCATGTTGCCCGGCACGTCGTTGTTGCCGTAAACCAGTGGACGCTCGTGAGTACCGGTCGCCAGCACTACACGTTTGGCGCGAACCCGGTGGATGCGCTGACGCACCTGGCCGATCGGGGCGCGGTCGCCGAGGTGATCGGTGAGGCGCTCGTGAATGGTCAGGAAGTTATGGTCGTGGTAACCGTTGACCGTGGCGCGCGGCAACAGCAGCACGTCCGGGGTGTTTTTCAGCTCGGCGATGATGCTGGCGACCCACTCGGTAGCGGGTTTGCCGTCGAGGCTTTCGCGGGAATCGAGCAGGCTGCCGCCGAACTCTTCCTGCTCATCGGCCAGGATCACACGCGCACCGCTACGGGCAGCCGCCAGTGCAGCCGCCAGACCCGCAGGGCCAGCGCCGACGATCAGCACGTCGCAGTGCTGGTTCATGTAGTCGTAGGTGTCCGGATCGTTCTCGGTCGGCGAGCGGCCAAGGCCGGCAGCCTTACGAATGTACTTCTCGTAGGTCATCCAGAACGATTGCGGGTACATGAAGGTTTTGTAGTAGAAGCCCGGCGGCATCAGCTTGCCGCCGACCTTGCCGAGAATCCCCATCATGTCGTTGTTCACGCTCGGCCAGCCGTTGGTGCTGGTGGCGACCAGGCCTTGGTACAGCGCTTGTTGCGTGGCGCGCACGTTCGGGATCTGCGTGGCTTCGGTCGCACCGATCTGCAGCACGGCGTTCGGCTCTTCGGCACCGGCGGCGAAGATGCCGCGCGGGCGCGAGTACTTGAAGCTGCGGCCGATGATGTCGACACCGTTGGCCAGCAAGGCGGCGGCGAGGGTATCGCCTTCAAAGCCTTTGTAGACCTGGCCGTTGAAGGTGAAGCTCAGCACTTTGTTACGGTCGATGCGTCCGCCGTTGGACAGGCGATTGATCTGGCTCATACCTTCTCTCCCAGAGCCGTGGCGGCCGCTTTCGGGCTGTCGGTCTTGTCGGTGAACTGCGGCTTGGCGCCGATCTTGTAGGTTTCGAGAATCTCGTAGGTCACGGTGTTACGGGTGACGTTGAAGTACTGACGGCAACCGGCAACGTGATCCCACAGTTCGTGGTGCAGACCGCGAGGGTTATCGCGGAAGAACATGTAGTCGCCCCACTCCTCGTCGGTGCAGCTGTTTGGATCCAGTGGACGCGGGATGTGCGCCTGGCCGGATGCGTGGAATTCCTCTTCGGAGCGCAACTCGCCGCAGTGAGGACAGAAGATATGCAACATGGGGATTTCTCCTGTTAGTGGGCAACCGCAGCAGCGCCGTGTTCGTCGATCAACGCACCGTTGTGGAAACGGTCGATGGAGAAAGGTGCGGCCAATGGGTGCATTTCACCCTTGGCCAGGCTGGCGGCAAATACGTTGCCCGAGCCAGGTGTTGCCTTGAAGCCACCGGTGCCCCAACCGCAGTTGAAGAACATGTTCGGTACCGGTGTTTTCGAAATGATCGGGCACGCATCCGGCGTGGTGTCGACGATGCCGCCCCACTGACGGTTCATGCGTACGCGGGACAACACCGGGAACATCTCGACGATGGCCTGAACGGTGTGTTCGATCACCGGGTACGAACCGCGCTGGCCGTAGCCGTTGTAACCGTCGATACCGGCGCCGATCACCAGGTCGCCCTTGTCGGACTGGCTGATGTAACCGTGTACGGCGTTGGACATGATCACGCTGTCGATAATCGGCTTGATCGGCTCGGACACCAGCGCTTGCAGCGGGTGCGATTCGATCGGCAGACGGAAACCGGCGAGTTTGGCCATGTGCCCGGAGTTACCGGCGGTAACCACACCAACGCGCTTGGCGCCGATGAAGCCTTTGTTGGTTTCAACACCGATGCACACGCCGTTTTCCTTGCGGAAGCCGATCACTTCGGTCTGCTGGATCAGGTCCACACCCAAGGCGTCGGCGGCACGGGCAAAACCCCACGCCACGGCATCGTGACGAGCCACGCCGCCGCGACGCTGGACAGTTGCGCCCATCACCGGGTAGCGAGTGTTCTTGGAGCAGTCGAGGTACGGAATCTCGTCGGCTACCTGTTTGGCATCAAGCAGTTCGCCGTCCACGCCGTTGAGGCGGTTGGCGCTGACACGACGCTCGGAATCACGGATGTCCTGCAGGGTGTGGCACAGGTTGTAAACGCCACGCTGGGAGAACATCACGTTGTAGTTCAGGTCCTGGGACAGGCCTTCCCACAATTTCATCGCGTGTTCGTACAGGTGCGCCGATTCGTCCCACAGGTAGTTGGAGCGAACGATGGTGGTGTTGCGCGCGGTGTTACCGCCGCCCAGCCAGCCTTTCTCGACCACAGCCACGTTGGTGATGCCGTGTTCCTTGGCCAAGTAGTAGGCGGTCGCCAGACCATGCCCGCCACCGCCGACGATGACCACGTCGTAGACCTTTTTAGGGGTCGGCGTGCGCCACATCTTCTGCCAGTTTTCGTGATGGCTGAGGGAGTGTTTGAAGAGGCCGAAGCCCGAATAGCGTTGCATAGTCATTTACTCCAAAACCGCGCTCAGCGATAAACCGGGAAGTCCGCGCACAGGGCTGCCACTTGCTGCGCGACATTGGCCTCGACATCGGCATCGCCGAGGTTGTCGAGGATGTCGCAGATCCAGCCGGCCAGCGTTACACACTGGGTGACCTTGAAGCCGCGAGTGGTCACCGCCGGGGTGCCGATACGCAGGCCGGAGGTCACGAATGGCGACTGTGGATCGTTCGGGACAGCGTTCTTGTTCACGGTGATGTGGGCGCGACCGAGTGCTGCGTCCGCCTCTTTGCCGGTGAGACCCTGACGGATCAGGCTGACCAGGAACAGGTGGTTATCGGTACCGCCGGACACTACATCGTAGCCGCGTTTGATAAATACGCTGGCCATGGCCTGAGCGTTGTCGATCACTTGTTGCTGGTAAGCCTTGAAGCCAGGTTCCAGCGCTTCCTTGAAGCACACCGCCTTACCGGCGATCACGTGCATCAGCGGGCCGCCCTGGGCACCGGGGAATACCGCAGCGTTGAGCTTCTTCTCGATTTCTTCGTTGGACTTGCACAAGATCAGGCCGCCACGCGGACCGCGCAGGGTCTTGTGGGTGGTGGTGGTGACCACATCAGCGTACGGCAGCGGATTCGGGTACAGGCCAGCAGCAACCAGACCGGCAACGTGAGCCATGTCGACGAACAGCAGCGCACCGACCTTGTCGGCGATCTGGCGGAAGCGTGGGAAGTCGAGGGTCTTGGAGTAGGCCGAGAACCCGGCAACGATCATTTTCGGCTTGCACTCGACGGCCAGTCGCTCGACTTCGTCGTAATCGATCAGACCGGTTTTGGTGTCAATGCCGTACTGCACGGCGTTGTACAGCTTGCCCGAGGACGACACTTTGGCGCCGTGGGTCAAGTGACCGCCATGGGCCAGGCTCATGCCCAGAATGGTGTCGCCGGCTTGCAGCAGGGCCAGGTACACGGCGCTGTTGGCCGAAGAGCCGGAATGCGGCTGGACGTTGGCGTAATCGGCGCCGAACAGTTGCTTGGCGCGTTCAATGGCCAAGGCTTCAACTTTGTCGACGTGCTCGCAGCCACCGTAGTAGCGTTTGCCCGGATAGCCTTCGGCGTATTTGTTGGTCAGGCCGCTGCCTTGCGCTTCCATCACGCGCTTGCTGGTGTAGTTCTCTGACGCGATCAGCTCGATGTGATCTTCCTGGCGTTGCTCCTCGGCATTCATCGCCGCCAGCAGTGCATCGTCGTAACCCTTGATCTGGTCTTGCTTGCTGAACATCGCGTCTCTCCCAGCGGCATCTATGCGCCATTCGTCTCGGTAAGGCACTGGCGTTACGGCAGTGCCCTTTGGATGCGATGGTATGACCGGCGCAGACAGGTCAAATGCCTATGGACGCCACGCAAAGGTGCGTTTACGACATGGGCCAGAAAGCCTGACCGGACACAATCTTCAAATTAGAAAGGATCCCCTGTGGGAGCGGCGGTGCGACGATTCGACTTGCCCGCGATAGCGGTGGGTCAGCTGACATCAATGCTGGAGTGATGCCGCCATCGCGGGCAAACCCGCTCCCACAGGGTTTTACGCGCCCCTGCAGAGGTCAGGCAATAAGTTGGCGCAAGGCCAAAAGCACGAAGAAGTGCGCGGGATAGAGCGCGTAAGCCCAGCGACGCATCGGTGGTGGCCGGATGCCTTGGGCGTGTCGCAATAGCAACAGCCCCAATAGTGGCGCAATCAGACAAGCGGCAATGCCGAGGATGGCTACATTGCTATGAAGTCGTGCAGCGTAATACAGCACCTGCCATTGATTAGCCGCCAAACAGACCAGCCCCGGCAGAAGGCTGAAATACCAGGGACGCCTGATCACCAGCAACATCGCCAACGGCAACAGCACGCCGAAGAAACCGAACATCAGTCGCTCCGGGAACAGCGCTGCCAGCAACAAGGCACCGGCCGCCAATAGTCGCGACTGAAGCATCCTGTGCTGCCAGCCACGGACGATCAACAGACCCAGAACCAACGTGGGCAACACGTTCAAGGTGTCGTGTTCAGGAATGTACATCCGGTAGGGGATTTCGCTCAAAGCGCCAAACAGCAACAACCAACCGAGGTAACGCCACTGGCCGTCGGTCGTTACTGCACGGGCTCGCGACAGGTTCGCCGCCATCGCCAAACAGAACCACGGGAATGCCAATCTACCCGGCACATACAGCAAATCGATGGAGTAACCGACATATCGCAGGTGATCAAGCACCATGCTCAGCAGCGCCAGCCACTTGAGCAGATCCAGTGCACCGTCCCTCTGAGTCATGTGCATAATTGCCCAAGGCGTTTGTATTTTTCTGACAGACTCACCCCGTGTGCTCCCCGGACGATCTTCGGTAAAGTGCGCACCATCATTGACCAACGAAGCGCCACAAGCGCCTCGATCACGGAAGCAGGCCATGACCGATAAGAGCCAACAATTCGCCAGCGACAACTATTCCGGTATCTGCCCTGAAGCCTGGGCTGCCATGGAACAGGCCAACCACGGCCACCAGCGCGCTTACGGCGACGATGAGTGGACCGCACGCGCCTCGGATCAATTCCGCAAACTGTTCGAAACCGACTGCGAAGTGTTCTTCGCCTTCAACGGCACCGCGGCCAACTCATTGGCCCTGTCGTCACTGTGCCAGAGTTACCACAGCGTGATCTGCTCGGAAACCGCCCACGTCGAAACCGACGAATGCGGCGCGCCGGAGTTTTTCTCCAACGGCTCCAAGCTGCTCATCGCCCGCACCGAAAACGGCAAGCTGACGCCGGAATCGATCCGCGAAATCGCCCTCAAGCGCCAGGACATCCACTACCCGAAACCGCGCGTAGTGACCCTGACCCAGGCTACTGAAGTCGGTAGCGTGTATACCCCGGCCGAAATCCGCGCCATCAGCGCCACCTGCAAAGAACTGGGCCTGAACCTGCACATGGACGGCGCACGTTTCTCCAATGCCTGCGCGTACCTGGGCTGCTCACCAGCGGACCTGACCTGGAAGGCCGGCGTCGACGTACTGTGCTTCGGCGGCACGAAAAACGGCATGGCGGTGGGCGAAGCGATTCTGTTCTTCAACCACAAACTGGCTGAAGACTTCGATTACCGCTGCAAACAGGCCGGGCAACTGGCCTCGAAAATGCGCTTCCTCTCGGCGCCGTGGGTCGGGATTCTGGAAAACGACGCCTGGCTCAAATACGCCCGCCACGCCAACCACTGCGCGCAGCTGCTGGCCGAACTGGTGAGCGACATTCCGGGCGTGGAACTGATGTTCCCGGTGCAGGCCAACGGCGTGTTCCTGCAGCTGTCAGAGCCGGCCATTGCCGCACTGACCGCCAAGGGCTGGCGCTTCTACACATTCATCGGCAACGGCGGCGCACGGTTCATGTGCTCGTGGGACACCGAAGAAGAACGCGTGCGCGAATTGGCGACGGATATTCGGGAAGTAATGTCAGCCTGACACCCCCAAGCTTTGTGGCGAGGGGGCTTGCCCCCGTTCGGCTGCGCAGCAGCCGTAAATCAACCAACGCGGTCTGCCTGACAAATCGCATGCTCAGGCTTTGGGGCTGCTGCGCAACCCAGCGGGAGCAAGCTCCCTCGCCACAGGTCTGTGTTCGACCTCAGCTAATTGATTGAAATGAGCTTTTGTGGCGAGGGAGCTTGCTCCCGCTCGGCTGCGCAGCAGCCGTAAATCAACCAACGCGGTCTGCCTGACAGACCGCATGCTCAGGCTTTGGGGCTGCTTCGCAACCCAGCGGGAGCAAGCTCCCTCGCCACAGGTCTGTGTTCGACCTCAGCTAATTGATTGAAATGAGCTTTTGTGGCGAGGGAGCTTGCTCCCGCTCGGCTGCGCAGCAGTCGTAAATCAACCAACGCGGTCTGCCTGACAAATCGCATGCTCAGGCTTTGGGGCTGCTGCGCAACCCAGCGGGAGCAAGCTCCCTCGCCACAGGTTCTGTGTTCGACCTCAGTTATTTGATTGAAATGAGCTTTTGTGGCGAGGGAGCTTGCTCCCGTTCGGCTGCGCAGCAGTCGTAAATCAACCAACGCGGTCTGCCTGACAGACCGCATGTTCAGGCTTTGGGGCTGCTTCGCAACCCAGCGGGAGCAAGCTCCCTCGCCACAGGTCTGTGTTCGACCTCAGTTATTTGATTGAAATGAGCTTTTGTGGCGAGGGAGCTTGCTCCCGCTCGGCTGCGCAGCAGTCGTAAATCAACCAACGCGGTCTGCCTGACAAATCGCATGCTCAGGCTTTGGGGCTGCTTCGCAACCCAGCGGGAGCAAGCTCCCGTTCGGCTGCGCAGCAGCCGTAAATCAACCAACGCGGTCTGCCTGACAAACCGCATGCTCAGGCTTTGGGGCTGCTTCGCAACCCAGCGGGAGCAAGCTCCCTCGCCACAGGTCTGTGTTCACCTCCGCTAATTGATTGAAATGAGCTTTTGTGGCGAGGGAGCTTGCTCCCGCTCGGCTGCGCAGCAGTCGTAAATCAACCAACGCGGTCTGCCTGACAGACCGCATTCTCAGGGTTAAGGGCTGCTTCGCAACCCAACGGGGGCGAGCCAACTCGCCACATACAGCCTTCATGCAAAATGATCCCGCAAGAGTTGGTCTACATTGACTGGCGAGCCGTTTCGATCCGCATCGATAACAACAATCAGGAGCGTACGCATGTCATTACAAGGCAAAACCCTGTTCATCACCGGTGCCAGTCGTGGCATTGGGCGTGAGATTGCGCTGCGGGCAGCAAAGGACGGGGCTAACATCGTGATTGCCGCCAAAAGCGCCACTCCTCACCCCAAACTGCCTGGCACCATCTTCAGTGTGGCGGCGGAAGTTGAAGCAGCGGGCGGCAAGGCGCTGGCCTTGCAGGTGGATGTGCGTGATGAAATTGCCGTGCGCCAGGCCATGGCCGACGCCTCTGAGCATTTCGGCGGCATCGACGCGCTGATCAACAATGCCGGGGCGATCAAGCTGACCGGGGTGCAACACATCGAACTCAAGCGCTTCGACCTGATGCATCAGATCAACACCCGCGCCGTGCTGCTGTGCAGTCAGGCTGCCCTGCCCTATTTGAAAAAAACCGCCGGCCACATCCTCAACCTGTCACCACCGCTGAACCTGGCCACCAAGTGGTTCGCCCAGTACAGCCCTTACACGGTGACCAAATACGGCATGAGCATGCTGACTTTGGGCATGAGCGAGGAATTCGCCTCCTACGGCATCAGCGTTAATTCCCTGTGGCCGCAGACCATGATCGCGACCGCTGCGATCGAGTTTCAGCTGGGGTCACGCGAGTCGTTCAAGCATGCGCGTTCGCCGGCGATTATGGCGGATGCTGCTTACGCGATTCTGAGCAGCAGTGGCCGCAGCATTACCGGGCGCTTGCTGATTGATGAGGAGATTCTGCGGGAGCATGGGGTTAACGAATTTGATCATTATCGTTTTGAGCCGGACAGCAACGACAAGCTGATGCCCGACCTGTTTATCGACTGAAAAACACCGTTCCTGTGGGAGCGAGCTTGCTCGCGATAGCGGTGGATCAGCCAACATTGATGTTGGATCTGATTCCGTCATCGCGAGCAAGCTCGCTCCCACAGGGTTCCATGGTGCTTATTAGAACTCGATCCGCACATCGCCCTTCGGCACGCTGCAGCACGACAGAATGTAACCCTCGGCCTCGTCTTCCTCGGTAATCCCACCGTTGTGGTCCATTTCGACCTCACCACCAAGCTTCATCACCTTGCAGGTCCCGCAGATCCCCATCCCGCAGGCCTTCGGAATCAGCAAGCCAAGCTTGGCCGCCGCCGCATGCACGGTTTCGCCCGGCGCCACACGAATGCTCTTGCCGGACGCGGTGAATTCCACCTGATGCAGATCCGCCGCATCGACTTCCGGAGCATCCGCCGCTTGTTCGGCTTGTTCCACCGCGTCGGCACGGGCTTCCGCTGGCGTCGCGCCGAAGGATTCCTCGTGATAACGCGACATGTCGAAACCCGCCGTCTCGAGCATGCGCTTGACCGCGTTCATGTATGGGGTCGGGCCGCAGCAGAAGACTTCACGCTCAAGGAAGTCCGGCGCCATCAATTCGAGCATCTTGTGGTTCAGGTAACCGCGATAACCGGCCCACGGCTCGCCCAGACCATGCTTCTCGCAAATCAGGTGCAGGCTGAAGTTGTCGATCCGCGACGCCATGTGTTCCAGCTCGCGGTGATAAATGATGTCTTTGGGCGAGCGGGCACTGTGGATAAACGTCATGTCGACGTTGCCATTGGTGTCATAGAACCAGCGCGCCATGGACATGCACGGCGTGATGCCGACGCCGCCGCTGAGGTAAAGCACTTTCGGCGCAGGGAAGTCCATGGCGTTGAACAGCCCGACCGGCCCGTGCACCGCCAACTCCTGGCCTTCATGCAGGGTGTCGTGCAGCCAGTTGGACACCTTGCCCCCCGGCACGCGCTTGATCGTCACCGAAAAGCTGTACGGCACCGACGGTGAGCTGGAAATGGTATAGGAACGCATAATCGGCACGCCGTCGATTTCCAGCTCCAGGGTGACGAACTGCCCGGGCTTGAAAAAGAACAGGATTGGCTGGTCGGCCATAAAGCAGAAGGTGCGCACATCCCAGGTTTCCTGGATGACTTTGACGCAACGGACAATGTGTCGACCATTGGCCCAGGTCTGGGTGGTTACCGGGTTCAGGAAGCTGTTGGACATGCTGATCTCCACGGCCGACTGTCGGCCTTCATGTTGGCGATTCTGCGTATAGCGAGAACCTCCCATTTACCTATCTGCGACATTCACATACTTATCGCGACCAGCCCCCAATTACCGGGGGTTGCGCGTCGGGAACAGATTGGGCCATGTCGCCCATGGATAAGGTTCTGGCGAGCGCCGGCCCCACACTCGCCCCATACCAAGTCACAACCTTTACACCTTGCGTAGCAAACCGTATCAGCCACTATTTCGCCGGCCACACAGAATGGCCATGAGGATCAAATCGATGGACGTCACCGCAAAAATCAGCCTGGGCGATCCGCTGGAACCCGCACGCAAGGCCACCGCGCAGATGCTGCAAGAGCGCGAGCGCACTTTTTCGCTGCCGCAGCCGTTTTACTCTGACGAGCGGCTGTTTGATATCGACATGCAGGAAATCTTTCAGAAAGAGTGGTTGATCGCCGGCATGACCTGCGAAATCCCGACCAAGGGCAACTACCTGACCCTGCAAGTCGGCAAGAACCCGATCATCGTGATTCGTGGTGCCGACGGCGTGGTCCATGCATTCCACAACGTCTGCCGTCACCGCGGTTCGCGGCTGTGCACCAGTGAAAAAGGCAAAGTCGCCAAACTGGTCTGCCACTACCACCAGTGGACGTATGAGCTGGACGGTCGCCTGCTGTTCGCCGGCACCGAAATGGGCGCCGACTTCGACATGAAGCAGTACGGCTTGAAGCCTGTGAACGTGAAAACCGCTGGCGGTTACATCTTCATCAGCCTCTCGGAAAACCCGCCGGCCATTGATGACTTCTTGTCGACGCTGAACCATTACATGGAACCGTACGACATGGAGAATACCAAGGTGGCGATCCAGACCACCTTGTTCGAAAAAGCCAACTGGAAACTGGTGCTGGAAAACAACCGCGAGTGCTACCACTGCAACGCGTCGCACCCGGAACTGTTGAAAACCCTGCTGGAATGGGACGACGTCACCGACCCGCGTGCCGACCAGGCCTTCAAGGACCACGTGGCTGCTTCGGCCGCTGCCTGGGAAGCCGAGAAAATCCCTTACGCCCACGCCAGTTTCGGCCTGCGTAACCGCATCGTGCGCATGCCGCTGCTCAAGGGCACCGTGTCGATGACCCTGGACGGCAAACAGGGCTGCGCCAAACTCATGGGCCGCATCAAAAACCCGGACCTGGGCTCGATGCGCATCCTGCACCTGCCGCATTCGTGGAACCACTGCATGGGCGACCACATCATCGTGTTCACCGTGTGGCCGATCAGCGCTCAGGAAACCATGGTTACCACCAAATGGATCGTGCACAAGGACGCGGTCGAAGGCGTGGACTACGACGTGGAGCGCATGCGCCAGGTCTGGGATGCGACCAACGACCAGGACCGTCGCCTGGCCGAAGAAAACCAGCGCGGGATCAACTCCACCGCGTACCAGCCTGGGCCTTACTCCAAGACCTATGAGTTTGGCGTGGTGAACTTCGTGGATTGGTACAGCGAGCGGTTGCTGAACAACCTTGGGGCCGAGCCTGCGCCTTATCTCAAAGGTGTTCCGGTTCAAGGCTAAGAGCAAAAGCATCGCGGGCAAGCCCGCTCCCAAAGGATCGGCGGCGTACACAGATTTTGTGAACACCCCCATCACTGTGGGAGCGGGCTTGCCCGCGATGAGGCCGGCACAGTCAGCCCGTTAACTCGAAGACCACCGCACCGACCCATCCTCGCCAATAAACGTCTCTTCGATGTTCTCCCCCACCAGCCGCACCTTCACATAACCGTTCAACACCCGATCCGGGTACGCCTCATCCCGCGCATTTTCCGTTTCCGACCACAGCACCCGCGCATGCCCGTTCAGCTCGCTGGCATTGCCGTAGGGAATCGCCCCGTGCCCGGCGCAGCGCGCATGCAACCCGCCTTGAGCGGCGTAGCAGATGCCGTTGTGCAAATGCCCCCAATACCAGTAATCCGGCTCGCGGCCCAAGGCATCGCACACCGGCTGATACAGCGCCGTCTTGCTGTGCCCGGAAATATCAAAGCCCTGGTGATGACTGAGCACCATGATTTTCTTGCGTTGAGGCAGATCTTTCATCCAGTCGATCTGCTCCTTGTTCAGTGCACCGTCCATGTACAGGTTGATCGCATCCGAGGCGTAAGCCGTGTCGAGCCCGATCACCAGCCAGTCATCGTTGTACAACGCGAAATAACTGGTGCCCTGCTGCGCCGGAAAACGCTTGGCCAATTCCTTGAAATAGCCATGGGCGCCGCTGTACATCTCGTGATTGGAGTTGAGGGTGAACGAGCCGTGCTTGCCCATGGGCCAGCCGACCATGTCAACGTCTTCCTGGGAGCGGGTGCCGGCGTAATACACATCCCCCAGGTGAATGGTGAAGTCGGCCTGGGCCAGTTGCATCTGGTTGGCCACCGACACCGCCGGAGCATGGCTGTCGAACGGCCCGGTGCCCCAGTCGCCGGCGATGGCCAGGGTTACGTCACTGTCCATGCGCATCAGCGCCGGGTTGGTGGCGAACGGCGCGTGATGCCGCAGGTTCTCGATCCATTTGAGCAATGCCTCGCTCCACAACAGATCCAGCAGCTCCCATTTGCGACAACCGAGCAGGCTGCCGTCCTTGAGCACTCGGGTTTGCAGCTCGTCCACCGATTGCGGCAAGGGGCTGGCGTTGCCGATGTGCAGGATCGACAAGCCGTGGGACAACTCCCACGGCACACTCGGCTGATCGTCTGGCATATCGCCGTGCTTGAGCACGTATTGCGCCTGATCGTGACCCCGCTGCAGCAGCGCGACAATGGCTTCGAACTCCTCGGGCTCAAGCTCGCTGACGAGCTTTTTCCAGGCCATTTCCAAACGGGTGAACAAGCCGTGTACGCGTAGCTTGACCTTGTCGTACTCGTGTTCCCAATGACTGACCAATGACATGTCGCTTTCCTCCATCCGTAGTGGAATCACAGGGTTTTCATGAACTCGATGAGCGCACGCTTATCGAGTTCCGACAGCTGCGTGCCGTACAGGTGGCCGCCGTTGTGGTTGCCCTCCAGACGGGTGTCGTATTTGAAGTCCGCCGAGGCCTTCATCTGCTGGCCACTGGTGACGAAGCCGACCTTGTCCTGGTCGTACACATCGGAGCCGGTGAAGAACACCAGCGGCCTCTTTTCCGGTGGTTGCAGCAAGTCCCACAGGGTCGGTACCGAACCGTTGTGCAGATACGGTGCACGCAACCAGACGCCGTCGGTGGGCGTGTTGCTGTAGCTCTGGGTCTTGCGATAGGCGCCAAAGTCGAACGGCGATTTCTTGAAGCCATGGAAAGCCGTCACCAAACCTGTGGTGAACGAGTTCAGCCGATGGGGATCGGTGCCCAGCTCATCAATGCTGGTGGTGACCTGACCGGTGTCGGTGCGGCCAAAATCGTGGCAATTGGCGCAGTTGTTTTCCCAGACCGGTTTACCCCGTGCGACTTTGGCCTGATCCAGCGCGAACGGCCAGGCCGGCGCCTTGTGGCCCAGCAACCAGTTGGTCACCCGGTTGAAACTGGCCGGCAATACCGACTCCGGCGTTGCGCCCACGGCCATGGCTGCCGCGTAGTTGCGCTCATGGATGTCGTTGTTGTTGCCGTCCCAGTGCAGGTACAGCGACTCCCGAGGCTTCTGGTTCCAGACTTGCGGCAAGTCGACGGTGCCGATGGTCGAGTCATCCGGGAAGCCGAACACCACCATTTTCGTCGGGTTGAAGGTGTCGGTACGTCCCGGCCCTTGCGGTGCGCGCAGGCGTTGCCAGGCATAGGCCTGCTTCTGCTTGACCAGCGCGCTCGTGGCCATCGGAATGATCACGTAGCGGTTGTACAAGCGCTCGAAAAACCCGAGCTGGAACTTGCTGTTGATCGCCGTCATCACCGCGTCGGGGGTGAATTTCGGGTCGCTGGCGCAATTGTAGGCAAACCACTGGAAGGCCTGCAGTTGCAGGGTATTGGCCGGCGCGGTGGCCACCGGGATGGCGACGTCGCTGGTAGTGGCCCGGTAAGAACCGGTATGACACAAGGCGCAGTTGGGCTCCACGGTCGGATAGCCTATCTGCCGCTTGGCCATGCCGATCGGCAGGTCCTTCCCGTTCTCGTAGAGGAAACCGAAGACTTCGTAGCCGCCGGGTTTCGGCAGTTTATCCGGGCACATTTGCGGCAATACGGCGAACAGGTAATAGGGAATCCGCGCTTCGATGCCCAGGCCGATGGCGCCGTACTTGTAGTGGTCCTCATCGGAGGCGTATTGCTCGGCCGGCACCACCCGCAGCATCTGGTACCAGGTTTCGTAGCCGATAAACCCCAGCGCCAGCACCACGACCAGCGTGGCGACTTTGAAGCTGTGTCGCTGCCAGCGTCGTGCCCACGCCTCGCGCCACTCATGCAAGCCGTCGCGAAGCAACGCCAAGGGCCGATTGGCCGGCGCGCTGCCCAGGTAGAGCAGAGTCCCGAGGATCAGGAACATGCTCAGATCGCCCAGCAGCATCGGCACGAACACCTGGGCCTGGTTGCTGGTGTTGATCAGGTAAATCCAGAACGCCACGGCGACCAATCGCGACAATACGCACAGCCACGAATGCACGACGTATTTTGGTGCGTTGAAGCCAGACGGCATGTAAAACAGACTGATCCCCACCAGCAGCATGCCGGCGTTTTCCAGCCATGGATCGGAGAGCTGCGGCGGCATCCCGAGCATTGAGGTCAGCAACGCCGGCGCGAACAACGCCGGAATCGCGAAGACCATATTCATCACAATGCCTAGCCAGATGAAGCGTTGAAACCAGCGGATGTAACTGTCCATGGCGTCCCTTTCCTTTTTGTCACCAATCCCAAGTCAGCACACGGCTTTTGTGGCGAGGGAGCTTGCTCCCGCTCGGCTGCGAAGCAGTCGTAAAACCAGAAAACGCGGTGTATCTGATAGATCGCACCCTCAGGTTTTGGGGCTGCTACGCAGCCCAGCGGGAGCAAGCTCCCTCGCCACAGGTAAGCAGTGCTAGCCGAGGGCTGTTTTCTCCAGGTGTTGCAGGATGATCGGGTACACGTCGACCACCGCATTCTTGCCGAACATGCAGTCGATGTGCCCGTAACCCGGCACCACATGCCGGCTGTAGCGCTCCGGCCCATGGACTTTGCACACGCGCTCATAGGTCTTGAGCGTGCTTTCCGGCAGGTAGCACTGGTTGTCTTCGCCGCTGATGAAGCAGATCGGCATGGTCAGCCGGTCAAAGTGAGGCATGTAGACGTCCTGGCCCTTGAAGTCCACCAGATGACCTTTGCGCAGGATCAACGCCAGGTGCTCGAAGGTCTGCATGTTCGATTCGCCGAACAGTTCATGCAGGTTGTCATGCAGGGTCTCGTTGAGCGTGTCGTGGCGGTACAGCGACGCGTACATGAAGGTGATGCGATGGCACACCGGATTGGTGCAGTAGCCCTGAGCCTCGATGCGGGCATACCCGTTGAGAGCCTTGTCGTAGAGTTTGTTGAACCAGCTCTCCTTGTTGTCGGCATACGCGGTGAGGGATTTGATGCCAATGGCGTCGAGCATCCCCGGAAGGTGCAAACCGGCCTTGAGCCCGGTTGCCGTGGCGACCACCGTATCCGCCGCGATCTGTGAACACACCACCGAACGCACGCCCTGCAACCCGGCCAACAGCGACATGAAGAAAGTCGTCGCTCCGTAGCAATGCACCACGCATTGCACGTCCGCGGCCTTGGTTGCTTGCTGGATCTGCGCGATGGCGGCCTTGAAGTCGTACTGCGCAATCTGATCGCCGTTCCATTCCTTCTTGCTCGCGGGCAACAGAATGCTCACCCGCAAATCCAGCAGCCAGACGTCGTACTCGTGCTTGCACAGGTACTCCAGCAGGTTGGTCTGGATGGTGTCGGTGGAGAAAATATTCGAGCCCACGCCCAAGCCATGCACCAGCATCACCGGCCCTTTGCTGCCGCCCTGATAGCGGGTCAGGCGTAGCTGTACGTTGTCTTCGGTCTGGAAGAACTGCACGCTCGGGATCGGCGCATCCAATGGGCGTTTCTGCCGCGGCGGTGCATCAGGGTTGAAGTAGATGTCACCCGCGAACACGCCGCCGTAGCTCTCCCACAAAATGCCGGCGAAAAACTTGCCGAACCGCGCCAGCCCATCTATGCGCTCCCGTTCGTTGCGGGCATTGAGCACCTTCATGGTGGTCATCTGCTTGGCGAAATCGACTGGATGGATGTGCATTACACCCGAACCCATCACCTCACCGGTCTTGTCAGCGCCGCGATACAGCGTGACGTAGAGGGTGCTGGTGTCGTGCCAGACGTTCAGCACGCCGTTGTCTTCGGGCACCGTTTTGAACGCGCTGAAGTAATAATCGCTGCCGTCCTCGGCGGTCAGTTTCATGTCGTAATTCATGTGCCGCACGCCAACTTGTTCCTGATACTCCTCGAACAGGTTGAACACGCCATTGCTGGCGGTCAGCGGTTCCCGTGACAGGCCCGGCGCATTGAGCGTGCCGACCAGCGTCGCAGCGTGTTGCGGCTCCTTGATCATGCGGTTGAGGTCGTTGGCGGTGATGGTCAGGGTGAACTCGATCGGCGAGTTCTCTGACTCGCCGCTCTTGGCGGCCGCCTCGTAGAGTTTGAGATCAGTACCTTGAGGCTGAGTGAAGTCTTTGGAGAAATAGCCCTTCATTGTTTCGGTGAACTGCACGCCGAGGGTCGGCGGCGCCACCTGTTTGCGCGGCGCCGAGGGCAACGTGTAGTCGATATGCCAACCGCGATCGGCGGCCAGCAGGCCCATGTTGCGCTCGCTCACGGCGGAGATGGTCAGCAGCGGATTGACCGCCAGGGAGGTCGGAATCACCGCGCCGTCGGTCACGTACAACCCCGCATAGACATTGGTGCCACTGACGCCGCTGAACACCTGGCCCTTGTGGTTGACCACGCCCTGCTCCGCGTCCTCGCCCATCACGCAACCGCCCAACGGGTGGACGGAAACGATGCTGTGTTTGAGCAGCTCGGTCCAGATCGGGTTCTCGACCCAGATCCCGCCTAATGCCTTGGTGCTCTGGTGCAGTCGCTCGTTACCGAGTTTGACGTTTTCCTGCTCGCCAACGCCCGGCCAGTCGATGCGCAGCTGATCCTTGCTGTCGAGCACCATGCGCCCCTTGCCGTCATCGTGACTCATGATCAGGTAGGTCTGCATGTTATGCAGGGCGCCGTGATACGGGCCGCGAAGGAAGCTTTCGGTTTCGCGCTCCGCGTACTTGAGCTTGCCGGTGAAACTGTCGTCGGTGGGTTTGCCGATCAACCCGGCGAACGCAGCCATGCTCGGTACCATGGGCCGGCCTAGAGCGCCGGGAATCGAGCCTTCTTC
Source organism: Pseudomonas lini (assembly GCF_964063345.1). Classification (NCBI taxonomy): domain Bacteria; kingdom Pseudomonadati; phylum Pseudomonadota; class Gammaproteobacteria; order Pseudomonadales; family Pseudomonadaceae; genus Pseudomonas; species Pseudomonas lini. Next base: position 2,707,568 of record NZ_OZ061318.1, read on the forward strand.
GATGACCATGCGGCTGCGCCAGTCGCCTTCGGTGCGCATGTCGATGATCGAGGTGATACACGGGCCGACCGGTTTCATTTCACTGGCCGGGTGCGCACCGAAACCGATGCCGTTGATCGCTTGGTCGCAGTTGTGGCCAAAACCGAGAATGTCGCCGTTGCCGCTCATGTTCTCGCCGAGCTGATCGGACGTCGCCAGGCCTTTATCCCGAGAACGCAGGAGGATTTCGGTGGAACCCAGGGTGCCCGCCGAAACCACCACGACGTCAGCCTTGACGAATAGCGTCGGTGCCGAGAACTTCTCGCGGCCGCTGTCCAGATACTGGAAGTGCACGATCCAGCCGTCGCCGTCGGCGTCGAGCTCCAGATGTCGCACCTCCGCCTGGCAGAAAATCTCCGCGCCGTGGTTCCAGGCATCCGGCAGGTAATTCATCAGCGTGGTGTTCTTGGCCTTGTTGTTACAGCCCGACACGCAGTCGCCGCAGTGGTTGCACGGTAATTGCTCGACGCCGACGTGGTTGAGATTGTTCGGCAGTTTGTCGAAGGTCACGTTGATCGGTGGCTTGTAAAAATGCGCGCCTTGCTTGAGGTAGTCCGCGGATTTTTTGTTGGCATCCAGTTTCGGCAGGTTGGGTGCGGTGCTTGGATACGGATTGGGCTTTAGCATTTCTCGAGCCCGGGCATAACCCTCCTTGAGCAGCGTGTCGCGATGCTCACGCACCGCCAGTGGCCAGCGCGGGTCGTCGAACACGCCGGGCTCCGGTTCCAGCGCAACGTTGGCGTTGATCAATGACGTACCGCCCAGACCGCAACCGACCACCACGTTCTGCTGGGCATTGACGTGCAGGTCGAACAACCCGGTGCGCGAACCGATGTGCCCGTCCGGGTCATGGACTTGCAGCTCTTCAGTGGCCGCCAGCATCGTATTGGGGTATTCGCCGGGCTGGATTTCCCGGCCCCGCTCCAGCAGGCACACCCGCTTGCCGGCCCGGGACAGGCGCGACGCCGCGATCCCGCCGCCGTAGCCGGAGCCGATGACGATCACGTCGTAATGTTCCTTGATGTCGCTGATGGGCGTGGCGATCCGTGTCATGGGTCATTTCCTCTCAGGCAGATGGGCAACTCTGTGGTTGCCTGCAATCGATCGACGAACGAACGCCTGGTCACCGGGCACGGTCGGGCCTCAGTGGCAGCGGCGTCAGGGTATGGGGAAAGGTTTCAGGCGCTATAGACGAGCGCGCTGATTGGCGGCGCGACGGTGAATCCGCTTACGCAGCAAGGTCGCGGGTGTCGGTACACAGGTCGTGCAGGGATTTGGGTGCAAGCGATGTGGCTGGCTATCCATCACGCGTTCTCCCTGAACCAGATGTGGATAAGTGACGGCTGTCCTTGTGCCCTGAGAGTGAAGACAGGTGACAGATCGAAGTCAAGGGAGCGCCTTAGACCTGTATGAAATCTGATCTATCGCGTTGCGGTCTATAGGGGCCGTGGCTTGCAGGGTTTAGCGAACAAGTTATCCACATCTCCACCCACAGCTATTGGGGACAACTGTGGATGAAGGAGCAAATTTATTCACAAAAAACCAAGAAAAACCGTGACTTATCCAGAAGCAGGGTTTTACGCAAGCATTGGTTGTTTTTTAACCAGAAGCCTGTAGACCACGGTTTATATGACGTGCAGAGGATAGCGAACACCTTATCCACAGAAGCGCCAACAGACTTTGGGGGCAACTTTGCAGGTTCTGTGGAAAACCGCCGAAAGCCCCGAGAATTCAGGGTTTGCGGAAGGATTAGTGAGAGAAAAAGGTCAATTGAACATTATTTGATCAACTCACTGAAAGCCACGGTTTATATAGCCTGTAGCGGACAGCGAACATCTTATCCACAGAAGCGCCAACAGAGATTGGGGGCAAGTATCGGCTGGCTAGCGAAGTCGTTCTGTGAAAAAAGCTCGAAAAAACCGGGGCTTAGGCTGGTTATTTTTTGTACGGAGGGCTGGAGGGCTTGATGGGTAAGGGATGTAGCGAGGGGCGAACATGTTATCCACAGAAGCATTAACAGGGATTGTGGGTAACCCGGTGGATTGTTGGTGTGCACAGTGATCGACACTGAACCTGTGGCGAGGGAGCTTGCTCCCGCTGGGCTGCGAAGCGGCCCCCTTATCCCAAAAAGAGGGGGACTGCTTCGCAGTCCAACGGGAGCAAGCTCCCTCGCCACAGGTTACTCATCGCTTGTTTCTATCTCTTAACTGACTAGCATTGGGGCAAGCCCACTCCCACACGAACAGGGCTCAGCCTCAAGGCCGATACATCAAATAGGCCTCCCCGGTGACCCGAATCATTGGGTGGGGTGTGATCTGGCAGGTATCGACGATCCGGAAGCCATGGCGTTCATAAAACCGTCGGGCGCCGGTGTTCGCCTCGTAGTCGATCAGGCTTAAGCCATTAAGCCCCAACCGGTTGGCACGGTCGTAGGCGTAGGCGAGGAATTGTTTGCCCAAACCCTGATTGCGCCAGCCCTCATGCAGGGCCAGGCTCGAAATATAAAGGGTGTCGGGGATTTCCATCGTGGCATACGGTGCCAGGACCGGATCGGTGACGGGAGCGGCCAGCGGATCGTGGCGCATCGCGTAGCTGTGCAGCATGCCGATGACCTCTCCCTCGGCCTGCGCGATCAGACAGTTTTGATAGGAGAAATCGACGTCTTCGCGAGCGTAACGACTGGCACCGACCTCCAGCAGGTCCTGGCCGGGCTGCGCCAGTTGGCTCCAGATGTAATCCGCCGCACCTTCTGATGAAATCTGAAACAAGCGAGCAATCTCGCGCGCATCCGCGCGCAGGGCCGAACGAAACTCAACTGCCATTTACCGGGCTCCACAGGACCGTTAGCGAACCACACCTTCTTCGATCAGCAACTTGAGAATGGCTTCGGCGCCCGCCTGCGCGGTTACGCCCTTGAGCACCTGTCCGCCTCCACCACTGGCCTTGGCCGTCGCGGCTTTCATGCGGTCTGCACCGCTCTTGGCCTTGATCACTTTCAAGCGTTTGGGCCGTGGCTTGGCCGGTTGCAGCGTGGCCACCGCCAGCAGTTCATCGTCGATCACCTCGACTTCATCCGCCTGCAATACCCCGCGACGTGCCGGACCATAGGCGCTCTGCCGAGGCTTGGGCGCCGCGTTATCCACAGTCGCCAGAAATGGCAGGCGTACTTTCAAGCGCCGACGCTGCCCGCGAGGCAAAGCCTGCAGCACCAACGCCGAACCGCCGTCGATGGATTCGACCTGCGCCAACCCCACCACCAGCGGCCAGCCAAGGCTTTCCGCCAGCAGGAACGGCAACATGCCCGAGCCTTCACCGGTTTCCGCCTGGCTGCCGGTCAGCACCACTTGCGCCCCGGCATCGCGCAAATACGCGGTCAACGCTGGCAGTGCGTCCGCACCTTCCGGTTGCTCCAGCACATGCAACTGCTCCAGGCCCATGCCCAGATAAGCGCGCAATGCCGGTTCGGCGACGTCACCGGCATGCAGCACTTGCAGGTTATCCCCAGCCAGTTGCAAACCCAGCTCAACCGCTCGCGCATCCTGCTCGGCACGACGTGGCCGGCCGGAGGTCGGGTGGGCGCCGATGGACACCAGGCTGATGATTTTCGTGCTCATAACCCTTTCCTTTCCTTAAGCCGCATCGCGCTTGGCTTCATTGCGGTAAGCCTCTACCGCATCGATCAAGGCTTGAAGAATCTCGGCGCTCTCGCCGATCACCGACAGGTCGGCCCGTTTGATCATGTCGCAGCCAGGATCAAGGTTGATCGCCACCACCTTGTCGCAGGCACCGATGCCTTGCAGGTGCTGGATCGCCCCGGAAATGCCCACCGCCACGTAAACCCGTGCAGTGACCCAAGTGCCGGACGCACCGACCTGACGGTCGCGGGCCATGAAGCCGTCGTCCACCGCCACTCGCGACGCACCTTCGGTCGCGCCCAACGCCTCGGCCGTCCTGTGGAAAAGTCCCCAGTCCTTGACCCCGTTACCGCCGGAGAAAATGAACTCGGCTTCGGCCATCGGAATCGCCGCCGGGTCCACCGCCACCGCGCCCAGATCTTCGATCCGCGACAGGCTGCGTGCGACCGCTGTGGATAACTCCACCGGCAAGGCCTCATGACGGGTTTCGCTGACCGGTTCGGCGCATTCGGCAGCAGCCAGAATCAAACGGGCGACCGGACGTGCAAGGTCTTGCAAACCAGCACCGGCGCGGCCGATGCACTCCTGATCCTTGACCTGCCAGACACGCGTGGCCGGGCGTTCGCCCAATGCGGCGGCAAAGCGCCGACCGAGTTCGCCACCACCGCTGCGGCTGTCCGGCAGCAACCAGTGACGCGGGCTGAACTGGTTATCCACAGCCCGCAGGCCCTGGACGCGTTGCTCCGGTGCATAACCGCTGAATTCGTCGCCCTCAAGCACCAGCAAACGATCCACGCCAGCCGTGGCGAAGGCGTTTTCCTTGTGCTCACCGAAGACCACGGCCAGTACCGCGCCGTCCTTGCCGGCCAACTGATGAGCCAGGCCGAGCAAGTCGCGGTCGTGGCTGCTCAAGCGGCCGCCGACCATGTCCGGCACCACGCTGATGTAGAACGCCGGGGCAGGCACTTGATGCAGCGGCAATTGCACTTCAACCGCGGCCGAGCGTTTGGTCGCCCCGCCCTGCTGAGCGCCGCTGCGGTCAATTCGTTTGATGCCGTTGGGGCCGATAAAACCGATCCCGTGAGGATTCTTGCGGATGAGCCCGTTAGGCCCCATCCAGCTGTGTTGCGCCGGTTGCATGGCCGCGTGCAGCGGGTGCAAGCGGTTGCGGGCGATCCATTCGGCGCGTGGGTCGCGGCGGATAATGTCGCTCATTAATGCACCTCCGCAGGTTCACGTTTGGCCGGTGCCGAAGGCTTTCCCGGCGCGGCGTCTTCGAGCAAGGCATCGGCCACCAGTTCGGCAATGTCCTTGATCAACGGCCGTGGCTCGACCACGCCCTCAAGCATCGCGGTGCATTGTGGACAACCCACGGCCACCAGTTCGGCGCCGGTTTCGCGGATGTCTTCCATGCGCATGTCGGGGATCCGCTGCTTGCCCGGAATGTCGGTGATTGGCGCACCGCCACCGCCGCCGCAGCAGCGTGAACGGAAACCGGAGCGTTGCATTTCCTTGATCTCGATGCCCAGGGCGCGCAGCACTTCACGCGGCGCCTCGTATTCGCCGTTGTAGCGACCGAGGTAGCACGGGTCGTGATAGGTCACGCTGCTGCCTTTGTGCTGGCTTAGGTTCAGGGCGCCAGCGCCTATGATCTCCGCCATGTAAGTGCTGTGGTGCTGCACAACGTAATTAACACCGTAGTTGCCGTCGAAGGCGCCATACTCGTTTTTCAGCACATGGAAACTGTGCGGGTCGCAGGTGACGATGCGGTTGAAGCTGTACTTGGCCAGGGTCTGGATGTTGCGTTTGGCCAACAGCTGGAAGGTCGCTTCGTCGCCCAGGCGTCGGGCCACGTCACCGCTGTCGCGTTCTTCAAGCCCCAGCACCGCGAAGTCGACCTTGGCCGCTTTCAGTACTTTGACGAAGGCACGCAGGGTGCGCTGGTTGCGCATGTCGAAGGCGCCGTCGCCGACCCAGAACAGCACGTCGGTGGATTTCTTCTCGCTGAGCAGATTCAGGTTCAAATCCGCCGCCCAGTTCATCCGACCGCCCGGCGCGAAGCCGCCAGGGTTATCGGTGGCGATCAGGTTTTCCAGGACTTCGGCGCCCTTGTTCGGGGTTGCGCCTTTTTCCAGGGTCAGATGGCGACGCATGTCGACGATGGCGTCGACGTGCTCGATCATCATCGGGCATTCCTCGACGCAGGCACGGCAAGTGGTGCAGGACCACAGGGTTTCAGCGTCCACCAGACCGTTGACGATCGGTTGATGCGGATTGCCCCCGTGTTCGCCGATGGCTTTGCCCGGATAGGGGCTGCCGGCGAACTTGGCATCAGTGCCACCGGCCAGGCCAACGACCATGTCCTGAATCAGTTTTTTCGGGTTCAGCGGCTGGCCGGCGGCGAACGCCGGGCACGCGGCTTCGCATTTACCGCACTGCACACAGGCGTCGAAGCCGAGCAGTTGGTTCCAGGTGAAATCCTTGGGTTTTTCCACACCCAGCGGCGCGTTCGGGTCATTCAGATCCAGCGGTTTCAAACCGGTGGAACGACCGCCGCCAAAACGTTCGGCGCGACGGTGCCAAGCCAGGTGCAATGCACCGGCGAAGGCGTGCTTCATCGGCCCGCCCCAGGTCATGCCGAAGAACAGTTCCGACACGCCCCAGAGCACGCCGACGCCGAGGATCGCAGCCACCACCCAGCCACCGAAGTTTTCCGGAAGGATGCCGGCTACCGGCAGGGTCAACAGGAAGAACGATGCCGAGAACGCCATCAGGCTTTTCGGCAAGCGCATCCACGGGCCTTTGGACAAACGGGCCGGTGGGTTGCGACGGCGCAGGAACATAAAGATCGCGCCGACAAACATCACCGCAGACATCAACAGCAGTGCATAACCGAGGATGCGGTTATGCAGGCCAAAGCCATGCACCAGAATCGCCAGCACAATGGACGCCACCGCACCGCCAGCCGTGGCGACGTGAGTGTTGGCAATGTATTTGTCCCGCGCGACGACGTGGTGCAAATCGACCATGTAGCGTTTGGGCATGGCGAACAGACCGCCGATCAGGTCGACTTTCGAAGCCCGGCCCTGACGCCACATAGCCACCCGCCGCAACGCGCCCAGGACAGCCAGGCCCAAGGCAGCGAACAACAGGATTGGAAGAAGGGTGTTCAACATGGTGGAGCTCCCAAAGACCTCGGGGTCTTGCAGGTCGAGATGCCTTACTCGGTTCCTGTGGGAGCGGGCTTGCCCGCGATTGCATTCTGTCAGTCACATCTGCATTGACTGACCCACCGCTATCGCGGGCAAGCCCGCTCCCACAGGGTCATGTGCAAGCCGTTAGAAGTCTTTGCACAACCGCAACGCGTCATAGATCGCCGCGTGGGTGTTGCGCTGGGCCACGCAGTCGCCGATGCGGAACAGCAAGTAGCCGTCGCCCGCCTGACTCAGCGAAGGCTGAGGCTTGATCGCGAACAAAGCTTCGATGTCCATCTGGCCTTTGTTGCGCGAGCCTTCCTTCAGCGCGTAGTAGATTTCTTCGTCCGGACGCACGCCGTTTTCGACGACGACCTGGTCCACCACCCGCTCCTCTTTGGCGCCGGTGTATTCGTTCTCCAGCACCGCCACCAGCTTGTCGCCTTCGCGGTAGACCTTCTCCAGCATCATGTCGCCGGTCATGATCACTTCTTTCGGGTACATGCTGCGGTAGTAAGTCGGGAACGACGTACCGCCGATGGCCACGCCCGGTTTGATGTCGTCGGTGACGATCTCGACCTGGCTGCCCTTGTCGGCAAGGAAGTCGGCCGCCGACATCCCGGTGAACTCGCAAATGGTGTCGTAGACCAGCACGTTCTTGCCCGGCGCAACCTTGCCGTCGAGGATGTCCCAGCTGCTGACCACCAGGCCTTCAGCCGCGCCCCAGTGTTCGTTCTGCTCCAGGAACGGATGACCGCCGACGGCGAGTACCACCACGTCCGGACGCAGGTCGAGAATGGTCGCCGCATCCGCCGCCACACCCAGGCGCAGGTCGACTTTCAAACGTGCCAGTTCCAGCTGGAACCAGCGAGTGATGCCGGCGATCTGGTCCCGTTGTGGAGCTTTCGACGCAGTAGTGATCTGCCCGCCGATGAATTCTTTCTTCTCGAACAGGGTCACGTCGTGGCCACGTTCAGCCGACACGCGAGCCGCTTCCATCCCGGCAGGACCGGCACCGACCACCACGACTTTGCGCTTCACACCGGTCGATTTCTCGATGATGTGCGGCACGCCCATGTATTCACGGGAAGTCGCGGCGTTCTGGATGCACAAGACGTCCAGGCCCTGGTACTGACGGTCGATGCAGTAGTTGGCGCCGACGCACTGTTTGATCTGGTCGACCTGACCCATTTTGATCTTGGCGATCAGGTGCGGGTCGGCGATGTGGGCGCGGGTCATGCCGACCATGTCGACGTAGCCGCCTTCCAGAATACGAGTCGCCTGGTTCGGGTCCTTGATGTTCTGCGCGTGCAAAACCGGGGCCTTCACCACTTCTTTGATACCGGCGGCCAAGTGCAGGAATGGCTCCGGTGGATAACTCATGTTCGGAATAACGTTGGCCAAGGTGTTGTGGGTGTCGCAACCCGAACCCACGACGCCGATGAAGTCGATCATGCCGGTGTCGTCGTAATACTTGGCGATCTGTTTCATGTCCTCGTGGGACAAGCCGTCCGGGTGGAATTCGTCACCGCACAGGCGGATGCCGACGCAGAAATCCGGGCCGACTTCCTTGCGCACAGCCTTGATCACTTCCAGGCCGAAACGCATGCGGTTTTCGAAGCTGCCGCCCCATTCGTCGGTACGCTTGTTGACTCGCGGGCTCCAGAACTGGTCGATCATGTGCTGATGCACGGCGGACAGCTCGACGCCGTCCAGGCCACCGGCCTTGGCCCGCGCGGCTGCGCTGGCGTAGTTGCCGATCACCCGCCAGATTTCTTCCGGCTCGATGGTTTTGCAGGTCGCGCGGTGCACCGGTTCACGGATGCCCGACGGCGACAGCAGGGTTGGCCAATGCTCGCCGTCCCAGCGGGAACGACGGCCCATGTGGGTAATCTGGATCATGATCTTGGCGCCATGCTTGTGCATGGCGTCGGCCAGGTTCTGGAAGTGCGGAATGATCCGGTCGTCGGCCAGGTTGACCGACTTCCACCAGCCTTGCGGGCTGTCGATGGCCACGCTGGAGGAACCGCCGCAAATCGCCAGGCCGATCCCGCCCTTGGCTTTCTCTTCGTAATACTTGACGTACCGGTCGGTGGTCATGCCGCCGTCGGTGGCGTAGACCTCGGCGTGCGCGGTGCTGAGCACGCGGTTGCGGATGGTCAGTTTGCCGATCTGGATCGGCTGGAACATTGCTTCGAAAGCCATGGCGGGGTCCTCGACTTACAACGGCTTGACGGTGAACAAACCGTCGTCGTGGCCTTCTTCGGAGCCACCGTAGACTTGTTCGGCGACTGTACGGATCTTGCTGCCGCGAGCGGCCAGGATCTGGTCCATGGCGCCGGCGAACCAGCCAGTGAACATGTAGTCGACCTTGCGCCCGACCTTGCCGTACACGTAGACAAATGCGGAGTGTTCGAGCTTGACGCTGGCGGTGCCTTTGTCGAGGTCGATGTCCTGAATCTTGAACAGCCCCCAGCCGCGTTGCGACAGGCGCTTCATGTAGTGCTCGAACACTGCGACACCTTCCAGGCCGTGGCATTCAGCTTCTTTTTCACACCAGTGCCAGGCGGACTTGTAGCCGGCCTTGTAGAGGATTTCGGCGTAGGCGTCGGCGCCCAGCACTTCCTCGATGCCCATGTGGTTGTTGACGAAGAAATGGCGCGGCACATACAGCATTGGCAGGGCGTCGGAAGTCCAGATACCGGTTTCGCTGTCGACTTCGATTGGCAATTGCGGGGCGATTTTGGCCATGGAAACTTAACTCCAGAAAATTCGTTGTGTTGCCCCCGGCACGGACGGCCGGGGGAAAGGATTCAGAGATGCGGTGGCTTATTCGCCCCAAACGTCTTTCAAGACGTTCACCCAGTTCTCGCCCATGATCTTGCGCACCACCCGCTCGGAATGGCCGCGTTTGAGCAGGGTCTCGGTCAGGTTCGGGAACTCGCCCACGGTGCGGATGCCCAGTGGGTTGATGATCTTGCCGAAGCTGGTCAGACGGCGGGCGTAGCCCTTGTCATGGGTCAGGTATTCGAAGAAGTCCTGGCCATGGCCCTGGGTGAAGTCGGTGCCGATGCCGATGGCGTCTTCGCCGACGATGTTCATGGTGTATTCAATGGCTTCGGCGTAGTCGTCGATGGTCGAATCGATGCCCTTGGCCAGAAACGGCGCGAACATGGTCACACCGACGAAACCGCCGTGATCGGCGATGAACTTCAGCTCTTCGTCGGATTTGTTGCGCGGGTGCACTTTCAGACCCGACGGCAGGCAGTGGGAGTAGCAGACCGGCTTCTTGGATTCGAGGATGACTTCTTCGGACGTTTTCGAGCCGACGTGGGACAGGTCGCACATGACGCCGACACGGTTCATCTCGGCGACGATTTCACGACCGAAACCCGACAGGCCGCCATCGCGCTCGTAGCAACCGGTACCGACCAGGTTTTGGGTGTTGTAGCACATCTGCACGATACCGACGCCGAGCTGCTTGAAGACCTCGACATAGCCGATCTGGTCTTCAAACGCGTGAGCATTCTGGAAGCCAAAGAGGATGCCGGTCTTGCCTTGTTCCTTGGCCTTGCGGATATCGGCGGTGGTGCGCACCGGAATTACCAGGTCGCTGTTCTCGCGGATCAGCTTCTGGCTGGCGGCGATGTTGTTGACAGTGGCCTGGAAGCCCTCCCACACCGACACGGTGCAGTTGGCCGCGGTCAGACCGCCCTTGCGCATGTCTTCAAACAGCTCGCGGTTCCACTTGGCAATAATCAGCCCGTCGATAACGATGCTGTCGGCGTGCAATTCGGCTGGGCTCATCAGGCTGTCCCCTATTAGCGATTCATGCGCCGAATCGTGTGCCGGCGCTTTGGGGCCAGCATATGCCTCGGTGCCTGTGCAGCCGGGTGCAAAAACGACAGAGGGTTTGCCGAAAGCGTCAATCCGCGACAAAGGGTCGTCAGCAGGCGTCATTGCCTACCTATCCAACGCCGCCCGCTTGGGCCAGAATTCGCCGCATCACTGGATGTAATCACTGAATTAGGGGCGGCGGCGCAATGAAATCGATCTTCCTGGCTTTGGCACTGATAGCGACTGGCGTACAAGCAGCTGAAGAGGCCGACGACAATCCCTGCGACGCTGTCGAAAACGAAATCCAGACCCTGGAATGCTCGGCCTACAGCAGAACCACCGCCGAACAGCTGCTGAGCGACAACTATCAGAGCCTGACCGAGCGCATGCAAACGCTTTACGGCAACAACAAGGCGCAACTGACCGACATCACCGCCAAAATCAAAACTGCGCAACAGCAATGGCTGAAAACCCGGGATGCCGATTGCGCAGTGGACGCATTTCCGGCGACCAGCGGTAGCAAGGCGTCCACCATTGCGCAAAATGATTGCGTGGCGCGGATGAGTGATGAACGGTCGGAGTTTTTGGAGTCGATCGGGCAGGAATAAAGACATAAGAATGGAGAATTATTTGATCCCCCACGAAGTAGTGAGCCGCATCGTCGATGGAGCACTCCCTGTTCGCGCCTGGCGCGAACACCTGAACCTTAAGCAGGATGAAGTTGCCAAGCGCATGGGCATTTCCCAACCGGATTTCGCCCAGCAAGAAACGGTCTCCAAGCCCCGCAAAGCAACCCGTGAAAAAATTGCCGCAGCTTTTGGCATCACCGCCAACCAACTAGAGTTGTAAGCTGAACGCCATCAGCCAGTTAAGGGATTCAACATGAAAGTCTGCGGCATCGAAATCAAAGGCAGCGAAGCGATCATCGCCGTGGCGTCCCTCGACGGTACGAGCCTGAGTCATGTCGCGCTCAACACCAAGAAAATCGCCCTCGATGAGGATGACGAGGCGGCCAACGTCAAGCTGTTCGCAGCACAGGTAGCGTCGTTTGTTCGCGAGAATTCCATCGACCGGATCGCGATCAAGAAACGCAGCAAGAAAGGTGAGTTCGCCGGTGGGCCGACTACGTTCAAGATCGAGGGGATTTTCCAGCTGCTGGAAAATTGCGAGGTGACGCTGCTGTCGCCGCAGACCATCAATGCGCAGAACAAGAAGTTCGATTTTGCACTGCCGGAGACGCTGAACAAGTATCAGCATGAGGCTTACAAGGCGGCGTGTTCCGCGCTGATGAAGAAGTAACATTTTCTCTCATCAACACAGATCATTGTGGGAGCGGCGGTGCGGCGATCCGACTTGCCCGCGATGGCGGCGTGTCAGTCAACATCAACATTGAATGTGCCGGCCTCATCGCGGGCAAGCCCGCTCCCACAGGTTTCTCGGGTGTCGTCAGAATTACGCTTTAGCCGTACGTCGGTCTTCACGCGGGCACCGCTCAAATCTCGCCCGATAACTGCGGGTGAAATACGACGGCGATTCAAACCCGCACGCGATACTCACCTCCAACACACTCATGTTCGTCTGGCGCAGCAACTGCCGCGCCTTCTCCAGCCTTAACCGCAGATAGAAATTGCTCGGCGTGTCGTTCAGGTGCAGGCGAAACAGGCGTTCGAGCTGACGCCGGGTCACTTTGATCGATTCCGCCAGCGCCAGCGTACTCAGCGGCGGCTCGCTGTGCTGTTCCATCTCCCCGATCACCTGCACCAGTTTCTTGTTGCTGATGCCATACCGCGTGGCGACTTCCATGCGCTGGTGGTCTTTACGCGGGCGGATGCGCCCGAGTACGAACTGTTCGCTGACCTGGATCGCCAGTTCCGGGCCGTGGGCCTGGCCGATGAGGTCGAGCATCAGGTCGATGGAAGCCGTGCCGCCGGCGGAGGTGATGCGACGACGGTCGATCTCGAACAGCTCCTGAGTGACGCTGAGCTGTGGATAAGACTCCTTGAAGGCATCGATAGCTTCCCAGTGCAGGGTCAGGCGATGGCCTTCGAGCAGGCCGGCTTCGGCGAGGACGAAGCTGCCGGTGTCGATGGCGCCGAGGGTCACGCCTTCGTTGTCCAAACGACGCAACCAGTGCTCCAGCGCCGGGGTGGTGAATTTCAGCGGCTCGAAACCGGCGACCACCAGCAAGGTCGCGCTTTTCTTCAGGGGTTCCAGCGCTGCATCGGCGTTGACCGACATGCCATTACTGGCCAACACCGCCCCGCCATCAGCGCTCAACACATACCAGCGGTACAGCTCACCGCGAAAGCGATTGGCGACCCGCAGCGGCTCGATTGCCGAGATAAAACCGATCGCCGAAAAACCGGGCATCAACAAGAAGTAGAAATCCTGGGACATGGAGCGCACTCGATGGCAGGTAGCGAGAGGGCGGGAAGCGTGTTGACGTTGATACGCCAGTTGCACGCGGCATTCAAGAGCGCAGGTCGCTGCAGTGCAAGAGCTGGTCGCCATAGTGCGCTTTGACGGGCCTCAAGCTGCGTAACTTGGCATAACCGGCGCACGAAGACGCCCGGACCCACAATAACGACCTGCCGAGGAACCCGACATGAAACGACTGATCAGCAGCTGTGTTCTTGCACTCAGCGGTACCGCTTTCTTGAGCGCCAGCGTCATGGCCGCCGAACCCGCGTCGTGCCAGAACGTGCGCATGGGCGTGGTGAACTGGACCGACGTAATCGCCACCAGCGCCATGACCCAGGTCCTGCTCGATGGCCTCGGCTACAACACCAAACAGACCAGCGCCTCCCAGCAAATCATCTTCGCCGGGATTCGCGACCAGCGCCTGGACTTGTTCCTCGGTTACTGGAACCCGCTGATGACCCAGACCATCACGCCGTTTGTCGATGCCAAGCAGGTCAAAGTGCTTGAAGCGCCAAGCCTCAAGGATGCTCGCGCCACCCTCGCCGTGCCGACTTACCTCGCCGACAAAGGCCTGAAAACCTTCGCTGACATCGCCAAGTTCGAAAAAGAACTGGGCGGCAAAATTTATGGCATCGAGCCTGGCTCGGGCGCCAATACTCAGATCAAGGCGATGATCGCCAAGAACCAGTTTGGCTTGGGCAAGTTCCAACTGGTCGAGTCCAGTGAAGCCGGCATGCTCGCGGCGGTGGATCGCGCCGTGCGGCGCAAGGAAGCCGTGGTGTTCTTCGGCTGGGCGCCGCATCCGATGAACGTCAACGTGCAAATGACCTACCTCACCGGCAGCGAAGACGCCCTCGGCCCGAACGAAGGCATGGCCACCGTCTGGACCGTCACCGCGCCGAAATACGCCGAACAATGCCCGAACATTGGTCGTTTGCTGAGCAATCTGACCTACACCGCCGAAGACGAGAGCCGGATGATGCAGCCGCTGCTCGATCACAAGGACGCCTTCGAGTCGGCCAAGCAATGGCTGAAAGATCACCCGCAAGACAAGCAACGCTGGCTCGAAGGCGTGACCACCTTCGATGGCAAACCGGCGGCTGAGAACCTGAAACTAACCAGTAAATAGAACCGAAATGAACCACCGATTCGCAGCCCGACCGGGCTGCGAACGGAATCGTCACGCCCTGAGCCACACCCGAAAATCACGCCTGTAAGGAACCGCCTCATGAATCACGACGTCATCATCACCTGCGCACTCACCGGTGCTGGCGACACGACCGCCAGAAGCCCACACGTGCCGGTCACCCCGAAACAAATCGCCGCGGCCGCCGTGGAAGCCGCCAAGGCCGGCGCTACCGTGGTCCACTGCCATGTTCGCGACCCCGAAACCGGCAAGTTCAGCCGTGATGTGGCGCTGTACCGCGAAGTGATGGAGCGTATCCGCGAGGCCGACGTCGACATCATCGTCAACCTCACCGCCGGCATGGGCGGCGACCTGGAAATCGGCGCGGGCGAGAATCCGATGGAGTTCGGCCCGAACACTGACCTGGTCGGCCCGCTGACCCGTCTGGCCCACGTCGAAGAACTGCTGCCGGAAATCTGCACTTTGGATTGCGGCACCCTGAACTTCGGTGACGGCGACACCATTTACGTGTCCACCCCGGCGCAACTGCGCGCTGGCGCCAAACGCATTCAAGAGCTGGGCGTGAAGGCCGAGCTGGAAATCTTCGACACCGGCCACCTGTGGTTTGCCAAGCAGATGATCAAGGAAGGCCTGCTCGATAACCCGCTGTTTCAGCTGTGCCTGGGCATCCCGTGGGGCGCACCGGCCGACACCACCACCATGAAAGCCATGGTCGACAACCTGCCGGCCGACGCGGTCTGGGCCGGGTTTGGCATCGGTCGCATGCAGATGCCAATGGCGGCGCAAGCGGTGCTGCTCGGCGGCAACGTGCGGGTCGGTCTGGAAGACAACCTGTGGCTGGACAAGGGCGTATTGGCGACCAACGGCCAACTGGTCGAACGCGCCTCAGAAATCCTCAGCCGCCTCGGCGCCCGTGTTCTGACCCCAGCTGAAGGCCGGGCAAAAATGGGCCTGACCAAGCGCGGTTAACCCGACCTACACCTAACCCTGTAGGCCGGTACATCCGCCACATCTCTTGTGAGAGGAACGCCGCCATCGCAGGCAAGCCAGCTCCCACAGGTTTCTCGACCAATCTTCAGGACAGCATTCATGAGTTTTATTACTGATATCAAAACCTTCGCCGCCCTGGGCAGCGGTGTCATCGGCAGCGGCTGGGTATCCCGCGCCCTCGCCCATGGCCTCGATGTGGTGGCCTGGGACCCGGCGCCCGGTGCCGAAGCGGCGCTGCGCAAACGCGTCGCCAATGCCTGGGGCGCACTGGAGAAACAAGGTCTGGTACCCGGCGCATCGCAGGATCGTCTGCGCTTTGTCGACACTATCGAAGAATGCGTTCGCGATGCGGATTTCATTCAGGAAAGTGCACCAGAACGACTGGACCTGAAACTGGAACTGCACAGCAAAATCAGCGCGGCGGCCAAGCCCAATGCCTTGATCGGTTCCAGTACGTCGGGGCTGTTGCCGAGCGAGTTCTACGAGAGTTCGACCCACCCGGAACGCTGCGTGGTCGGGCACCCGTTCAACCCGGTTTACCTGCTGCCATTGGTGGAAGTGGTCGGGGGCAAAAATACCGCGCCAGAAGCGGTTCAAGCAGCAATGAAAGTCTATGAATCTTTAGGCATGCGCCCGTTGCATGTGCGCAAGGAAGTACCAGGTTTTATCGCCGACCGTTTGCTCGAAGCGTTGTGGCGTGAGGCGTTGCATCTGGTCAACGACGGCGTGGCGACCACTGGCGAAATCGATGATGCGATTCGTTTTGGCGCGGGCCTGCGCTGGTCGTTCATGGGCACCTTCCTGACTTACACCCTGGCGGGCGGCGACGCAGGCATGCGGCACTTCATGGCGCAATTCGGGCCGGCGTTGCAGCTACCCTGGACGTATCTGCCGGCACCGGAGCTGACCGACAGATTGATCGATGACGTGGTGGATGGCACCAGCGAGCAATTGGGCAAACACAGCATCTCGGCGCTGGAGCGCTATCGTGATGATTGCTTGCTGGCGGTGCTGGAGGCGGTGAAGACCACCAAGGCCAAACATGGCATGGCGTTTAGCGAATAAACCAAGTCAGGGGCCAGCAGGTCTGGCCTCATCGCGGGCAAGCCCGCTCCCACAAGGATCTACTGAGTGGCATAGATTTTATAAACACCTCAAATCACTGTGGGAGCGGGCTTGCCCGCGATAGTGCCAGTACAGTCACCACACATCTTGGATCACTCACCATGCCCACCCTCACCACCTACCAAACCAAAATCATCCCCGACTGGGTCGACTACAACGGCCATCTGCGCGATGCCTTCTACCTGCTGATTTTCAGCTACGCCACCGACGCGCTGATGGATCGGCTGGGCATGGACAGCAACAACCGCGAAGCCAGCGGCAATTCGCTGTTCACCCTCGAACTGCACCTCAACTACCTGCACGAAGTGAAGCTCGATGCCGACGTCGAGGTGCACACCCAGATCATCGGCCATGACCGCAAGCGCCTGCACCTCTACCACAGCCTGCATCTGGTGGGCGGAGACAAGGAGTTGGCGGGAAATGAACAAATGTTGCTGCACGTCGACCTCGCCGGGCCGCGATCCGCACCGTTCAGCGAAGAAACCTTGAGCAAACTGCAAGCCATTGTCGCCGAGCAAGCCGACCTGCCCGCACCCGCCTTCATCGGCCGAGTGATCGCCTTACCGCCCGAAAAACAATAAGGAGCTCGTCATGAACACCGCCGCCGCTTTTGCCGACTTCCGCACCTACCCGTTGATCAGCGCGTTGACCGCCGTGCACACCCTGGCGGACCGAATTCAAGTGCAATGGGCGGACGGTCGGATCAGCCCTTTTCATCATCAATGGCTACGGGACAACTGCCCGTGCCCGCAGTGCGTCTACACGGTGACCCGCGAGCAAGTGCTGGAAATCGTCGATGTCGCGGAAGATCTGATCCCCGACAGTGCACGAATCGATGCCGAAGGTTGTCTGTGTGTCGATTGGCAGGACGGCCATCTCAGCCGCTTCGACCCGGGCTGGCTGCGAGCCCACGCCTATGACGACGAGTCCCGCGCCGAACGCCGGGCCGCCAAACCGAAAAGTAAGTGGTGGGACAGCCACCTGAAGCTTCCGGTGTTTGATTATCAGGCGTTGATGGACGACCACGATGCCTTGCTGCAATGGCTGCTGGCCGTACGTGACATCGGCTTGACCCAGGTTCGCGGCGTACCCACTGAGCCGGGCTCGCTGAAGCTGATCGCCCAACGGATTTCCTTCATCCGCGAGAGCAATTTCGGTGTGCTGTTCAACGTGCAATCCAAGGCCGACGCCGACAGCAATGCCTACACCGCCTTCAACCTGCCGCTGCACAGCGACCTGCCGACCCGAGAGTTGCAACCGGGGCTGCAATTTCTGCATTGCCTGGTCAATGACGCCGACGGTGGCGAGAGCATTTTCGTCGACGGTTTTGCCATCGCTGAAGCCTTGCGTCGGGAAGATCCCGAGGCGTTTCAGGCCTTGTGTGAAATACCCGTGGAGTTCCGCAACAAGGACCGCCATAGCGACTATCGCTGTCTGGCGCCGATCATCGCTCTGGACTCTTTCGGGCAAGTGTCGGAAATCCGCATGGCGAACTTTCTGCGTGGGCCGTTCGATGCTTCGGTGGAGCAGATGCCCCAGCTGTATCGCGCTTACCGACGTTTCATTGCGATGACCCGCGAGGCGCGGTTCAGGCTGATGCAAAGGCTCAATCCCGGCGAGCTGTGGTGCTTTGATAACCGCCGCACCCTCCACGCCCGCAACACGTTCGACCCCGCTACGGGTGCCCGGCATTTCCAGGGGTGTTATGTCGACCGGGATGAGTTGTTGTCGCGGATATTGGTATTGCAAAGATAAACCGCGTCATCGTTCATCGCGGGCAAGCCACGCTCCCACAGATTTGGCGTCGTTCGCCAAAGCTGCAGTAACCCCGATCCTGTGGGAGCGTGGCTTGCCCGCGATGGCGTCCGCACAGGCAACACCAAACCCTCTGATTCACACGCAAAAAAAACCCCGATCAAGCCGTGACAGGATCGGGGCAGAGGTGGGTACTGTTGAGGAGCCGTTGCGCGAGGGTGACCAAACCTTCGTGAAGCCAGCTGAGTCCAGTGTGCCCACTCTCCTCGCTGGCAAGTTAGCCGAAAACGACATGTTCATAGCCAATGCGGCCATTGCGACAAATCGCCCTTGCCGCCACTTCATGCCCCAACCAGAATCGAACCACGACACCGTTCCCTGAAGAAGGATTGCGTCATGATGCACGCCGATTTAATTGACCAGGAAGACCTGTTGGGCCAGCTGAAATCGTTGGGTTTTCAAGTACCGAGTGGCTCTACAGCCGAGCAGGCTTGCGAGTGTGCGGTGCGAGGCTTGAACGATGAGCGGGCGATGACGCTGCGGACCATGGTCAAGCAGATGTACACCAGCAGCGCGACCATCCTGCCGGCCGTGCGCCAGGCGATCGACAAGCAGTTGCTGCCGGCATTGGCGCAGTACCAGCAAAGCCGTAGCGCCTGATAGACCCAATCGCGGGCAAGCCCGCTCCCACAGTGGTTTTGCGTCGTATACACAATTGATGCATCGACACAGAACCTGTGGGAGCGGGCTTGCCCGCGATGAAGGCGCCTCGGATTAGAGCCTTACGCTCGCGAAAGTCGACTCATTACGCGCCTGGCTCAACGCCGACAGCGGCCCGGACAACGGCGACAGCACCAAGGCTTGCGGCAGCGGCATCATCGCCACTTGTTGTGTGGTGTTGGAACCCACACGCTCGTCACGCGGCGGAATGCCGAAGTATTCGCGGTAGCACTTGGAGAAGTGCGGCGTGGACACGAAACCACATACCGACGCGACTTCGATGATCGACATCGGTGTTTGCTTGAGCAATTGCCGAGCGCGGATCAAACGCAGTTTCAGGTAGTAACGCGACGGCGAGCAGTGCAGGTATTTCTGGAACAGCCGCTCCAGCTGGCGACGCGACACGGCGACGTACACCGCCAGTTCATCGAGGTCGATCGGCTCTTCAAGGTTGGCTTCCATCAACGCCACGATTTCCTGCAACTTCGGCTGGTTGGTGCCAAGCATGTGCTTGAGTGGCACGCGCTGGTGATCCTGCTCGTTGCGGATGCGCTCGTAGACAAACATCTCCGAGATCGCGGCCGACAGTTCACGACCGTGATCGCGGCTGATCAGGTGCAACATCATGTCCAGCGGCGCGGTGCCACCGGAGCTGGTGAAACGGTTACGGTCGAGGGTGAACAGCCGGGTACTCATGGCCACCCGCGGGAAAGCTTCCTGCATCGACGCCAGGCATTCCCAGTGCACGCTGCAATCGAAACCGTCCAGCAGACCGGCGCACGCCAAGGCCCAGCTGCCGGTGCAAACCGCGCCAAGACGACGGTGCTGACGCGCCTGGCTTTGCAGCCACGATACGTGCTCGCGGGTAACAGTACGCTGAATACCGATGCCGCCGCAGACAATGACAGTGTCCAGGGGAGGCGCTTTGTGCATCGCCGCGTCGGGAGTGATCTGCAGACCGTCACTGGCCCAGACCTGACCGCCATCGACGGTGAGTGTGGTCCAGCGATACAGCTCGCGGCCGGACAATTGGTTGGCCATGCGCAGAGGTTCTACTGCGGAGGCCAGAGAAATAAGCGTGAAATTGTCCAGCAGCAAAAAGCCGATGGATTGAGGCGCACGGTTCTGGGGTTGGGCCCCGGAGTTGAACGTCGTCATCGCGGTATCTCCTCACACAAAGCGGGTGATGGCCTCAGGCGGAGGCTCTTTTTATTGCCATCGTTCTCGCGTGGGAGACGGGCTTTGTAATGACAGAGCAATTGCCATGCCTAAAATTGAATGCGCGTTCAATAACTCCTGAAAACGACGTCGCGATGTGTCTGGATATGGCGCGCAGAGATAAGAGGTTATAAGTGCCATTAGAGGCCGCAAACCCGCTACCCCGTTGCCTGTGAGCAAATCGGTAGCACTTGTGGGAACCGGGCTGCGACGTGCCGGGAACGAGTGTCACCGCAGGCACGGGTGACGGACGGTCAGGCTTGAATTGGATCCCCGATCTGGGAAGAAAGACTTACCTGTTTGCGACGCGCTAAAAGGTGGCGCGTTTTGCATCGGGTGTTCACTTGGTGCGCAGTTTTGACTGGTCTGGCGCTATCGCGGGCAAGCCCGCTCCCACAGGAATTGTTGTGTGACGAAGAACTAATACACACCACAAATACTTGTGGGAGCGGGCTTGCCCGCGGTGGGGTCAAACCGGTCTCAACACTCAACCGCGCTAACCGCCAACCCACCGCGCGATGTCTCTTTATATTTGTCGTGCATGTCGGCACCGGTATCACGCATGGTGCGGATCACCCGGTCCAGCGAGATAAAGTGCTGACCATCGCCGCGCAGCGCCATCTGCGCCGCGTTGATCGCTTTCACCGCGGCAATCGCATTGCGCTCGATGCACGGCACTTGCACCAGCCCGCCCACGGGATCGCAGGTCAGGCCGAGGTTATGTTCCAGGCCGATTTCCGCCGCGTTGCACAGCTGCTCCGGGGTGGCACCAAGAATCTCCGCCAACCCGGCGGCCGCCATGGCGCAGGCCGAACCGACTTCACCCTGGCAACCGACTTCGGCACCGGAGATCGAGGCGTTCTTCTTGCACAGAATCCCTACCGCTGCGGCACTGAGGAAGTAGTCGACCACGTTGGCATCGGTCACTGCCTCGCTGAACTTCATAAAGTAATGCAGCACCGCCGGAATGATCCCCGCCGCGCCATTGGTCGGTGCCGTCACCATGCGCCCGCCGGCAGCGTTTTCTTCGTTAACCGCCAAGGCGAACAAGTTCACCCATTCCATGGCGCTCAGGGTCGAGCCGATCACGTTGGGCTTGTTCAGTTCTTGCAGGCTGCGGTGCAGTTTGGCTGCGCGACGACGCACATTCAGGCCACCGGGCAGGATGCCCTCGTGCTTGAGGCCTTGCTCCACGCAATCTTGCATCGCGCGCCAGAGTTTCATCAGGCCGGCGCGAATTTCCTCTTCGCTGCGCCAGACTTTCTCGTTGGCCATCATCAGCTCTGCAACGCGCAGGTTGTGCTGCTTGCAGAGACTGAGCAGCTCGACGGCACTGGAGAAATCGTAAGGCAACACAGTGCGATCCAGATCCACCACGCCGCTGGAAGCTTGTGCCTCATCGACGACAAAACCGCCGCCGATGGAATAGTAGGTGTCGCGATGCAGCTCGCCGTGATCGCCTTCGGCAACCAGGGTCATGGCGTTGGGATGGAACGGCAGGTTCTCGTCGATCAGGCGCATGTCCCGGGCCCAGATGAACGGGACTGACAAGCGACCGTCGAGCAATAGCGTGCTGGTCTCACGCAGGGTCTCGATGCGGATGCCGATTTGCGACGGATCGATCGCGTCCGGCCACTCGCCCATCAGCCCCATGATCACCGCGTTGTCGCTGCCGTGACCGATGCCGGTGGCAGATAACGAACCATAAAGCTGAACTTCGACACGCGTTACTTGTTCCAAAAGACCCTGCTCGCGCAAACCTTGCACGAACAGCGCCGCAGCTCGCATAGGCCCCACGGTGTGTGAACTGGAAGGGCCGATGCCGATTTTGAACAGGTCGAAAACGCTGATAGCCATTACTGCTGAACTCCTGGATGTGCCTGCTCCAGGCGCAAAAGCGCCCAGTGACGGAGCTGCTACGCTCAAGCTGCAATCCGCCGAGATGGCCGCATCATCAGGCTTTTGCCATGTCGTTCGACGTCTCACACCGACGCACTCATGCCCGCTAGCGCCGCAAGCCGCTCATGCAGTGTTTTCGCCGTTTTTTTGCGGATCAGCGAGGCAAAACGGGCTGAAAAAAGCTGTAAACGACGTCACCGACACTGGATGCGACCATCCCTGTACTGGTTACGACGCCCCCTGTAGGCGTCAGATTTTCACTGGTACATGATCGTATCGACTCGATTGCAAGGCGCCGTGGTAGAGCTGTCTCCAAAACGCCATCCAACCGCAACAGATAAGTGCGGTGGTCCAGTCGGAACACTGCCAAAAAAAACACCAAGGAGTCGCCCCTTATGAAAGGTTCCCCGTCGTTGTTGTTGGCCGCCATGCTGAGTCTGCCGTTTCTGGCTCAAGCCGCAGAACCGGCTCAATGCAGCACCGTAAACTTCTCCGATGTCGGCTGGACGGACATTACCGTCACTACCGCCACCACCAGCGTCGTTCTCGATGCCCTGGGCTACAAGACCAAGACCACGATGATTTCCGTGCCGGTGACCTACAAGTCCCTGGCCGACGGCAAGAACATGGACGTATTCCTCGGCAACTGGATGCCGACCATGGAAAACGACATCAAGGCCTACCGTGATGCCGGCACCGTGGACACGCTGCGCGCTAATCTGGAAAACGCAAAATACACACTCGCCGTCCCCGAAGAGTTGTATAACAAAGGTCTGAAAGATTTCGCCGACATCGCCAAGTTCAAGAAAGAACTCGACGGCAAGATTTATGGCATCGAACCGGGTAACGACGGCAACCGCCTGATCCAGAGCATGATCGACAAGAACGCCTTCGGCCTGAAAGACGCCGGCTTCAAGGTGGTCGAGTCCAGCGAGGCAGGCATGCTCTCGCAAGTCGATCGCGCCCAGCGCCGCAACACCGCCGTGGTGTTCCTGGGCTGGGAACCACACCCGATGAACACTCGATTCAAGATGAAGTACCTGACCGGCGGCGACGAATACTTCGGCCCGAACTTCGGCCAGGCGACCATCTACACCAACACCCGCAAGGGTTACGCACAGGAATGCAGCAACGTCGGTCAGTTGCTGAAAAACCTGGCATTCACCCTCGACATGGAAAGCACGCTGATGGGCAACGTCCTGGACGACAAAATGAAGCCTGACGCGGCCGCCAAGGCCTGGCTGAAAAAGAATCCACAGGTGCTCGATACCTGGCTCGCTGGCGTGACCACCATTGACGGTAAACCAGGCCTGGAGGCCGTGAAAACCAAGCTCGCGCAGCCTTGAATTAGGAAGCATCGCTTACGCCGGGCGAGCCAGCTCGCCCGGGCTGTTTATTTCCTTGCATGCGGACGTTCACTACCATGCTGATTGATCAGAAAATACCCTTAGGCCAGTACATCGCGGGCTTCGTTGAATGGTTGACGCAAAACGGCGCCAGCACCTTCGACGCAATCGCCGTGTCACTGGAAACGATGATCCACGGCGTGACTTTCGCGCTGACCTGGTTCAACCCGCTGGCATTGATCGGCCTCATCGCGCTACTGGCACACTTCATTCAACGCAAATGGGGCCTGACCGTTTTCGTCATTGCCTCCTTTCTGCTGATCCTCAATCTGGGGTACTGGCAGGAAACCATGGAAACCCTCGCCCAGGTGTTGTTCGCCACCCTGGTGTGCGTGCTGATCGGCGTGCCGTTGGGCATCGTCGCCGCGCACAAACCGATGTTCTACACAGTGATGCGGCCGGTGCTCGATCTGATGCAGACCGTGCCGACCTTCGTGTACCTCATTCCTACCCTGACCCTCTTCGGTCTGGGTGTGGTCCCGGGTCTGATCTCGACGGTAGTGTTCGCGATTGCCGCGCCTATCCGCCTGACCTACCTGGGTATTCGCGATGTCCCGGAAGAACTGATGGACGCTGGCAAGGCCTTTGGCTGCTCGCGACGTCAGCTGCTCTCGCGAATCGAACTGCCCCACGCCATGCCAAGCATCGCGGCCGGTATCACCCAGTGCATCATGCTGTCGTTGTCGATGGTGGTGATCGCGGCACTGGTGGGCGCCGATGGCCTGGGCAAACCCGTGGTCAACGCACTGAACACTGCTGATATCGCCCTGGGCTTCGAAGCAGGCCTGGCGATCGTGCTGCTGGCGATCATGCTCGACCGTATCTGCAAACAACCCGACGCTAAAGTAGGGGGTGACGCATGAGCATTATTCGCTTCGAAGACGTCGACGTAATCTTCTCCAAGGATCCACGCGAGGCTCTCAAGCTGCTGGATCAAGGCATGACCCGTAACGAGATCCTGAAAAAGACCGGGCAGATCGTTGGGGTCGAAAAGGCCAGCCTGGACGTCGAAAAAGGTGAAATCTGCGTACTGATGGGCCTTTCCGGCTCCGGCAAGTCCAGTCTGCTGCGCTGCATCAACGGCCTTAACACCGTCAGCCGCGGCAAGCTGTTCGTCGAGCACGAAGGCAAGCAGATCGACATCGCCTCCTGCACCCCGGCAGAACTGAAAATGATGCGCACCAAGCGCATTGCGATGGTGTTCCAGAAGTTCGCCCTGATGCCTTGGCTGACGGTGCGCGAGAACATCAGCTTCGGTCTGGAAATGCAGGGTCGGCCGGAGAAGGAACGGAAGAAACTGGTCGATGAAAAACTCGAGCTGGTGGGCCTGACCCAATGGCGCAACAAGAAACCCAACGAGCTGTCCGGTGGTATGCAACAACGCGTTGGCCTGGCCCGTGCCCTGGCGATGGACGCCGACATTCTGCTAATGGACGAACCTTTCTCGGCCCTCGACCCGCTGATCCGCCAGGGTCTGCAAGACGAACTGCTGGAACTGCAACGCAAGCTGAGCAAAACCATCGTCTTCGTGAGTCACGACCTCGATGAAGCCCTGAAGCTCGGCAGCCGTATCGCCATCATGAAAGACGGCCGGATCATCCAGTACAGCAAACCGGAAGAAATCGTCCTGAACCCTGCGGACGATTACGTGCGCACCTTCGTCGCTCACACCAACCCGCTGAACGTATTGTGCGGTCGCAGCCTGATGCGCACCCTGGACAAGTGCAAACGCATCAATGGTTCGGTATGCCTGGATCCGGGCGGCGATTCGTGGCTGGACCTGGCCGAAGGCAACACCATCAAAGGCGCACGCCAGAACGGCTCGAGCCTGGACCTGCAGAACTGGATACCGGGGCAAGCGGTTGAAGGCTTGGGTCGTCGGCCAACGCTGGTGGACTCCAACATCGGCATGCGCGATGCGCTGCAGATTCGTTACCAGACCGGCAACAAACTGGTGCTGCACGACAACAACAAGGTTGTCGGGATTCTCGGTGACAGCGAGCTGTACCACGCGCTGCTCGGCAAGAACCTGGGGTAAGAAGCAGCAGACACAAAAACGCCGCGAGATGATCGCGGCGTTTTTGTTAATGCAGATATTTGGCTTGGAATACTGACAACTGGGGCGAGGGAGCTTGCTCCCGCTTGAGTGCGCAGCACTCACAAATTCTTGGGGTCGCTTCGCAATCCAGCGGAAGCAAGCTCCCTCGCCACAACAGCTTTACCGCATCACTTCTGATCTCAGCTATAGACCCGGCCAAGCAGCTGCCGATGGCTTTCAAACTGATCGAGCACGTCACGGGTGATCTGATCCTGAGTGAAGCCCATCAGGTCGTAGTCCTGGCTGCCGTTATGCAGGTAAACCTCGGCACGGTAGTAACGTGCGCGCGGTTCATCGGCACTTTCAGCAGACACCGTGTCACTCGCCGCCGCCAGATAACCGTCCAGGCTCACTTCGTAGACAAAAGGGTTGCCCTCTTCCATCTCGATCCGCACGCCCATGCAGCGTTTCGACTTGCCCAGCAACGTCTGCACATCCAGACCCTGAGCACGCAATTGCACAGCCGCATCTTCCAGCGCCGGGCTGACGTGCTTGTCCATGAAACGCTGAACGATCGACTGGTTCGGTTGCAGATCCAGTTGGGTCAAACGCTCGCTGAAACCACGACGACCACGCGCTGCCAGTTCCGCTTGCTCCTGTTCGATTTGCACGTCCTGGCGCATGGCCTTGTGCAAACCAAACATGAAGAACACCAGCACCACCGAGAACGGCAGCCCCGCCAGCACCACCATGGTTTGCATGGCTTCGAAGTTACCGGCGAACAGCAGACCGATGGTCACCAGGGTGATCACCGCCGACCAGAAAATCCGCAGCCAGTGTGGCGCATCTTCGTCGACGTTACCGCCCTTGCACGAAAGGTTGGCCATCATCACCGCGCCGGAATCCGCTGGGGTCAGGAACAGCACGAAGCCGACAAAAATCGACACGCCGATCACGATTTTCGACGCGGGGTAATGCTCAAGCAACTGGTAGATCGCCATCGACGGCTGTTCCAGCGCCGTCTTCCCGAGCTCCACCGCCCCATGGTTCATCACCAGGTCCAGGGCCGAGTTACCGAAGATCGACAGCCATGCCAGGGTGAAGCCCAGCGGAATCAGCAGCACGCCGGCCACCAACTCACGCACCGTGCGACCACGGGAAATACGCGCGATGAACATGCCTACAAATGGCGCCCAGGAAATCCACCAGGCCCAATAGAACAGGGTCCACAGGCCCAACCAGCGGTCGGATTTTTCACTGTCGCCTTCATACACATAGAGGTCGAAAGTCTTCAGCACAACGCCGTTCAGGTAGTCGCCGATGTTCTGCACAAAGCCGTTGAGCAGGTGCAGGGTCGGGCCGAACAGCAGCACGAAAATCAGCAGACCGCTAAACAGCACGATGTTCAGGTTGGACAGGCGGCGGATGCCGTTTTCCACACCAGACACAGCGGCGATGGTCGCCACGGTGCTCATTACGATGATCACGATCAGCAGGTTGGTATTGCTGTGTTCCATGCCGAACAGGTTTTCCAGCCCCGACGACACTTGCAGCGAACCGATCCCCAGGTTCGTCACCAACCCCAGCAAGGTCACGAACATGCCGAAGCCGTCCACCGCATGACCGGCTGCGCCTTTGACCCAACGCTCGCCGACCAGCGGATACAACGCCGACCGCAATGCCAGCGGCTGGTTATGACGGTAGGCAAAGTACGCCACGGCCAAGCCGACCAGTGCGTAGATCGCCCAGCCATGCAGGCCCCAATGCAGGAACGTCAGCTGCACCGCCTGACGCGCGGCAAGGTTGCTGCTGGCCACGCCTTCTGGCGGATTGAAGTAATGGTCCAGCGGCTCGGAAGCACCGAAGTACAGCAACGAGATGCCGATACCCGACGAGAACAGCATCCCCGCCCAGGCGCCATAGCTGAAATCCGGGGTGTCGTCCTTGCTGCCCAGTTTGAGTTTGCCGTAGGACGAAAACGCCAGGCCAACCACAAAAACCAGATAAGCGGCGATCACCACCATGTAGTACCAGCCGAAGCTGCGGGACAACCAGGCCTGGGCAATGCCAAGCATTCTGCCGGCCTCTTGCGGGGCGATGATCAGAATGGCGGTCAACAGCAGAATCAACGCGGTAGAGGTGTAGAACACCCAACCGTTGACCGTCACCTTCTCGGGTGGGGTCTTTATTAGAGAGGCAGAACTCATGGCACAGATGCTCCAGGCAGTGCGAGAGAAGAACACAAGGCAACGCGTTACCCGACCAATCGGTTAGTTGGCAGCCGACCGGCGGGTGATATAAAGACACCCCGAAAAAAGCCCGAAACCCTTGGGACGCTTGCGCGTATGGGTTTCGAGCATTTTTGGATGTCGTTTTTCCGCCAACTACACGTAGGAAAAACCTGTAGGTAGCGACGATTTGTCGCAGATCTTATTCTTTGTTGATTGAACGTTCAATCAAAACAAAATAGACTGGCCCTCAATCCGGTAGCCGTTTTTCGTCCACCGGAAGGCCTAAGGAGATGTGCAAGATGCCCAAGGTCGGTATGCAACCCATCCGCCGCCAGCAATTGATTGAAGCCACGATGCAGGCTGTCGATCAGGTCGGCATGGGGGACGCCAGCATTGCGCTGATCGCCCGTTTGGCCGGTGTCTCGAATGGCATCATCAGTCACTATTTTCGGGACAAGAACGGCCTGATCGCCGCCACGGCGCAGTACCTGATGAGCGTCCTCAGCGAGAACGTCACCGCGCGCCGTCAGGCACTGGAGGACACGAGCCCACGGGCTCATCTTCAGGTGATTATCGAAGGCAACTTCGACGCCAGCCAGGTCAATGGCCCGGCAATGAAAACCTGGTTGGCCTTCTGGGCCACCAGCATGCACCACCCGTCATTGCACAGGTTGCAGCGGATCAACGATCACCGTCTGTATTCCAACCTGTGCTGCCAGTTCCGCCGTGTGTTGCCGCTTGATCAAGCGCGCAGCGCCGCCCGCGGCCTGGCAGCCCTCATTGACGGTTTGTGGTTGCGCGGCGCGCTGTCGGGAGATGCTTTCGACACCGGGCAGGCGCACCAGATCGCTTACGAATACATGGATTTCCAACTGGCCAAGCAGGTGAGTTAGAGCACACATAAAAGCGCTCAGCCCCTGAACCGCTACCGACCGCGATGCCAACGCTATACGGCACGCCCGGTGGTCAACGCCAACCACTTATGCACTTGCGAGGACTTTATGGCCCGTTTCGAACTGCAAAAACTCTACATCGATGGCGGCTACAGTGACGCCAGCAGCGACGCCACTTTCGAAGCCATCAACCCGGCTAACGGTGAAGTCCTCGCAACCGTACAACGTGCGACCCAGTCAGACGTTGAGCGCGCTGTGGTCAGCGCCGAAAAGGGCCAGAAAATCTGGGCCGCGATGACCGCCATGGAGCGTTCGCGCATCCTGCGTCGTGCCGTCGACATCCTGCGCGAGCGCAACGATGAACTGGCCGCCCTGGAAACCCTGGACACCGGCAAGGCGTACTCCGAAACCCGTTACGTGGACATCGTTACCGGCGCTGACGTGCTGGAGTACTACGCAGGTCTGGTACCGGCCATCGAAGGCGAGCAGATTCCACTGCGCACCACGTCTTTCGTTTACACCCGTCGCGAGCCATTGGGCGTGGTGGCCGGTATCGGCGCGTGGAACTACCCGATCCAGATCGCTTTGTGGAAATCCGCACCTGCCCTGGCGGCCGGTAACGCGATGATCTTCAAGCCAAGCGAAGTCACCTCCCTGACCACCCTGAAACTGGCCGAGATTTACACCGAAGCTGGCGTTCCGGCTGGCGTGTTCAACGTTCTGACCGGCAGCGGCCGTGAAGTCGGCACCTGGCTGACCGAGCACCCACGCATCGAAAAAATCTCCTTCACCGGCGGCACCGACACCGGCAAGAAGGTCATGGCCAGCGCTTCCGCTTCGTCGCTGAAAGACGTGACCATGGAACTGGGCGGCAAATCCCCGCTGATCATTTTCGACGACGCCGACCTCGATCGCGCCGCCGATACCGCGATGATGGCCAACTTCTACAGCTCCGGTCAGGTCTGCACCAACGGCACTCGCGTGTTCGTACCGAGCCACCTGAAAGCCGCGTTCGAAGCCAAGATCGTTGAGCGTGTTGCCCGCATTCGCGTCGGCAACCCGCAAGACGAAAGCACCAACTTCGGCCCGCTGGTCAGCTTCGCCCACATGGAAAGCGTGCTGGGTTACATCGCCAAAGGTAAGGAAGAAGGGGCTCGCCTGCTGTGCGGCGGCGATCGTCTGACCGACGGTGAATTCGCCAAAGGCGCGTTCGTGGCACCGACCGTGTTCACCGACTGCACCGACGAGATGACCATCGTTCGCGAAGAAATCTTCGGCCCGGTGATGAGCATCCTGACCTACGAAACCGAAGAAGAAGTGATCCGTCGTGCCAACGACACCGAGTTCGGTTTGGCCGCTGGCGTCGTCACCAAAGACCTGAACCGCGCTCACCGCGTGATTCATCAACTGGAAGCCGGTATTTGCTGGATCAATGCCTGGGGCGAGTCCGACGCCAAGATGCCGGTCGGCGGCTACAAGCAGTCGGGTGTTGGCCGTGAGAACGGCATCAGCTCGCTGAACAACTTCACACGCATCAAATCGGTACAGGTCGAACTGGGCGATTACGCCTCGGTTTTCTAAGGCGGCATTTGCTTCGCCTGCAAGATCGCTATCGCAGGCAAGCCAGCTCCCACAGGTTTGGCGTCGTTCGCCAAATCTGCGGTGCCCCCAATCCCTGCGGGAGCGTGGCTTGCCCGCGATCGAGTGCGAAGCACTCGCCGACCTGACCAACTTCAAAGAGGGTGCATTCAATGTCCCAAGAATTCGATTACATCATCATCGGTGCCGGCTCGGCCGGTAATACCCTGGCGACCCGTCTGACTGAAGACGAAGGCGTCACCGTCCTGCTGCTCGAAGCGGGCGGCCCGGATTACCGTCTCGACTTCCGCACGCAAATGCCGGCCGCCCTGGCGTTCCCGCTGCAAGGTCGTCGCTACAACTGGGCGTATGAAACCGATCCAGAGCCACACATGGACGGTCGCCGGATGGAATGCGGTCGCGGCAAGGGCCTGGGTGGTTCTTCGCTGATCAACGGCATGTGCTACATCCGTGGTAACGCCATGGACTACGACAACTGGTCGAAGCTGCCCGGTCTGGAAGACTGGAGCTACCTCGACTGCCTGCCGTATTTCCGCAAGGCGGAAACCCGTGACATCGGCCCGAACGACTACCACGGTGGCGACGGTCCGGTCAGCGTGACCACGCCGAAAGCCGGCAACAACCCGCTGTTCCACGCGATGGTTGAAGCCGGCGTGCAAGCCGGTTACCCGCGTACCGAAGACCTGAACGGCTACCAGCAAGAAGGTTTCGGCCCGATGGACCGCACCGTGACGCCGAACGGCCGTCGCGCCAGTACCGCTCGCGGTTACCTGGACGTCGCCAAGAAGCGTTCGACCCTGACCATCGTCACCCACGCGCTGACCGACAAGATCCTGTTCGAAGGCAAGCGTGCGGTTGGCGTGCGTTACCTGATCGGCGCCGCTGAAGAGCGCGTTGAAGCCCGCGCCCGCAAGGAAGTGCTGCTGTGCTCCGGCGCCATCGCTTCGCCGCAGATTCTGCAACGCTCCGGCGTCGGCCCGGCCGAACTGTTGAACAAGCTCGACATTCCGGTGGTCCACGACCTGCCGGGCGTTGGCGAAAACCTGCAGGATCACCTTGAACTGTACCTGCAATACGCGTGCACCCAACCGGTCTCGCTGTACCCGTCGCTGCTGCTGCACAACCAACCGGCCATCGGTGCCGAGTGGCTGTTCAACGGCACCGGCATCGGCGCCAGTAACCAGTTCGAAGCCGGTGGTTTCATCCGCACCCGTCCGGAATTCGATTGGCCGAACATTCAGTACCACTTCCTGCCGGTGGCGATTAACTACAACGGCAGCAACGGCGTGAAAGAACACGGCTTCCAGGCGCACATGGGTTCCATGCGTTCGCCAAGCCGCGGTCGCATTCAGGCCAAGTCCAAGGATCCGCGCGAGTACCCGAGCATCCTGTTCAACTACATGGCCACCGAGCAGGACTGGCAGGAGTTTCGCGATGGCATCCGCCTGACCCGTGAAATCATGCAACAGCCTGCACTGGACGCCTTCCGTGGTCGCGAAATCAGCCCGGGCATCGAGGTGCAAACCGATGAGCAGCTCGATAAGTTCATCCGCGAGCACGCCGAAACCGCGTTCCACCCATCCTGCTCGTGCAAGATGGGCACCGACGAGATGGCCGTGGTCGATGGCGAAGGTCGTGTGCACGGTATGCAAGCCCTGCGCGTGGTCGATGCCTCGATCATGCCGATCATCACCACCGGCAACCTGAACGCGCCAACGATCATGATGGCGGAGAAAATCGCCGACAAGATCCGCGGTCGCAAGCCACTGCCGCGCAGCAAGGCCGCCTACTTCGTGGCCGGTGATGCACCGGTGCGTGGCAAGCCGTTGCGGGATGTGAGCCTGACGGCGTAAGGCTTTATACCGCGTCACGGCTAATCGCGGGCAAGCCCGCTCCCACAGTAATTTGTGGCGTACACGTAATTTGTGTGCGGCGCTGAAACCTGTGGGAGCGGGCTTGCCCGCGATTAGGCCCTACAATCCAGCACACATCTTCCTGCCAAACACAGTAATCCCTCCCTGCACAGATCCAAACTTGATCCTACCCCCTCGCAGGCCTAATCTAGCCCCACGCAAACGCCTCACCCCCTCGCAATACCGATACATCGCCACTCCATACCAAGGAGGTTCCCGAATGTTCGATTTCCCCCCCCAGCTCAAGCAGCGTTTTGCTGCCTTGCGCACGGGCGCTGAATTCTTTTCGCTGCGTTATGTACGCGAGTCCGGCCAGTACCTGTCGGTGCGCAAGAACGTCGCCGAACCACCAAGCTTGAGCCGTGACGAAGGCGCGATGCTGACCGTTCGGGTCAATGGCGTCGAAGCCTATGCCGCGACCAACGATCTGTCCCAATCCGGCCTGCAAGCCGCGCTGGAGAAAGCCGAGCAACAAGCCCGTCGACTCAAGCCCCACGCCCTGCTCGACCTGCGCGAGCAAGCCGTCTCCAGCGACCGCGCCGACTATTTCTCGCCCAACTTCGACCAGCCCTTTGCGTCCCTGAGTGACTGCTACCAATTGCTCGGCGCCGAATCCGCCGCCGTGCCCAAGGACGAGCGACTGGTGAACTGGCAGGCAAGCATCGGCATCACCAACGTCGAGCAAATCTACCTCAACAGCGCCGGCGCCGAATTGCGTCAGGCCCAGCGTTTCGTTTACCCGAGCATGGACGTCACCGCCTACGACGGCAGCGACAGCCAGACCCGCACCCTCGGCCGCGAGAATTTCGGCCAGCAGGGCGGCTTTGATGTGATCAGCCGTTGCGGCCTGATCGGTGCCGGCCCGAAAGTCGCCGATCAGGCGCTGCAATTGCTGCTGGCGCCAAACACCCCGCAAGGGCCGCGCGATCTGTTGTTGATGCCCGACCAGATGATGCTGCAGATCCACGAGTCCATCGGTCACCCGCTGGAACTGGACCGCATCCTGGGCGATGAGCGCAATTACGCCGGCACCAGCTTCGTCAAGGCAGAAGACTTCGGCAGCCTGCAATACGGCTCCGAACTGCTCAACGTGACGTTCGACCCGGACATCCCCGAACAGCTCGCCAGCTACGGCCATGACGACGACGGCAGCGCCGCCAGCAAGCAATTTCTGATTAAAGAAGGTTTGCTGCTGCGCCCATTGGGCGGCGCGCTCTCGCAATTCCGTGCCGGCATGGACGGCGTTGCCAACAGCCGCGCCTGCGGCTGGAACCGTCCGCCGATCGACCGTATGGCCAACCTCAACATCGAGCCCGGCGATCAGCCGCTGGAACAACTGATCGGCAATATCGAGCACGGCATTTTGATGAGCACCAACCGTTCGTGGTCCATCGACGATGCGCGCAACAAATTCCAGTTCGGTTGCGAATGGGGCCAGTTGATCGAAAACGGCGAACTCAAGGGCGTGGTGAAGAACCCGAACTACCGGGCGATTTCCGCACAGTTCTGGAAAAGCCTCAGCGCCGTCGGCGATGCCAACACCGTCAAAGTGCTAGGCACGCCGAACTGCGGCAAGGGCGAACCGAACCAGGTGATCCGCGTCGGCCATGCGTCGCCGGCCTGTGTGTTCAGCCATGTGGATGTGTTTGGGGGAGATGCCTGATGAGTACTTCCAAGGGTCAG
This sequence comes from Pseudomonas lini, assembly GCF_964063345.1. NCBI lineage: Bacteria > Pseudomonadati > Pseudomonadota > Gammaproteobacteria > Pseudomonadales > Pseudomonadaceae > Pseudomonas > Pseudomonas lini. Next base: position 2,741,311 of record NZ_OZ061318.1, read on the forward strand.
GCTAAGTCATTCAAGGACCTGGTCAATTGGCTGCGCGAAGCAATTCGTGGGCCGGAGAAATTCACCCTCGGCTACGCCGCCGAGTCGTCGGCTTTCGTGCGCTTCAACCATGCCAAAGTCCGTCAGGCCGGGCAGGTGCAGCAGGCGAGTGTCGGGTTCAAACTGATTAACGATGGTCGTCATGCCGATCTGAATATCACGCTGTCGGACGACCCCGAAATCGATCTTCAGCGTCTGGCCGAAGGCCTGCAACAGTTGCGCGAAACCCTGCCACTGTTGCCTCAGGATCCATACCTGCAGCTTAACCAGAACGACTGGCAGAGCAACAACGTGCAGGAGCATCCGCTGCCGGACACCGAGCAAGTGGTCGCTGAAATCACTCAGGCTGCCGAAGGGTTGGATCTGGTCGGCTTCTATGCCGCCGGGCCGATCAGTCGCGGTTTCGCCAGTTCCTCGGGCGCGTTCGGCTGGCATCAGGCCAACAGCTTCAACTTCGATTTCAGCCTGTTTCATGAAAACGGTCAGGCAGTGAAAGCCAGTTATGCCGGGCACGACTGGAACAGCGAAGGGTTTGCCAGGCGCTTCCAGCAGGCCCGCGAGCAATTGGCGTTTCTGGGTCGGCCATTGCGCACGCTGCCGCCCGGCGAATACCGCGCCTATCTGGCGCCGGCAGCGCTGGAAGAGATCATGGGCATGTTGAGCTGGGGCGGGTTTTCGGCGCAGGCGATTGCCAGCAAACAGAGCCCGTTGCAGAAGCTCTACGCCGGCGAAACCTGTTTCAGCCCCGACGTAGGGTTGAGTGAGCAGGTCAGCGGTTCCTTGAGCCCGGCGTTTTCCGACGAAGGTTATCCTCGCGATGATCTGGGGCTGATCGCCAAAGGCTTGGCCAATGCCCGACTAATCAGTTCCCGCAGCGCCGCTGAATACGACCTTACTGCCAACGGCGCCAGCAGCCACGAATATCCGACGGCGCTGGTCATGCAAGGCGGCAATCTGGAGCAGGCGGACATCCTCAAGCGCCTCGGCACAGGGCTCTACATCAGCAACCTGTGGTACCTGAACTACTCGGACCAACCGGCGGCGCGCCTGACCGGCATGACCCGGTTTGCGACCTTCTGGGTCGAGAACGGCGAGATTCAGGCACCGGTCAGCACCATGCGTTTCGATGACAGCGCCTACAGCTTGCTTGGTTCGCAGCTGGAAGCGTTGACCGAGGAACGTGAGTTGTTGCTGTCGGCGAGCACCTACAGTCAGCGGGCGACTGCTTCGGCGTTGTTGCCGGGCGCGCTCGTCAGCCGTCTTACGTTGACGCTGTAAACACAAACCTGTGGTGAGGGGGCTTGCCCCCGTTCGGCTGCGTAGCAGTCGTAAATCCTGCAAATGCGATCTTTCTGGTGAAATGCGTTTGCCGGTTTTGGGGCAGCTTCGCAGCCCAACGGGGGCAAGCCCCCTCGCCACAGGGACCGAGCACTACCTGACAAAGAGGTCCCATGCCCAACCGCCCACCTCTCGACGCTGTCACCGCCCGCTGGGTACCGTGGGTTGTGGCCATTGCCTTCTTCATGCAGTCCCTCGACGGGACGATCCTCAACACCGCCCTCCCCGCCATGGCCCGGGATCTGGCCGAAGACCCGCTGCGCATGCAGGGCGTCATTATCGCCTACATGCTCACCGTCGCCTTGTTGATCCCCGCCTCCGGCTGGATCGCCGACCGCTTCGGCACCCGGAAAATCTTCTTCGGCGCGATCCTCCTGTTCAGCTTCGGCTCATTGCTCTGCGCCTTGTCCAGCACCCTGAGCATGCTCATCGGCGCGCGGGTGATTCAGGGCCTGGGCGGCGCCTTGATGTTGCCGGTCGGACGACTGGTGGTGCTGCGCGCGTATCCGCGCTCGGATCTGGTGCGGATCATGGGGTTCATTACCATCCCTGGCCTGCTTGGCCCGCTGATCGGCCCGACCATGGGCGGCTGGATGGTGCAATACCTGACCTGGCACTGGATCTTCCTGATCAATTTGCCGGTGGGCGTCCTCGGTTGCTACGCGGTATGGAAATTCATACCCGACCTGCGCGGCACTGAGCGCACCCGCTTCGATAGCCTGGGCTTTTTGCTGTTCGGCGCGGCGATGGTGCTGATCACCATCGCCATGGAAGGCCTCGGCGAACTGCACCTGCCGCACTTGCGGGTAATGTTGCTGCTGTTTGGCGGCATGGCGTGTCTGGCGGCGTATTGGCTGCGGGCCGGGCACGTAGACAATCCGTTGTTCGCACCCTCGCTATTCAAAACCCGGACCTTCGCCGTGGGCATCCTCGGTAATCTGTTCGCTCGCCTCGGCAGCGGCGCATTGCCGTTCCTGGTGCCGTTGCTGCTGCAAGTGGCGCTGGGTTATTCGCCGTCACAGGCAGGGATGAGCATGCTGCCCCTGGCTGCGGCCGCGATGGTCGCCAAGTCGGTGGCGCGGCCGCTGATCGAACGTTTCGGCTACCGCACCGTGCTGACCGGCAACACACTGGCGCTGGGGATCATGCTGGCAAGCATGGGCCTGGTCAGCGAGCAGACGCCGTATTGGCTGCTGCTGGCTCAGTTGGCAGTTCTGGGGGCGATCAACTCCTTGCAGTTCACCGCGATGAACACCGTCACGCTGATCGACCTCGACGACGCCAGCGCCAGCAGCGGCAACAGTTTGCTGTCGGTGGTCGCGCAATTGTCCCTGAGCCTCGGTGTGGCCTGCGCCGGCGCCCTGCTCGGCGGCTTCACGGCGGAGATCGGCAACGACGGCGTGGACACGGTCCTGGGCGCGTTCCAGCTGACGTTTGTGACGGTCGGAATCATGGCGATGCTGGCTGCAACGATCTTCTCGCAGCTGTCTAGAACTGACGGACGGCGAGACAGGCATCCGGAAGAACACATCGAGCCTTAGTTTCCAGACGATAAGTGACTGCGCTCGACCATGCTGCGTTGAAAACAGGCTCGAAATGCTCATTGGCTAAAGCCGAGTCGAGTGCGACCCCAGCCGTTTCTCACCTATTTTCGCCTTGCCTGGTCTGCGCTCGGCGACTTCTCGTCTGGAAACTACGGGCGAATGGCCATGGGACTGATACACTGCGCGACATTTTGTTTTGCAGGCCAGTCCCGTGACCACCATCGCCACCGCTTTTAATACTTTGCCGCTGTCCGCCGCCATGCTGGCTAACCTCGACTCCCTCGGTTATGCCCAGATGACGCCGATCCAGGCGCAAAGCTTGCCGGTGATCCTCAAGGGGATGGACCTGATCGCCCAGGCCAAGACCGGCAGCGGCAAGACCGCCGCCTTCGGTATCGGCCTGCTGAACCCGATCAATCCGCGCTTCTTCGGTTGCCAGGCGCTGGTCATTTGCCCGACTCGCGAGTTGGCTGACCAGGTTGCCAAGGAAATCCGTCGTCTGGCCCGTGCCGAAGACAACATCAAGGTTCTGACCCTGTGTGGAGGCGTGTCTTTCGGCCCGCAGATCGGCTCGCTGGAGCACGGCGCGCACATCATCGTCGGCACCCCGGGGCGCATCCAGCAGCACCTGCGCAAGGGTTCGCTGGTGCTCCATGGCCTGAACACGCTGATCCTCGACGAAGCCGACCGCATGCTCGACATGGGTTTCTACGATTCCATCGAAGAAATCATCGCCCAGACCCCGGAGCGCCGCCAGACCCTGCTGTTCTCCGCCACGTACCCGGTGGGCATCAAGCAACTGGCGTCGAAATTCATGCGCACCCCTCAGATCGTGAAGGCCGAGGCGTTCCACGACGATACGCAGATCGAGCAGCGCTTCTACGAGATCTCTCCGGAAGAGCGTATGGACGCGGTGGTCAAAGTCCTCGCGCATTTCCGTCCGGCGTCCTGTGTAGCCTTCTGCTTCACCAAGCAGCAGGTTCAGGAAACCGTTGATCACCTGACCTCCAAAGGCATCTCCGCCGTCGGTCTGCAGGGGGATCTGGAACAGCGTGACCGCGACCAGGTATTGGCCATGTTCGCCAACCGCAGCACTTCAGTGCTGGTCGCCACCGACGTCGCCGCTCGCGGTCTGGACATCGATATGCTGGACATGGTGATCAACGTCGAACTGGCCCGTGACTCGGAAATCCACATTCACCGTGTCGGCCGTACCGGTCGTGCCGGTGAGAAAGGCATCGCGATCAGCCTGGTCGCCCCGTCCGAAGCCCACCGCGCCCAGGCCATCGAGCAACTGCAGAAGTCGCCGTTGAGCTGGGATCAGTTGGACAACCTCAAGTCCCAGGGCGGCGCACCGCTGCTGCCGGTAATGAGCACGCTGTGCATTGGTGCGGGCCGTAAAGACAAGGTTCGTCCGGGCGACATTCTCGGTGCACTGACCGGCGATGCCGGCATCCCGGGCGCCCAGGTCGGCAAGATTGCGATTTTCGACTTCCAGGCCTATGTGGCCGTGGAACGCGGAATCGCCAAGCAAGCCTTGCAGCGCCTGAACGACGGTAAAATCAAAGGCCGCTCGTTGCGCGTGCGCATCCTGTAAGAACAGCGCACTTCCCTGTGGGAGCGAGCTTGCCCGCGATGAGGCCTGCACATTCAACATCAATGTTGTCTGTCAGTCCGTCATCGCGAGCAAGCCCGCTCCCACATTGGTTTGCCGGTGAATTTGAAATTTGTGTGAGGACACCGTTTTGCGCTCTACCGAAGTCGTGATCATTGGCGCTGGCGCCGCAGGGTTGATGTGTGCGCTGACCGCCGCCGGGCGCGGGCGCAAAGTGATGTTGCTCGACCATGCGAACAAGGCCGGCAAGAAAATCCTGATGTCGGGTGGTGGTCGCTGCAATTTCACCAACATGTACACCGAACCGAACAATTTTCTCTCGCAAAACGAGCACTTCTGCAAATCCGCGCTGGCGCGCTACACCCAGTGGGATTTCATCGGTCTGGTGGCCAAACACGGCGTGCCGTATCACGAGAAGAAACTCGGCCAGTTGTTCTGCGATAACAAATCCAGCGACATCCTCGAAATGCTGCTCAATGAATGCGATCAGGTCGGCGTCAGCCTGCACCTGGACACCTCGATCCAGACGATCGAGAAGCTTGAAAGCGGTTACCTGCTGGACACCACGCTGGGGCAAATTACCTGTAAATCTCTGGTGATCGCCACCGGAGGCCTGTCGATTCCGACCCTCGGCGCCACCGGTTTCGGTTATCAAGTGGCCAAGCAGTTCGGCCACGATTTGCTGCCGACCCGCGCTGGCCTCGTGCCGTTCACCATTACCGATCAGCTCAAGGAGCTTTGCACCGAGCTGTCCGGTACGTCGGTGGATTGCCTGGTGAGCTGCAATGACCAGAGTTTCCGCGAGAACATCCTGTTCACCCACCGCGGCCTCAGCGGGCCGGCGATCTTGCAGATTTCGTCGTTCTGGGAATCCGGCGACACGGTGGAAATCAACCTGATGCCGGACCACGACGCGCCGAGCTGGCTGCAACAGCAGCAGGTCGAACGCCCGAATAGCGAGTTAAAAACCCTGCTCGGTGAAATCTTCACCAAGAAGATGGCCAACCTGCTGGCTGACAACTGGTTCGTCTCCAAACCGATGAAGCAGTACACCCACGCCGAACTGGCGGACATCGCCGAAAAACTGGCGAGCTGGAGAGTCGTGCCGGCCGGCACTGAAGGCTACCGCACTGCTGAAGTGACCCTGGGTGGCGTCGATACGCACGAAGTGTCGTCCAAGACCATGGAGTCGCTGAAAAGCCCTGGTTTGTATTTCATTGGCGAAGTACTCGATGTCACCGGGCATCTGGGTGGTTTCAATTTCCAGTGGGCCTGGGCCTCCGGTTACGCCGCCGCGCAATTCGTGTGACTCACGCAACCCGAATGTGAAATGCGGTCAATGTGGGAGCTGGCTTGCCTGCGATAGCGGTCTGACAGCCAACATAGATGTTGAATGTACCGGCCTCTTCGCGGGCAAGTCGGATCGCCGCACCGCCGCTCCCACAGGTTTCTCTGCCAACCACAGAATATTTGATCGGCAACAGATCCCTCGTCCTCCCGGGAACAGATTTTGCTGTCGAATGTGATCGGCGCCATTGCGTCGGCGTCATTAGTGGCTCAATTTAGCGTCATTGCCTCGGAAGGCCTTCGCACTTCATGTCATCGACCACATTTCGGCAGTCTCTGCGTCGCCTCTGGGCGCTGGATAAATTCAGCTACAGCGTGCGGGTATTCATCGCCCTGACCGGCAGCATGGCGCTGTGTTGGTATCAGGATGAAATGGGGCTGCTGATCCCGTTGTTCCTGGGGATCATCGCCAGCGCCCTGGCCGAAACCGACGACAGTTGGCAGGGTCGCCTCAACGCACTGGCCGTGACGCTGGTGTGTTTTATGGTCGCCGCCCTGTCCGTCGAACTGCTCTTCCCCTACCCCGTCCTCTTTATCATCGCCTTTGCACTGGCCAGCTTCTGCCTGACCATGCTCGGCGCGCTGGGCGAACGTTATGGCGCGATTGCTTCGGCGACGCTGATTCTGTCGGTCTACACCATGATCGGCGTGGACCAGCGCGGTGGCGCGGTCACTGATTTCTGGCACGAACCGGTGCTGCTGGTGGCCGGTGCGGCTTGGTACGGCTTGCTCTCGGTGCTGTGGCAGGCGCTGTTTTCCAACCAGCCGGTGCAGCAAAGCCTGGCGCGGCTGTTCCGTGAACTGGGTTATTACCTGAAGCTGAAATCGTCGTTGTTCGAACCGATCCGGCAGCTGGACGTGGAAGCGCAGCGGCTGGAGCTGGCCCAGCAGAACGGTCGGGTGGTGGCGGCCCTGAACGCCGCCAAGGAAATCATTCTGCATCGGGTCGGCGACGGTCGACCGGGCGTAAAAGTCAGCCGTTATCTGAAGCTGTACTTCCTCGCCCAGGATATCCACGAGCGCGCCAGTTCCTCGCACTACCCCTACAATGCGCTGGCCGAAGCGTTCTTCCACAGCGACGTACTGTTCCGCTGTCAGCGCCTGCTGCGCCAGCAAGGCAAGGCTTGCCGCGCGCTGGCCGAATCGATCCAGATGCGCCAGCCGTTCATCTATGACGCAAGCTTCGCCGAGGCCCTGAACGACCTGCACGCTTCCCTCGAACACCTGCGCATCCAGAGCAATCCGGCCTGGCGCGGTCTGCTGCGTTCGTTGCGAGCATTGGCTGCCAACCTCGGCACCCTCGACCGTTTGCTCAGCGACGCCAGTAACCCCGATGCGCTCGCAGACGCCACCGATAGCAGCTTGCTCGACCGTTCGCCACGCAGCCTCAAGGATGTCTGGATACGCTTGCGCACGCAGCTGACGCCGACGTCCTTGCTGTTCCGCCACGCCCTGCGCCTGCCCCTGGCATTGAGCATCGGCTACGGCATGGTGCATTTGATCCACCCATCGCAAGGTTACTGGATCATCCTCACCACGCTGTTTGTCTGCCAGCCGAACTACGGCGCCACCCGCCGCAAACTCGGGCAGCGAATCATTGGCACCGCCATTGGCCTGACCGTGGCCTGGGCGCTGTTCGATCTGTTCCCGAACCCGTTGATCCAGTCGAGCTTCGCCATTGTTGCCGGAGTGGTGTTCTTTACCAACCGCACCACCCGCTACACCTTGGCGACTGCCGCGATCACGCTCATGGTGCTGTTCTGCTTCAACCAGGTGGGCGATGGTTATGGGCTGCTTCTGCCCCGACTGTTCGATACCTTGCTCGGCAGCCTGATCGCCGGGCTGGCGGTATTCCTGTTCCTGCCGGACTGGCAGGGTCGACGCCTGAACAAAGTGCTGGCCAACACCCTCACCTGCAACAGCATTTACCTGCGCCAGATCATGCACCAATACGCCGCCGGTAAAAGCGACGACCTGGCTTATCGCCTGGCCCGACGCAACGCGCACAACGCCGATGCCGCGTTGTCGACGACGCTGGCCAACATGCTGATGGAGCCCGGGCACTTCCGTAAGGAAGCGGATGTCGGGTTCCGTTTCCTGGTGCTGTCGCACACCTTGCTCAGCTATTTATCGGGGCTGGGAGCACACCGCGAAACCCAACTACCGTCGGATGTGCGCGAGCATTTGATCGACGGCGCCGGTGTGAACCTGGCCGCCAGCCTCGACGAAATCGCCAAAGGCCTCACAAGCAAGCAGCCGGTTGCGATTCAGAGTGATGAGGAAGAAGCCCTGGCCAATACGCTTGAGCAGATGCCGGATGAGATCGATGAAGGGCAGCGGTTGGTGCAGACGCAACTGGCGTTGATCTGCCGGCAGCTGGGGCCGTTGCGGACGTTGGCGGCGCATCTCATCAAGGACACTAGCGAAGCCTGAGATTTTGTAGTGACTCGCCTGACGTCATCGCGGGCAAGCCACGCTCCCACAGGTTTGTGCAAGTCCTGTGGGAGCCGGGCTTGCCCGCGATGGCGCCAGCAGCTTCAACACAAACACTGGATCAACCCCATTACATCCCATGCTGCTTGAGCAACTCCTCATAACTCCCATCAGCCTTCATCGCCGCAATCTCACGGTCGAACCCGGCGACGATCTGTTCATGCTGCGGGTTCTTCAGGCTCACCAGAATATGCAGGCTGTTCTCGCTCAACGGCTTGGGCAAAAACTCCACGGCATTGCGCACCCTGGATGATTCCCGAGCCAGGTAATACCGGGCGACGAACTCGTCTTCCAGGGTCAGCTTGACCCGGTCGGCCGCGACCATGCGCACGGCCATGGCGAAGCTATGCACGGGGACTTTCTGCAGCGACACATCGTCGTCGAATGCTTGCGAATAGGCATAACCGCGTACCACCGCTATCGGGTAGGTGTTCAGTTGTTGCAGATTGCTGAATTCGATCGGCGTGTCTTTGCGCTTGAGAAAGCGCACGCGGTTGAGCAGGTACTCGCCGGAAAACTGCCCCAGTTTCGTGCGCTCGTCGGTGTACCAAGCGTTGACCAGCACGTCGTAACGCCCCTCGCCTACCCCAAACAAGGCTCGCGCCCAGGGCACTTGTTCGAAATCACTGGCATAACCGGCTCGTGCCAGCGCGGTGCTGACGATGTCTGTGGCCAATCCGCCATTGGTCAACGTCGCGTCGGTAAAAGGTGGCCAGACATCGGCTACCAGACGCAGCTTTTCCGCTGCCGCGCCCTGTGTCAGCAACAGCAATCCAATCAAAGCAAACGCTCGATGCAATCGCGGCATGCCAGAAAATCCTTAGCGGGCGGACTGCCCGACGTGTTTCTCAGCCAAAACTCCAAGGCCCCTCTACCGGCGAAACCCAGGTCCTCACATTAGCTTATCGACAACATTGCACAGAGCTTCATCGCAGATTACACAAAGAAGACAATCTCGCGAGAAATGAATGATGGCATTTTGGCCTTTGTCACAGATTTCGCTGCCATCAAGACATTCCGCATCCGGACGCTTAGTATCGGAGCTACGTTGCTCAAGGAATCTGAAGATGACAATCGATTGGGTCTGCAAACACCACAGCGATCTGGGGAAAGAGCAGCTGTATGCCATTTTGCAGCTGCGTGCCGAAGTATTCGTCGTCGAGCAGAAATGCCTTTATCAGGACATCGATGGCCAGGACCTGGAAGGTGATACCCGCCATTTGATGGGCTGGGACGGGGATCGACTGGTGGCCTATCTGCGCTTGCTCGACCCGGAACTACAGGGCGGCGACGTGGTGGTTGGCCGGGTGATCATTGCTCCTGCTGCACGCGGCACCGGGCTTGGGCATGAGATGATGAGCCAGGCGTTGAAACAGGCGCAAAAGCACTGGCCTGAAGTGCCGATCTACCTCTCGGCCCAGGCGCATTTGCAGGGGTATTACGGGCGGTACGGGTTTGTGGTGGTGGGTGAGGAATATTTGGAGGATGACATTCCGCATATCGGGATGCGCCGATCTTGAGGGCCTCTTCGCGGGCAAGCCCGCTCCCACAAGGATCAGTGGTGTGGCTACCTTCTATGCCACACCGTTGAACCTTGTGGGAGCGAGCCTGCTCGCGATGACGTCAGCCCTGTCACCGCAGGCATTCAGGGATATTCCAACACCGCTTTGATCTGCCGCAGATTGCGCTCGATCCACCCCCGATCAATCGCCCCCCACTCGCGAATCCGATAACGCCCCGCATGGTTGCGCGCGCCTTCTTCCTGCTCGAATTCACAAACGATATCCAGATCCGCCAATGCCGCGATGGTGTCTTGGGCGGTACGCCGGGGCATGCCAGTCACTTCGGTCAACGCCGGGACGCTGCTGGCCAGTCCACTGTCGATCAGGTACGCCACGTACAACCGGCGGTAAAAACTGCTTTTAGTCTTGCTCACGTCCATCCGCTATTCCCCGCCCCCTGATGACCCCAAAAGATCGCAGGCTTGAAGAACGATAACAAGCCATTAACCTCAATCACAAGACCACCCCCGCAATCGCTGCAGACTATCTGTTTTGATAGTGTACATTCAGCGAATTCTCGGACTAGATTCCAGTCAACTAATCTATGCGCTCTTCATTGTGCGCCACTGAAGCCTTTTTAAAGCACTGGCGAAGAGCTAAATGTCGTTTTTGGGAGAACAACAATATGACTGTATTTGAACCTGGCGCATGCGTTCGCCTGCGCTCGGGGGGAAGGAGGATGGTGGTAAAATCTCCATCATCCGATGTCCATTTGCTCACGACGTCCCTGGTACCGTGTGAATACCGTGCAAAACACCGAATTGTCCAAGGATTTTACGCAGCATGCGATCTGATCGCCACACCTGACAACCTCCCACTCAAGCGACCATATGAACAAATAGGTTGAACACCTTTTTATGGGTACTGAACGACACCATTCAACCCTAAAGCCTTACGAGTAAGGTCGCCAAGATCGATAGTCAATGCAACAGCCTTTTCGACCCCAATTTGCAGTGGTGTGCCTAGACGACCGATATCCAGCCCCGCCTTCAACAACATCCGTTCAATACCTACCGTCGTTACTGTCACATAAGTTTTTATACCATTACGGATACCAAAAGAAATGACTTCCTTGATCGCCTCGAAGGTTAAATTTGAAAACTGCATTGTTGACTGTTGCCCTGCAGCGACAGCGAATCGACTGAGTTCCCACACATCGCTGGCTTCAGGAGCCGTCGCGGCAAGAAGCTCAGGAAATGTATCCTTGAGCATGTAAGGACCGGTCGTAGGTAACAATCTCCAGCATCCTTGGACATCATTCGGCTGAGCCTGGCTATTGATCAGCATGTAAAACGGATTAAGCGCATCGTATCCATCGATTTCCATACCGGCAATCAGAGTGACGTCCCAACCTTTTTTATACTTGAATACTTGGGCACGCAACGTGTGCATGGCTTGAAGTTTTGAGCCATCGAACTCTGTACGCCGTGCGATTTCATACTGCATGAACAGCTCCTCAATTGACTGGCTAGCCAGACAAAGCTATTCAACTTCAACTTGGTTTTCACCTATCCAATGCAGTAGTTCCTTGAGGAAAAATATTCTGCTACCGTAAAGGCAACCGACCTGCCTTTCATACAGTTATAAGTCCTAGCGCTATCGCTTTAACGGCAGCGGCACGCCGAGTATTAACTTTGAATTTTGACCTTATGTTCTTAATATGATAGTCAATATTCGCCTCAGAGCAATTGCAGATTTTCGAAATCTCCCATGTAGACTTCCCGATCGCACTCCACTTTAAAATTTCCATTTCACGCGGAGAAAGCATGATATCAGGCTCAGCTTTATGGCTCCGTATAAAACCAAGCGCCTTCTGAAACAACGAATCCTTTAAAAAACTGATCTCCATCAATTTACTGTGAATAAATTTTTCGGCATCCGCATTCTCTGCATCGACTTGCAGGCTTAACATCCCAAACTCGGCAGCTGGGCCATGAAGCGGAAATGTCACACCCGACGTCAAATTGAAAGACTTGGCTTCTTCCAGAAAGCACTTCTGCCGGGGTGTCACATACAAATCGTCGTGCCAGATGACATGCCTGACACTACTTCGCGCGTGTGCAACCACAGGATCTATATCAGTATATCCATGGGCGTCGTACTTATCACGCCAAATCGAGGAATAACTGGTCAGAATGATTGCTTCATGCAGCGGAGACTGAGCACTGTCGATAATGCCAAGAAGTGTTTGCTCAAAGCCCATAAAATGGGCTGTTTCGATAATCAGGCTATGCCAACTTTCAATATCCGTTGCTGATTCTAATTGCACTACTCTCTCGAGAAAATCCATTTCCAACACCTCTCCCTTTGCGCCGCATACTACCACGCACGTTGCTACATTCTCAATCCACCAGCAAGCAGTAGATGCAAAAACTGTCAACCTTAAAGCGCCCGCACTAGCTATCAAAACAGATAGTGTTCAAGGACCACTTTGCTTGCTAAGTTCAATCAGTATTTTTTATCATCATCGAGACCCAGTGACCTATGACCACTTCCACTCAGAGCGTCAGTGATTTTTACAGCCGGTTTTCGGCAAGTTATACGCAATACGCCAACGGCACTTCGACACTTGAAGAGATTATCGACCTCAAGGCCTGCAAGGCTGACCACCCTTTCTCCTGGAGCGACTTGCAAACTTGGCAAGCCCTGCAGGAGTCCATTGATGCGATCATTCTTGAAAAAGAAAAATCCGGAGAACCCCGGGCTCTTCAACTGCTGGACGTGGGTTGTGGCGATGGAATGTGGGCCATCAGAATCGCAAACTATTGCCTGCAACAAGATATCGCCATAGATATTGAATGCCTGGACTTGTCTATGGACATGCTGCTGCAAGCCGAAAATATGTTTTCAGCTTATATAGAAGCGCGCAAGGGTACTGCTGCACTCTCAGTGACTTACACACAGTGTGATTTGACAAAGGGACTGGCGAACTCGCTTCGACATACAACTTATGATTTGACCCTGTGCCTTCACACTGTCTTGAATCATGTACCGAGTGAACACCTGGCATTCTGTATTTCAGAGCTTATCGAATACAGTTCCGGCTTTCTTTACTTCTCGGTCAAGCCGCCCTTCAGTCGCCCGACGTTCTACGCCGCCCCAATGTCTGAGATCTTGCATTATGAAAGGCGCGACGAGCATCTCTATGCCCTGGACCGGAAGGGTCACTTCCATGTCGTTCGCTCTAACCTGATTTCACGCAAACAGCTGGATGAACTGTTGAGCGGGCATCCCGTGAGCTATGACTTCGTTGCACTGGATGTGCTGATATCGCGCTTCCTGCCGGACCCTAGATGGCTAGGTGATGAAAAGCACACCAGCTCTCTTCCGATGGATGATCTTCTCGCGCTGGAAGCAAGAACCGGCCTCAATCCGAAATACCTGGATTTTGCCAATCATATTCTCGCGGTGGTCAACACACGTCAGTAGCAGGACGGTACAGATAACAAGCCAGCCGCCGCACTTCGTATCAAAGAAGTGCGGGGCGGTCATGGGTAGCCAGCCTTGAGCAGATCAAGCGCCTATTGCGATGATGTTAGTCGCCTCATCCTCGAACGACGCGTGCGTGAAAAGGTCTTCGAATCGCTCGCTCGAGAGGTAATGCACCTCATCGTAATCATCAATTAACGCGTCACTATTAAGCATTTTGGCCATGGCACCGCGCGCTTGCGTGATTTCCAAGGGGGAAAAAAACTGGGTCTTCAGGGAACCGAGATAAAAGGTAATGACTTCGGGATCTTGCGTCAGATCAAACTCAAGATTCTGTTTGTAACGCCTGAAGTCAACGGTGCCAGGCAGCAACGAAAGAATATATATATTGAAATAAACCTGAACCTGCGGATTAAACGCCTTACACAGAGTACGAATCTGCAACGAGCGGAGATAAGTCAGGCTCAAGCTTTGTTCATCATCCTCGGGTCGACCAATAATCACATTGAACGAAAGCGAATGAATTCCAGTATTAACGATTTCTTCAATAACATCCTTGATAACACCCAGTGGCTTTAGCTTCCTGAATAATTTCGAACAGTCATCCGTCAAATTTTCCAGCGGTAATGTTGCACGATAGCAACCCACCAATTCACCATTGACAAATTCGGAGTCAAACATGACACGAATCAATTCACGATCCACGACACCTTGATATTCAAACTGTCCCAATTCGATACCATTGGTAAATTCCCAGCTAAACCCCATATCTCTTGCAAGGTTAAACATATCAAACAACTCATCCCGCCCCGTTGAGAACACTTGCTTCCCTGAGGTAGAACGATGAATACGGGACAACAAGTTATCCTCTTGAAACAAGAGCGTTCTGATCCCCTTGCTTTTGAAATAATCGAAATGCCGTCTTATTTTTTCAAGTTGCATAAACCTGAACCGGCCTTTGGTCGTCGGCGTTGCACAAAACGAACAAGCTTGCGCACATCCACGTGAAGTTTCCACACTGATAAATGGACCTTCAATACCGTAGGGCGGTTTACCCTCACCGGTATCGGAGTAACGCTCTAGATCGACAATATCCAGATTGGGAGGAGGCATATCGTTGACATCATAGGCTCCCGTTTTTGTTAAGAACGATTTGACCGTGTGAACAATTTCACCATCCATGGCACGATAGGCAATATTGGGGACCGCGCTATAATCCTTACCCTTATCGACACACTCCAGCAAATCGGCAAAACAAAGCTCTCCTTCGCCTTTAACGACCACATCAGCGCCAACGGAAACATGATAGTCCGGCTCTACAGTGGCGTCGGTTCCGCCCAGCACAATAACGGCATCAGGATTCTGCTCTTTACAGTACTGTATGAAGTCAACGACAATTCGACGAGAATGAGTAAAATTAGAATTAATTCCAATAACGTCTGATTCCTGGATTTCTTTTATAACGGCATTGAACGGTAAGCCTACCCGGTACTTTTCCAGCACCAGGTCACCGAAACAAAGTTCTCCGTACTTTTCTTTGAGTCTGTCTTCAACCCGCAGCGCGCCTTGTGTTTGCATGTCACATATTCGCACATCAACAATGACACCGCGTGCCAGCATGGCTTCTTTCAATCCTGCTGCCAGCGCCGTTAAAGGCGCCTTATGCATACTCGTCCTCACCGTGCCAAGAAAACGATCATCGCCTTTGACACATTGTCCTGGCGCGGGAACCGAAAAAAGGGTAACCGTCAACATAGCTCTATATTCCTTGTGTCATTCCACCAAGAAGCCAGCCCCTTGAAATTAACAAGGGGCAGAACAGGATGAGTTCGAGATCGGTTTTATCAGACTTGAATAACAATTCACTCACGAATAATCAGTGTCTTACGACGCAAGCGCGTCAAAAAGAAACGATGATTAATCAATCCGATGGACACACCGAAGATAACCAACATCATGGACATCATTTGCGTCCAATCGACGTTCTCGTTAAGGATCAAAACAGAAAATAGCAACGTAAAAATAGGGATGAGATTAAAGTACATCCCTCCCTCGGAAGCACTCACCTTGGAAATACCTATATTGAAAAAAGTATAGGCGCCGGCCGTCACTATGGTTCCAAGATAGAGAACCGCCAATAAAACATGCACACTGACTTCGCGGGGAATATCCGACTCATAAATGGCAAAAGGAAGAAAAAACACAGTCCCTATAAAACTTTGCAGTGCCGCCAATAAGAACGGAGAGTAATGCCCAGACAATCTCTTCAACATAACGGTGTATACGGCTGCACACGCCATCGCCAACAACTCCAGCAAGTTACCTTTCACTGGCGCAATAGCTGCCTCGCTCTTCGTACCCGTCAAGCATAGTAAGATGACGCCGAGAGTGGCGATAACCCCACCCAAGCATTGCGAGATACTGGGTTTTTCTCGAAGTGCAAAAAAACCGAAGGCAATAATAAATATTGGGAGAAAGGCAAATACGACACCCGCCTGGGACGCTGTTGTATATTGAAGGGCCATTGTTTCAAAGATGAAATACAGACACGGCTCGAGCGCGCCCATTATCAGCAAATACACATAGTCCTTCTTTTCTATTTTTGCCTGCCCCTTATATTTCCATAACATCAAGAAAAATAGGCTTCCGAGTGCCAATCGAGAAAAAATAAGCAAAAACGGAGGCACCTCTTCAAGTGCTATTTTCAAGGCGATGAAAGCGCTGGCCCACAACGCCATTGCCATCGTCAGACACATCATTGCCTTCATATTTTCGAATATTGACGTCATCCAACTTGCCCCTTGCGTAAATTTTGCGGCAACGCTGAATGCGCTCCGGCAAAAAAATGGGAACAGCAGTGATTTACGATGGGTAGGGCATAGTTGAAAAAGGTATCAGGGAACACCTTGCTTCAGAACTATTGATTTAGGTAGTTGCCTTCACTGCGCAATTCAGTTTAGCTTCCGAGGCTCGTCTGCATGCACTCTGGAATGTTTGGAGTCCACATCGTAGACGTTTGATTTTATTGACATCTATCGATTTTTACCGCATATCCCGCCACGTCAGGTACACCCGCAAATCAAACTCCACCTGGTGATACCCCGGCAACATGTGTTCGCACAGCTTGTAGAACGCCTTGTTGTGATCCGACTCTTTGAAGTGCGCCAACTCATGCACCACGATCACTTTCAGGAACTGTGGCGCCGCGTCCTTGAACAACGAGGCGACGCGAATTTCTTTCTTGGCCTTGAGTTTGCCGCCCTGCACCCGGGAAATCGCGGTGTGCAGGCCGAGCGCGCGGTGGGTCAGGTCCAGACGGTTGTCGAATAACACCTTGTCGATAGCCGGGGCATTACGCAGGTATTCCTGCTTGAGATCCAGGGCGTAGGTGTACAGCGCCTTGTCGCTCTGCACCCCGTGCTTTTCTGGATACCGCTGGCTCAGGTAGTCGCCCAGTCGACCTTCGGCGATCAGCTGGCGCACTTGGTCCTGCAAAGCAGCGGGATAGGCCTGGAGGTATTTCAACGCGGTCATTGGGGCGGCAACACGAGTCACGAAAAGATCGCCAGTGTAACGAATTCAACTCGTCAGCGCGCTCCAGTCGAACGGTTCAACAAAGTGACGAGTGTCCTCGGCCATCAGCGGTCGCGCCACCAGAAAACCCTGCACGTACTGGCAACCATTGGCTTGCAGCCATTCATATTGCGCCACCGTTTCCACCCCTTCGGCAATCACCAACAGACCGAACTGTTTGCACAAATCGATGACACTGCGAGCCAGCGCTGCATCCCGTTCGGACCCCGGCAACCGGGCGATCAAATGCCGGTCGAGTTTGAGCGTGTCCAGTTCCAGGTCGCGCAAGTGCGCCAGCGAACAAGCCCCGGAGCCAAAATCATCGAGCGCCACCCGCACTCCCAAATTGCGCAGCAAACGCAGCTGCTTGCGGGTTTCGTCGGGGTTAAGCATCAAGGCCTCTTCCGTGACCTCGACCTCCAGCTGCCGCGGCTTCAAACCATGGCGCTCCAGTACCTGACGCAGCTCGGTGACCAGGTTGGGCAAACCGAACTGCGTGCTGCTCAAACTGACGCCCAGCACCAAGTCTTCGGCAAACAAGGTTTCCCAGGCTTTTCGCTGTTTGGCTCCTCGATGGTAAATCCAGCTGCCCAGGCGACTGATCAACCGCGCCTCTTCCAGCAACGGCAAAAACAGCCCCGGAGGAACATCGCCGACACTCGGATGCTGCCATCGCAACAACGCCTCGAACCCGCGAATCTGCCCGTCGGCAATGGCCACTTGAGGCTGATACACCAGGTTGAAATCTCGGTTCTCGATGGCCGTGCGCACGCTCTCTTCGAGCATCAGCCGCGAGCGCGCCCGGCCATTCATTTCGTGATCGTAGAAGCGATATTGCTGACGCCCGGCACGTTTGGCTTCGTACATGGCGATGTCGGAAGCGCGCATCAACCCGTCGAGATTAGCCCCACAATCGGGATAAGTGGCAATGCCGATGCTAGCGCCCAAGGCAATGTCCATGCCTTCGATTTGCTGACAGATCGATACCCGCTCGATGAGCTTCTCGGCAATCTTCGCCGCTTGCTCGGGGTGCTCAAGATCCAGCAGCGCGGTGAACTCATCGCCACCCATCCGCGCCAGAATATCGAAGGGCCGCAGGCAGGCCTTCAGCTGCTCGGACACCCAACGCAGCACCCGGTCGCCAGCATCGTGGCCGAGGGAATCATTGACCCGTTTGAAGCCGTCCAGGTCCAGGTACAACAGCACCCAGGTGCTGTCGGTGCGCTCGCCGCGCAGCAGCAGGTTTTCAGCGGTCTGGTAGAAACCCCGGCGATTGAGCAGCCCGGTCAGCGGATCGGTCACCGCCTGGAATTCCAGCTGTTGATGCAGATGGCGAACCACCGACATGTCCAGCACCGTCACCACCATGGCCTGTTGTTCGGCGGGCAACGGCGCACAGGACAGCGCCACCGGCACTTGCTGGCCGGGCGCCGTACGCAGTAACGCATCGTGCAGGCGCAGGGTTTCACCGCGTTTGTAGCCGGTAAACAATTCGGAGTCGGCCCAGATCGGGATGTGCGGTTTTTGCAGGAAGTCCAAAAACTCTTTGCCTTGCAGTTCGTGCACCGTGGCATTGAGCAGGCGAGACATCGCCGGGTTGGCAAAACGAATCAGCCCATCCTCCCCCACCACCAGAATACCTTCGGCGGCGTTATCCAGTACCGAGGCATTGAAGGCTCGGGCGACCTCCAGGTCATGGCTCAACTGCTGCAAGGCACGGCGATTACGCTGATGCTCGAGCAGGGCCTGGACTTTGGGTTTGAGAATTTGCGGGTCGAACGGTTTGAACAGGTAATCCACCGCGCCACTGGCATAGCCCTTGATCACGGCGTCCTGGGATTGTTCGTTGGCGGTAAGGAAAATGATCGGCGTGAGGCGGGTACGCTGGCTGCCACGCATCAAGCGCGCCACTTCGAAACCGTCCATACCTGGCATCTGCACATCCAGCAGCACCAAGTCGACGTCGTGTTCGAGCAACTGGCTGAGCGCTTCAAAGCCGGAAGCCGCGGTGATGACCTGCCAGTCCTGGCGCTGTAACAACGCGCGCATGCTGATCAGGTTTTCGGGGTAATCATCAACAATCAAAAGGATTGAGCTGCCTTCAGCTGGCGTAGGTTGTGCGCATTCCATGCTGCATCTCTTGTGCTGGACCTTAGGCCGGTCTCTTGTGAAAACCGGACACATAGTGCGACTTCACTCTAGCCCCGGATCCACGAAAGCAGAAGCAGCGAGAGTGCCATCACTTCGGTAAAGTTTCGCATAGCCGACTAACGGTCATTCCTACAGCCCCCGTAAACCGGGAGAGATGGCATTTCGACAGGTTGTTGACGTCAACCATCTGCCAAACGGGCATTAACAAACAACCGTTCAACGCTTATAAAGACGGCCCGAAGGCGCGCGCTAGAGCTTCTGGCACGTGCGTACAGAAAAAAGTGGAAGCTTGAATATGATCGATCTCGCAACCTGGAACCTCAGCGTTCCTGTCGGCAGTCCGCCGTACACCGTTGAAACAACCAAACTGGTGGACGGCTTCAAGGATCAATACTTCCACTCCGACACCGGCACCTTGTTTTTCTGGTCCCCGGTAACCGGCTCCCGCACTGAAAACGCCATCTACCCTCGCACCGAACTCCGCGAAACCTACAGCAACGGCACGCTGAAAAACTGGTACTACCCCGACGCGGACAACTCCCTGCGTGCGACCCTTACGGTCAGCAAGGTACCCAGCACGGGCAAGATCGTCATTGGTCAGATCCATGCCTACAAAAGCCAGAAGCCCATGGTGAAGCTCGAGTATCAATATAAGGACTCCAGCGAAACCGGAAACATCGTCGCCAAAGTCCGCATGCACCCCGACGACGACACCGCCCGAGTCATCACCCTCGCCACCGGGGTAAAACTCGATCGGGAATTTTCCTACCTCATCCACCTCAGCCCCGGCGGTGCATTGGGCATCAGTGCAGCGGGCTACCAGTGGGACACCGACATCAGCGCGATGTGGCGGGATAAACCGCTGTACTTCAAGGCCGGCGTCTATGTGCAGGACAACAGCGGGTACACCAGCGAAGGAGGGGAAGTGACGTTCAGCAAGCTGGATATTGATCACGATACGTAAGGCGACTCGATCCCTGTAGCGGAGCTTCGCAAGCTCGACAGGTGCTAAGGGCAAAGAACGATCCGGGCATCCGTAAAACTCGTAGGATTGCTCCGACTGTGGCGAGGGGGCTTGCCCCCGTTGGGATGCGAAGCAGCCCCAAACCCTGCCACCCAATTCCTCAGACACACCGCACCGCCCTGTTTACGACGGCTGCGCCGCCGAACGGGGGCAAGCCCCCTCGCCACAATGACCGCGCACGTTCCTACACCCCGGTTGCAGTCACCAAAGTCGCCGCTTATAGTTCGCCCCGTCGCCGGCAACAGTCGGCGATAGGGTTTCGCAGCCCTACCGAGTTAGAACCACAACCGTCAAAATACGACACGGGCAGCGTTTGCCCGTACTCGTTTTTTATGGCGGCTGTGCGTGGGAGACCTTCGGGTCTGCCGGGTCTTAACTCCTCGGTCTGCGAACCCGCGCACAGCTGCCACCCCATTTGTTTCGCAGCAGACGGTGGCAAATTCTTTTCTTGAGTTAAGGATTTTCCATGATCAATCAACACCCGCCCCGCCGCTTCACCCCTATGTCCCAGTTCGCCACCGACTACCCCGTCCTGCTCATCGACAGCGACGCTCCGCTACGCGAACTCCACAACTGCGTCAGCGAACGCCTCAACGCCGTCCTCAAATACCTGAACCTGATGGCCTGCACCAGCCTGCCTGACTACGCCGAAAACGACATCAACACGGTCACCAACATTGCGCGGATCATGGTCCAGGACATTGCCGATGTGTTTGGGGTGATTGAACAGCGTGGGTTTGATTCTCTCAAGGCTCAGTAATCAATTTTCAAGCATTAAAAACCCGCATTCTCTGCGGGTTTTTTATTACGTGCTTATTCTGACTCTTTCGGAAGCGTGAAAGGCGCAGGTCCTTTAGAATTTTGGATACTTCCTGGCTCTGGTGCAATTGGAATGGTGACAGGCGCAGAGCCTTTCGCTTTTGGTTTTACATCCTTGGTACTCATGACTACGTACTCCATTACAGGGTGGAGTTTTTATCGTGAGAGAATCGATACTGGATGTCTACTGTCAGATATGACAGTCCTTTAGATACATTGGCAATAACCCGTCAAACAAAGACGAGACAAGACGATCATCTGTGCTTATCACCCCAATCAAATGCCCGTCTTGCCCACAGGTTTACGCCTCAGCCCTGACGCAACAGTGTCATTCAGCGCCGCCACCCGCCCCGCATCCCATTCACGCTGCATATCCGCAAACAGCTCTCCATCAACACGACTCCGATTAGCCGCCAACGCTTGAGTCATCGCCTCGGCAATACGCTCAATGATCCAGGCCGGCCTGTCCACCGCGCAGTGTTTTCGACCGAACTCAATCAATTGCTGACGGTCTGGGTAGCTTTTCACTTTGTTCATCTTGATGGCCAAAGTACGGTCTACCAATGAGCGACCGGATTTGGGGTTGTAGTTTTCATAGACGGTCGTGGTCGTGACATCGAAGACCGGCGCCAATCGCACCGTTTCAAGCGCATCAGGATGAGTGTAAATCACCCCGAAATTCTTCAAGTGTGCGTCTCCGTTGCGCACCATCACCGACAGGCAGACCGAAGAGTAAAAACGCTCCAGTTCACGTATCGGATCGCCATGTCGGCAGACCTGGCCAATCACCGCGGCAAGGGTTTCGTAGCTTTGGGAATACTTGTAGTTGTCATGGGGATCCTTGTTGAGCCCCAAAAGAACGGCCATGTCTTCAAAGCCGAGCCGATCGGAAGCGGTCAGATCGAATCGCGCCATCACAAACAGATCACCGTTTTCAGACAACCAGAACGGTGGCGTTTCCAGCCCGGCAAGACGGGCCGCTTCAAGACAGAGAAATTCATTCTGAGCCAGATGTGCGTACTCATCGGCGCCTGACTTAACAATCAGATCGGAGCTGAGCATGGTTTTTCGATTACCGGTGAGCTTATCCAGATCGGGTACCAGCACCTTGGGTTGCACACCTGAAATGCCCGACTCGAAGTAGGTATCAACGAGGAACTCGAAAACACCTTGCGAGGCATCTGCAGACAGGATTTCCTGCAGCCCGACCTGAGCACGAACGGACACGAGTGCCTCTGTTGGGTTCTGGTAAGTGAGGCGCCCGATTTGATTCCCTCCGATGACCGATAACAGGCGCATTTCATCCACCTGCATATGCTTGGCCATCCGGCGTTTGATCTGATCGGCCAGAAACCCTTCAGGCACATTCATATCGAAAATCGGATGCAGCACATTGCTCACCGAGGGCGTCGGGTCATAGGGCATGACCAGGGAGACTTCCTTTGGTGCATCGGCGGATTCATAGGAAAACGAGAACTGCGACCCCTTGGACAGCTCGCCCGAAAAGCCCTGCGGTGTCATGACATTGAGCAACTTGACCTTACTCATCATGCTCTACCAGATCAGCAAGGGATTTGAGGTCAATTCGGTTATCAACGATTTCAAGCGCCATACCCAGTGCCGATAGCACCCTGAACGCAGTGTAAAGCGCGACATTTTCGCCAGACTCAAGGTCAATGATGGTTTTGCGGCTGCATTTTGCTCTGTGCGCCAGTATTGCCTGGCTATAACCTTTGGCCCGTCGTAACTGGCGGACTCTCTCACCGAACACAGAAGGATTGTGCAAGAGCATGAATGTCACCTATATCGGACTTTACTAGCGGATGTTCTTATTATGTCCACTATAGGTTACATTTCAAGCGCCTTATGTCAGACAGCGCCCCCATTTCCCTGCCATAAAAAAACCGCCTCTCGGCGGTTTTTTTATCAACGCAGCTTAACGCTCAGGCTCAATTCACCTTAGCGTTCAACTCACCCTTCAAATACCGCTGATACATCCCTTCCAGCGAGATCGGCTTGATCTTCGAAGCATTACCCGCCGTACCGAATTGGTTATAACGGTCAATACACACGTCACGCATGGCAGTGACGGTAGCGCCAAAGAACTTACGCGGATCGAACTCGCTAGGATTAGTAGCCATCAAACGACGCATCGCACCAGTGGACGCCAAACGCAGGTCTGTATCAATGTTGACCTTGCGCACGCCGTGCTTGATGCCTTCGACGATTTCTTCAACCGGTACGCCGTAGGTTTCTTTGATGTCGCCGCCGTACTGGTTGATGATCGCCAGCCACTCTTGCGGAACCGAAGACGAACCGTGCATCACCAAGTGGGTGTTGGGGATGCGTTTGTGAATTTCTTTGATGCGGTCGATCGCCAGTACGTCGCCGGTAGGTGGCTTGGTGAACTTATAGGCGCCGTGGCTGGTGCCGATGGCGATGGCCAGGGCGTCGACCTGAGTGCGTTTGACGAAGTCAGCGGCTTCTTCCGGGTCGGTCAGCATTTGGCTGTGATCCAGAACGCCTTCGGCGCCGATGCCGTCTTCTTCACCGGCCATGCCGGTTTCCAGCGAACCCAGGCAGCCCAGCTCGCCTTCTACCGATACGCCGCAGGCGTGAGCCATGGCTACGGTTTGTTGGGTAACGCGGACGTTGTAGTCGTAGTCGGTCGGGGTCTTGCCGTCTTCGCCGAGGGAGCCGTCCATCATTACCGAGCTGAAGCCCAGTTGGATGGAGCGCTGGCAGACGTCAGGGCTGGTGCCGTGGTCCTGGTGCATGCACACCGGGATGTGCGGGAATTCTTCGATTGCCGCCAGGATCAGGTGACGCAGGAACGGTGCACCGGCGTATTTGCGAGCACCGGCCGAAGCCTGGACGATCACCGGGGAGTCAGTCTTGTCAGCGGCTTCCATGATGGCGCGCATCTGTTCAAGGTTGTTGACGTTGAAGGCTGGAACGCCGTAGCCGAACTCGGCTGCGTGGTCCAGCATCTGGCGCATGCTGATAAGTGCCATTGTGTGTGTCTCTCCCGGTTGAGGGTCGTTAATCGTGCCAGCCTGCCGTAGCGGCGGCGGCTATTCAAGTTATTGCAGATCGGGGGTTGGCCCGAGCTGCGAATTCGGTACAACATAAATCCTGTCTGTGACGAAGAACCCTGTGGCGAGCGAGCTTGCTCGCGCTCGGCTGCGAAGCAGTCGTAAACCGTTGACGCGGTATTCTGAAATACCATGTCGACTGGCTTTGGGACCGCTTCGCGCTCCAGCGGGAGCAAGCTCCCTCGCCACAAAAGCCTGCGATCGGCGTTGCTACTGCGCTTTACAACCGCGGCCGATCAAATCATTGGTGGCGACCCAGTACACCAGGCCTTCCTCACCTTTTACGTGAAACGCCAGCATGTCGTTGCTGTACAGCGAACCTTCGGCGCCCGGCTCAAGCTTCAAGCGGTAGACCTGATCGGCACCGCCCAGGCGAACGTCGACTTCCTTGCGGCTGACGTCAGTGTAGCGCCAGAGCACTTTGGCCTGGCTGTCGCAGGCCCAGGTGGTCCAACTGTCCGCAGGCTCGGCAGTGTTGAACAGGTTCAGATTGGCGCAACCTGCCAGCAATGCCAGTGCCGCAACGGCGATAAAGCGTTTCATCCGTGTTCCTCGGCTGACGGCGCACGCCGCCCGCCTTGAGTAAAGAGTCAGACCCTTCAAGGACAACCATGTTCCTTGGCAGGGGCCTGTGTCTCGTATTTGTCCAGGCCATCGGGCCCGGATCGCTTGTTGATCACCGGGTTGGTTTCCGCTTGCCAGTCGGCCTGGTAGCAGCCTTTTTCCTGTGTTTGCGGCGCGGGTTCCGGCGTGGCTTTCGGGTTACTCCCGCAAGCCGCCAGCATACCCGCGGCGATCAACAACATTAGGGTCCTGACCATGTGAACACTCCTTTGCCTGGTCAAATGCGCGGCCTCAGGCCTTGGCCCGGCTTTCCAGGACTTCAACGGCCGGCAGGACTTTGCCTTCGACGAATTCGAGGAACGCGCCGCCGCCGGTAGAAATGTAGGAGATTTGCTCGGCAACGCCATATTTATCGATGGCCGCCAGGGTGTCGCCGCCGCCAGCGATGGAGAACGCCGAGCTTTCGGCGATGGCCTGGGCCAGCACCTTGGTGCCGTTACCGAACTGGTCGAATTCGAACACGCCCACCGGGCCGTTCCACAGAATGGTCTTGGACGACTTCAGCAGCTCGGCGAAATTCGCCGCGGTCTGTGGGCCGATGTCCAGGATCATGTCGTCTGCCGCCACGTCGGCAATCAGCTTGACGGTCGCGGTCGCGCTTTCAGCGAATTCCTTGGCAACCACCACGTCCACTGGCAATGGCACGCTGACTTTGGCGGCGATTTCACGAGCGGTGTCCAGCAGGTCCGGCTCGTACAGCGATTTGCCGACCGGGTGACCGGCAGCGGCCAGGAAGGTGTTGGCGATGCCGCCACCGACGATCAGCTGATTGCAGATCTGGCTCAGACTGTTCAGCACGTCCAGTTTGGTCGACACTTTGGAGCCGGCAACGATAGCGGCCATCGGCTGCGCCGGGGCGCCCAGGGCTTTGCCCAGTGCGTCCAGTTCGGCGGCCAGCAATGGACCAGCGGCAGCGACTTTGGCGAACTTGGCCACGCCATGGGTCGAACCCTCGGCGCGGTGAGCGGTGCCGAAGGCGTCCATCACAAACACGTCGCACAGGGCAGCGTATTGCTTGGCCAGTTCGTCAGCGTTCTTTTTCTCGCCTTTGTTGAAGCGCACGTTTTCGAACAGCACGATGTCGCCGGCTTTCACGTCGACGCCGCCCAGGTAATCGGACACCAGCGGCACTTCGCGGCCCAGCGCCTTGCTCAAGTAGTCAGCGACTGGCTTGAGGCTGTTCTCGGCCGAGAACTCGCCTTCGGTCGGACGGCCAAGGTGCGAGCAGACCATCACGGCCGCGCCTTTTTCCAGGGCCAGCTTGATGGTCGGCAGCGAAGCCAGGATTCGCGCATCGCTGGTGACAACTCCGTCCTTGACTGGGACGTTGAGGTCTTCGCGGATCAGTACGCGCTTACCTTGCAGATCGAGGTCGGTCATCTTCAACACGGTCATGGGTCGCATTTCCTGGATAGCTGTTTTAGAGAGCAGGTTTTGGTTGGGGTGCAGCTGTTTGCAAATAGTGTTCTGCAACGTCCAGCATTCGATTGGCAAAACCCCATTCGTTGTCGAACCAGGCCAGGATGTTCACCAGCCGTGGGCCGGAAACGCGGGTCTGACTGGCATCGACGATGGCCGAATGTGGGTCATGATTGAAATCACAACTGGCGTGAGGCAACTCGGTGTAGGCCAGAAGGCCCTTGAGCGGGCCATGGGTGGCGGCCTCGCGCAGAATCCGGTTGACCTCGGTGGCGTCGGTATCACTTACGGTCTGCATCGTAATGTCGAGGCAGGACACGTTAACCGTCGGCACCCGCACGGCTTTGGCCTGAATTCGCCCGGCAAGTTCCGGCAACAGGCGTTCGATGCCTCGCGCCAGACCAGTGGACACCGGAATCACCGACTGGAACGCTGACCGGGTGCGGCGCAGGTCTTCGTGGTGATAGGCGTCAATCACCGGCTGATCGTTCATGGCCGAGTGGATGGTGGTGATCGACACGTATTCCAGACCAATGGCCTGATTCAGCAGGCGCAACAGCGGCACGCCGCAGTTGGTGGTGCAGGAGGCGTTGGACACCAGCAGCTCGTCGCCGGTCAGGCAATCCTGGTTCACGCCGTAGACGATGGTGGCGTCAACATCCGCCTCGCTGGCCATCGGCTGGGAAAACAGCACCCGGGGCGCACCGGCGTCGAGAAAACGCTGGCCATCCTGACGGGTGTGGTAAGCACCGGAGCATTCCAGCACCAGATCGACGCCCAGTGACGCCCAATCGATGCCTTCGGGGGTGGCACTGCGCAGGACCTTCACGCAGTCGCCATTAATATGCAGACAATCGCCATCGACCTTCACTTCGCCGGGAAACCGTCCGTGTGTAGAGTCGAAGCGTGTCAGGTATTCGATGCTGGCCATGTCGGCCAGATCGTTGATCGCGACAATTTCAAACCCGGCCGTCGAGCCTCGCTCAAACAACGCACGCAAGACGCAACGACCAATCCGGCCGTAGCCGTTGAGTGCAACTTTGTAAGGACGCGGTTGAGGCATGGGGTTCTCGATTACCGTGGTGAATCCGTTATTGCAGTGTGGCCTGACCGACCGCTATCGCGGGCAAGCCCGCACCCACAGGACCGATGGAGATCCTTGTGGGAGCGGGCTTGCCCGCGATGGCGTCAGATCAGACGACACACTTTCTGGATCAGTCTTCCAGCAGCTCTTCAGCCTGACCCAAGATGTTTTCCAGGGTGAAGCCGAACTCTTCGAACAAGGCAGGCGCAGGCGCCGACTCGCCGTAGGTGGTCATGCCGATTACGCGGCCTTCCAGGCCCACGTACTTGTACCAGTAGTCCGCGTGGGCGGCCTCGATGGCGATACGGGCGCTGACCTGCAACGGCAGAACCGCTTGCTTGTAGCCGGCGTCCTGGGCTTCGAAGACGCTGGTGCACGGCATCGAAACAACACGCACCTTGCGGCCTTGCTCGGTCAGTTTGTCGAAGGCTTGAACGGCCAGGCCGACTTCCGAACCGGTGGCGATCAGGATCAGCTCAGGCTCGCCTGCGCAGTCTTTCAGCACGTAACCGCCACGCGCGATCTCTTCGATCTGGATCGCATTGCGGGTCTGGTGCTGCAGGTTCTGACGGGAGAAGATCAGTGCCGACGGACCGTCGTCACGCTCCAGAGCAGATTTCCAGGCCACCGCCGATTCAACGGCATCGGCTGGACGCCAAGTGTCGAGGTTCGGCGTGCAGCGCAGGCTGGCCAGCTGCTCGATCGGCTGGTGAGTCGGGCCGTCTTCGCCCAGACCGATGGAGTCGTGGGTGAACACATAGATGATGCGTTTCTTCATCAGCGCCGACATGCGCACTGCGTTGCGGGCGTATTCCATGAACATCAGGAAGGTCGCGCCGTAAGGCACCAGGCCGCCGTGCAGGGCGACGCCGTTCATGATCGCGCTCATGCCGAACTCGCGAACGCCGTAGTACATGTAGTTGCCGCTAGCGTCTTCGGCGGTGACGCCTTTGCAACCTTTCCACAGGGTCAGGTTGGAGCCTGCCAGGTCAGCCGAACCGCCGAGCAGTTCCGGCAGCAGCGGGCCGAACGCATTCAGGGCGTTCTGGCTGGCTTTACGGCTGGCGATGGTTTCGCCCTTGGCCGCGACTTCAGCGATATACGCCGAGGCTTTTTCAGCGAAGTCAGTTGGCAGATCACCGCTCAGACGACGAACCAGTTCGTTGGCCAGCTCCGGGAAAGCAGCGGAGTAAGCAGCGAAACGCTGATCCCACTCGGCTTCGGCAGCGCGACCGGATTCCTTGGCATCCCATTCGGCATAGATGTTGGCCGGAATTTCGAACGGGCCGTGGTTCCACTTCAGTGCTTCACGGGTCAGAGCGATTTCCGCGTCACCCAATGGGGCGCCGTGGCAGTCTTCCTTGCCTTGCTTGTTCGGCGAACCGAAACCGATAGTGGTTTTGCAGCAGATCAGCGTCGGTTGCTCGCTTTTGCGCGCTGTTTCGATGGCGATCTTGATTTCTTCCGGGTCGTGACCGTCAACGTTGCGGATCACTTGCCAGTTGTAGGACTCGAAACGCTTCGGCGTGTCGTCGGTGAACCAGCCTTCGACTTCGCCGTCGATGGAGATGCCGTTGTCATCGTAGAAGGCGATCAGTTTGCCCAGGCCCAAGGTACCGGCCAGGGAGCTGACTTCGTGGGAAATGCCTTCCATCATGCAGCCATCACCCAGGAACACGTAGGTGTGGTGATCGACGACGTTATGGCCAGGACGGTTGAACTGCGCCGCCAGGACTTTTTCTGCCAGGGCGAAACCCACGGCGTTGGCCAGGCCTTGGCCCAGTGGACCGGTGGTGGTTTCAACGCCCGGGGTGTAGCCGAATTCCGGGTGACCCGGAGTGCGGCTGTGCAACTGGCGGAAGCTTTTCAGGTCATCGATCGACAGGTCGTAGCCGGTCAGGTGCAGCAGCGAGTAGATCAGCATCGAACCGTGACCGTTGGACAGCACGAAGCGGTCACGGTCGGCGAACGATGGATTGCTCGGGTTGTGCTTCAGGTAGTCACGCCAAAGTACTTCGGCGATATCCGCCATACCCATAGGGGCACCGGGATGGCCGCTGTTGGCTTTTTGCACGGCATCCATGCTGAGGGCACGAATGGCGTTGGCACGCTCACGACGGCTGGGCATCGCTGTTCTCCTGCGGATATTGAATCGAGAGTGAATAAAACGAAACGGAAAAAAGGCGAGCATTTTCCCTCACCGACCGCCCTCGGGGCAATGACAGATAGTCATCCGAAGACGTTTTTCCAATCGATAACGACGTATTCGACGGGTGAAACCTTTCCGCCGTTCACTTGCTGACTGAACCTAACGCTGAGAAGTGCCATCCATCGAGCAATATCAAAACTTTTTGATATTGCTCTTGCGATGATTTCTGAGCGTCACTAGACTGCTGGCCTTATGAATTTACGCGTGCCTTCCATTCGACATGACGATTGCGATGAGCTGGCGGCCCTGTGCAAGGCCGGCGGCGATCCTCTGCGGCTGAATGTATTGCGTGCGCTGGCCAACGACTCGTTCGGCGTACTGGAACTGGCGCAGATCTTCGGCATCGGTCAGTCGGGCATGAGTCATCACCTCAAGGTTTTGGCCCAGGCCGATCTGGTGGCGACCCGTCGTGAAGGCAATGCGATTTTCTACCGTCGCGCCCTGCCCCACACCGATCTGCTGGGCGGCAAGCTGCATACCGCGCTGCTGGAAGAAGTGGATAACCTGACCCTGCCGACTGACGTTCAGTCGCGGATCGGTCAGGTCCACGGGCAACGAGCGGCCGCCAGCCAGGACTTTTTCTCACGGGTGGCGGAGAAGTTTCGCGCCCAGCAAGACTTGATCGCCGGCCTGCCGCAATACCGCGAAAGCGTGGTGGCACTGCTCGACAAGCTGAGTTTCGGCCCTGGCGCCACAGCCATCGAAGTGGGCCCTGGCGATGGCGGTTTTCTGCCGGAGCTGGCGCGTCGTTTCGCTCAAGTCACGGCGCTGGACAACAGCCCGGCGATGCTCGATCTGGCTCGTCAGGTCTGTGAACGTGAAACGCTGGCTAACGTCAGCCT
The DNA here is from genome assembly GCF_964063345.1 of Pseudomonas lini. Taxonomy (NCBI): domain Bacteria; kingdom Pseudomonadati; phylum Pseudomonadota; class Gammaproteobacteria; order Pseudomonadales; family Pseudomonadaceae; genus Pseudomonas; species Pseudomonas lini. Next base: position 2,771,518 of record NZ_OZ061318.1, read on the forward strand.
GCAATTGGCCGATGCATTGAACGGTGTAAGCCTCAAGGCTGATTGCGTTGTACTGAACATGGTACTGCACCATTTCGCCGCGCCGGCCGAAGCACTCAAGCACATGGCCGACTTGCTGCAACCGGGCGGTAGCCTGCTCGTGACAGAGTTATGTAGCCACAACCAGAGTTGGGCCAGGGAGGCCTGCGGTGATCTCTGGTTGGGGTTTGAACAGGACGATCTGGCCCGTTGGGCCACCGCTGCGGGACTCGTTCCCGGGGAAAGCCTCTATGTAGGCTTACGTAATGGTTTCCAGATTCAGGTCCGCCATTTTCAGCGACCGGCTGGCGACACTCACCATCGGTAAATTCAGGAAAAAATCGAGATGAGCGAATACTCCCTCTTCACCTCCGAGTCCGTGTCCGAAGGGCATCCGGACAAAATCGCCGACCAGATTTCCGATGCGGTGCTGGACGCCATCATTGCTGAAGACAAGTTCGCCCGCGTGGCGTGCGAGACTCTGGTGAAAACCGGCGTGGCAATCATCGCAGGTGAAGTCACCACGTCGGCCTGGGTCGATCTGGAAGACATCGTCCGTAACGTGATTCTCGACATCGGCTACAACAGCTCCAATGTCGGCTTCGACGGTGCAACTTGCGGCGTGATGAACATCATCGGCAAGCAGTCCCCTGACATCAATCAGGGCGTCGACCGTGCCAAGCCTGAAGACCAGGGCGCCGGCGACCAGGGCCTGATGTTCGGCTACGCCAGCAACGAAACCGACGTGCTGATGCCAGCACCGATCACCTTCTCGCACCAGTTGGTTCAACGTCAGGCTGAAGCCCGTAAATCCGGCCTGCTGCCTTGGCTGCGCCCGGACGCCAAGTCGCAAGTGACTTGCCGCTACGAAGGCGGCAAGGTTGTCGGTATCGACGCCGTTGTACTGTCGACCCAGCACAACCCCGAAGTGTCCTACAAAGACCTGCGCGAAGGCGTGATGGAACTGATCGTCAAGCACGTACTGCCTGCCGAACTGCTGACCAAGGACACCCAGTTCCATATCAACCCGACTGGCCAATTCATCATCGGTGGCCCGGTTGGCGACTGCGGCCTGACCGGTCGCAAGATCATCGTCGACAGCTACGGCGGCATGGCCCGTCACGGCGGTGGCGCGTTCTCCGGCAAGGATCCATCGAAGGTTGACCGTTCGGCGGCCTACGCCGGTCGTTACGTGGCCAAGAACATCGTCGCGGCCGGCCTGGCCGAGCGTTGTGAGATTCAGGTTTCCTACGCGATCGGTGTTGCTCAGCCTACGTCGATTTCGTTGAACACCTTCGGCACCGGCAAAATCAGCGACGACAAGATCGTCAAACTGGTTCGCGAAGTGTTCGACCTGCGTCCATACGCAATCACCACCATGCTCGACCTGCTGCACCCGATGTACCAGGAAACCGCTGCGTACGGCCACTTCGGTCGCACTCCGGCAACCAAGACTGTGGGCGAAGATACTTTCACCACCTTCACCTGGGAAAAAACCGACCGCGCCGACGACCTGCGTGTCGCGGCCGGCCTGTAAGACTTCCCCGGCGGTACCCAAAGCCCCGCACGGTTCGCCGTGCGGGGCTTTTTATTGCCTTGCTGCTTGAGACCGCGTCGCCGCCTCTGTCTCATGCCAGAAACACTCAGCAAAAAAACCACCCTTCGCGCCTACCAGTACTGATCTAGCCTTCAAGCATCCCACTGAGCAAGGACGCTCTCGATGCTGCCCAACCTGCGCCTGTTTTTCTGTTTCCTGCTGACCTTCACCTGCCTGACCACCAATGCAGCCGAATGCCCCGACTGGCCGCCCGCCCGCGCACTAGACGAAATCACTACCCTGCAACTGCAAATCGATCGCTGGGACGACAGCTACCACCGTGAAGGCCAGTCGCTGATCGCCGATGAACTCTACGATCAGTCCCGCGCGCGACTGAGCGAATGGCGCGAGTGTTTTGATTCAGGCTCCTCCGACGAACCATTGCGTACGGCTGGCGGCACGGTTGCTCACCCCATCGCCCACACCGGCCTGGAAAAACTAAGCGACGGGCACGCCGTCGAAACCTGGCTAAAAGATCGGGGAGAGGTCTGGATTCAGCCCAAGGTCGATGGCGTGGCGGTGACATTGGTCTATCGCAACGGCTGGTTGCACCGGGTAATCAGTCGAGGGGACGGGTTAAACGGCCAGGACTGGACTGCCTCGGCGCGCCAGATCGCCGCCATCCCTAAAAAACTTTCGCAGTCTCTGGACTTGCTACTGCAAGGCGAACTCTATTGGCGCCAGACCGAACACGTACAAGCCCAGGCTGGCAGCCTCAATGCCCGCGCCACGGTGGCGGGGTTGATGGCGCGCAAGGCGCTGAGTACCGAGCATGCCGCCGGCATCGGGTTGTTTGTCTGGGACTGGCCGCAGGGCCCGAAAAGCCTGCCGGCCCGGGTGGCCGCCCTGGATGAATTGGGGTTCCCCAGCACGGCGCCCTACAGTCAGCCGATCGAGGCATTTGCCGATGCCGAACGCTGGCGCGATCACTGGTATCGCACGCCCCTGCCTTTTGCCAGCGATGGGGTCGTGTTGCGCCAGAACCAACGCCCGCCGGCCGAGCGCTGGCAGGCGAAAACACCTTACTGGAGCGTCGCCTGGAAATACCCTTTTGCTCAGGCGCTGGCCGAGGTGCGCAAGGTCCGCTTCAAGATCGGGCGGACCGGACGGATCACACCGGTGCTGGACCTGGTACCGGTGATGCTCGATGACCGACAGATCAAACGCGTGAGTGCCAGCTCCCTGCAACGCTGGGAAGCGCTGGACATTCGTCCGGGCGACCAGGTCGCCATCAGCCTGGCGGGGCTGACCATCCCCAGGCTCGATGGTGTCGTATTGCGCAGTACTGAACGCCAGGAATTGAATGTACCGCTGCCAGCAGACTTTCACTCTTTAAGCTGCTGGGAGCCAACATCCGGATGCGAAAGCCAATTCCTCGCACGCCTGGCCTGGCTCAGTGGCAAACAGGGGCTGGCCTTGCCTCATGTCGGACCAGGCACCTGGGAGAAACTACTCAAGGCTGAACGCATCGGCAGTCTGCTCGATTGGATGACCCTCGACGGGCAAGAGCTTGCTAACATTGACGGCTTCGGTGAGCGCAGCAGTGCTCGTCTTTTGGACAGTTTCAACAGCGCCCGGCAACGCCCATTCACTCGCTGGCTCAAAGCCCTGGGTTTGCCGCCGACTGGCCAGGCACGCCTCGCCGATACATGGCAGGCGCTGGCGCAACGAACCACCGAACAATGGCAGGCCGAGGCCGGCATCGGTCCGGGACGCGCAGTGCAATTGAGCGCATTTTTCCGCGACCCACAGGTCCTGGCCTTGAGTGAGACATTACGTGTTGCCGGGATTGACGGTTTCTAGACGCCAGGCCGCTCTGACAACCGGGAACCCAAAGGTGCCGATGCGCTCAAACAGCCCATCGCCATATCGAATTTTTCACCTGGAGCTTTTATGAAACTTCTTTCACCGCTCGCCGTGTTGACCCTGTGCAGCGTGATGGCCGCTCCATTGATGGCCGACGAAGATGCCCCGGGCCTGACGGGCTGCGCCGCAAAAAAACAAGGCATCATCAACCAGATCGAACTGGCCAAGTCCCGCGGCAACGCCGATCAACAGGCTGGCCTGGAAACCGCCCTGAACGAAGTCACTGCCCATTGCACCGACGCTTCCTTGAAGAAGGAGCGGGAAAACAGGGTGCTCGACGCCAAGCACGAAGTCAGCACGCGTCAGGCCGACCTCGAGAAGGCAATGAAAAAAGGCGACGCCGAGAAGATCAACAAGCGCAAAGACAAACTGGCTCAATCGCGCAAGGAATTGCAGGAAGCGCTGGATGAGCTGGATAAGTAGGCCGAAGGGATTTTGTGGCGAGGGAGCTTGCTCCCGCTCGGCGGCGGAGCCGTCGTGAGTCTGGAGCGCCGAATACGGGACGAAACACGATTGTATGGTTTTGGGGCTGCTTCGCAGCCCAGCGGGAGCAAGCTCCCTCGCCACAATTGCAAGTAGGCACAAGCCAGGTGTCACACTCGAGAATCAATGATCCCGAAACTCTTTATGGCAGGCACTGCAGGCATCTTCGACTTTCTGTACCGCCGGCCCCAGGTTGCTGACCTTGTAGGGCTGAACCTTGCTGGCAATCACCAGTTCACCGGTGGCGCCTTCAAGGGTGCGGGCCATTTCCTGGAAGCGTGCCTGCTTCTGCCAGACATCATCCTTGGCGCTGGTGTGATCCTCTTCGCGCACCTGCGGGAAATGTTTCCACGGCTCATGCGACAACGCGTCGAGCTTCACCGCGCCGTCGGCGAATTTCGGGCCATCGAACGGAATACGTCCGCGCAACATGCCGCCCAGGTCTTCGCCGGTCTTGAGCATCTGCTTGAAGATCGCCTTGCGCTGACCCAGCGGCGAGTTCGGGTCGACACCACCGCAGGCGGACAAGGTCAGGCAGGCCAGCAATACAACAGAAAGTCTTTTAAGAGTCATGGTGGCTTCAGGTCACTGGAAACGGCGGCCAGTATCCTCGCGTCACCGGCAAAGACCAATAGCCCTATTATTAATACGGGTTGTTTGAGCGCATGGAGCACTCAGGCAACCGACAAAGGAATTACTCCATGAACAGCCGTTTCAAGGCATGGCGTCACAATCTGGCCTGGACCCTTCCGATGGTGGCCGTGCTGGCAGGTTGCACCGGCGGCGACAGCAGCAAACCGAAAACCCACGCACTGGCGACCTACTCCAGCGCCACCTGGGAAGCGCTTCCGGCGGTGTCCGACAACGACCTCGTCGCTGGCTTCGGCTCGTGGCGCAGCGCCTGCACCCGACTCAAGGCCGATCCGGTCTGGGGCGGCACCTGTGCGGCTTCCGTCAATGTGCAACCAACCGCCAATGACATCCGCGGTTTCCTCAAACAGAACCTGGACGTCTATGGCCTGCGCGCCGCCAATGACAACCCCAATGGCCTGATTACCGGTTACTACGAACCGGTGTACCCCGGCAGCCTGACCCAGACCGAAGCAGCCAATATTCCGGTGTATGGTGTACCCGAGGATATGATCATCGTCTCGCTGGACAGTATCTATCCGGAACTCAAAGGCAAACGCCTGCGCGGCAGACTCGAAGGTCGCGTGCTCAAGCCGTACGACGATGCGGCAACCATTGAAACCAACGGTGTGAAGGCGCCGGTGATTGCCTGGCTGACCGACCCGATGAACCTGCAGTTCCTGCAAATCCAGGGCTCGGGTCGTATCCAGCTTGATGACGGTCGTCAGTTGCGCATCGGTTATGCCGACCAGAATGGCCACCCGTACCGCCCCATCGGCCGCTGGCTGGTGGACCAGGGTGAGTTGAAGAAAGAAGACGTGACCATGGGCGCTATCAGCACTTGGGCCAAGGCCAATCCAACACGTATTCCCGAACTGCTCGGCAGCAACCCCAGCTACGTGTTCTTCACCCGCAACCCCGACAGCAACGAAGGGCCGCGTGGTTCGCTGAATGTACCGCTGACCGCAGGTTATAGCGCGGCGGTGGACCGCAAGGTGATTCCGCTCGGCAGTCTGTTGTGGTTATCCACCACACGCCCGGACGGCAGCTCGTTGGTGCGCCCGGTGGCCGCGCAAGATACTGGCGGCGCAATTGCCGGCGAGGTCCGCGCAGACCTGTTCTGGGGCACGGGGGACGCAGCCGGGCAATTGGCCGGCGACATGAAACAGCAGGGGCAGATCTGGATGCTTTGGCCTAAAGGGGCGGCGTTACCTCAGGTGCCGCAGGTTGCCGATACGGTTAAAGCTAACCCTTAAGAGTTGTATCGTCAGCACTACTGCATTCGCGAGCAAGCCCCACACATTGAGTTATCGGCGGACACACATCTTGTGCTCACTGAAGATTCAATGTGTGACACAAGCGGGCGTGCTCGCGAAGAGGCCCTGACAGATACAGAAAATTTCAACGGCCAGATTCAGACCGACACCACAAAGAAACTGACAACCAACCCCATGCCAATGGCCCACACCAGTGACCGCAGAATCGCCCAGTCCGCCAGATAGCAAATGATGTACAGCAGCCGACTGGTGATAAACAACACCGCCAGCACATTGATCGTCACCAGATCGGCATTACCGGCCAGGTGCGCGACGATTACCGCTGCAGCAAACGCCGGCGTCACTTCGAAGCTATTCAACTGCGCCGAATGTGCACGCCTGGCCACCCCTTCGAGCGAATCCAGAAATGCCCGCGGATCGTGATTCTGTTTCAGCCCGAACTTGCCGCCGCTGAACTTGGCGACGCCTGTGCATAGATACGGCAAACAGATCGCAATCAAAATGCACCACAGAGCAACCGTCATAACGCAGTCCCTTCTTCAAAGTTATAGAGAGTCGAGTTCCATCAGGGGCGACTAAAACTTCATCACCAACATGCCGACCAGCACCAGCCCACAGGCTAAGAGCCGGGGTCTGCCGAAAGGTTCTTGCAGGTAGCGCATGCCGAACAGCACCACCAGGATCACACTGATTTCGCGCAACGCCGCCGCTTCGGCAATCGAACCGAGCTGCATGGCCCACAGCACCAGAGCGTAACTGAACAGTACGCAAAACCCGACCGCCAACCCCAACCGCCACTGCTCACGCCAGAACAGCATGAATGCCGGCCGCTTGCGCACCATCGCCAGCAATGGAAACGGCCAGGCGCTAAGCAAGGTGACCCACACCAGGTAGTCCAGCGGGTGAGACCAGCGCCGTAAAGCCTGGCCATCGATGAAGGTGTAGCAACCGATGCACAACCCGATCAGCGCTACCACCGGCAGCATCGACCACGGCAGACGCACTCCTCCCCCGCCCTGCCAGAGCAGGCACAACATGCCGAACGGGATCAGCAAAATCCCGAAGATCTGCTGAGCCGTCAGCACTTCCCCGGCGAAAATCAGCGTCAGTACCAGCACCACTAGCGGTGACAGGCCACGCATCAACGGGTAGACCAAGCCGAGATCGCCGACCCGATAGGCCTGGATCAACAGGTAGCGATAGAGCAACTCGAATGCTGCCGACGCGAGAATCCACGGCCACATCTCCAGTGGCGGCAACACCACGAAGGGCAGCATCAGGGCGACAAACAGCAGCGCCACGCTGTCCATGCAGGCCACCACCAACAGCCGCTCCGCGCTGAATTTGATCAGGGTATTCCACGCCGCGTGCAACAGCGCCGCCACCAATACCAGAACCGTCGCAAGCACGGCACACTCCTTGTTGTTGCCCCACCCTAGCCCGTAGGAACTGCCGAAGGCTGCGATCTTCTGATTTTGATTTTCAGGATAAAGAGATCGCAGCCTTCGGCAGATCCTACAAGGGCGGGGGCAGAGAATCGATTCGCCATATGTCCGCAGCTGTTTTTCATCCACCTGCAACGTCGCAGTACTGTCACGATCAATGTGTCCGGCTGACAGGGTCAGTTTTTGCCTCTGATCATTTTTTGATCTTCTGCGGCTCGGGCCCCTCGCCCCGCTCCGCAGATGTCTTCGGCGGCCCGCTTTCACTGCGAATCTGCGCATGACTGATCAGCGCGAAAATAAAACTGCCACCGATAATGTTCCCCACCAGCGTCGGCCCAGCGAATACCAGCCAGAAATCCTTCCACGGCAACTCGCCGGCAAACACCAGATACGAAACCTCCACCGATCCGACCACGATGTGAGTGAAATCTCCCAGCGCCATGAAATAGGTGATGAGGATGATGATCCACATCTTGGCGCTTTCCATGGACGGGATCATCCAGACCATAGTGGCGATCATCCAGCCAGAGATGATGCCTTTGGCGAACATTTTGCTGGCATCGTTCTCCATGACCTTACGCCCGATGTCGAGAAAGGCCAGATCGGTCTTGGTGTCGAAAATCGGCAGGTGCAGCATCACATACGCCACCAGCAAGGTGCCGCAAAGGTTGCCCACCAGCACGACCGACCACAACCGAAACAACCGACCGAAATTACCCAGCGTAGGCTTACTCATGATCGGCAGCACGGCAGTCAGGGTGTTTTCGGTGAAGAGTTGCTGACGGGCCAGAATCACCGCGAGAAAACCTGCGCAGTAGCCGAAACTGGCGATCACCTTGAAGCCTTCGCCGTCCGGCAGACGCGAGTTGAGCAGCCCCATGCCCATCAATGACAAGCCCATGGTCAATCCCGCAGCCAGGGCTGACCACCACAGCGCCGCAACGCTACGCTCGAGTTCCTGATCACCTTGGGTGCGAATGATTTCGTGCAGCACCGCCGCGCGCGGTGGCTGGTTCTTGTCGACCTCGCGCTGTTCTTGCGCCGAGAGGTCCGGGGTCTTGCCGTCTTTGGGCGTGTCCATAAAGCTCCTGAACCAGTGGCGTGTCGTTTAATTACGACACGTGGGGTTCGGAGCTGTTCACTGCCCGGCGAAACGAAGCAAACCCTGTGGCGAGGGAGCTTGCTCCCGTCGGGGCGCGAAGCGGCCCTAAAATCTGCCATCGGGTTCTTTCAGACAGACTTCACTATCAGCTTGCGACTGCTACGCAGCCGAGCGGGAGCAAGCTCCCTCGCCACAGAGCGGCAATTACTCGCCGATATCATCATCCTTGAACTGGTCTTTGACGTACCTGATTTCGGTCCGGCCGTGCGGTGCCGGCAGGCCGTCTTCGCCCAGGTTCACGAAAACCATCTTCTCCACCGTCAGGATGCTCTTGCGGGTGATCTTGTTGCGCACTTCGCAGGTCAGCGTGATCGAGGTGCGACCGAACTCGGTGGCGGTGATGCCCAGTTCGATGATGTCGCCCTGGCGCGAGGCGCTGACGAAGTTGATTTCGGAAATGTACTTGGTGACTACGCGCTGATTACCCAGTTGGACGATGGCGTAGATCGCCGCTTCTTCGTCGATCCAGCGCAACAGGCTGCCGCCGAACAGCGTGCCGTTGGGGTTGAGGTCTTCGGGTTTTACCCATTTGCGGGTGTGGAAATTCATACTCACTCCTGACCGTCTTGCCGATTGATGCCGGCCATCATGGCAGAGCCCGGACTAGAGCTCTAACAAGCATCGACTATGGTCTCGATTACCGTTCGGACATTGACCAACAGAAAGGCTTTGGAAGATCAGCATAGCCCGCTATAATCGCCCCGTTTCAAAACGGTAATGTTCACTTGCTACCGTTTTCCCGCCACCTGTCCGAGGGGCGCTGCAGCAGGTTCGACCTGTCAGGCTCGGATGGGGCGTTGACTGGCCACGGCCAGACACTAAACGCACAACGGCGCCCATTCGCATACATTACGAATGGAGGCTCATCATGAGCGCTGTTATCACGCCTGTAGATTTTAACGATTACAAAGTCGCCGACATGTCCCTGGCTGCCTGGGGCCGTCGCGAAACCATCATCGCCGAATCCGAAATGCCAGCCCTGATGGGTCTGCGCCGCAAGTATTCCGCCGAGCAACCGCTCAAAGGCGCGAAAATCCTCGGCTGCATCCACATGACCATTCAGACTGCCGTGCTGATCGAAACCCTGGTTGCCCTGGGTGCCGAAGTACGTTGGTCGTCCTGCAACATTTTCTCGACTCAAGACCAGGCCGCAGCCGCTATCGCCGCTGCCGGTATCCCGGTTTTCGCCTGGAAAGGCGAGACTGAAGAAGAGTACGAGTGGTGCCTGGAGCAAACCATCCTGAAGGATGGCGCGCCTTGGGATGCCAACATGATCCTCGACGACGGCGGCGATCTGACCGAGCTGCTGCACAAGAAATACCCGGCGATCCTGGACCGCGTCCACGGCGTCACCGAAGAAACCACCACCGGCGTTCACCGCCTGTTGGACATGCTGGCCAAGGGCGAGCTGAAAATCCCGGCCATCAACGTCAACGACTCGGTGACCAAGAGCAAGAACGACAATAAGTACGGCTGCCGTCACAGCCTGAACGACGCGATCAAGCGCGGCACCGACCACCTGCTGTCCGGCAAGCAAGCGCTGGTCATCGGTTACGGTGACGTGGGCAAGGGCTCGGCCCAGTCCCTGCGTCAGGAAGGCATGATCGTTAAAGTGTCCGAAGTCGACCCGATCTGCGCCATGCAAGCCTGCATGGACGGTTTCGAACTGGTTTCGCCGTTCATCGACGGTATCAACAATGGTACCGAAGCGAGCATCGACAAAGCACTGCTGGGCAAGATCGACCTGATCGTGACCACCACCGGCAACGTTAATGTTTGCGACGCGAACATGCTCAAAGCCCTGAAGAAGCGCGCTGTTGTCTGCAACATCGGTCACTTCGACAACGAAATCGACACCGCTTTCATGCGCAAGAACTGGGCATGGGAAGAAGTGAAGCCACAGGTTCACAAGGTTCACCGTACCGGCCCGGGCGCATTCGACGCTCAGAACGACGACTACCTGATCCTGCTGGCCGAAGGCCGTCTGGTTAACCTGGGCAACGCCACTGGCCACCCAAGCCGCATCATGGATGGCTCGTTCGCCAACCAGGTTCTGGCGCAGATCTTCCTGTTCGGCCAGAAGTACGCCGACCTGTCGCCAGCCCAGAAAGCCGAGCGCCTGACCGTTGAAGTACTGCCGAAGAAACTCGACGAAGAAGTGGCCCTGGAAATGGTCCGCGGTTTCGGTGGCGTGGTCACTCAACTGACCAAGCAACAGGCTGACTACATCGGCGTGACCGTCGAAGGCCCGTTCAAGCCGCACGCTTACCGCTACTGATTGGTCCTGCTGCCTGCTCTCCCTTGTGGGAGCGGGCTTGCTCGCGAAGGCGGTTTATCATTCAACATTAATGTCGTCTGACCCACCGTCTTCGCGAGCAAGCCCGCTCCCACACTGGGATGTGCACATCTTTCAGGCTTACGCGTTTCCAAGGATATGACCATGTCCCAAGACCGTCGCTACAGCTTCGAGTTCTTCCCCACGAAGACCGATGCTGGACATGAAAAACTGATCGCCACTGCCCGTCAGCTGGCGACTTACAACCCCGACTTCTTCTCCTGCACCTACGGCGCTGGCGGTTCGACCCGTGATCGCACCCTCAACACCGTGTTGCAGCTTGAAAGCGAAGTCAAAGTCCCTGCCGCACCGCATCTGTCTTGCGTGGGCGACAGCAAGGACGATATTCGTGGCCTGCTGAGCCAGTACAAGGCAGCCGGCATCAAGCGTATCGTTGCGCTTCGCGGTGACCTGCCCTCGGGCATGGGCATGGCCAGCGGCGAGATGCGTCACGCCAATGATCTGGTTGAATTCATTCGTGAAGAGACCGGCGATCATTTCCACATCGAAGTCGCCGCCTACCCGGAAATGCATCCGCAAGCGCGCAACTTTGAAGACGATCTCAACAACTTCGTGCGCAAGGCTAACGCCGGCGCCAACAGTGCGATCACCCAGTACTTCTTCAACGCCGACAGCTACTTCTATTTCGTCGAGCGTGTACGGGCGAAGGGTGTGACCATCCCGATCGTGCCGGGGATCATGCCGATCACCAACTACAGCAAGCTCGCGCGTTTCTCCGACGCTTGCGGTGCGGAAATCCCGCGCTGGATCCGCAAGCAACTGGAAGCCTACGGCGACGACACCCAAAGCATTCAAGGCTTTGGTGAGCAAGTCATCACCGAGATGTGCGAACGCCTGCTGCAGGGTGGAGCTCCAGGGCTGCATTTCTACACGCTGAACCAGGCTGAGCCGAGTCTGCTGGTGTGGAATAACCTGAAGTTGCCGCGTTAATCGTCGTTAAAGCAAGATCAAAAGATCGCAGGCTTCGGCATTTCCTACAGAGGTACGTATCCCCCTGTAGGAAATGCCGAAGGCTGCGATCTTTTGCTTTCCGGCGCCCCTTTATTGTGCAGTCAGATCCTGAGATAGAGCTTCTGGATCCGGTTTCTGGCTCTTTATGATTTCTCGTCGTAATCTCAACCCATGCCCCTGATCGCTCAGCTACTGACCGTGCTTCTGTTCACTTGCCTGAGCTTCACCGCTCGGGGCGAGAAGCTACGTATTGTCACCGAACCCTGGGCGCCTTACGTGTATGAGGAAAACGGAAAATCGCTGGGGCTGGACTACGAAACCACGGCCATCGTCTTCAAACGCCTGGGGATCGACGTGGAATGGCAGTTCCTCCCGTGGAAGCGCTGTCTGTCGATGCTCGAGCAAGGCCAGGCGGATGGCGTGCTGGATATTTTCTACAGCGATGAACGCGACGCGACCCTGCTCTACCCCAGCGAACCGCTCTCGCAAGTGGAGTTCGTGATGTTCTACGCCAATGAGCGAGCGCATCCGTTTCGCACGCTGGATGATCTGAAAGGCCTGACCATCGGCACCTCACCGGGCTACCTGTACAGCAAGGACTTCAGCGAATCGACGCTGTTCACCCAAGAGCCGGCCCCCACCCATGAAGCCAACTTCGGCAAGCTGGTGCGCGGCCGCATCGACCTGCTGATCACTGATCGCCGGGTTGGCCAGTATTTGCTCGATCAACTGAATATCCGCGACAAGATCACCGAAAACCCGATCATCATCAGCCAGCAAAGCCAGTTTCTGGCGGTACGCCGCAATGCCGGGATGGATTTGTTGGTGCAGCGTTTCGGTGCCGAGCTCAAACGCTTCAAGCGCGAGCCGGCCTACGCCGAACTGAGCGCCCGCTACGGCGCCGGCCCGGCCACCGAAGCACGGGCCGCCAGCGCCACCGCAACCGGCGGAAAAACCGTTGAGCAGCAGGAAAGCGGCGCGCAGTGATTGCTCTGTTATACTCCGGCCTTCCCGCCAGGCTCACGCCCGGACGCTCGGACTTGTTCAAGGCATCTCGATCCCGCTACAGCGCAGCTTTTCAGCCCGCGCGAGCGCTCCAGACGAGCCTTCGAGGCCCAGCAGGACCGGACGGGATTGCGTCCTCTTAAACGCGATTCGCGCCAGGCAAGACTCCCATTGGGCCAAGCCCTAACTAAAACAGGATTACTCATGTCCTTTGCTTCCCTCGGTCTCTCCGAGGCTTTAGTCCGCGCCATCGAGGCAGCGGGCTATACCGAGCCTACTCCGGTGCAACAGCGGGCCATTCCCGCCGTGTTGCAAGGTCGCGACCTGATGGTTGCGGCACAGACAGGTACTGGTAAAACCGGCGGCTTCGCCCTTCCGATTCTGGAACGGTTGTTTCCCAACGGTCACCCGGACAAATCCCAGCGTCATGGCCCGCGCCAACCGCGCGTACTGGTCCTGACCCCAACCCGCGAACTCGCGGCCCAGGTGCATGAGAGCTTCAAGGTCTATGCCCGTGACCTGAAGTTCGTCAGCGCCTGCATCTTCGGCGGCGTCGGCATGAACCCACAGGTTCAGGCCATGTCCCGCGGTGTCGACGTGCTGGTGGCCTGCCCCGGTCGCCTGCTCGACCTCGCCGGCCAAGGCAGCGTCGACCTGTCCCACGTGGAAATCCTCGTGCTGGACGAAGCCGACCGCATGCTCGACATGGGTTTTGTCCATGACGTGAAAAAGGTTCTTGCTCGTCTGCCGAGCAAACGCCAGAACCTGCTGTTCTCGGCGACGTTCTCCAAAGACATCACCGACCTTGCCGGCAAGCTGCTGCACAACCCGGAACGCATCGAAGTCACGCCGCCGAACACCACGGTCGAGCGGATCGAACAGCGTGTATTCCGCCTGGCCGCCAGCCACAAGCGTTCGTTGCTGGCGCACCTGATCACCGCTGGCGCCTGGGAACAGGTACTGGTATTCACCCGCACCAAGCACGGCGCCAACCGCCTGGCCGAGTACCTGGACAAACACGGCCTCACCGCCGTCGCCATCCACGGTAACAAGAGCCAGAACGCCCGCACCAAAGCCTTGGCCGACTTCAAGGCCGGCGAAGTGCGTATCCTGGTCGCCACCGACATCGCCGCTCGCGGCCTGGACATCGACCAGTTACCCCACGTGGTCAACTTCGAACTGCCGAACGTCGACGAAGATTACGTGCACCGTATCGGTCGTACCGGCCGTGCCGGTCGTTCGGGCGAGGCGATCTCGCTGGTCGCCCCGGATGAAGAAAAGCTGCTGAAAAGCATCGAGCGCATGACCAAGCAGAAGATTGCCGACGGCAACCTGATGGGCTTCGACTCCAGCGCCGTGGAAGCCGAGAAACCTGAAGTTCGCGAGCGTCCAGATGTGCGTAACCCGCGCAATCCACGTGGCCCGCGCGGCGATGGTCCGAACGGCAGCGGCGGTGGTGGCGGTCGTAAAGACAAAGGCAAGGACAAGGGCGGCAAGGAAAAACCTGCTGCCACTGGCCGTGGCGATCGCCCTGCCCGTGAACACAAGCCTCGCGAAGGCACCCCGGCCCGTGAGCAACAACGTCCGGCACCTCGCGCCGCCGCTGACCGTGCTCCGGACGAGTTCCTGGACGACGACGTCGATAACTTTGGTAACCGCGTCGACTACGTGCCTCAAGCCAAACCTGCTCAGGGCCGTGGTCGCCGTCCGGGCGCTCCGGCACAAGGCGCAGGTGCAGGTACTCCGCGCACCGGTCAGCCACAAGGTCGCCAGAACGGTCCGCGCAGCAGCAGCGGCGCAACCACCGGCACCCCACCGGCCAAGCGCAGCGGCCCACGTAATGGTGCTCCACGTGACGGCCAGGCCCGTCGCGAAGAGTCCCGCAACCGCCGCCCGGCCCGTGACGAACAACCTCGTTCGGAACCAGCCGTGCAGAACCCGCGGGGCCCGGCACCGAAGATCATTCACAAGGAGTCGAAAAGCGATCGCTTCCCGACACCTGAGCAACTTGATCAACTTCCAGGCCGTCCACGCGGCGAAAAACCAGCCTTGCTGACCCGCAATCGCTGATTTGTCGCTGATATGAAAAATGCCCCTGATCGCAAGATCAGGGGCATTTTTTTATGCTGACGAAGAACCCTGTGGGAGCGGGCTTGCCCGCGATGGCGTCCGTCCAGCAAACATTGATATTAACTGACCCACCGCCATCGCGGGCAAGCCCGCTCCCACAGTGGCTCGGCACCGTCCATATAGATTCATAAAAAACGCCCCGGATCGCGAGATCAGGGGCGTTTTTTTGTTCAAGCAGCGAAATTCACTTCGCTTTCACGCCTTCAAACGTAACGTACAACTCAACCGCGTCGGACGCTGGGCCCAAATCTTTCTGCTTGCCGAAATCTGAACGCTTGATGCTGGTGGTACCTTCGAAGCCGGCACGGTAGCCGCCCCAAGGATCCTTGCCTTCACCCAGGAAGGTGGCTTTGACTACGATTGGCTTGGTAACACCAGCCAGAGTCAAGTTACCGGTAACGTCGGCAGTGTCTTTGCCAGCGGCGTTTTTGCCGGTGGATTTGACGCTGGTGGAAACGAACTTGGCGTCGGCGAATTTGCCCACATTCAGGAAGTCACCGCTGGCAATGTGCTTGTCGCGCTCAGCGTGGTTAGTGAACACGCTGGCGGTGCGTACATTGAACTCGATCTTGCTGTCTTCAGGTTTGGCGGCGTCAAAGCTGAACTTGCCGTCGATGTCCTTGAAGGTACCGGTAATATAGCTGTAACCCAGGTGACTGATCTTGAAGTCAACGAAGGCGTGCTGACCTTCTTTGTCGACAACGTAATCGGCCGCCATCACATTAGCGGACAGCAGAGCAGAACCGATTGCCAGAGCGGCGAGCGTCTTTTTCAACATGCTTTCTATTCCTTTGGAGTCGAGATTGAACATCAGGCTTTGCGTCCCAGCATTCGCGTCAGGGTCGCATCACGATCGATAAAGTGGTGTTTCAATGCTGCCAACGCGTGAAGGCCGGAAAAAATTACCAGCGCCCAAGCCAGGTACAAATGGATCACACCAGCGGTGTCTGCCTGGTCCGGTAGTCCGGAAACCAGTGCAGGAACTTCAAACAGGCCAAACACCGGAATCCCGACACCGTCTGCGGTGGAAATCAGGTAACCGGCAATCATCACGGCGAACAGACCGAAATAAAGGAAGGCATGGCCGAACACGGCGCCAAGTCGCGTCATGCGGCTATAACTTTGCAGGGGCGGTGGAGGTGGGCTGATGAAACGCCACAACACCCGCAGCAACATGACTGCGAACAACACCAGGCCAATGCTCTTGTGCAAATCCGGCGCATCTTTACGCCAGGAGCTGTAGTAGTCGAGACCGACCATCCACAACCCCAACGCGAACAGGCCGAAGACCGCGAGCGCCACACCCCAGTGCACGAAGATGCTGACCCAACCGTAGCGGGAAGAAGAGTTACGTAGCTGCATTGCCCAAATCCTGTAAGAACTGCGCCCAAGACTATCGAGTTATCTATCGACTTAAAGCGGAAAATTTCGCTCTGAAACATCGAGAAATACGATCATGACCTTGAGGTCGAGATGTTAAGAGAGTGTTAACCAGAAGAAAAAACCTACCGACGCTGTCCCATATTCGCTTCAATAAAACTTTTACCATTCGTCGGAACTGTCATATCTGACAGTAGCCACCATTACAGGTCATTGATGAACCTGACCTCGGGCGTTTGTCCGAGCCTCTGAACAGGAGTTCTACCATGAGTCACCATTCGAGCTCATCCTCCGCGACTACGCGCAACCTATCCAATTCGATACCCGTAGGGGAAGGACCGCGAGGGTTAGCCATCAACAACGATGGATCACGGGTTTTTGTTTGTAATTACATTTCAGGCAATGTGTCAGTGATCAACACCCGGAACAGAAAGGTCATTCGCACCATCGCCGTCGAGCGTTACCCCCAAAACATTGTTCTTGCCCATGGAGGGAAAAGAGCTTACGTGACCAACTACGGTTCAAGTTCGGTTTCAGTTATTGATACTGAAACCTATGCAGTGGGTAACGTCACGGTGGGAAGATATCCTCGGGGAATCGTCGTCAGCCGAGACGGGAAGCATGTTTACGTCACCGTTCGACAAGATAAAGAGTGGCTGGCAATTATTGATACCCGCACTTATGCGGTGAGCAGAGTGCGAGGACTACCCTCTCCCTCCATAAGTGTGGATATCAGCCAGGACGATTCACGTCTTTATATTTCCAGCACAAACGCTCCTGATGGCCCTTATCAGGACGCACTAACGATCATCAACAGCAAGACTTTCAAAGTGCTGGATATCATCAAAACCGAAAAATATCCGTCAGCGATTACCGTCAGCCCCGACGACGGAGAAGTGTATATCGTGTGCCTGGACGCTCAAAAATTGACCGTACTGGACCCTAAGTCATCGACCACCAGGCATTTCGATTTTGTGACGTGCGAAGGGAAAATAGTGTTCGGCGAAAAAAACGCTTATGCCGTTGATCAAATCAAAAAAGAGGTCGTCGAAATTAATACCGCCACGTATGAGATTATTCGCCGGGTGCCCATTCCTGGGGCTTCCGAACCGTATGACATGGTTCTTGATCAACATGATCATGCTTATGTCAGCGACTACCAAAGCGACGAAATACATAGTGTCGATCTAGCTTAGCGTCAAAGCTAAATCAGCAGCCGGCTTTAGGGCGACATACCCAAGACATAAAAAAAGCGCGGCATCACTGCCGCGCTTTTTTTGATTCCAGGACTTACTGCGTCTTGGTTTCAGTTGTCGCCGGGGTCTTTGCAGCAGTACTGACCGCTGGTTTCTTCGTTGGCTCAGTCTTTTTCGCCGTCGCCTTGACCGGAGCTTTTTTGGCCTCGGTTTTGGCAGCAGGCTTTTTCACTGGCGCTTTGGCCGGTGCTTTCTTGGCAGGCTCTGCTTTCACCGGTGCCGCAGGCTTCGGCGCCTCAACCGGTGCTGGCGCTGGAGTCGACGCAGGTACTGGGGCGGGTGCCGGAGCAACCGGGGCCACTGGTGCTGGCGCCTTGGCCGGTTCCGGTTTGTCGTCAGAACCGCCGAACAGGTTGGTAAAGAAGTTGCCTTTCTTCGCCTTCACTGCACCGGCCGCTGCTGCGGTCGCCGCCGGAACAACCTTCGCCGGCTCAAACGATTTGCCCGCCGCCAGGTCTTCTACCTGACTGGCTGCACGCTGACCGGTGCGCAATGCGCCTTCCAGAGTGCCTGGGTACAAGGTATCGGTGTGTTCGCCGGCAAAGGCTACACGTTGCAGCGGACGCTCCCACAGACGCCAGTATTTGCTCATCTGGCCCGGGCCGAAGGCCAGGTATGCGCCACCCATCGACGGGTCGGTGCTGTAGCGACGGATTTCATAACCGGTGAACGAGCCGCGTGCCTGTGGGTAAAAGGCGTGCAGACGAATCAGTACCTGATCGACCATCTGCTTGTCGCCGAAGGCCTGCATCACCCGCGCGTTGTCGCCGGACAGGTTGATCACCACGTTGGCGCCGCCCTTCAAGGCAGGCTCGACCCACAACATGCCCAGGCCGGTGTTGCTGTAGATCTCGCCGGACATGCGCGCCTTGCTTTCCCATACTGGCGTCTTGAACTTCAGCATGATCTGGTCGCGCCAGCCGTAATTGGTGCCTTTGATGGCGCCCATGTGCTGGGCGTCCAGCGCCGGGGTCATCTGGATCTTGTTCAGTGCACGCAACGGCACGGCCAGCACAACGTAGTCCGCCTGATAGCCAACACTGCCGACCTTGACGGTCACGCCGTCCTTGTCCTGAGTAATGGCCGAAACCGGGGAGCTGGTCTTGATGGTTTTCAGCTGTTTGACGAAGGCCTGGGCCAGCACCGGGCTGCCGCCGGGCAGACGCGAGGCGCGCAGGTCACGGTCGGCAACACCACGGTAGACGCGGCTCTGTTGTGCGAAGTACAGCAGTGACAGGCGCGAAGGTTCGTCATAGTGGGTACGAATCTGCTGATTCACCAACTGACGCGCTGTGGCTGGCAGATTCAAGCGATCGAGCCAGTTGGACACGTTGATCTGGTCCAGAGCAAACAGCGTACTGTTGGCGGCCGGGTTCTGCGGGTCCTCGATCGAACGCGCCAGATCATCCAGGGTCTTTTCGTAGCGTTTCAGCGCTTCGGCGGTGGCCGGCTGTTTAGTCGCCAGATCGGCGGCGGTGAAGTACTCACCGTCGATCAGATAGCCTGGGGTGCGTACGAATTCAGGCGCTGGCGTGGTGGTCAGCTTGAACGTCGAGACGTACTTGTTCAGCACCGGCTGGGTCTTGTCGCTGCCGATCCACTCACTGGTGGCCATGCCGGAACGACCACCCAAAGTCGGTTTGGCTTCCAGCAGGGTGACCTGCCAGCCTTTGTTCTGCAGCTCGTAAGCAGCAGTGAGGCCCGCAAGCCCACCGCCGACCACGATCGCCGTTTTATCCTTGGCCAGCGCCGAAACGCTGAACAGCCCCAACATCACCAGCGCACACGCGCGCAGCCAACCAGCAGACATTCAGCGAACTCCGGAAATACACGAGGAAATAGCGGTTTTACGAGTCAGACGACTCAAAGAACCGCGAAGAATACGTCAGCCATCAAAACGCCGCCAGCAACGTCTATCGTCCTATACAAAGTAGCTCAATCGACACAATGGGTTGTCCCGGTGGCGCGCATTGCATAGGCTTGCGCGATTGTTTACCCGCCTACGTCACGGGTAGCCTCGAGGAGACAGAAAATGGGCCTGAATAAACAATGGATGGAACGCGATCTCGCGGTGTTGTGGCATCCCTGCACCCAGATGAAAGACCACGAACAGCTGCCGCTGATCCCGATCAAACGCGGCGAAGGCGTCTGGCTGGAAGACTTCGAAGGCAAACGCTACCTCGACGCGGTCAGCTCCTGGTGGGTCAATGTGTTCGGTCACGCCAACCCGCGGATCAACCAACGCATCAAGGATCAGGTCGATCAACTGGAACATGTGATCCTCGCCGGCTTCAGCCATCAGCCGGTGATCGAACTGTCGGAGCGTCTGGTAAAGATGACGCCCGAAGGCCTGACCCGGTGTTTCTATGCCGATAACGGTTCGTCCTGCATCGAAGTCGCGCTGAAAATGAGCTTTCACTACTGGCTCAACCGCGGCCAGCCGAACAAAAAGCGCTTCGTCACCCTCACCAACGGCTACCACGGCGAAACCATGGCGGCGATGGCGGTGGGCGACGTGCCGCTGTTCACCGAAACCTACAAAGCCCTGCTGATGGACACCATTAAGGTGCCGAGCCCCGATTGCTACATGCGCCCCGAGGGCATGAGCTGGGAAGAACACTCGCGCAACATGTTCGCCGCCATGGAGCAAACGCTGGCCGACAACCACGACACCGTGGCCGCCGTGATTCTGGAGCCGCTGATTCAGGGCGCCGGCGGGATGCGCATGTATCACCCGGTGTACCTCAAGCTGCTGCGCGAAGCCTGTGATCGTTATGGCGTGCACCTGATCCACGATGAAATCGCCGTCGGCTTCGGCCGCACCGGGACGATGTTCGCCTGCGAACAGGCCGGTATCCGCCCGGACTTCCTCTGTCTGTCCAAGGCCCTGACCGGCGGCTATCTGCCGTTGGCGGCCTGCCTGACCACCGATGAGGTCTACAGCGCTTTCTACGACGACTACCCGACCCTGCGCGCCTTCCTGCATTCCCACAGCTACACCGGCAATCCGCTGGCGTGCGCGGCGGCATTGGCGACGCTGGATATCTTCGAAGAAGACAACGTTATCGAGAACAACAAGGCCCTGGCCCAGCGCATGGCTTCCTCCACCGCGCACCTGGCCGATCACCCGAACGTTGCCGAAGTGCGCCAGACCGGCATGGTCCTGGCCATCGAGATGGTCAAGGACAAGGCCAGCAAGACCGCTTACCCGTGGCAGGAACGTCGTGGCTTGAAGGTGTTCCAGCATGCGCTGGAGCGTGGTGCGTTATTGCGGCCATTGGGCAGCGTGGTGTATTTCCTGCCGCCGTACGTGATTACCCCGGAGCAGATCGATTTTCTGGCCGAGGTGGCCAGCGAAGGCATCGACATCGCCACCCGTGACAGTATCAGCGTGGCGGTGCCGAAGGACTTTCATCCGGGCTATCGTGATCCGGGCTAACAGCCACTGAGTAACCCTGTGGCGAGGGAGCTTGCTCCCGCTCGGCTGCGAAGCAGTCGTAATCCGGTTTGCGCGTTTTAACTGACAAAACGCGGTCGCCGGGTTTGGGGCTGCTTCGCAACCCCGCGGGAGCAAGCTCCCTCGCCACAAAAGCTGATTGCGCACGCTGCTACATTCGACTTTTTACAGAGACCCAGCATGAGACTGTCCCGCTTCTTTATCGACGCCCCCTTGAGCATCGGCGAACACGAGTTGCCCGAGGCCCAGGCCCATTACATCAGCCGCGTGCTGCGCATGGCCGAGGGTGATGCGGTGCAATTGTTCGACGGCTCGGGCCATGAGTTTCGCGGCACGCTGGCAGAAGTCGGCAAGAAGCGCGTCGTGGTGAACATCGATGAAAGCTTCGCCGGGCAGGTCGAGTCGTCGCTGGCGGTCCATCTCGGCCAGGGCTTGTCCCGTGGCGAACGGATGGACTGGGCGATTCAGAAAGCCACCGAATTGGGCGTCAGCGAAATCACGCCGATCTTCACCGACCGCTGCGAAGTCCGCCTCAAGGACGAGCGCGCCGACAAACGCCTGATGCACTGGCGTCAGGTGGCGATCAGCGCTTGCGAGCAATGCGGGCGCTCATCGGTGCCGGTGATTCATCCACCGCTGTTGTTGGCCGATTGGCTGAAGCAGACGGAAGCCGAATTGAAGCTGGTGCTGCACCCGGTGGCCGAGCCATTGGTGAGCCATGCGAAACCGGCGACGCTGGCGTTTCTGATTGGCCCGGAAGGCGGGTTGTCCGACGCTGAAGTCGAGCAGGCCAAGGCTGGCGGCTTTCATGCCGCCCGCCTCGGCCCTCGCGTGTTGCGCACCGAAACCGCGCCGGTGGTGGCGTTGGCGGTAGCCCAGCAGTTGTGGGGCGACTTCTGACCCCATGATCGTTCCCACGCTCTGCGTGGGAATGCAGCCCGTGACGCTCCGCGTCACTGGACGCAGAGCGTCCCTAGAGGCATTCCCACGCAGAGCGTGGGAACGATCCTACTGCACCGGATCACTCACCGGTTTGGCGATAATCGCTTTCAACTCGCTGGTCATCGGAAACTCAAGGTTCAAACCTTTAGGCGGAATTGGCTGCTGGAACCAGCGGTTGTAGATGCCGTTGATTTCCCCTGAGCTGTACAAATCAGCAAGCGTCGAATTCACCAACTCAAGAAACTGCGGATCGCCCTTGCGCACCATGCAGCTGTAGATTTCCCGCGATTGCTCCTCGCCCACCACGACCCACTTATGCGGATCGCGAGCCTTGGCGCGTTCACCGTAAAGCAACGCATCGTCCATATAGAACGCCGCCGCCCGCCCTGACTGCAGCATCTGGAATGCTTCGCCGTGGTCCTTGGCGCTGATCACAAACATATCGATCTTGTGATCGACGTTGTAGCTCTTCAAAAACCGCTCGTTGGTGGTGCCGGCGGTGGTCACGACGTTCTTGCCGCGCAGGTCGGCGAAGCGCTTGATGCCGCTGTCCTTCGCCGTGAGCAATTGCCCCTTCACGTAGATGAACCCATAGGAAAACGCCACTTGCTGCATGCGCTCGGCGGTCACGCCGGTGGAGCCGCATTCAAGGTCGACCGTGCCGTTCTGCACCAGCGGAATGCGCGTTTGCGAGGTCACCAGGTTGTACTTCACCTGCAGATCCGGCAGCTCGAGTTTTTGCTTGATGCGCTCGACAATCTTGCTCGCCAGGTCCACCGAATAGCCCATCGGCTGCCCCGTGTGATCACCCACGTAAGAGAACGGCACCGACGCGTCGCGATAGCCCAGCGTGATGCTCTTGGCATTGGCGACTTTGTTCAGCGTGCCGGTCAGCGGCGCTTCATTGGCCTGGAGCTGACTGGCGAACAGCAGGCCGAGGGTGCAGCCGATCAACGTGATTTTTTGCATTGTTATTCTCCGTTGTGGGTAAGTGCGATTAGCGTCGGGCGGCGATCACGGTGATTTCCACCAGAACCTCTGGACGGGCCAGTTGCGCCTGCAATGTGGTGCGGGTCGGCGCCTTGTCCGGCGACAGCCATTGTGACCAGACCTCGTTCATGGCGGCGAAATCGCGGCCAATATCGCTCAAGTAAATGGTCGCGCTCAGCAAGTGATCCTTGTCGCTGCCAGCCTCGGCCAGCAACCCATCGATTTTCGCCAGCACCTCTGCGGTTTGGCCTGCGGCGTCGCGGCTGTCACCCGGCACCTGTCCCGATAAAAACACCAGCTCGCCAAAGGTCACGGCGCCGGAGAGTCGATTGTTGCTGTTGAAACGCTTGATGCTCATCGGTTCTTCCTTTTCCAGTCAGGCGACGCGGGGTGCGAGGCCTTGCATTTCGATCGAGGGTACGCGCCGGGCAATCAACTCACTCAGCAGCCGAGCGCTACCGCAGGCCAACGTAAAGCCCAAGGCGCCATGGCCGAGGTTGAGCCAGAGGTTGCGGTACGCCGTGGCGCCAATCAACGGCACGCCGCTGGGGGTCGCCGGGCGCATGCCGGCCCATTCGACGGCGGCGTCATAATCGCCAGCATTGGGCAAGGTTTCCTGAGCCTGGCGCTTGATCAGCGCCAGACGCTTGGGATCGAGCGCCGGATCGAAGCCGACAATGTCGACCATCGCCGCCACCCGCAGTTGTGCACCGATGCGGGCGTAAACGATCTTGCGGTTGTAATCGGTGATGCTCAGCTCCGGCGCGCGATGTTCGGCACGGATCGGCAGGGTCAGGCTGTAGCCCTTGAGCGGATACAGCGGCAGGTTCATGCCCGGCAACGCCAACGCCGGGCTGCGATGACCAGCCGCTATCACCAATTGCTCGACCGGCAATACCTGCGCGCCCATTTCGACGGCCTGCACCGCGCCGTCCCCGTGGCGAATGCCGGTGACCGTGCGGCCCAGCAAAAACTCGCAACGCCCCGACGCCTTGAGCCGGGCCACCATTTGCTGACAGAACGCATGGCAATCGGCGACTTCTTCATCAGGCGTATAGATCGCGCCCACGAACGGTACCTCGGCGAGTGCCGGCTCCAGCTGTGCGCACTCGGCCCGGGACAACACCTGTTGCTGTCGCGGATCAGCCAGCCCTTGACGCGCATGCTCGAAGCTTGCAGCTTCACGAAACGTCACCAGTTTGCCGTTGCGCCGCCAGTCGAAACCGTCGAGGCGGTCTTCGTCGCGCCAGCCTTGCAGTGTGGCCTGGCTCAGCAACGCCAGGCGCAGCAGATGTGCGCCGTTGCGCTGATTCACCGAACGACGGCAAGCCGCCAGAAAGGACGCCATCCAGCGCCATTGCGCCGGGTCCAGACGCGGGCGCAGCTTCAACGGCGAGTCACCGCGCAACATCCAGCCCAGCGCCTGCAACGGTACGCCGGCGTCGGCCAATGGCGCGACGTAGCGGTAGGACAACTGGCCGCCATTGGCGAAACTGGTCTCGCTGGCAAACGAATCCCGGGCCTCGATCAGCGTCACATCGATGCCGTCGCGAACCAGTGCGTAAGCCGTTGTCAGCCCGATGACGCCGCCACCGATGATGCAAACCCGCTGAGCCATGTCTGTCCTTTAGCGTTGTTGGAACGTGCTTCAGGTTAGGACCAGGTGACAGCCGTTGAACAATGCATAAAGATGCCTGACCCATAAACAAAGGTTATGGACTTGCCATGCGACTGCGACACATCGAGATTTTTCAGGCTATTCGCCAGACCGGTTCGGTCAGTGGCGCCGCCCAGTTGCTGCACGTGTCGCAGCCGGCGGTGAGCAAAGTGCTGCAACACGCCGAACAGCAATTGGGCTTTCCGTTATTCCTGCGGGTGCGCGGTAAATTGCAGCCGACGCCGGAAGCCCTGGAGCTTGAGCGCGAAGTCGACAAGGTCACCGAAAGCCTGCAAGGCGTGCGACGCCTGGCCCAGAGCCTGCGCCGCGAGCCGGGCCACAGTGTACGGATTGGCGCGATCCCGGCGCTGGCCTTGTCGCTGCTACCGCCGGCGATCAACGAATGGACGCAACGCTACCCGGAAATCGCCTGCGAACTGTCCAGCGCCCACAGCCGTGAGCTGATGCAGAACCTGTTGATGCGCGAAGTGGATGTCGCCCTGACGTTGCAACTGCCCGATCATCCGGGCCTGAAGGCGCAGGCCCTGGCCTGTGGGATGCTGGTGGCGCTGGCACCGAAAGGCTTTTGGGCCGAGGACACTCACGGTAAACCGCTGCCGTTGATCGAACTGGCCGGTGCGCCGCTGATCGGCTTGTCCAGCGCCGACCCGCTGGCCGCCAGACTCGACAGCTACCTTGAGGCGGTCGATCCGCCGCCCAAGGTACGCATCGCTGTGCAGACCTATTCGCTGGCGCGGGCGATGGTTGAATCCGGGGCCGGGTTGGCGGTGATCGATCCGTTTACCGCCCTCGGCGCGTCCCCCGCCATCACGGCGATTCGCCCCTTGGCGCCGGCGCTACCGATCACCCTGTACGCGGTGACCCGCGCTGACGAACCGCCGCCACACACCTTGAGCGATTTGCTGCAGGTATTCAGCCGACGGGCGCAGGCGCAATTGGATCGCCTGT
The DNA here is from genome assembly GCF_964063345.1 of Pseudomonas lini. NCBI lineage: Bacteria > Pseudomonadati > Pseudomonadota > Gammaproteobacteria > Pseudomonadales > Pseudomonadaceae > Pseudomonas > Pseudomonas lini. The sequence goes on from NZ_OZ061318.1 coordinate 2,797,089, forward strand.
GTCCCTGAGGGAGAAAGCCTGCTCGCGATCCCCTGTAGGAGCGAGGCTTGCCCTAATGTCACTCGGTTAAGCTGCGGAACCTGTGGGAGCGTGGCTTGCCCGCGATAGCGATCTGTCTGACACATCAATGGTGAATGTGCTGCCGCCATCGCGGGCAAGCCTCGCTCCCACAGGTTTTGCAAATAGCTATCTACAAGACATAAAACAGAATCGCCACAAAGTGCAGCACGCTCCCGGCGATCACGAACAGATGCCAGACCCCATGGGCATGGCGCAGACGATTGTCGAGGGCAAAAAAGATAATCCCCACGGTGTACAACACCCCGCCCGACGCCAGCCAGGTGAAGCCCACAGGCCCCAGCGCCGCGAGTAACGGCTTGACCGCCACCAGCACGATCCAGCCCATCACCGCGTAAATCACGATCGACAGAATCCGTGCTTCCGAGCGGGGTTTTATTTCTTGCAGAATGCCGATCAGCGCCAGCCCCCAGACAATCCCGAACAGCGTCCAGCCCCACGGCCCGCGCAGGGTCACCAGGCAGAACGGTGTGTAACTGCCGGCAATCAGCAGGTAGATCGAAAAGTGATCGACCTTCTGCATGATCGCTTTCTTGCGCCCGCGCACGCTGTGGTAAACGGTCGACGCGCTGTAGAGCACCAGCAAGGTGAACGCGTAAATCGCCACGCTGACGATCTTCCACGGACTGCCGTCCATACTGGCGATCACCAGCAGCCACACACCCCCGACAAACGCCGCCACCGCCCCGACCAAGTGCGTCCAGGCATTCAATCTTTCCCCGTGATACATGTGTTGCTCACCTCAAAATTCGTTGCCGCATCGCGCAAGGCTCAGGCCTTGAGACTAAAAGCGCAATGTTTCAAGACACAATGCCCCCTGTAGGAGCTGTGTAGGAGCTGTCGAGTGAAACGAGGCTGCGATCTTTTGATCCTGATTCTCGACGCCCTTGAAGGTGCAAAAAAATCGTAGCCTTCGGCAGCTCCTACGAAAGCCATCGAGCCAAACGTCAGCCAATTGGGCACAATCGAGCGATTCGAATAAGAGTCTGGCCCATGCTGATCGATGAAGAGTTGACCCTGAAGAAACTCGAGGTGTTCCTGGCCTTCATGCGCACCGGCAACCTGGCCCGCGCCGCCGCCGAGTTGCAAACCAGCAACGTTAGCGTGCACCGCGCCATCCACTCTCTGGAAAGCGCCCTGCGTTGCCCGCTATTCAAACACGAAGGCCGCAACCTGACCCCACTCGAAAGCGCTTATGTGCTGGAAGAACGGGCGCAGAAGCTGATTCAGGACGTACTCGAAAGCGTGCGCCTGACCCGCGAAGCGGCCGGGTTCTCGGCTGAGCGCTTCAAGCTTGGGTCACTGTATTCGCTGACGGTGAAAACCGTGCCGCAGCTGATCATGGGCCTGAAGATTCGCCGTAGCGAACTCAATATCGACCTGATCCTGGGCTCGAACATCGACCTGTTGTACAAGCTCAAGAACATGGAAGTCGATGCGATCCTGGTGTCGCTGGACGACAGCGTCAACGACCCGGACTGCGAGCAGATTCCGCTTTTTTCCGATGACATCTTCCTCGCCACCCCGGCTGATTCTCCCTTTGCCCAGCGGACCGAAGTCGATCTGGCCGAGGTGCGCGACGAGACATTCATCACCTTGACCCAAGGCTTCGCCACGCACCAGGACGGTATTCGGGTGTTCAAGCAGGCGGGGTTCGAGCCGAAGGTGGCGATGCAGGTCAACGACATCTTCACCCTACTGAGCATGGTCAGCTCCGGGGTGGGTTATGCGTTGCTGCCGGGAAGGATTGCGGCGGTGTATGAGAACCGGGTGAAGCTGATTCCACTGCAGGAAAAGTATCGGTTACAGCAGCACATCGGCGTGGTGTTCCTGAAGGCCAAGGAGCGTGACCCGAATTTGCTGGCGCTGTTGGCGGAGTGTCGGATGTATGCCAATCGGCAGGCCTGAATGTGGCGAGGGAGCTTGCTCCCGCTCGGGTGCGGAGCGCCCGCAAAATCAGACCACCGGATTTACCTGATACACCTCGGTGGTAGAAGTTGGGGCTGCTGCGCAGCCCAGCGGGAGCAAGCTCACTCGCCACAAAAAGCAATCACCGATCTAACCGACAATCCCGCGAACAATGAAGTACAGCAACGAAGGCCCAAGCAAGCACCCAAGCCCGGTGTGGAACGTCGCGGTCAACGCGCCATATGGCACCAGCCGCCGATCCGTCGCCGCCAACCCGGCGGTCACACCGCTGACAGTCCCGGCCAAGCCGCCAAACACCATGGCCGAGCGTGGGTTATCCAGCCCCATCCAGCGCGCCGCCATCGGTGTGCCGACCATCACCAGAATCGCCTTGATCAGCCCGGTGGCAATCGACAACGCCATCACGTCGGACGTGGCACCAATCGCTGCCCCGGTCACTGGCCCGACGATGTACGTCACTGCGCCTGCGCCAATGGTGGTCATGCTGATCGCATCGCGATAACCGAACACCCAGGCAATGCTCGCCCCGACAATGAACGGCAGGATCGTGCCCAGCAGCAGCGCGATAACACCAATCATCCCGGCCTTTTTCGCTTCGGTGGCCTGCACCTCGAACGCGGTGGCGACAATGGCGAAGTCACGCAGCATGGCGCCGCCCATCAAACCGATGCCGGAAAACAGCGACAAATCCGCCAGGCCTTTTTGCCCACCGGTCATGGTGCCGCCGACCCAGGCCAGCACCAGGCCGATGACGATGGCAATCGCCGAGCCGTGAATTCGTCCGAAGGTCAGGCGTTTGGACAACACCACCGACACCCACATGACCACGCCGACGAAGGCGAACGCCGTGACCAGACTGTTATTTACCAGACCTTTCTCGATGAGTTCCCACATATCAGCGACCTCCTGCCGGTGCGCCAACCGACGTTATATCCGCCGGCTCATCGGGCAAGGGTTCGCCCTTGTGGGTCCGGCTGATCAGGGCAATGGTGCAGCCGCAGAGCACCACCGAACCGATCGCCGCCAGCACCGCCACCGGACCGCCATGCAGGGCAGTAACGACGTTCTGTTGCGCGGCCATCGCGACGACCACCGGAATATACATGGCGCCCCAGAAGCCGACACCCATCTCGCAATCCTTGGTCATGCCGCCGCGTTTTTGCATCCACAACCGTGCACAAATCAGCAGGATCATCGCGATCCCGACCCCGCCGACGTTGGATTTCACGCCCAGCAACGCGCCGAGCATGTCACCCATGATCACCCCTGCCAGCGTACAGATCGCCAACAGCGCCACACCGTAAATAATCATTGTTGTAGTCCTCAAAGTGCATCGTCGGAATTGTTGTTTTTGTAGTTCGCAGCCTGAGTCGGTGATCTAGGGTTGGCGGCTTCCCTCCTCACGCAACAGCGCCTGCAAGGTATCGAGCCGCGCACCGTCAAAGGCAATCACGGTGCCCTGCTCGAACACCCGGCGCGCCAGCCCGGTCAACACCGCACCGGGCGGCAGTTCGATCTGTAGACGTACGCCACGCTCGTAAGCGCTTTGCACCGTGCCGCGCCAATCCACCACGCGGCACATGTTGAAGACCAGGTCGTCGCGTAACGCCTCGGGATTGATAACAGGCCGTGCGCGACTGCCGCTGAGATAACCCAGCATCGGCGTTTTCAATTGCACCTTGGCGAAGGCTTCGGCCAGGATTTTTGCCGGTGCTTCCAGCAGCGGGCAGTGGGACGGCACACTGACCGCCAGACGTTTGGCCAGGCCGGCGCCACGACTTTTCGCCAACTCGGCAACCGCTTTCATCGCCCCATCGCTGCCGGCAATGACCACTTGGTTATCGGCGTTGATATTGGCCAGGTAAACCGGCGTGTCGACGCTGTGTACCTGCGCCAGCAAACCTTCCACCATCGCCAGATCCAGACCGATGATCGCGGTCATGCCATAGCCTTGAGGATAAGCCTGCTGCATCAGCTCACCGCGCAGGCTGACCAGATGCAATGCATCGCTGAAGCTCAAGGCACCCGCGACCACCGCAGCGGGATAAGCACCGATGGACAATCCAGCCACGTAATCCGCGCTCAATAACAACTGACGTGAAGCGGCAACTCCAGCGATCAGCAGGCACAGCTGAACCGCCCTCGTCGACTGCAACGCCTCGGCAGAATCGAGCAACAAAACATCTTCACCCAGCACCTCGCTTGCCTCGATCAGCGTTTCCCGAGGCAAACGATGGAGCATGCCCGGTTGCTGCGCACCCTGGCCGGGGAACACCAGCAAACTGCTCACGCTGCTTGCTCCTGCGGGTTCCAGGGATCGGTGACCAGGCACGCGACCTGAGCGTTTTTGAGCAGCACCCGATGCGACGGGCCGGCCCATTCGCGCAGGGCCACTGCGCCATTCGGCGTCTGCAATTGCAGGTCGACCAGACATTCAGCGGTGCCGAGAAGCGTCACCAACTCTTGCGCTTGAAATCGGCTCAACGGTTGCGGTGTACGCAGGATCAAATCCAGATCGCTGCGCTCATGCAACGCCGCAAAACCGCTGGCCAATTCAAACCCGGCGCTACCGCTGACACCCCACACCCAACCGCAGGCGTCGAGCATTGGTCGCAATTGCGCCAGCGCTCGCAAAGCCGGGAGATCCCGAACCGTCTCGACATGACACAGCTCTTCCGGCCTTACCCGACGCGAAATCGCCGTGATCGCCATCGACGTTGCATAACGCTGCTCACGCAAGCGTCCGCGCACGCCGACCGCGATTTGATCCGGCGCGGTCATCGCACGCCGAACCACCAACGGCTGACCCGCGCTGATCGACTCGATCACCCACGCAGGCGCATCCGCAGGCAACTGCTCCCGGGTCATCCCCCACAGCAGGTCGTGGGCCAGAAACGTGTTCACCACTGCTCTCTCAGCAGTTGGCGAACCTTGCTCGACGCGGCGCGATTGCTCGCACCCAAGCGGCCGCTCAAATCGCGACGACCTGCCTCGACATCTGCAATTGCCTGAACCAGACACTCGTTCACCCGCGCCAGATCCGCCGTCGTCGGCTGTTCGATCTGATCCACCGACAAGGTTTCCCAGAGCAAACCCAGGCTGGCAAAGCTGTCGATGTCATACGCCATCGGCGGCACGCTGGCGGCCAAGGCTTCAAGTTCTTCGACGCTGCGCAATGTCACTCGCGCCGCCGACGCCTTGCCCATCGCATGCACCATCACCCCCGGATCGCGCAACGCGATCAGCCGGTTGGCCTGATAGCCATGAGCGAGAAACGCCCCGGACATCGCCTTGCCCACCAGCAAACCGATCACTGCGTGCCCGGCCAGTCGGGCGCGGGCATAACTGTCCGCCGCACCGGCCAGGGCCTGATGAATGCCGAGGGCTTCTTCGCGCCGGCCGTAAGCCTGGCTCGGCACATCGACGATGGCGATCAAGGCGCGTTTTTGCGGCTTGTCGTTATCCGCAGCAATGACGTCATCCACCGCTTTGGCCAGGCCCCAGCCTTCCAGCAAACCGACCTCGCCATTGCGAGCGCGGACGAAGCGGTTATCGGGATCGGCCACCACTGCGATAAATCGCACGGGCTGGTCACCCATCACACCATCGGCGACTTTCAACGACGCCGGCAAACCCGCGGCCGGTTTCGCGCCGGCACTCAAGGCGTTGAACCAGTTCAAGCCTCTCAGGGAATACGAACTCATGAGCGCTCTCCTTGATACAGATCGCAAACCGTCGCCGGCTCGATTTGTGGTTCGGCGTCCAGGCTGGCCAGCCGTTGCAGAAACCATTCGGCCTGGCGGCTACGTTGCAGCGCCGGCAAACCCTGCTTGAGCAATTCGCCGACCTGCTGCTGAATCTGCGCCACGTCATCGCCGACGTAGCGATCCACCAACCCAGTGGCGAACCGTTGCTCGCCACCGGTCAGGCTCCAGATAAACGGCCGGTCGCGAGAGTCGTATTCCTCAAGCCCGGCTTCCTGTTCGATCACTTGGGGGCCGTTGAGGCCAAGGCGCGCTTCCTGAGTCACCAGCAAATAGCTGCACAACCCGGCGGCAATCGACATGCCGCCAAAGCAACCGACGCTGCCAGCGACCACGCCAACTACCGGCTGGTACTGGCGTAAATCGACAATCGCCGCATGAATATCGGCAATCGCCGCCAACCCCAGATTCGCTTCTTGCAAACGCACGCCACCGGTTTCCAGCAGCAATACAGCGCGCGTGGGAATGCCTTTACGGTTGTCCTCAGCGGCCAATTCCAGCGCACCGGCAATCTTCGCCCCGCCGACTTCACCCAGGCTGCCACCCTGAAACGCGCCTTCGATGGCCGCGATCACCACCGGCAAACCGCCGAGGCTGCCCTTGGCGATCACCACGCCGTCATCGGCTTGCGGCACCACGCCCTGGCGCGACAGCCATGGCGACATGACGCGCTGAAACGGGTCGAGCAGTTCACGAAAAGTACCCGCGTCGAGCAAGGCTTTCGCTCGTTGCCGCGCACCGAGTTCTACGAAGCTATGTTTGCTGAGAAGCGCTGCGCTGTCAGTCATGGCTGATCTCCTCGAACCCTTGTTCCAGGCGCAAACGCACCACGCCGGGAGTGGCGCCGAAATCGTGGATATCGATCGCCATCGCGGGCGGTGTCTGGCCGTCGAACATCCGCGCGAACAGATGCTGCCAGCGTTGCTCACTGCCATTGACCGAGGTTTGCACCTGGATCGTCAGCTTGCCCGCCAGCCCCGGTTCGATCAGCACTTCCAGATCGCCCGAGCCCACGCAGCCCACCAGCGCCCTGCCCCGAGGCGGCTGCCCGGCGGGGAATTCAAAGGATAAGGTTTCCATCAAAACGCTCCCTGGAAGATGCCGTCGCCCGAGTCGATACGGTCGATAAACAGGCAGGCTGCGAGCAAGTCCGCAGCGCCGCCGGGCGAGGCATTCAACGCGATTAATTGTTGGTCCAGCTCATGCAAACGACGACGACCGGCCAGGCTCGCACTGCCGCCAGCGTCGAGCACCGCTTGGGCGCCGAGTTGCATGGTGTGCAGGCCGGTTTCGCCTGCGCGGTAGAGCACGCAGGTGTCGGAGAGATGGGTCATGATCGCCAGCAAAGCATCGAGCCGAGCGTTCTGTTCGCCATGGCCGGCGGCGCGGCTGAGTTTGAGTTGCGGCAGTGCGCGTTGAATCACTGCAGGGAAACCAAGCTGTGCTTCTTCGCGTGCACCGCGAGCGCCGTAACGCTGGGAGACTTGGGCGCCATGGCTCAGAGGACGCGGCGCGTAACGGTCGTCGAGCAAGGCCAGACGTGCCGCGCGCAAGGTCACGGCGCTTGCTTTGGTATTCGTGCCCTCCAGCGCCGTTGCAGCGACCAACAGCCCTAACGCCCAGATCGCCCCACGATGAGTATTCACACCGTTGGTGGTGGCGAGCATCGTTTGCTCACCGTCACGACCAATCCGCCCGAGGGCTTCGCGCAGGGGTAAACCGACTTCGCCAAACTCGATGGCCGCTTCTGCCATTGCCTTGAACGCCGGCCACAACGACAGCGCCGAGGCGTGCATCAGGCTCAGGTGTAAATCGGTGTGCGCACCATTGCCGCGACGGTCGACCAGCGCCGGTTTCGGCGACAGATCCGCTTCGTCGATCAGCGCGTCCACGGCCAGGTCCGCCAGCCGCTCACTCAGGGTTAAAGGTTTCGGTTTCAGGTTATATGCGCGCATTACCAGCTCCTGAACTTGGCGGGTGGGTTGTAGAGGCCACCGGACCACTCCACCAGATCGGCCACGCTTTTCGCTGCGAGCAACTCGCGGGTGGCGTCGGTGCGGCGGATGCCGAGGTCTTCGGGCAAGGCGATCAGGCCTTCGCGACGCATGCGGGCGGTGTCTTTCGGGTTGTGGCGCAGGCCGATGGCGGTCACCCCGGCCACGGCAGCGATCATCGCCTGACGCTCTTCGAGGGAGCGGGCCTTGTACAAATAGGCGATGCCTTCTTCGGTCAGTAAGTGGGTGACGTCGTCGCCGTAAATCATGATCGGCGCCAGCGGCATGCCGCTTTTCTTCGCCACTTCCACCGCGTCGAGGGTTTCGACGAAGGTCGGTTTGCCGCCCTCCTGGAAGGTCTCGACCATTTGCACCACGAGTTTTTTGCCGCGTTCGAGCAGGGCTTCGGGTGCATCGTCATGACGCATGTCGAGCCAGGCCGGTGTGCCATGGCGGCGACCGCGCGGGTCGTGGCCCATGTTCGGCGCCCCCCCGAAACCGGCCAGGCGACCGCGCGTCACGGTGGAAGAATGACCGTCGCCGTCGACTTGCAGGGTCGCGCCGATAAACAGATCCACCGCGTATTGCCCGGCTAGTTGGCAGAACATCCGGTTGGAACGCAGCGAGCCGTCGCGGCCAGTGAAAAACACGTCGGGCCGAGCGGCAATGTAGTTTTCCATACCCAACTCGGTGCCGAAGCAATGCACGCTTTCGACCCAGCCGCTTTCGATGGCCGGGATCAGGGTTGGGTGAGGATTGAGCGTCCAGTTGCGGCAGATCTTGCCCTTCAAACCGAGGGATTCGCCGTAGGTCGGCAGGATCAGTTCGATGGCCGCGGTGTTGAAACCGATGCCGTGGTTGAGCGACTGAACGTTGTGTTTTTCATAGATCCCGCGGATCGCCATCATCGCCATCAACACGTGCACAGGCTTGATGTGTCGTGGGTCGCGGGTGAACAGCGGTTCGATGTAGAACGGCTTGTCGGCCACCACCACGAAATCGACCCAGGATGCGGGAATGTCGACACGGGGCAGTTCGCTGACATCGTCCACCAATTGGTTGACCTGGACGATGACGATGCCGTCGCTGAAGGCGGCCGGTTCGATCAATGCCGGGGTGTCTTCGGTGCTTGGGCCGGTGTAGATGTTGCCGGCGCGGTCGGCCATGAAACCGGCCGAGAGCACGACGTTGGGAATCAAGTCCACCACCAGCCGCGCATAGAGTTCGATGTAGGTGTGGATCGCGCCGATTTCCAGCAGGCCGTCTTCGAGCAACTGGCTGATACGCAGGCTCTGGGTGCCGGCGAAAGAGAAGTCGAGCTTGCGGGCGATACCACGCTCGAACAGGTCCAGGTGCTCGGACCGCCCGACGCTGGGCATGATCATGTGCAAGTCATGCAGCTTGCGCGGATCGGCCTTGGCCAGGGAGCGGGAAAGGAAATCCGCCTGCTTCTGGTTATTGCCCTCCAGCACCACACGGTCGCCGGGCAGAATCAACGCCTCCAGCGCCGCAACGATATTGTCGGTGGGCAGCACCACACCGTCGGCTAGATCCTTGACCAACTCCAGACGCCGCTGCTTTTCGCTGCGCCGCCGCGTCCATCGCGAGTCGGGGGATATTGTTGTTGTCATGACCACTCCACGGGTTCGCTGTCGTGGGAGTCACCTTAGGAGTGTTGGGTGGAGGGCATCAATCAAGCAGAGTGTTGGATCGTTACGGTCAGGGTAATGATCGACAGAAGACCTCTGTTGCCAGTACCGGCCTCATCGCGGGCAAGCCCGCTCCCACAGGTATTGTGTATGACTCAGGATTTGAGCACGACACGGATACTGTGGGAGCGGGCTTGCCCGCGATGAGGCCAGTACATTCCCCGCAGCTTTCGATGACGAAGATTTCGTCGCTCATGGCAGAGAGAGCAAACAACCGATAAGTCCCAAAATAGGACCGATCGGTCCCTTTTTGGGAATCTTCAACCTAATGCAGAAACCTTTGTGGCGAGGGGGCTTGCCCCCGTTCGGCTGCGCAGCAGTCGTAAAACCATTGTGTGCGGTGTTCCTGATACACCTCGGTTGCGGGTTTTTGGGCTGCTTCGCAACCCAGCGGGAGCAAGCTCCCTCGCCACAGGGGGCCGACCGCATGGGGTTTTGTGTTTAAAAGTTTGTCCGCTGGAACGGTGAGAGGCTACGCAATCTGGCGTCGCTGCCTACAGCAATGCCGGAACCCGCTGACTGGTGCGGTTTTGCGTTGATCTTTATCGTTTGTGTGTCGCTGACAACGTCAGCGACCGGGCCTGGAATCCCGAGGTGTTAACGAGGCAAAAGCGCCTTTCATAACGTATGCTTGCGCACCTTTATTGTGTGCACTCCGTTATGGCGGCTGTGCGCGGGAGACCTTTGTGTCTGCCGGGTTTTGTCCGTTTGCCCGGGTTCCAGCCTGCGTACAGCTGCCACCCCTTCGCCTGGAAACCGAATGGAGCAGCTGAAACTCAGTAAATGGAGATTCACTATGTTCAAAGCTACTCCCAACCCGCCAGAATCCGATACCGATTCCCAAGCATCCCTCGATGCAGAAAAAATGAAGGAAGCCGCCGACCGCGCCTTCTCCCATTACTTCCCGTCACCCCACGAAAAACCCGCCAAACGCCGTAAGTCCCAGCTCTTCACCGTCTGCCCCGACATCGACACCGAAGCCCTTCTGGCCAATGCCTCCGAAGACCTGCTGTCCATCAGCGCCATTGCTGCCGACCTGGCGGACGATGTGGAAGGCTCACGCCGCTCTGTCGCCTTGGCGCTCAGCCGTTTGGCAGATGGCGTGCAGTTGTTGGTGGAGCGAGTGCTGGATCATCATGAGTCGTTGCAGATGAAGGCTCAGGCCGGGGTTTAACAGTGAGGTCTTTGGTAAGTTGAAGGCCGCCTTCGCGGGCAAGCCCGCTCCCACAGTGTCCGTGTCTTGCTCAAATCCTGAGTCATCCACAATACCTGTGGGAGCGGGCTTGCCCGCGATGAGGCCGGTGAAATCACCACAATATCCGGATCAGTTGGCTAAACCAGCTGTAACAAGCAGCTCCTCCAGCGCCAACAAATCCGGCACCTTGGCCACTTGCTCCCCCACCTGCACCGCCGCCTGCTCCAGCGCACACAACGGCACATCGACATAGCTCAACTGGCTATCAAGCTTATAAGACCGCGGAATCCCCTGCACCAGCAGCGCAATGAACTTCAGCTCAGGCCGCCCGCCGAGGGCATTGAGGATGACGATCCGTGCTCGCTCACCGATCACCACTTTGTTGCCACACGCAGACTCAAAACTGAGCAACGGAATCTGTCGCTCCCGCCACGTCACCCGCCCCAGATACCACGGCGGTGTGTCGAGGTCGAAGGCGCCGGGTTGGTAATCGATGAGTTCAGCGACAGCGACATTGGGCAGGATCAGGTTGCGATCAGCCAAGGGCAATAAAAGACCAGTGAGATTGCTGGAGCGGTGTTCATGCATGGGTTTTGCTCCAGCGGGCGATGCTCTCGAGCAGCACCGATTCCTGGTATGGCTTGCCGAGGTAGTCGTTGACGCCGATGGCCATGGCGCGGTCGCGGTGTTTCTGGCCGGTACGGGAGGTGATCATGATGATCGGCAGATGCTGCAAGCGTTCGTCGGCGCGTATCTGGGTCGCCACTTCGAAGCCGTCCATGCGCGGCATTTCAATGTCCAGCAGCATCAGGTCGGGCATGTGTTCTTCGAGCAGCAGCATGGCGTCGACCCCGTCCTTGGCGGTGAGCACGTTCATGCCGTGGCGTTCCAGCAAACGGCTGGTGACCTTGCGCACGGTGACCGAATCGTCGACCACCAGCACCAGCAACGGCCGTTGCGATTCGGGCTCTACGTCCTGCGTCACAGGCCGTTTTGGCACCTGCGCTTGCATGGCTCGGATCGGCGCCAGCAAGTCGAGAATCAGCACCACCCGGCCATCGCCGAGAATCGTCGCGCCGGACAAACCCTGCACTGCGGCGAACTGCGGGCCAAGGCTTTTGACCACGATCTCCCGGGTGCCGGCCATCGCATCCACTTGCACCGCGACATGCCGCTCGTTGCACTGCACCAGCAACACTGGCAACGGCAGGCTCTGGCCCAGCAGTTTCGGGCGGGTGCTGGTTTTCAGCAGCTCGCCGAGATAGCACAACTCATAACGTTGCCCGGCGTATTCGTAGGTCGGCGGATCGAGCCGATAATGCCCTTCGAGTTCGTTGGGCAACACCCGCACGATGCCGTCGATGGTGTTCAGCGGGATCGCGTATTGATCCTCTGCGCACTGCACCATCAGCGCGCGGTTGACCGACACGGTGAACGGCAGGCGAATCCGGAAGTGCACGCCCTGCCCCGGCACAGAGTCGATGATCATGCTGCCGCCGAGCTGCCGGACTTCTTCGTGAACCACGTCCATGCCGACGCCACGTCCGGAAATCTGGGTGATTTTCTCGGCGGTGGAGAACCCCGGTTGCAGGATGAATTGCAGCACGTCGCGGTCGCTGATATCGCTTTCCGGGTGGAGTAATCCGCGCTTGATCGCCTTGCGCCGCACGGCGTCCAGCGGCACGCCGGCACCGTCGTCGCGGATGTCGAAAATGATGTCGCCGCCCTCTCGCGACAAGTCGAGGGTGATTTTGCCTTGGGCCGGTTTACCCGCCGCGATACGCACCTCGGCCGATTCCAGCCCATGGTCGACGGCGTTGCGCAGCATGTGTTCCAGCGGCGCGGCCATGCGCTCGAGAACGTTGCGGTCCATCTCGCCTTCGGCGTTGCCGACGACGAAGTCCACGTCCTTGCCCAGCTCGCTGGCGACCTGCCGAACGATGCGTTTCAAACGCGGCAGCATTCGCTCGAACGGCACCATGCGCGTACGCATCAGGCCTTCCTGCAATTCGGTGTTGATGCGGCCCTGCTGTTGCAGCAGGTTTTGCGCGTCATGATTACGCCGCTCGAGGGTTTCCTTGAGGTCGAGCAGGTCCGAAGCTGACTCGAACAGCGCCCGAGACAACTGCTGCAACTGCGAGTGACGGTCCATCTCCAGCGGGTCGAACTCTTCGTAGCCCAAGCGCTCGGCTTCGACTTGCTGACGGCTGAGAATCCGCCCCTGGGTTTCGGTATCGAGACGGCGCAATTGGTCGCGCATGCGTTCGATGGTGGTTTCCATTTCGCTCAGGGCCACCCGTGCGTCGTTGACCTGTTGTTCGATGCGCCCGCGGAAGATTGAAGTTTCCCCAGCCAGGTTGACCAGGTCGTCGAGCAACTCCGCCGAGACCTTGACCGTGTCGGTGCCTTCGGTTTGCGGTGTGGCCGGCTCGGCTTTGGGCACTGCAGGCAGCGTCACCGATGTTTCGGGCACCGTCGGATGGCTGAAATTCTTGATCGCGTCGATCAGCCGATCGGCTGGCGGCAATGGCTGACCGGCGCGAGTGGCGTCGAGCATCTGTGCCAGTCGGTCATGGCTGCGTTGCAACAACGAGAATAGCTCGACAGTGGGTTGCAGCGCGCCCGCCGACAAGCCTTCATAGAGGAATTCCAGTTCATGGGCCAGGTCGCCAATCGGCGCAATTTCCACCATCCGCGCGCCACCCTTGAGGGTGTGCAGGTCACGCAGCAGGGTTTCCACTTCCTGGCGATTCGACGGTTCGGCCTGCCAGCGCAACAGTGCCGCGCCGGAGTTTTCAATGATGTCGAAACCTTCTTCGAGGAAGATTTCCAGAAGCTCGGAATCATGGCCCGCTGAGTCATTGCTGACCGCTGGCTCGACCACCTCGGCGCTGCCGGCATTGCCCTGACGAAACTCACGAATGGCTTCGATCAACTCGCCCGGGTCACCCAACGGACGATTGTGCTGCAACTGATCAAGGAACATAGCCAGTCGGTCATGGCTCTGCTGCAGCAACTGCGCCAGCCCTTCGCTGTGGCTATAACGGCGGTCCACCAAGCCTTCGTAAAGGCTTTCCAGTTCATGGGCCAGATCGCCGACCGGCCCGATCTCGGCCATCCGCGCACCGCCCTTGAGGGTGTGCAAATCGCGCTGCAAGGACGACAGCGGCGCGGCGTTGTCCGGCTCACTCAGCCAGCGCTGCAAGGCCTGGCCGGCGCTTTCGAGGATATCCACCGCTTCTTCAAGGAAGATCGAAACGATTTCGTCGTCCACCTCCACCTGCGTCGCGGCTTGTTCCAGCTCGGCGGTGGCGCTGCCCAGTTCGCGGATGCTCAGGGTGCGGCTGCCGTCACTGCGGATCAGGCCCATGGAAGATGGATCGAGACTCTCATCGAGCAAGCCGCGCAAGGCCCGTACGCGTTCCGGTTGCGCAGTGACTTCCTGTCCGGCGGCCAGTTCGTCGAGCATGTTGATCAGCGCTTCATGGGCACTTTGCGCCTCATGGAAAAACCTGTCGCTGACCGCCAGGCTGCTTTCTTCCACCGCGCCATAAAGGTCGAGCAATGCTTCACAGAGTTCATCCACCGGATGCAGATCGGCCAGGTGCGCGCCTTCGCCGAGGGTGGTCAATTCGTCCAGTAGCGCGCTCAGTTCCTGCCGCTCGCCGGGATGCTGCTGCCAGCGCTGTAACAGGCTTTCAGCGTCCAGCAGGATGTCCATGCCTTGGGCCAGGAAGTTGTTGATCAGTTGCGGATCGCGCTTGATGCGCTGCTTCGTATCGGGCGTGCTCAACAGGCTTTGCAGACGCTCGGCCAGCAATGCCTTGGTTCGCTCGATCAGCGAGCGAGCGTCGGGGATTTCAGCCAGCGGGTCGCTCTTGAGTTGTCGCAACCCAAGGCGGAACAGCCCTTCGGCTTCCAGCAGCAATTCAACTTCGTCCAGGTCGAGGGCAATCCGGTGCGCCTTGTACTCCCGGGCCAGTTGATCCAGGGGTGCCGCCAGTTCGGCAATCGGCAACACGCCAGCCATCGAGGCGCTGCCCTTGAGCGTATGCAACGCCCGCTGCAACTCGTCGCTGGCCTGGAGCGGCACGCGTTCGCAGGCTTGGTCGAGGAAGCGATTGAGGCTGCTTAGATGGGTTTGCGCCTCGTTGCGGAAGATCTCCAGCAACAGTGGATCGAGCGCCGCGACATCCTGCGTGTCCTCGTCGGTCACCGGCTTATCACCCTTGGCGAGGGCATGGGCGCGAGCGGCCAATTGATCGACATCGTTGCGCTGGCGCTGGGCATTTGCGGCGAATTCGGCCACCAGATCCGGCAGCAGCTTCAGCGCATCGCCCACCAGTTGTTGCACCGCAGGCGAAGGGGCGACGCTGTGCTCAAGCACACGGTTGAGCAGGTTTTCCACCGCCCAGGCCAACTCAGCCAACACCAGCGCACGGACCATCCGGCCACTGCCTTTGAGGGTGTGGAAGGCGCGGCGTAATTCACTCAAGACTGATGTGTTGTCGGGGTTGGCCGACCAGCGCGGCAGATACTCCTCGAGGATTTCCAGCACCTCGTCAGTCTCTTCGAGGAAGACGTCCCGCAGTTCATCGTCCACCGGATCTTCACCGACGGGCGGCGGCAACAGGCTACCCGGCGTGATCAGCGCTGGTGGGTTGACCGACGACACAGGACTGGCCAGCACATCGGCCAGAGACTGAACGGTTTCGGGGTCGTCGAGTTCCTGCATGTCCTGCATGACCAGGGCTTCACTTGGGTTGAGCACATCCTTGAGCATCGGCACCTGCTGTTCGCTGGGGAAGAAGCCGAGTGAGGCCAGGCCTTTTTCCGCGACATCGAGCAGGTGTTCCCCCGGTGCTTCGGGGTCGTCGCCGAGGCGCTCCAGGTAATACTCAATGCTGGTGATGACGTCGGCGAGGCTGTCCAGTTGCTGCCAGCCGGGCTGGCCAGGGTCCACCAGCAGATGCTCGCGGATGAAGCCGTTGCAGGTCTCGACCAGGCTCGCCGCGCGGGCCAACGGAATCATCGCCAACGCACCGCGCACCTGGGTCAGCAACGCCGGCAAGGGTTGCAAATGCTGGCGGTCCCAGTCGGCGTCGATGTAGTCGACGATCATGTCCTTGGCCTGTTGCAGGCAAATGCGCGCTTCCTTGATCACGATCTGATGGATCTGCGTCAGATCAGTGGTCGGCAGACGGCTGTCTTCCTGGCTTTCCGGCTCCACGGTACCGACCATGCCGGCCAGGGTCGCTTCGACGTAAAGCAAGGCCCCGGCGACGTCCATGAGGGTCGCGTCGTTGGGTTCACGCTGGCCCTGAGCGAGGCTCAGCACCACCGCCAGTTGATCGATGATGACCTTGCGCGGCTGGCCGAAACCGAGCACCGCCAAGGTGTCGGCGATTTGCCGCAGGGGCGCCAGCAGGCTTTCGAGGTCCGAGGTGTGTTGGCGGTCGCTGCGCACGAACAAGTCCAGGCGCTCCTTGACCCGCACCAGCTCTTCGCACAGCGCCGACAATACCGAGCGCATGGCGTCGCGGTCAGGGCCGGCCAGCCGTGCCCGTTCTTCATCGACCATCGCGCCGTCGGGTAGCGCATCGTCTAGTGAGTAGCGATCTTTCATGGTCAGCATCTGCCCGGTGGGGTGTTCGGCCTTGGCAATATAGAACAACAAACTCTTGAGCAGCTCCGGCGGTGCCGGTTGATTGATGCCGGGCATGCCCTGTTCGAGCAAACGCTTGAGCTCTTTGTCGGCGTCCTTGAACAGACTGCGCAACGCCGGGCTGTTGGCGATAGAGCCATTGCGCATGCCCTCGACCAGTGCCGAAGCGACTTGCCATAACGGGCTCAGGGGCGCATTGCCGCACAGCGCTTCGAGGCGCGCAAAAACCCTGGCCAGATAACCGAAGTGGGTTTCGTCATCCTGCTCGCGCAACAAACCGACCAGGGCCATCTGCAACATTTGCCGCAACTTGCGCAGCACATTCGGCAAGTCGGACGGTTCCAGCAGCGCCAGGGCTTCTTGGCTCAGGGGCGGCAGCTCCAGCAGTTGCGGGCTGAACAGGCTGGTTTCCGATAACAGGCTTTCGCCACGGGCGCTGCGCAGGTCGTTGATCAAAGGCAACACGACTAAAGGCAAATCACGACGGGCGCCTTGCACCCGGTCGAGGTAAGTCGGCAATTGCCCCAGGGCTTGCAGCAACAGATGGATCGCCTCGTCGCGATGGCTGACGCGGTTCTGCTGCAAGGCGCTGGTCAACTGCTCGATCTCTTCGGCGAGCAGGGCCGCGCCGTAAAACTCGACCATCTGCAAACTACCGTGAACCTGATGGACACAGGCCAGACACTCACCCAGCGTGTGCGTCGCCTGCGGGTCGTCGATCAGGGTTTCGATCGCCTGATGAGCCTGTTTCAGCGTTTCGGCAATCTCGCCTTTGACCCACTCGAGGGCCACATAGTCGTGCCGATCACCCATAACTACTCCAATCAAATGCATACGCCCTGAGGCGGTTCAAGCTTTGTCCGCAGCCTGCGCTTTAGCGGCCGGCAAGGTGAATCCAGACACCGAACGTCGTAGCTGGCTGGCCATTTTCGCCAGGTTGCCAATGCTCTCGGCGGTGGCGGTGGAGCCGGACGAGGTTTGCGTGGTGATCTGCTGGATCACGTTCATCGTCAGGGAAATCTGGCCGGCCGACGAAGTCTGTTGCTGCGCGGCGTTGGAAATACTCTGGATCAATGCCGCGAGGGTCTTCGATACACCTTCGATTTCTTCCAGGGCCACTCCGGCATCCTGCGCCAGACGCGCGCCGCGCACCACTTCGGTGGTAGTCTGCTCCATGGAAATCACCGCTTCGTTGGTGTCGGTCTGAATCGCCCGCACCAGTGTTTCGATCTGCCGGGTCGCCGCGGACGAACGCTCTGCCAGCCGCTGTACTTCGTCGGCCACCACCGCAAAACCGCGCCCGGCATCACCGGCCATGGACGCCTGAATGGCCGCGTTGAGGGCGAGGATGTTGGTCTGATCAGCAATGTCATCGATCAGGCTGACAATGTCGCCGATTTCCTGAGAAGACTCCCCCAGTCGTTTGATGCGCTTGGCGGTGTCCTGAATCTGCTCGCGAATATTGTCCATGCCATGAATGGTGTTGTGCACCACTTCGTTGCCCTTGTTGGCGATTTCCACCGAGCGCTCGGCCACCGCAGAGGATTCGGCGGCGTTGGCCGAGACCTGATCGATGGACTGGGCCATGTCATTGATGGCCGTGGAGGCTTCGGAAATCTGCTGGGCCTGATGCTCCGAGGCTTGGGCCAGGTGCATGGCGGTGGCCTGGGTTTCCTGCACGGCGGCGGCGACTTGGCCGGCGGTGAGGTTGATGGTCGCCACCAGATCGCGCAGTTGGTCGACGGAATAGTTGATCGAGTCAGCGATGGTCCCGGTGAAGTCTTCAGTCACCGAGGCGGTCACGGTCAGGTCGCCGTCGGCGAGGTCTTCGATTTCGTCCAGCAAACGCATGATCGCGTTCTGGTTGCGCTCGTTCTTCTCGGCGGTTTCACGCAACTGACGGTTGGTTTCGCGCACCATCACCAGGCCGATGAGGATGATCGACATTAGTGCGAGCAAGCCCAGCACATAGCCGCCGATGGTATCGGTGTTGCGCCCGCCGGCGAGGTTTTCGAAACGGCTGGCCAGGTGCGAGGCTTCATCGAGCAGGGTTTGCGAGAGGGTAAAAATGTTGCTGGCCGATTCGCGGACCTTGAACAGCTGCGGCGAAGTTTCGAGGATTTCATCCACCGAACCCGAGACGAATTCAAACAGTTCGGAAATTTCGGTCAAACGGGTACGCGCATCACGGTCTTCAACCTGGCTGATTTTCAGTGCCGCATTGCCCTGAAGCATGCCGTTGAGCACCAGGCCGAAACGCGCCGCATCGCGACCGAAAGCGTCGGCCGCCTGCTGCGAATTTTCATCGCCGGACAGCACGGTGTTCACCGCACCGAGAATCCGCTCGGCCAGCAACGACTGACGCTGGGCCATCGCCACCTGAGTGGCCGGGGCGCCACGTTGCAGGAGGGTTTCGACGACCTTTTCATACTCGACCTGTAACTGCGGCACGGTTTCTGCCAAGGTCGCGGCCACTTGATGCAAGGACAACACAGTCTGTTCGCTGGAGAGGATGGCGTCGGTGTTTTTCAGCAGACGCTCCCAATCCAGCTGCACGGCGCGCATTTCCGGGCGCACGGTGGACGGTGCTGGTGGCAGGCCGGTGGAAGGATCGCCTTTCTTCAGATAACCCCAACGCTGGGCGAAGTCGTTGCGCGCATCGCTGAGCAATTTGAATGCCGCAGCCTTGCCGGCGGCGGCTTCGGTGGCGTTCTTGGCGATGCGTTGGGACAGCACGCGCAGTTCACCGGCGTGCCCGATGTACTGTTTGTCGTAATTCGCCTGGGTGTTGAGGTACGCGAAGTTGGCGAACAGCAGCATGATGAAGACAATCAGCGCGATGAACAGCACGATGATCTGCGACCGGCTGCGCGACCCTTCTGGCTTGCCTGTGTTTGCTTTTATCATCGGTCCTCGCCTGTTAACCAACATCTGTGAACCTTGCCGAGAACCCTGTGGGAGCGGGCTTGCCCGCGATGAGGGCGTGTCAGTCGACATCTATTGAACCTGACACACCGCTATCGCGGGCAAGCCCGCTCCCACAGGTTATGCGGCGACGTTCATGAATCCTTGCGACTGCGCCAACGCAAACGGGCTGAACACCTGCCACTTCTGCTCCCGCTGAAACCGGCCTTTGACGAACGCCGACATCGGCCCTTGCAAGTCACCGACCGGCACCGGCTCCAGACTTTCCAGGGCAAAGTGCTGCAAGCCGAAGACCTCATCGACCATCAACCCTGCAAACACGTCTTTGTGCTCCACCACCAATATCCGCCGTTGCTTGCGCAAGGCAGGCAGTTCATGGCCGGGCTCATGACCATAAAAAAAGCCATGCAAATCCATGATCGGCAGCAGGCGCCCGCGCAGGTTAGCCACGCCCTTGACCCAGGGTTTGACCCCCGGCAATTGCGTAACCCGCGGTTCATGCAGGACTTCGCTGACTTCGCCCATGGGCGCGACATACCAATGCTCGCCCAAGCGAAAGCCGATGCCGCTCCAGCTGTCCTGTCGGGTCGGCTGGGACGGCAGATCCGCCGCCAGCAGACGACAGCGCTGGTCAATCTGCAGCAGCAGTTCGAAAGCCGTCAGCGACTCGGTCATGACCGGATGATCAACCGGCCAACACGTTGTTCAGGGTTTTGATCAGGGTGTCTTCATCGACCGGTTTGGTCAGATAGTCCTTGGCGCCCTGTCGCGTGCCCCAGACTTTGTCGGTTTCCTGATCCTTGGTGGTGATGATGATCACCGGAATGTGCCCGGTTTCCGGGTCTTTGGTCAGCTGACGGGTCGCCTGGAAACCATTAAGGCCGGGCATGACGATGTCCATCAGCACTGCGTCGGGTTTTTCCTGACGGGCCAGGGCCACGCCGTCGGCGCCGTTTTCGGCTTTCAACACCTCATGACCGTGCTTTTCGAGCATGCCGGTCAATTTGTACATTTCGGTCGGCGAGTCATCGACGATCAGAATACGTGCCATGGTCTTCCCCATTCTTGTCGACACCGGGCCCCATGGCCGAGCGTCACTGTGCGTGTCCTACTGCGGCGAAACGGCGGCGAAGCCCGGTACATGGGCCTGAATCGCGTTCAGCAGTTCTTCCTTGCTGAAAGGCTTGGTCAAAAACTGGTCGGAACCGACGATCCGGCCTTTGGCCTTGTCGAACAACCCGTCCTTGGACGACAGCATAATCACTGGCGTGGACTTGAACGCACTGTTGTTCTTGATTAAAGCGCAGGTCTGATAACCATCCAGACGCGGCATCATGATGTCGACAAAGATGATGCCGGGGTGATTGTCGGCAATCTTGGCCAAGGCATCGAAACCATCGATTGCGGTGATGACTTCACAGCCCACATTTTTCAACAGCGTTTCGGCGGTGCGACGAATCGTTTTCGAATCATCGATCACCATGACCTTCAAGGCGCTGGAATGCTGTTCCATAGTGGCTCTACCGTCGCCTTTGTGAATCAAATTGTCCGTTTACGGCTCATTGATGGCTCAAAACCCTTATTGATCAAGGGCCGAGCCTTTTTAGCACAGTCTCCCCCTCCAATCTATCGGGCGACCCTGGCGGTGGTTTTTCCTTGACCGGGAACACACTCAGCGCCACTCTGACGCCACTTTTTCACCACACTTTCCACCCCAATTTCGAGGAAAACCCCATGAGCGTTCGCGTCGGGATTGTCATGGATCCTATCGCCAGCATCTCCTATAAAAAGGATAGCTCGCTGGCCATGCTGCTGGCCGCGCAAAAGCGTGGCTGGGAACTGTTCTATATGGAACAGCGCGATTTGTATCAGGCCGAAGGCGAGGCTCGCGGGCGGATGCGTCCGCTGAAGGTGTTCGCCAACCCGGAAAAATGGTTTGAGCTGGGCGCCGAAAGCGATGCGCTGCTGAGCGACCTGGACGTGATCCTGATGCGCAAGGATCCGCCGTTCGACATGGAATTCGTCTATTCCACGTATTTGCTGGAACAAGCGGAAAATGCTGGCGTACTGGTGGTCAACAAGCCGCAAAGCCTGCGTGACTGCAACGAAAAGCTGTTCGCCACGCTGTTCCCGCAGTGCACGCCGCCGACCATCGTCAGCCGTCGCCCGGACGTATTGCGTGAATTCGCCGACCATCACGGTGACGTGATCCTCAAGCCGCTGGACGGCATGGGCGGCTCGTCGATCTTCCGTCACACCGCTGGCCACCCGAACCTGTCGGTGATCCTCGAAACCCTGACCTTGCATGGCCGTCAGCAGATCATGATCCAGGGTTACCTGCCGGCGATCGTTGATGGCGACAAACGCATCCTGATGATCGACGGCGAGCCGGTGGATTACTGCCTGGCACGGATTCCCGCGCTCGGCGAAACCCGTGGCAACCTCGCCGCCGGTGGCCGTGGCGAAGCCCGACCGCTGACCGAGAAGGATCGCTGGATCGCCGCGCAAGTCGGCCCGACCCTGCGTGAGAAGGGCTTGCTGTTCGTCGGTCTCGACGTGATCGGTGAGCATCTGACCGAAATCAACGTCACCAGCCCGACCTGCATTCGCGAGATCGATAACGCGTTCGGCACCGACATTGGTGGCCTTCTGATGGATGCCATCGATCAGAAGCTCAAGACTCGTTGATCGAGAACAGCCAAGAAGCAACCAACATTGCGTTATCATCCCCGGCTTGTAAAAAACGCGATGTTGGTTTTCTTGTTATGACACTCCCGTCCGATCTGCCCCCTGAACTCGCCCACCGTGGCGTGCGTCCGGCTGATCGCCTCGGTTTCACCCTGTTCCTGGCGGCGCTGATTCACCTGGCCTTGCTGTTGGGCGTCGGGTTCTCCATGGTCGAGCCCCAGCAAATCAGCAAAACCCTGGAAATCACCCTCGCCACTTTCAAAAGCGAAAAGAAGCCTGCAAAAGCTGACTTTCTCGCCCAGGAAAATCAGCAAGGCAGCGGCACCCTGGAAAAAAAGGCGATTCCCAAGACCACCGAGGTCGCGCCATTCCAGGACAACAAGGTGCAGCAAGTCACCCCACCGCCGGCGGCCAAGCCTCAAGTGCAGGAAGCCGCGCCCAAGGCATCTGTGACCACCGTCGCGCCGAAGCCGAAAAAAGCCGCAACCAAGACTGAAGAACCCAAGCCCCTGACCAAACCCCAAGTGGCGGCACCGACCTTCGATAGCTCGCAGCTGTCCAGCGACATCGCCAGCCTGGAAGCGGAACTGGCCAACGAACAACAGCTGTACGCCAAGCGCCCGCGCATTCACCGCTTGAGCGCCGCGTCGACCATGCGCGACAAAGGCGCCTGGTACAAAGATGAATGGCGCAAGAAGGTCGAGCGCATCGGCAACCTCAACTACCCCGACGAGGCTCGGCGCAAACAGATCTATGGCAATTTGCGACTGATGGTCTCGATCAACCGCGACGGCTCGCTGTATGAAGTGCTGGTGCTGGAATCGTCCGGCCAGCCGCTGCTGGATCAGGCGGCGCAGCGCATCGTCAGGCTCGCGGCGCCGTTTGCACCGTTTACCGGGGATCTGTCGGACATTGACCGTCTGGAAATCATTCGCACGTGGAAGTTTGCGCGTGGGGATCGTCTTTCGAGTAACTGAACGCCACAAAACCCTGTGGGAGCGGGCTTGCCCGCGATAGCGGTCTGTCTGACACTTCAATTTTGGATGTACCGCCGTCATCGCGGGCAAGCCCGCTCCCACAGGGAACAGGTTGTTTGCGGGTATTCGGGGCATTTCCTGTGCATCCCCGGCTTGTCAGTTCGCCCCTCCAACGCCACACTAGCGCTCATGAAGAACGTCAGCCCCAGCTACCTCAAGCATCACTTCCTGATCGCCATGCCTCACATGGCCGACCCGAACTTTGCGCACACCTTGACCTACATCGTCGAGCACACGGCCAATGGTGCCATGGGGCTGGTGGTCAATCGCCCGCAGGACCTGAACCTGGCCGATATCCTCGAGCAATTGCGCCCCGATATCGAACCGCCGTTGCTCTGCCAGCACGTGCCGATCTTTATGGGTGGCCCGGTGCAAACCGACCGCGGTTTTGTCCTGCACCCATCGGGTAAATCTTTTCAGGCGACCGTTGATCTGGAAGGCGATTTGTCCCTCTCGACCTCCCAGGACGTGCTGTTCGCCATCGCCGACGGCGTCGGTCCCGCGAAAAGTGTGATCACCCTCGGCTACGCCGGTTGGGAAGCCGGGCAACTGGAAGCCGAACTGGCCGATAACGCCTGGCTCACCTGCCCGTTCGATGCCGACATTCTGTTCAACACCAGCAGCGAATTGCGTCTTGAAGCGGCGGCCAAGCACTTGGGCGTCAATCTCAACCTGCTCACCAGCCAGGCGGGGCACGCCTGATGGCCCTGCGGTTGATTTTGGGTTTCGACTACGGCACCAAACAGATCGGCGTTGCGGTCGGTCAGGTGATTACCGGCCAGGCCCGCGAGCTGTGCACCTTGAAGGCGCAAAATGGCATTCCCGACTGGAATCAGGTCGAAGCGCTGATTAAAGAGTGGAAACCCGACGCTGTGGTGGTCGGCCTGCCGCTGAACATGGACGGCACGCCGAGCGACATGTGCCTGCGGGCCGAGAAGTTCGCCCGACGCCTGAACGGCCGCTACAACCTGCCCTTCTATACGCATGACGAGCGCCTGACCACCTTCGAGGCCAAGGGCGAACGCCTGGTCCGTGGCGGCCAGAAAGGCAGTTACCGCGACAACCCGGTCGATGCCATCGCCGCCGCCCTGCTGCTGCAAGGCTGGCTCGACGAAAACACCGCACTGTTCGAATCCTGACCGCACCTAATTCTGAAGAGCCGCTGCGGCGTCTCCCTTAGCTACAACCCGAGCCACCACTCAAGCAACATCCGGCTCGGGACAAAGAAGGAGCAAACCATGAGCCTGCCCAATCCCGCCGAACTGATCAGCCAGATGGCGATCCGTCTTGACACCTATCTGGCCAAACGGGGCATCAGCGAACCGCGCTATATCGGCATTCGGACCGGTGGCGTCTGGGTCGCGCAGGCGTTGCTCGATGAATTGGGCAGCGATTCGCCCCTGGGCACCCTGGACGTTTCGTTCTACCGCGACGATTTCAGCCAGAACGGCCTGCACCCACAAGTACGCCCATCGGCGCTGCCGTTCGAAATCGAAGGCCAGCACCTGGTGCTGATCGATGACGTGCTGATGAGCGGTCGGACCATCCGCGCCGCGATGAACGAACTCTTCGACTACGGCCGCCCGGCCAGCGTGACGCTGGTGTGCCTGCTGGACCTTGACGCCGGTGAGCTGCCGATCCGCCCGAACGTGGTTGGCGCGACCCTGTCGCTGGCGGCCCACGAACGAGTGAAACTGTCCGGCCCGGAACTCAAGCTCGAACTTCAAGACCTCGCCCTTTAATTCGCCCTATTGAGAGTCCCCCTCGCGATGACGCCTCTAGAAACCAAGCGCCCGCTGCAGCTCAATGATCAGGGCCAGCTGCGCCACTTCCTCTCGCTCGACGGTTTGCGCCGCGAGTTGCTGACGGAAATCCTCGATACCGCCGACTCGTTCCTCGAAGTGGGCGCCCGGGCGGTGAAGAAAGTCCCGTTGCTGCGCGGCAAGACCGTGTGCAACGTGTTCTTCGAGAACTCCACCCGCACCCGCACCACCTTCGAACTGGCGGCCCAGCGGCTGTCGGCAGACGTGATCACCCTGAACGTGTCCACGTCGTCGGCGAGCAAGGGCGAAACCCTGCTCGACACCCTGCGCAACCTGGAAGCCATGGCCGCCGACATGTTCGTCGTGCGTCACGGTGACTCCGGCGCGGCGCACTTCATTGCCGAGCATGTCTGCCCACAAGTGGCGATCATCAACGGCGGCGACGGCCGTCACGCCCACCCGACCCAGGGCATGCTCGACATGCTCACGATTCGTCGGCACAAGGGCGGCTTCGAAAACCTCTCGGTGGCCATCGTCGGCGACATCCTGCACTCGCGGGTGGCCCGCTCGAACATGCTTGCGCTGAAAACCCTCGGCTGCCCGGACATCCGCGTGATTGCGCCGAAAACCCTACTGCCGATCGGCATCGAGCAGTACGGCGTGAAGGTCTACACCGACATGACCGAAGGCCTGAAAGACGTCGACGTGGTGATCATGCTGCGCCTGCAGCGCGAACGCATGACCGGCGGCCTGCTGCCGAGCGAAGGCGAGTTCTACCGCCTGTTCGGCCTGACCACCGCGCGCCTGGCCGGGGCCAAACCGGATTGCATCGTCATGCACCCGGGGCCGATCAACCGTGGGGTGGAAATTGAGTCGGCGGTGGCCGACGGTCCGCATTCGGTGATCCTCAACCAGGTGACCTACGGCATCGCGATTCGTATGGCTGTGCTGTCCATGGCCATGAGCGGGCAAACAGCCCAGCGCCAATTCGAGCAGGAGAACGCCCAGTGAAGCTCAGCATTCTCGGCGCACGCGTTATCGATCCGGCCAGCGGCCTGGATCAAGTGACTGATATCCACGTTGAAGCCTGCAAGATCGTCGCCCTTGGCGCCGCTCCGGCCGGTTTCGTTGCAGTAGACACCATCGACGCCAAGGGCTTGGTGGCGGCCCCGGGCCTGGTTGACCTTAACGTCGCCCTGCGCGAGCCGGGCTACAGCCGCAAAGGCTCGATCGCCAGCGAAACCCGCGCAGCTGCTGCCGGTGGCGTGACCAGCCTGTGCTGCCCACCGAAAACCAAACCGGTGCTGGACACCTCGGCCGTGGCCGAGCTGATCCTCGATCGCGCTCGCGAGGCCGGCAACACCAAAGTCTTCCCGATCGGCGCCCTGAGCAAAGGCCTGGACGGCGAACAGCTGGCCGAACTGGTCGCCTTGCGCGATGCCGGCTGCGTGGCTTTCGGCAACGGCCTGGAGAGTTTCCGCAATACCCGCACCCTGTGCCGGGCGCTGGAATACGCGGCGACGTTCGACCTGACAGTGATTTTTAACTCGCAGGACCATGATCTGGCCGAAGGTGGCCTGGCTCACGAAGGCCCGACCGCCAGTTTCCTGGGTTTGCCGGGCATTCCGGAAACCGCCGAAACCGTGGCCCTGGCCCGGGATCTGCTGCTGGTCGAGCAAAGCGGCGTGCGTGCGCACTTCAGCCAGCTCACCAGCGCGCGCGGTGTGGCGCTGATCGCTCAGGCCCAGGCCCGTGGCCTGAAGGTCACGGCGGACGTGGCGTTGTATCAGCTGATCCTCACCGACGAAGCGCTGATCGACTTCAGCAGCCTCTACCACGTCCAGCCGCCGTTGCGCACTCGTGCGGACCGCGATGGCCTGCGGGCAGCGGTGAAGTCGGGGGTGGTGTCAGCCATCTCCAGCCATCACCAGCCCCATGAACGCGATGCCAAACTGGCGCCGTTCGGTGCCACCGAACCGGGCATCAGCAGTGTTGAACTGCTGCTGCCGCTGGCGATGACCCTGGTGGAAGACGGTTTGCTCGACTTGCCGACGCTGCTCGCACGCTTGAGCGCCGGTCCTGCCGAAGCGTTGCGTCTGCCGGCGGGCAAGCTGGCGGTGGGTGGGCCGGCGGATATCGTACTGTTCGACCCAGCGGCCTCGACCGTGGCCGGTGAGACCTGGCTGTCCAAGGGCGAAAACTGCCCGTTCATTGGTCACAGCCTGCCGGGTGTGGTGCGTTACACCTTGGTGGATGGGCGGATCAGTCACCAGGCGTAAAACGCGGTGCTCCAATCGCGGGCAAGCCCGCTCCCACAGGGTTATCGGTTGGCCGCAAGATTTTCGGACAACATAACCACTGTGGGAGCGGGCTTGCCCGCGATGACTTATTGGAAGGCGCCTCTGTTCTGCGCGTTGCGAATAGACACTTGGTCATTCAACGTCCAGAAGTCATACAACACCCCCAGAAAGAACACCCCGCCCGTCACCAGGTACAGCAACCCGCTGATCCACTTCCCCTGATACATCCGGTGTACGCCGAAAACCCCGAGAAACGTCAGCAGAATCCACGCAACGTTGTATTCGATGGGGCCAGCGGTAAAACGCAGGTCCGCTTCACGATCCATGGCAGGGATCAGAAACACGTCGATCAACCAGCCGATACCGAGCAAACCGAAGGTAAAAAACCAGATCGTCCCGGTCACCGGCTTGCCGTAATAGAAGCGGTGAGCCCCGGTAAAACCGAAAATCCACAACAGGTAACCAATCACTTTGCTGTGTGTGTCTTGCCCTGAAACGGGGTGTTGATAGGTGTTCATGGATGACCTCGACTCACACGATAGAGAAATATTCTTGAATTCTTTGTGACTTTTTTACAGGCGGCCGACATACGGCAAATGCTACCTTCATTCCTGTCAAAGCCTTGTAATACCTGACCTCTGTCCGACAATCGCGTCCATTTTCTGCTTATTTGGTTCCATTGCCCGCAAAGTGAATCGACCAACGGACTCGGAAGGGCCAAAAAAGCTGTTATAAAGTTGCGCGTTCACCTATATGAGCCTTGCCTAATGCGTCCATTTTTCAAGACATGGCTAACCATTTGCCTATTATTGCCACTGGCCGCCCACGCCACCAATCGTGAGCAACGTCTTCCTAACGTTAATGGTTACACTCCAAAATCCCATGTTTCTGCTCCTTCGAGCAAAAACAAACAAACAGTAAAACGCTCCAGCCAACTGAGCAGCGTAAACAGCAAGCTGGTCCCGCCGATGGCGACCAAGGAAAGCAGTAACGTGCTGAGCCGCGCGGTAAACGTGCTCGGTACCCCTTATCGTTGGGGCGGCAGCAGCCCAAGTAAAGGGTTCGATTGCAGCGGTCTGGTGAAATACGCGTTCAACGACGCCACGTTCGACTTGCCACGTACCTCTAACGCCATGGCCAGCGGTCATGGCGAGAAAGTCGATCGCAACGATCTGAAGCCAGGCGACCTGATTTTCTTCAACATCAAGAGCCGTCGGGTCAATCATGTTGCCATCTACCTGGGCAACGACCGCTTCATCCACGCACCGCGCCGTGGCAAGTCGGTGAGCATCGACACCCTGAAGAAACCGTACTGGGAAAGCCACTACGTGGTTGCCAAGCGGGTTCTGCCGAAAGAACAGAACGCATTGCGGGTTGTTCAGCGTTGATTTGAAAACCCTCACCTTCTGAAGGCGGGCATTTGTGGCGAGGGAGCTTGCTCCCGTTCGAGTGCGCAGCGCTCGCAGTTTTTTGGGGCCGCTTCGCAGCCCAGCGGGAGCAAGCTCCCTCGCCACAGGTTCGCATTCCAGCCTTAAAAATTATCCGGCGACCGCGCCTTCTCCCGCGCATGCTCGCGGCTGATCACGCCCTTGGTCACCAACTCCTTCAGGCACATATCCAGTGTCTGCATCCCCAGCGACCCTCCGGTCTGAATCGACGAATACATCTGCGCCACCTTGTCTTCACGGATCAGGTTACGGATCGCCGAAGTGCCAAGCATGATTTCGTGGGCGGCAATTCGCCCGCCGCCGACTTTCTTGATCAATGTCTGCGACACCACCGCCAGCAACGACTCGGAGAGCATTGAACGCACCATCGATTTCTCATCGCCCGGAAACACGTCCACCACTCGGTCGATGGTTTTCGCCGCCGACGTCGTGTGCAACGTGCCGAATACCAGGTGACCCGTTTCGGCGGCGGTCAATGCCAGCCGAATAGTCTCCAGATCACGCATTTCCCCTACCAGAATCACGTCCGGGTCTTCGCGAAGGGCCGAGCGCAGGGCCGTGGCGAAGCTGCGAGTATCGCGATGGACCTCGCGCTGATTGATCAGGCATTTGCGCGATTCGTGGACGAACTCGATGGGGTCTTCGATGGTGAGGATGTGGTGATGGCGATGGTTGTTCAGGTGATCGATCATCGCCGCCAATGTGGTGGACTTGCCGGAACCGGTCGGACCGGTCACCAGCACCAGGCCTCGGGGCGCTTCGGTAATCTTGCGAAACACTTCCCCCATCCCTAGGTCGTCCATGCTCAGAACCTTGGACGGGATGGTCCGGAATACCGCGCCCGCGCCACGATTCTGGTTGAAGGCATTGACCCGAAAACGTGCCACACCGGGCACTTCGAAGGAAAAGTCGGTTTCAAGATGCTTCTCGAAGTCCACCCGCTGGAGGTCGTTCATGATGTCGTAGATCAGCTCATGCACTTCCTTGTGGTCCAGGGCCGGCAGGTTGATGCATCGCACATCGCCGTCGACACGGATCATCGGTGGCAGGCCGGCGGACAGGTGCAGGTCAGACGCGCCTTGTTTGGCGCTGAAAGCCAGCAGCTCAGTGATATCCATAGCGCTCCTCAATTCCAGTAGAATGCCGCGAACCTCAGACCCGCTGGCGCCCAATCCTCGCCCGAAAAGTAGCCGAGCGATGATCAGGCAAGGCAAAAGTCGGCGAAGAAGCGGAGTTGACGTCAGTCAATAAGCATTCTGAGTCGACTTTTAACGCCGCATGATCGAGTGTAGGCACTTTTCAGGCAGGATTTGATGTCCACGATAGCAGACAACATTGCTCAGGTTAGTTCACGCATCCGTGCTGCCGCGCTCGCCGTCGGGCGCGACGAGCACAGCATCCAGTTGCTGGCCGTGAGCAAGACCAAGCCCGCCGAAGCCCTGCGGGAAGCGTATGCCGCCGGCCTGCGCGATTTTGGCGAGAACTACTTGCAGGAAGCCCTGAGCAAACAGCTCGAATTGGCCGACCTGCCCTTGATCTGGCACTTCATCGGCCCCATTCAATCGAACAAGACTCGCGCTATCGCCGAGCATTTCGACTGGGTGCATTCCGTGGATCGCTTGAAAATCGCACAACGCCTGTCCGAACAACGCCCTGCCGATTTGCCTCCATTGAACATCTGCATCCAGGTCAACGTCAGTGGTGAAGCCAGCAAGTCCGGCTGCACCCCGGCCGACCTGCCCGCCCTGGCCAATGCCATCAGCGCTCTGCCGAGCTTGAAATTGCGCGGCCTGATGGCGATTCCCGAGCCGACGGAAGATCGCGCCGCCCAGGATGCAGCCTTTGCTGCCGTGCAGAGCCTGCAAGCCAGCCTGAATCTGCCACTCGACACACTTTCCATGGGCATGAGCCACGACCTTGAGTCGGCCATTGCCCAGGGCGCCACGTGGGTTCGTATCGGTACGGCCCTGTTTGGCGCCCGCGACTACGGCCAGTCTTGAAACAATGGCTGACACCTCTCTTTATAAGGACCTGACATGAGCAAGACTCGTATTGCCTTTATCGGAGCCGGCAACATGGCCGCCAGCCTGATCGGCGGCCTGCGCGCCAAAGGTCTGGACGCCGCGCAGATCCGCGCCAGCGATCCGGGTGAAGAAACCCGTGCCCGCGTGAGCGCCGAACACGGCATCGAAGTGTTTGCCGACAACGCCGACGCCATTCAGGGCGTGGACGTGATCGTGCTGGCGGTCAAACCGCAGGCGATGAAAGCCGTTTGCGAAGCCATTCGCCCAAGCCTCCAGCCGAATCAACTGGTTGTCTCGATTGCAGCCGGCATCACCTGCGCCAGCATGAACAACTGGCTTGGCGCCCAGCCTATCGTGCGCTGTATGCCCAATACCCCGGCGCTGCTGCGCCAGGGCGTGAGCGGCTTGTACGCCACCGGCGAGGTGAGCGCCGAACAACGCCAGCAAGCTGAAGAGCTGCTGTCGGCGGTTGGCCTTGCCCTGTGGCTGAACGAAGAACAGCAACTGGATGCAGTCACCGCCGTTTCCGGCTCGGGCCCTGCGTACTTCTTCCTGCTGATCGAAGCCATGACCGCCGCAGGCGTGAAGCTCGGCCTGCCAGCGGATATCGCCGCCCAACTGACCGTGCAAACCGCGTTGGGCGCAGCACACATGGCGGCCGCCAGTGATGTCGACGCGGCAGAACTGCGTCGCCGCGTGACGTCGCCTGCAGGCACCACCGAAGCGGCGATCAAGTCGTTCCAGGCCGGCGGCTTCGAAGCCCTGGTCGAAAAAGCACTCGGCGCCGCTGCGCACCGCTCGGCCGAGATGGCTGAGCAACTCGGCCGCTAATCAGCTCTTACAAAGGAATCAATGATGCTCGGACTCAATGACGCTGCCATTTTTGTGATTCAAACCCTGAGCAGCCTGTATCTGCTGATCGTGCTGCTGCGCTTCATCCTGCAACTGGTACGGGCGAATTTCTACAACCCGCTCTGCCAGTTCGCCGTGAAAGCCACTCAACCGCTGCTCAAGCCGCTGCGTCGGGTTATCCCGAGCATGTTCGGGTTGGACATGTCGTCGCTGGTATTGGCGCTGATCGTGCAAATGGCGCTGTACGCGGTCATCCTGCTGCTCAGTGGCTATGAGGTCGACGTGCTGTTTCTGGCGCCGTGGGCATTGATTGGTATCTTCGCGCTGTTTTTGAAGATCCTGTTCTGGGCGATGATCATCAGTGTGATTCTGTCCTGGGTTGCTCCGGGCAGCCATAACCCGGGCGCAGAGCTGGTCCAGCAGATCACTGAACCGGTACTCGCGCCGTTCCGTCGGATCGTGCCGAACCTGGGCGGCCTCGACATCTCACCGATCTTCGCGTTTATCGCGCTGCAGTTGCTGCAAAGCTGGCTGATTCCACGTCTTGCGTACTACGCCCTCATGCCTAAGGAATTGTTCGGCCTGATCTGATGAGCTACTTTCGCTGGGACGGTGATGACCTGATTCTGGAATGTCACCTGCAACCTGCGGCCCGCAGCGATGATTTCTGCGGGCTGCATGGTGATCGCCTGAAGATCCGCCTGACCGCACCGCCCGTTGAAGGCAAGGCCAATGCGTATCTGATGGCGTTTTTGGCCAAGGCGTTTGGGGTCTCCAAGAGTCAGGTGAGTTTGATCAGCGGGGAGCTGAACCGGCAGAAGCGGGTGCGGATCTGTTCGCCGAAGAAGCTGCCGGATTTGCCGGGGTTGTCGCGTTAATCCGAATGACCGCGTCATCGTTCATCGCGGGCAAGCCACGCTCCCACATTGGAATGCGTAACCCTGTGGGAGCGTGGCTTGCCCGCGATGGCCGCACCTCGGCCTGACGGGAACGCAATCAGGCCCGGCCTTTGCTTGCCGCTAACCCCACCGGTCTTTAGACTTACGCCTCATTTCAATGAGAGCAGGGTCGATGCCAGCTGCCTTCCCCCCCGATTCTGTTGGTCTGGTGACGCCGCAAGTGGCGCACTTCAGTGAACCCCTGGCCTTGGCCTGCGGACGTTCGCTGCCCGCTTATGACCTGATCTACGAAACCTACGGCACGCTGAACGCTACGGCGAGCAACGCCGTGCTGATCTGCCACGCCTTGTCCGGCCACCATCACGCTGCCGGCTTCCACAGCCCCGACGACCGCAAACCCGGTTGGTGGGACAGCTGCATCGGCCCCGGCAAGCCGATCGACACCAACAAGTTCTTCGTGGTCAGCCTGAACAACCTCGGCGGCTGCAACGGTTCCACCGGCCCCAGCAGCATCAATCCGGAAACCGGCAAGCCATTCGGTGCCGACTTCCCGGTACTGACCGTGGAAGACTGGGTGCACAGCCAGGCACGTCTCGCCGACTTGCTCGGCATCCGCCAATGGGCAGCAGTGATCGGCGGCAGCCTCGGCGGCATGCAGGCCTTGCAGTGGACCATCACCTACCCGGACCGCGTGCGGCACTGCCTGGCGATTGCCTCGGCACCGAAACTGTCGGCACAGAACATCGCGTTCAACGAAGTCGCCCGCCAGGCAATCCTCACCGACCCGGAGTTCCATGGCGGCTCGTTCCAGGAAGCGGGCGTGATCCCCAAGCGCGGGCTGATGCTGGCGCGGATGGTCGGGCACATCACGTACCTGTCCGACGACTCCATGGGCGAGAAATTCGGTCGTGGCCTGAAGAGCGAAAAGCTCAACTACGACTTCCACAGCGTCGAGTTTCAGGTCGAAAGCTACCTGCGGTATCAGGGCGAGGAGTTTTCCGGACGTTTCGACGCCAACACCTACCTGCTGATGACCAAGGCACTGGACTACTTCGACCCGGCGGCGAACTTCGACAATGACCTGGCGAAAACCTTCGCCAATGCCCAGGCCAGGTTCTGCGTGATGTCCTTCACCACTGACTGGCGCTTCTCCCCGGCCCGCTCGCGGGAACTGGTGGACGCGCTGATGGCAGCCCGGAAAGACGTCTGCTACCTGGAGATCGACGCACCGCAAGGCCACGACGCCTTCCTGATTCCGATCCCGCGTTATTTGCAGGCCTTCAGCAATTACATGAACCGTATAGCGCTTTGAGGAAGACATGAGAGCCGATCTGGAAATCATCCAGGAATGGATCCCCGCCGGCAGCCGCGTGCTCGACCTCGGTTGCGGTGACGGCGAGCTGCTGACCTGGCTGCGTGACCACAAACAGGTCACCGGCTATGGCCTGGAAAACGACCCGGACAATATTGCCGAGTGCGTGGCCAAGGGCATCAACGTCATCGAGCAGGACCTGGACAAGGGCCTGGGCAACTTCGCCAGCAACAGCTTCGACATCGTGGTCATGACCCAAGCCCTGCAAGCTGTGCACTACCCGGACAAGATCCTCGACGAAATGCTGCGGGTCGGTCGCCAGTGCATCATCACCTTCCCCAATTTCGGTCACTGGCGCTGCCGCTGGTACCTGGCGAGCAAGGGCCGGATGCCGGTCTCCGATTTTCTGCCATACACCTGGTACAACACGCCGAACATCCACTTTTGCACCTTCGAAGACTTCGAAGCGCTGTGTCGCGAACGTGAAGCCAAGGTCATTGATCGGCTTGCCGTGGATCAACAGCATCGGCATGGGTGGGCCAGTAAGCTATGGCCTAATCTGTTAGGTGAGATCGGTATCTATCGCGTCAGCAGCCCCGGTCTGCCGGACCACAAGGTCGCGGTCTGAATCACGACACTTCGAGGAGAACGATCATGGGTCGTCTAGCGCTGTTTTTACTTACTGCCTGCCTGAGCGTCACCGCCATGGCCGCCGATGTTATCAAGGGCGAGCGCAAGGAAACCTTTGGCGATGTGACGGTGCACTACAACACCTTCAACTCCACCTTCCTGACGCCGGAGATCGCCAAAGCGGCCGAGCTGACCCGCAGCAAGAATCAGGGCGTGATCAACGTCTCGATACTCAAGGAAGGTAAACCACAGACGGCTCAGGTCAGCGGCACGGTCAAAGACCTGACCAGCCAAAGCATCCCGCTGAAGTTCAAACAGATCACCGAAACAGGCGCGGTATACTACATCGCCCAGTTCCCGGTGGATCAGCAGGAAATCCGCACCTTTGACATCAAGGTGCAGACCGGTGACAAAACCAACACCATCAGTTTTCAACAAGAGCTTTTCCCCGGCCAATGATGAATTTCACCCAACTCGTACTGGCCAGCCATAACGCCGGCAAACTCAAGGAACTCCAGGCCATGCTCGGCGAATCGGTGCACTTGCGCTCGATCGGCGAGTTCAGCAGCGTCGAGCCTGAAGAAACCGGCCTGTCGTTCGTCGAGAACGCCATTCTCAAGGCCCGCAATGCCTCGCGCATCTCCGGCCTGCCAGCACTGGCCGACGATTCGGGGTTGGCAGTGGATTTCCTCGGCGGTGCGCCGGGTATCTACTCGGCGCGTTATGCCGACGGCAAGGGCGATGCGGCGAACAACGCCAAACTGCTCGACGTCTTGACAGACGTGCCCGAAGCCGAGCGCGGCGCGCAGTTCGTCTGCGTGCTGGCATTGGTGCGGCATGCCGACGATCCGTTGCCGATCCTCTGCGAAGGCCTGTGGCATGGGCGCATCCTCACCCAGGCCAGCGGGGAGCATGGTTTTGGCTACGATCCGCTGTTCTGGGTGCCGGAGCGCGAGTGCTCCAGCGCCGAATTGAGCCCGAGCGACAAGAACCAGATCAGCCACCGCGCCCGTGCAATGGATCTGCTGCGCCAGCGTCTGGGCCTGAAATGACCCATGACTCGTCCGCGTCGCCGCTGATCTTCGGCGGCGCCGCCCAATCGCCTCGAGCGGCCCTGCCCGTGCTGCCGCCCCTGGCGCTGTACATCCACATCCCGTGGTGTGTACGCAAATGCCCTTATTGCGACTTCAACTCCCACACCGCCAGCCCGGTGCTGCCGGAAGAAGAATATGTCGACGCCTTGCTGGCCGACCTCGATCAAGACCTGCATGCGGTCTATGGTCGCGAACTGAGTTCGATCTTCTTCGGTGGCGGCACGCCGAGCCTGTTCAGCGCCGAGGGTCTGGGCCGTTTGCTCAAAGGTGTCGAGCAACGTATTCCGTTTGCCAGCGACATTGAAATCACCCTGGAAGCCAACCCCGGAACGTTCGAGCAGGAGAAATTCCGCGCCTACCGGGCGCTGGGCATCAATCGCCTGTCGATCGGCATCCAGAGCTTTCAGGAAGAGAAACTCAAGGCCCTGGGGCGGATTCACAACGGTGATGAAGCCGTGCGTGCCGCCGGCATGGCCCGTCAGGCCGGCTTCGACAACTTCAATCTGGACCTGATGCATGGTTTGCCCGATCAGTCCCTGGACGACGCCCTGAGCGATCTGCGCCAGGCCATTGCCCTGAAGCCGACGCACCTGTCCTGGTATCAACTGACGCTGGAACCGAACACGGTGTTCTGGAACCAGCCGCCGACGCTGCCCGAAGACGACACCCTGTGGGATATTCAGGAGGCCGGTCAGGCACTGTTGGCCGAACACGGTTACGCGCAATACGAAGTCTCGGCCTATGCCCTGCCCGGTCGCCCGGCGCGGCATAACCTCAATTACTGGAGTTTCGGCGACTTCATCGGCATCGGCGCTGGCGCCCACGGCAAGCTCAGCCATCCAGACGGGCGCATCGTGCGCACCTGGAAGACCCGCCTGCCGAAGGACTACCTCAACCCGGCCAAGAGCTTCCAGGCCGGCGAGAAAACCCTGACCAACGAAGAGCTGCCGTTCGAGTTCCTGATGAACGCCTTGCGCCTGACCGAGGGCGTCGAAGCGCGGTTGTATCCAGAGCGCACCGGGCTACCCCTGGAAAGCCTCGCCGAAGGCCGTCGAGAGGCCGAACAAAGTGGCTTGTTGCAGGTCGAACCGTCACGTCTGGCGGCCACGCTGCGCGGACAACTCTTTCTCAATGACTTGCTGCAGAATTTTCTGACATAAGGAAATCGAATGGATCTGGTACTCGACCTGCTCGCCACCGTGTCCCGCTGGAGCCGTAGCAACCTGTCGGAAATCTCTCTGGCACTGGTGGGCTGCTTGCTGGTGCTGTTTGGCGCCGACATCAAAGGCTGGGTCGACCAACGCCTGGGTAGCATCGCCGGCGCCTTGCGCGTCCCGCTGATGGCCCTGCTGTGCATGGTCGGCAGCGGCGTGGCGCTGATCTATGCGACGCCATGGATCATCAAAGGCCTGAGCCAGTTCAACAACTACAGCCTGGCGCCGGTGTTGTTGGTGGTGCTGGTATTGATTGGCGTCGTGGCAGACCGCCGCTGAGGGCTGATGATCGTTCCCACGCTCTGCGTGGGAATGCATCCAGGGACGCTCCGCGTCCCATTCAGAGCCGAACGCGGAGCGTCCGTTGAGGCATTCCCACGCGGAGCGTGGGAACGATCAGTCAGTGTTGTACTTAAGACTGTTTTTCGAACTTCAAATCCCACACGCCATGCCCAAGACGTTCGCCGCGGCGTTCGAACTTGGTGATCGGGCGTTCGGTCGGGCGCGGGACACATTTGCCGTCTTCGGCGACGTTACGATAGCCCGGCGCGACGTTCATCACTTCCAGCATGTACTCGGCGTACGGTTCCCAATCGGTGGCCATGTGCAACACACCGCCGACTTTCAACTTGCTGCGCACCAGCTCAGCGAACGATGCCTGAACGATACGACGCTTGTGGTGACGGCTCTTGTGCCACGGGTCCGGGAAGAACAGCATCAAGCGATCGAGGCTGTTATCGGCGATGCAACGGTTGAGCACTTCGATCGCATCGCAATCGTAGACACGCAGGTTGGTCAGGCCCTGAGTCAGCACGCCATTAAGCAGCGCGCCGACACCCGGACGGTGAACCTCAACGCCAATGAAATCCTGCTCCGGCGAGGCCGCGGCCATTTCCAGCAGCGAATGGCCCATGCCGAAGCCGATTTCCAGCGAGCGCAGCGCCGAACGGCCAAACACTTGGTCGAAGT
The DNA here is from genome assembly GCF_964063345.1 of Pseudomonas lini. Taxonomy (NCBI): domain Bacteria; kingdom Pseudomonadati; phylum Pseudomonadota; class Gammaproteobacteria; order Pseudomonadales; family Pseudomonadaceae; genus Pseudomonas; species Pseudomonas lini. The sequence goes on from NZ_OZ061318.1 coordinate 2,834,578, forward strand.
CCACCGGCGCATCGGCCAAAGGCAGTACGAACAGCGGCGTACCTTGGTCCAGACCGCGCTGCTGGCCTTCGGTCATGCGCCCGGCGCGCATCACGAAACTCTTGATGCGGCGGTGTTGGCGCTCTTCGCCTTCTTCCGTCTGGATAGGCGTGTCGTTTGATTCAGTCATCAGTGGCTCTTACTTGATCAGACCATCCAGCGGCGAGGAGGCGCTGGCATAGAGTTTTTTCGGCATGCGGCCGGCGAGGTAGGCCAAGCGACCTGCAACGATGGCGTGTTTCATGGCTTCAGCCATCATGATCGGCTGCTGGGCATGGGCGATGGCCGAGTTCATCAGCACCGCTTCGCAACCCAGTTCCATGGCGATGGTGGCGTCGGAGGCGGTGCCGACACCGGCATCCACCAACACCGGGATCTTGGCTTCTTCGAGGATGATCTGCAGGTTGTACGGGTTGCAGATCCCCAAGCCTGTGCCGATCAGACCGGCCAGCGGCATCACCGCGATGCAGCCGATTTCCGCCAGTTGACGGGCAATGATCGGGTCATCGCTGGTGTACACCATCACGTCGAAACCTTCCTTGACCAGCACTTCGGCGGCCTTGAGGGTTTCGATCACATTGGGGAACAGGGTTTTCTGGTCCGCCAGCACTTCCAGCTTCACCAGGTTGTGGCCGCCGAGCAGCTCACGGGCCAGGCGGCAGGTGCGCACGGCCTCGGTAGCGTCGAAGCAGCCGGCGGTGTTAGGCAAGAAGGTGTAGCGATCCGGCGACAGGACTTCGAGCAGGTTCGGTTCGCCCGGGTTCTGGCCGAGGTTGGTGCGGCGCACGGCGAAGGTCACGATCTCGGCGCCGGAGGCTTCGATGGCCAGGCGGGTTTCTTCCATGTCGCGGTACTTGCCAGTACCTACCAGCAAACGTGACTGGTAAGTACGACCGGCCAGGACGAAGGGCTTGTCGCTACGAACGATGCTCATGGGAAATCCTCTGTAGGGGTGAGGTTCTTGCAGAATTCTGTGCCCTTTAAGGGCCGGACGGCTAGCCGCCGCCGATGGCGTGAACGACTTCGACAGAATCGCCGTCGTTCAGCGTGGTGTCGGTATGTTGACTGCGCGGGACGATATCCAGATTGAGTTCGACCGCCACCCGGCGCCCGGTCAATTCCAGACGGGTCAGCAGGGCCGCAACGGTTTCACCGTCGGGCAGTTCAAGGGATTCGCCGTTCAATTGAATGCGCATACCGAATGCCGCCATCATTTTTAGGGGCTGGCATTCTAGCCCGATCAGTCAGGCCGACCCAAGCCATTCGTCACGAAATGGACCGCGTGGTCAGCTCAGCCGCCAGGCGGCAAGTCCCAGGCAAACCCAGCCGACCAGGAACGCCAGGCCACCGAAGGGCGTAACGATCCCGAGCTTGCTGATGCCCGTTATCGTCAGCAGGTACAGGCTGCCGGAAAACAACAGAATGCCAATAGCAAATGATGCGCCGGCCCAAGTAATCAGTCGACCGGGAATCTGCGTGGCGAGTAGCGCTACACCCAGCAGCGCCAAGGTATGCACCAGTTGATAGGTGACACCCGTATGGAAAATCGCCAGGTACTCGGCGCTCAGGCGGCTTTTCAGGCCATGAGCGGCGAAGGCGCCCAAGGCAACACCGGTGAAGCCGAAAAAAGCAGCCAGCATCAGGAAGCCACGCAACATGAGAACTCCAGTCAGACTCGATCAACAGGGTCTGTATAATGGCCGGCTCAACGGGTTCGGCCAAGCCATCTCTATGCTGCGTTTAATTTTCCGTCGCTTCACGAAGGCCCTGCTCTGGTTCGCGGGCGGTAGCGTATTGCTGGTGTTGCTGTTCCGGGTGGTGCCGCCACCGGGAACGGCGCTGATGGTCGAGCGCAAGATCGAATCCTGGTTCGATGGCGAACCCATCGACGTGCAACGCACCTGGAAACCCTGGGATGAAATCTCCGACGACCTGAAAGTCGCGGTGATTGCCGGTGAAGATCAGAAGTTTCCCGAGCATTGGGGCTTTGATATCGGCGCGATTCAGGCGGCGTTTGCGCATAACGAGCGCGGTGGCTCGATTCGCGGCGCCAGCACCCTGAGCCAGCAAGTGTCGAAGAACCTGTTTCTATGGTCTGGCCGCAGCTGGCTGCGCAAAGGCCTGGAGGTCTGGTTTACCGGGCTGATCGAGGTGTTCTGGCCCAAGCAGCGGATTCTTGAGGTGTACCTCAACAGTGTCGAGTGGGATGAAGGCGTTTTTGGCGCCGAAGCGGCGGCCCGGCATCACTTTGGTGTGGGCGCTCGCTCGATATCCCGACAGCAGGCGAGTCTGCTGGCCGCGGTACTGCCGAACCCGCGGGTGTGGAGCGCCAGCCATCCAACCTCTTACGTTGCAAGACGGGCCGGCTGGATTCGCCAGCAGATGAGTCAGCTGGGCGGGGACAGTTATCTGCTCGGGCTTAACGATTCGCGCCGGGCACCTTGGTCTCAATAGTCGAACACTACTTTCTGAACACTGAAGATCCCAGTGGGAGCGGGCTTGCCCGCGAAGGCGTTGTGTCAGTCAACACAACAGTCACAGACACACCGCTATCGCGGGCAAGCCCGCTCCCACAGGGACCAAGGTGAGGCTGGAAAATGGGCACCAACAAAAACGCCCCGATCAATGATCGGGGCGTTTTTTATTGCCGGCGCGCAGGTTATGCGGCGATCGACAACTTGAGTTTGTTCATCGCGCTCTTCTCGAGCTGGCGAATACGCTCGGCCGACACGTTGTACTTCTGCGCCAGGTCGTGCAGCGTAGCTTTTTCTTCTGCCAGCCAGCGCTGGTAGAGGATGTCGCGGCTGCGGTCGTCCAGCACTTCAAGCGCTTCGTGCAGGTTGTGGTTCGAGTTGTCGCTCCAGTCAGCATCTTCCAGTTGACGGGCCGGATCGTACCGGTGGTCTTCCAGGTAGTTGGCCGGCGACTGGAATGCGCTGTCGTCGTCCGCTTCCGCAGCCGGGTCGAAAGCCATGTCATGGCCGGTCAGGCGACTTTCCATCTCGCGCACTTCCCGCGGCTCTACGCCGAGGCTTTCCGCCACGCGATGGACTTCCTCGTTGTTCAGCCAGGCCAGACGTTTCTTCTGGCTGCGCAGGTTGAAGAACAACTTGCGCTGAGCCTTGGTGGTCGCGACTTTCACGATCCGCCAGTTGCGCAGGATGAACTCGTGGATTTCCGCCTTGATCCAGTGCACCGCAAAGGACACCAGACGTACACCCATTTCCGGGTTGAAACGCTTGACCGCTTTCATCAGGCCAACGTTGCCTTCCTGGATCAGGTCAGCCTGGGCCAGGCCGTAGCCGGAATAGCTACGGGCAATGTGTACGACAAAACGCAGGTGGGCGAGCACCATCTGCCGAGCCGCCCCCAAATCCTGCTCATAATAGAGACTCTCGGCCAGTTCACGCTCCTGCTCCGGCGTCAGCAATGGAATGCTGTTCACCGTGTGCACATAGGCCTCCAGGTTCGCACCCGGGACCAGAGCATATGCAGGCTGCAAAGAATTGGTCATACGAAAAAACCTCCGACTTACATAACTCGTGCAGTTCAGCACTGCGAAAATTGACCGGAAACCAAAAGACAAGTTCCCATAAACGCTGAAAGGTCAATACGAGCAAAATGATATTACTTTGGCGCAAGCTCCCGCAGGTGGCGTGCGACTGCAATCCATGCACCGATATACCCCAACAGCACCGCGCCAAGCAAGAGCGATAGACCGTCGGCAACTGGCACTCCGGCCAGCGCGAAATCACTGCCGTACAAACCGGACAGCCCAACCACCGCGTCGTTCAGCCAGTTCAGGCCAAACGCCAATACACCCCAGGACAGAATCCCCGCACCAAAGCCATAAAGCGCGCCCATATACAGAAAGGGCCTGCGCACATAGCTGTCAGTGCCGCCGACGAGTTTAATCACTTCTATCTCTGTGCGGCGGTTTTCAATATGAAGACGAATGGTATTGCCTATCACCAAAAGTAATGCAGAAACCAAAAGCACGGTCAGACCGAAGACAAATCGGTCGCCCAGCTTGAGGATGGCTGCCAGACGCTCGACCCAGACTAGATCAAGTTGCGCCTGTTGTACCTTCGGTAATTCGGAAAGTTTTTGTCTCAATGCTTCAAGCGCGGGCTTGTCGACCTCGTTCGGGGTCACCAGGACCACGCCCGGCAGCGGGTTTTCCGGGAGTTCCTTGAGCGCTTCGCCCAAGCCGGACTGTTGTTGGAACTCTTCCAGCGCCTGATCACGACCCACGTATTCGGCCTCGGCCACGCCCGGCATGCCCTTGATCTGCTCACGCAACGACTCGCCCTGTTCAGGGCTGGCATCGAGTTGCAGGTACAGGGAAATCTGCGCCGCACGTTGCCAGGAACCGCCGAGACGCTCGACGTTACTTAGCAAAAGTGACAGACCCATCGGCAAGCTGAGGGCAACTGCCATCACCATGCAGGTGAAAAAGCTGCCGATCGGGTGTTTGCCCAAGCGGCGCAAGCTGTCCAGCAGACTGGCACGATGGCTTTCGACCCAGGCGCGGAACAGCGTAGAGAAATCCGGGCCATCGTCATCGTCGCGCTTTTTCTTCTGCTGCTGCGGTTGCGGATCGGCGGCCTTCGGGGCCACGCGCTCGGAAACCTTGGGGCTACGTGTTGCACTCATACGCCAGCCTCCCCGTCGCCGATCAATCGGCCACGCTGCAGGGTGAGCATGCGGTGACGCATGCGGGCAATCAGTGCCAGGTCGTGACTGGCGATCAGCACACTGGTGCCCAGACGGTTGATGTCTTCGAACACGCCCATGATTTCTGCCGCCAGACGCGGGTCGAGGTTACCGGTCGGTTCGTCCGCCAGCAGCAAGGCCGGACGGTGAACGATGGCGCGAGCAATGCCGACGCGCTGTTGCTGGCCGGTGGACAGGTCGCCGGGGTAGAGATCGGTCTTGTCCGAGAGCGCCACGCGCTCCAGGGCCGAGTCCACGCGCTTGGCGACTTCGGCCTTGGACAGGCCAAGGATCTGCAACGGCAATGCGACGTTGTTGAACACCGTGCGATCGAACAGCAGCTGGTGATTCTGGAACACCACGCCGATTTGCCGGCGCAGGAACGGAATCTGCGCATTGCTGATGGTGCTCAGGTCTTGCCCTGCCAACAGCAATTTGCCGGTGGTCGGACGTTCCATGGCCAGAAGCAGCCGCAACAAGGTGCTTTTACCGGCGCCGGAATGGCCGGTGACAAACAAGAATTCGCCCCGACGGACTCGAAAGCTCAGCTCATGCAAGCCGACGTGACCATTCGGGTAGCGTTTACCGACCTGTTCGAAACGAATCATGAACGCTCCCGCTCGGCAAACAATGCCTGGACAAAGGGTTCTGCTTCAAAAGTACGCAAATCGTCGATGCCTTCGCCGACACCTATATAGCGAATCGGCAAGCCAAATTGCTTGGCCAGGGCGAAAATCACCCCGCCCTTGGCGGTGCCATCGAGTTTGGTCAGCGCCAGGCCGGTCAGTTCGACGGTCTGGTTGAATTGCTTGGCCTGGTTGATGGCGTTCTGGCCGGTACCGGCGTCGAGCACCAACAGCACTTCGTGCGGCGCATCGGCGTCGAGTTTGCCGATTACCCGGCGAACTTTTTTCAGTTCTTCCATCAGGTTGTCTTTGGTGTGCAAACGACCGGCGGTGTCGGCGATCAGCACGTCAACCCCACGGGCCTTGGCGGCCTGCACGGCATCGAAGATGACCGAAGCCGAATCGGCGCCGGTGTGCTGGGCGATGACCGGGATCTTGTTGCGCTCGCCCCAGACCTGCAATTGCTCCACCGCTGCGGCGCGGAAGGTGTCGCCAGCGGCGAGCATGACTTTCTTGCCTTCCAGTTGCAGCTTCTTCGCCAGCTTGCCGATGGTGGTGGTCTTGCCGGCGCCGTTGACGCCCACCACCAGAATCACGAATGGCTTGTTCTGTGAGGTGATTTTCAGCGGCTGTTCGACGGGCTTGAGCATCGCCGCCAGTTCCGCCTGCAGGGATTTGTACAGTGCGTCGGCATCGGCCAGCTCTTTGCGGGCGACTTTCTGGGTCAGGCGCTGAATGATCACCGACGTCGCTTCGACGCCGACATCGGCGGTCAGCAGACGGGTTTCGATGTCTTCGAGCAACTCGTCATCGATGATTTTCTTGCCGAGGAACAGGCTGGCCATGCCCTCGCCAATGCTGGCGCTGGTCTTGGACAAACCTTGTTTGAGACGGGCGAAGAAACCGGCCTTGGTCTCTTCGGTACGCACAGGCTCGACCGGCGTTTCAACAGGAGCAACGGGAGCAACGGACGTGGCGACAACAGGAACGATGACCGGTGCAGGTGCAGGTGCAGGTGCAGGTGCAGGTGCAGGTGCAGGCTCTGGCGCTTGAACAATCGGAGCAACCGGAGCAGGAGCAACAAATACCGGCACTTCAGGCTCTGGAGCAACCGGCGTAGGCTCAGCCACGAACACAGGTTCAACGACCGGCTCAACCACTGGCGTCTGAACCGGCTCAGGAGCAAACGCGGTCGGGGCCGGAATCGGCGGAGTGATGTGCGCTGCTTGCTCATCTTCGACCAATGCCACCGGCTCTTCCGCCACCGGCAACGTCAGCCACGGCTCGGCGGCTGGCGTCAGCGGCAACGGGGCCACGACTACGGTTTCAGGCGCAGGCTCGACCACGGATTGCAGCACCGGCTCGGCGATCGGCAGGGCAATCGGCGCGGGCACTTCTTCCATGACCGGCGTCGGTGTTGGCTCAGGAAGTGGTTGTGGCTGTTCGACAACGGGTTCCTGCGGCTTTTTGCGCAGCCATCCGAACAGGCTTTTCTTCTCGCCAGCCGCAGCTGGGGTCTTCTTGTCGTCGTTGGAACCAAACATGGAGGACGGCTATCTCACAGTAGCGACGCGCCAAAGGGCGCCTCGGCAATAAATAATTCGATGCAGAACAGACTGCGATTCATCCAGCTTGTTCACGCGCAACATTTTGTCGAGGTACCAACGGCACCTCAAAGGTTGATTAATACGAAGGACTGGAACAGCATCGTCGGCGAAAACGCAGAGTTTAGCTGACAAACTCAAAGCCCAAGCCGCAAACCCAAACAACCTATTGACCGATCAAAGGCCTGATAGGCGTGGCCGCCAGTAAAACGGATCAGTATCCTAGCACCTCCTCGCCCGCCTAGGCTAAGACCAAGCGGGCAGCCCCAAAGGTTTAAAAACGAATGAATGCTCTAGCCCGCCGCGCTGCAGGCCTGCTGTTCAGCACAGTTTGTCTGCCCCTCTCGGCCCTGGCTGCCGACCCACAACCCACCCACGAATTCACCCTCGACAATGGCCTGAAGGTCGTTGTGCGCGAAGACCATCGTGCGCCGGTCGTCGTTTCCCAGGTCTGGTATAAGGTCGGCTCAAGCTATGAGACCCCGGGCCAGACCGGGCTGTCCCATGCGCTGGAACATATGATGTTCAAGGGCAGCGAGAAAGTCGGCCCCGGCGAAGCGTCGCTGATCCTGCGCGACCTCGGTGCCGAAGAGAACGCTTTCACCAGCGACGACTTCACCGCGTATTACCAGGTGCTGGCCCGTGATCGCCTGGGCGTGGCCTTCGAGCTGGAAGCCGACCGCATGGCCAGCCTGCGCCTGCCGGCCGACGAGTTCACCCGCGAGATCGAGGTGATCAAGGAAGAGCGTCGCCTGCGCACCGACGACAAGCCGATGTCCAAGGCCTACGAACGCTTCATGGCCATAGCCTACCCCGCTAGCGGTTATCACACGCCGACTATCGGCTGGATGGCGGACCTCGACCGCATGAAGGTCGAAGAACTGCGCCACTGGTACCAGTCCTGGTATGTGCCGAACAACGCCACCCTGGTGGTGGTCGGTGACGTGACCCCGGACGAAGTCAAAACCCTGGCCCAGCGTTACTTCGGCCCGATCGCCAAGCGTGACGTGCCACCCGCGAAAATCCCGCTGGAACTGGCCGAGCCCGGCGAACGGAAGATCACCCTGCATGTGCAGACCCAATTGCCGAGCCTGATGCTGGCTTTCAACGTGCCGAGCATCGCCACCGCCGAAGACAAGCGTTCGGTTAACGCTCTGCGCCTGATCTCCGCACTGCTCGACGGCGGCTACAGCGGCCGGATCCCGACGCAACTGGAACGCGGCGAAGAGCTGGTGTCCGGCGGTTCGTCGAGCTACGACGCCTACACCCGTGGCGATAGCCTGTTCACTTTGTCGGCCACACCGAACACCCAGAAGAAGAAAACCATGGCCCAGGCGGAAGCCGGCCTGTGGAAACTGCTCGAACAGCTGAAAACCACCGCGCCGTCCACTGAAGAGCTGGAGCGGGTGCGAGCGCAGGTCATTGCCGGCCTGGTCTACGAGCGTGACTCGATCACCAGCCAGGCCACCGCCATCGGCCAACTGGAAACCGTCGGGCTGTCCTGGAAACTGATGGACACCGAACTCGCCGAACTGGAAAGCGTAACCCCGCAAGACATCCAGAAGGCCGCCAAGCTGTACTTCACCCGCGCACGTCTCAGCGTCGCCCATGTACTGCCAGAGGAGACGACTCATGAGTGAGCGTAAAAAACCGCGCCTGGCCCTGATCGGCCTGGTCGTCATTGCACTGCTCGGGTCTGCCGCCTTCTATTTCTCCAAGTCTGACGAAACCAGCGCCAGCGAAGCCCTCGACAAAGCCAAGGCGAGCCAGAAACTGCAATCGCTGGCCGAACTCGACGGCAAGGCTCCAAGCCATCGCTCACTGAACGTGCAGACCTGGAACACGGCCGAAGGCGCCAAGGTGCTGTTCGTCGAAGCCCGTGAGCTGCCGATGTTCGACATGCGCCTGACTTTCGCCGCCGGCAGCAGCCAGGACGGCGATGCATCCGGCCTGGCACTGTTGACCAACGCCATGCTCAACGAAGGTGTAGCTGGCAAAGACGTCGGCGCTATCGCCCAGGGCTTCGAAGGCCTGGGAGCCGACTTCGGTAACGGCGCCTATAAAGACATGGCGATTGCCTCGCTGCGCAGCCTCAGTGCCGCGGACAAACGCGAGCCTGCCTTGAAGCTGTTCGCTGAAGTCGTCGGCAAACCGACCTTCCCCGCCGACTCGTTTGCCCGCATCAAGAACCAGATGCTGGCCGGCTTCGAATACCAGAAACAGAACCCCGGCAAACTCGCCAGCCTGGAGCTGATGAACCGCTTGTATGGCGATCACCCGTACGCGCACTCCAGCGACGGCACGGCGACAAGCATCCCACCGATCACCCTGGCGCAGTTGCGAGCCTTCCATCAGAAAGCCTACGCCGCCGGTAACGTGGTGATTGCGTTGGTGGGCGACTTGTCGCGCGCCGAGGCCGAGGCGGTTGCCGCACAAGTGTCCGCCGATCTGCCCAAAGGGCCGGCCCTGGCGAAAATCGAACAACCGACCGACCCCAAGTCCAGCATCGGACACATCGAGTTTCCGTCCAAGCAAACCAACCTGATGATCGCGCAACTGGGCATCGACCGTGACGATCCGGATTACGCAGCATTGTCGCTGGGCAATCAGATCCTTGGCGGCGGTGGCTTCGGCACCCGGTTGATGAGCGAAGTGCGCGAGAAGCGTGGCCTGGCTTACGGTGTGTATTCGGGTTTCAGCCCGATGCAAGTTCGCGGCCCGTTCATGATCAATTTGCAAACCCGCGCCGAGATGAGCGAAGGCACGCTGAAACTGGTGCAGGACGTACTCGCCGACTACCTTAAAACCGGCCCCACCGAGAAAGAACTCGACGATGCCAAGCGCGAACTGGCCGGCAGCTTTCCGCTGTCCACTGCCAGCAACGCCGATATCGTCGGGCAACTCGGCGCCATGGGTTTCTACAACTTGCCGCTGAGCTACCTGGAAGACTTCATGCAGCAGTCCCAGAGCCTGACCGTCGAGCAAGTCAAAGCCGCATTGAACAAACACCTGAGCACGGACAAACTGGTCATCGTCAGCGCTGGCCCGACCGTGCCACAAAAGCCGTTGCCGGCCCCTACTGACAAACCTGCCGAGCAACCGCTCGGGGTTCCGGAGCATTAATGGCCCATCCATCGCGTCCAAAAAAACCTGTTCACAACGTGCATAACGGTGTGAATCAACTGCGCATCATCGGCGGTGAATGGGGCAGCCGAAAGCTGAGCTTCCCCGATGCGCCAGGCTTGCGCCCAACGCCGGACCGAGTCCGTGAAACCCTGTTCAACTGGCTCGCGCCTTATGTCGCCGGGGCCAAGGTGCTCGACCCCTTTGCCGGTAGCGGCGCATTGTTTCTCGAGGCTTTGTCCCGTGGCGCAGCAATGGGCCAGGCACTGGATGCCAGCAACATTGCGGTAGCGAGCATCAAGGAACATCTGGGCACCCTGCGCTGCACGACCGGCCAGGTACAGACTGCCGACGCCTTGCGCTATCTGGAAACCCAACCGGCCACGGCATTCGATCTGGTGTTTCTCGACCCGCCGTTTAATCAGAATCTGTTGCCGGCCGTTTGCACTTTGCTCGAAGAACGTCATTGGCTGAGTGACGATGCGTGGGTCTACACTGAAAGCGAAACGGCACCGTCGATAGTGGGCTTGCCAGAAAATTGGCGCCTGCATCGGGAGCAAAAATCCGGACGGGTGTATTACGCGTTGTGGCAACGTATGGCAGGGATCGCCGGTTAGTCCGGCCTGTAAAAACGGTGCGAAGCTCAGTCAGTTAACGCTGCGGGTAAGCACCGCTGCATCGAGAGCAATCGTGTCCCATCTGCCAGAACGCTTCACCCCCGCCTTCACGCCCGCCTACGGTCTGGGTAATCCGCATTTACAAACCCTGTGGGGACCGCTATGGCGCAAAACCACACACCTGGACCGCGAGCGCGAGCGTTTATGGCTTGAAGACGGGGACTTCCTTGACCTGGACTGGCATGGCCCCCACAGCGCGAATGCGCCGTTGGTGCTGGTGTTGCATGGCCTGACTGGCTCGTCGAATTCGCCTTACGTGGCAGGGATGCAAAAGGCACTGGGTGCCCAGGGTTGGGCCAGTGTCGCGCTGAACTGGCGAGGCTGTTCCGGCGAGCCTAATCTGTTGCCGCGCAGTTACCATTCCGGGGCCAGTGAAGATCTGGCGGAAACCATCAAGCACCTGCGAAACCAACGCCCCCTTGCACCGCTGTATGCGGTCGGTTATTCCATGGGCGGTAACGTGTTGCTCAAGCATCTGGGCGAAACCGGCAGCAACAGCGGTGTGCTAGGCGCCGTTGCAGTGTCGGTGCCGTTTCGCCTCGATCACTGCGCCGATCGGATCAGCCAGGGTTTTTCCAAGTTCTATCAAGCGCATTTCATGCGAGAGATGGTCGCCTACATCAAGAACAAGCAGCGCAGGTTCCAGCATGATGGGCATAAGGATGGCCTGGCCGCATTGGAGGCGCTGGGCTCACTGGAGAATATGCGCACCTTCTGGGATTTCGATGGCCGGGTGACCGCACCGCTGAATGGTTTCGCCGATGCCGCGGATTATTATCGCCGTGCGTCGAGTCGTTATTTCCTCGGAGAGATTCGCACACCAACCCTGATTATCCAGGCGACCGATGACCCGTTTGTCTTTCCTCATAGCCTGCCGCAAACCGACGAGTTGTCTGCCTGCACGCAATTCGAGTTGCAGGCCAAGGGGGGGCATGTCGGCTTCGTCGAGGGCTCGTTCCGGCAACCGGGTTACTACCTGGAACGGCGCATTCCCCAATGGCTGGCCACCACAGGGCGCAAGTAGAGCATGGGTTCGGATCAGGGCGAGTCGATCCACTTCTGGCAAACGGCGCCGTTGGCCGGGGTCGAGTTGTTGTCCGCACGCTACATCGAACAGCGCTTCGCCCCCCACGTGCATGACGGCTATGTGATCGGCATGATCATGGCCGGCGCCCAGCGTTATCGCTATCGAGGCGCCGAGCATCTGGCGGGCAGCGGCACGCTGGTGCTGATCAATCCGGATGAACTTCACACCGGCCATAAAGGTACGGAAGACGGTTGGTTGTACCGGGCGTTTTATCCCGACAGTGGGCAGATTCTTTCACTGCTGGACGAGCTCGAACTGCCGACCGATACCTTGCCGGCGTTTGGCGCCACGTTGTATCGCGATCCGGATCTGGTGAAGGGGTTCTGCCAACTGCATTGCTTGCTCGAGAGCCCGTCCACGGCGCTGCAGCAGCAAACGGTCTGGCGGGAAATGATGCTGTCGCTGTTGCAACGTCACGCAGCCGTTCCGACCGCCAACAAACCTGGCAAGGAACACCGGGCGGTGATCCGGGCCAAAGAACTACTGCAATCCCGATTGGCTGCCCCGCCTTCGCTGGAAGAACTGGCGACGACGGTGAACCTGTCGCCTTTCCACTTCGCCCGAGTATTCCGCCGCGCTACCGGCATGCCGCCACACACCTGGTTGATGCAGCAGCGTATCGCCCAGGCACGAGCGCTGTTACAGCGCGGCTGCCTGCCGCTGGAAGTCGCGACGCAACTGGGTTTTGCCGATCAAAGCCATCTGAGTCGGCAATTCAAGCAAGTTTACGGCGTAGGACCGGGGGCGTATCGCAGCGCGCGGCAGCTACCCGGTTATGGATGACGAAGATCCAAATGTGGGAGCGGGCTTGCTCGCGAAAGCGGTGAGTCAGTCGATATTAATGTCGTCTGTTACACCGCCTTCGCGAGCAAGCCCGCTCCCACAATGATTGGGGATCATTCGCCCTTGGCGACGCCTCGTGCAGGATCGTTGATCCACTCGCTCCACGACCCGGCATACAACGACCCCAACGGATAACCCGCCAGGCACAGGGCGAACAAGTTGTGGCAGGCGGTCACACCGGAACCGCAATACGCGACCAACTCTGTCGGTGAACGATCACCGAGCTTTGCGGCAAACCGCTGCTTGAGCTGTTCGGCCGGCAGGAACCGCCCGTCGCTGCCCAGGTTATCCGTGAACGCGGCACATTGTGCGCCGGGGATGTGCCCGGCAACCGGATCGATCGGCTCCACTTCACCCTTGAAACGCGGCAAGCCGCGGGCGTCGAGCAAGGTCAGCGCCGGCTGGCCGAGACGTTGCTGGAGCTGTTCGGCACTGAGCACCAACGAAGCATCCGGCGTCCCGCTGAAGGTGCCGCGGGTAACCGACGGCGGATCAAGACTGAGGGGCAATCCGGCGGCGTGCCAGGCTTTCAGCCCGCCATCGAGAATGAACACGCCATCGCGCTTGCCCAGCCACGCCAGCAACCACCAGGCCCGCGCCGCGTAGGCACCGGGACCGTCATCGTACAAAACCACTTCGCTGTCGGCGTTGATGCCCCAGGCTTGAAAGCGTTCGATCAAGTCGGCGGGTTCAGGCAATGGATGACGCCCGGTCACCCCCTTGACCACAGCACCGCTCAAATCACGCTCCAGGTCGGCAAAGCTCGATCCGGCAACATGCCCTTCGGCGTAGCTGCGCTGACCGTAATCAGGGTCTTCGAGGGCAAAACGACAATCCAGAATCACCAGCCCCGGCGTCTCCTTTTTCAGGTCCAACGCTTGCGGGCTGATCAGTTGCGCAATGGGCATAACGGGCTCCTGTGATTTTGTTTGTCTGCAATCCTGCTGCACTCTTTATCCCACTTCTTCCAGCGCCTGGGCCAGCGGCACATAAAACTCTTCGAACAGTGCATTCACCGCATCGTGAGCTTGATCCGTGACGAATCCGGCCTCCAGCACCAGCACCTGATACACGCCCCGTTTGATCGCCTGTTCGCTCAGATGGTTGGAGTTTTCCCGCGTGGTGCACAGAAAACGCACCCACGAGGTGAGGATGATCCAGGCATTGAGGGTCAGGGACTCGATCTGAACCTTGTCCATGCACAGAATGCCGGCCTCGACGAAGCCCGCGTAGATGTGCGTGCCCTGGATCAGGCAGCGCTGGGAAAAGCGCCGGTAACGGGCGGCCAGCTCGGGATCGCTGTCGAGCAAATGCTCGAGGTCGCGATGCAGGAAGCGGTATTGCCACATGGCTGCGAGCAATTCCTTGAGGTAGAAGCGCTTGTCTTCGACCGTCGCAGCGCGACCCTGGGGCGGGCGCAGGAAGCTGTCCACCAGGTTTTCGTACTCACTGAACAACACGGCGATGATCGCCTGCTTGTTGGGGAAGTGGTAGTACAGGTTGCCCGGGGAAATCTCCATGTGGGCAGCAATGTGGTTGGTGCTGATGCTGCGCTCACCCTGCTGATTGAACAGCTCCAGGCTGTTCTGCACGATGCGCTCGCTGGTTTTGATCCGAGGGGCCATGGCTTGAGCTTTAATTCAGAGTGCGATGAGGGGCATCTTACGACCTATCCACGCATGGATAAAACAAAGCTGTACCAGAGTGTCATTTGACATTCTAGAGCATAGACTCTAAAAAGTTCCTCATTACAATAAATCCGGAGCCGACCATGCCTGCTGACATCGCCTACCTGAAGAACCTGCAGCAGCCTCTGGACGAACTCCAAGCCCTGTTCGATGCTCAACGCGCAGCGTATGCAGCCAACCCGATGCCACCCGCGGCTCAGCGCCAGCAATGGCTAAAGGCGTTGAAGGACCTGCTGAGCAATGAGCGTCAGGCCCTGATCGACGCCATCAGCCAGGACTTCAGCCACCGCAGCGCCGATGAAACCCTGCTCGCCGAACTGATGCCCAGCCTGCACGGCATTCATTACGCCAGCCGGCACCTCAAAAACTGGATGAAAACCTCGCGACGCAAAGTCGGCCTCGCCTTTCAGCCAGCATCGGCCAAAGTGGTTTATCAACCGTTGGGCGTGGTCGGCGTGATCGTGCCGTGGAACTACCCGCTTTACTTGGCCATCGGGCCGTTGGTGGGGGCGTTGTCAGCAGGCAATCGGGTGATGCTCAAACTCAGCGAATCGACCCCTGCCACCGGTTTGCTGCTCAAGGAATTGCTGGGGCGAGTTTTTCCGCAGGACCTGGTCTGCGTGGTGCTGGGGGAGGCCGATATCGGTGTGGCGTTCTCGCGGCTGCGTTTTGATCATTTATTGTTCACCGGCGCCACCAGCATCGGCAAACACGTGATGCGCGCGGCGGCCGAGAATCTGACCCCGGTGACCCTCGAACTGGGCGGCAAGTCCCCGGCCATCGTGTCCCGCGATGTGCCGCTCAAGGACGCCGCCGAACGCATCGCTTTCGGCAAAACCCTCAACGCCGGGCAAACCTGTGTCGCCCCGGACTACGTGCTGGTGCCGGAAGACCGCGTCGGCTCTTTCGTCGAAGCCTATCGTCAGGCGGTTCGCGGGTTTTATCCGACGCTGGCTGACAACCCGGACTACACCGCCATCATCAACGACCGGCAGCTGGCGCGGCTCAACGGCTACCTCAGCGACGCCACCAGCAAAGGGGCGCTGCTGATTCCGCTGTTCGATCAGGGCCAGGGCCGGCGCATGAGTCATAGCCTGCTGCTCAACGTCAGCGACGACATGACGGTGATGCAGGACGAAATCTTCGGCCCGTTGCTGCCGATCGTGCCGTACAAGGATCTCGACGAAGCGTTTGCCTACATCAACCAACGCCCTCGTCCGCTGGCGCTGTATTACTTCGGCTACGACAAGCGCGAGCAAAACCGCGTCCTCCACGAAACCCATTCCGGTGGCGTTTGCCTCAATGACACCTTGCTGCACGTTGCTCAGGACGACATGCCGTTCGGCGGCATCGGTGCCTCGGGCATGGGCCACTACCACGGCCACGAAGGCTTCCTGACCTTCAGCAAGGCCAAAGGCGTGCTGATCAAACAGCGCTTCAATGCGGCGAAGTTGATCTATCCACCCTACGGCAAATCCATTCAGAAACTGATCCAGAAGCTGTTTATCCGCTAACGATCATCACCGCCGGGTAATAACAATAATGAGCCCAAGCCTGTCCGACACACCCGCGCTGTCACGGCGCGGCCTGCTTAAATTCAGCCTCGGCGCCAGCGCTTTTCTGGCCACGGCCGGATTAGGCGCGAGTCTCAGCGGTTGCTCGTCGAGTACTCCGGCCAGCGGTTTCGCGATTCTGCGCAGCGGCGACCTGCTGTTTCTGCGGGCAGTGATCCCGGTGATGCTCGACGGTGCCGTGGCCGTCGAAAAAATGCCGGCTGCCGTCGCCAAGACCCTGCACTGCCTGGATAACGGCCTGAATCACTTGTCGCCGGAAATGCTCAAACTGACCCGGCAATTGTTCGATGTGTTGGGGATGAGCATTACCCGCGGCCCATTGACCGGGATCTGGGGCAGTTGGGAAAACGCCAGCAGCGAACAAATCCGGCACTTTCTCGACCGCTGGGAAAACAGCTCGTTGAGCCTGCTGCGCATGGGCCATAGCTCGTTGCTGCAAATGGTAATGATGGCGTGGTACAGCCGGGCGGAATCGTGGGCGCATTGCGGGTATCCCGGGCCGCCCACGGTTTGAGACCGAGTCGACGCTATCGCGGGCAAGCCACGCTCCCACAGGGTTTGAGATGGACCACCCTTTTGTGAACGACTCAACCCCTGTGGGAGCGTGGCTTGCCCGCGATGGCGTCAGCCGCATCACCACCAAATCCAAAATAATAAGAGAACCCAAACATGCCCGTACCCGATCCGTTCCGCGAAGGCCTGGCCCGTGGCTGGAAAACCTACAACGGCGCCCAACTGACCCAGGACCTGACCCTCGAAGCGGACGTGGCGATCATCGGCAGCGGTGCTGGCGGCGGGACCACCGCCGAAATCCTCAGCGCCGCCGGCTATAAGGTGTTGCTGATCGAAGAAGGCCCGCTCAAGACCAGCAGCGACTTCAAGATGCTCGAAGACCAGGCCTACACCAGCCTCTATCAAGAAGGCATTGGGCGCATGAGCAAGGACGGCGCGATCACCATCCTCCAGGGTCGAGCGGTGGGCGGCACCACGCTGATCAACTGGACCTCGAGCTTTCGCACCCCGGACCCGACGCTGGAACATTGGGCCAAAGAGCACGACGTCATAGGCCACACACCGGCCGAGATGGCGCCCTGGTTCGAGAAAATGGAACAACGCCTGGGTATCGCCCCGTGGATGGTGCCTCCCAACGCCAACAACGACGTCATCCGCAAAGGCTGTGAAAAGCTCGGTTACGCCTGGCATGTGATCCCGCGCAACGTGCGTGGCTGCTGGAACATCGGCTACTGCGGCATGGGTTGCCCGACCAACGCCAAGCAGTCAATGCTGGTCACGACCATCCCGGCGACCCTGGAAAAAGGTGGCGAACTGCTCTATCTGGCCCGCGCCGAAAAGCTGTCGATCAAAGACGGCAGGGTTACGGGGTTGCAATGTGTGGCGATGGATGAGCGTTGCGTTGCGCCCACCGGACGCACGATTACGGTCAAGGCGCGGCATTACGTGCTGGCCGGCGGCGGGATCAATAGCCCGGCGCTGCTATTGCGCTCCGAAGCGCCAGATCCGCACGAGCGGCTGGGTAAACGGACCTTCCTTCACTTGGTAAACATGTCCGCCGGGCTGTTTGATGAGGTGATCAACCCGTTCTACGGCGCGCCGCAGTCGATCTATTCCGACCATTTCCAGTGGCAGGATGGCACCACTGGCAAGATGTCCTACAAACTGGAGGTTCCACCGCTCCACCCGGCGCTGGCCAGCACATTACTCGGTGGTTTCGGCACGGAAAGCGCCCGGGATATGGAAAACCTGCCACACACTCACGCCATGTTGGCGTTGCTGCGGGACGGTTTTCACCCGGACAGCCCTGGCGGCAGCGTTGAATTGCGCGATGACGGTACACCGGTGCTCGATTATCAGGTTTCACCGTATGCCTGGGACGGGTTGCGCCGGGCGTTCCACAGCATGGCCGAGATCCAGTTCGCCGGGGGCGCCAACGCCGTGATGCCGATGCACGCCGACGCTCGTTACGTGAAAACACTCACCGAAGCGCGCGCATTGATCGACGATTTGAGTCTTGAGTTGTACCGCACGCGCCTGGGCAGTGCTCATGTGATGGGCGGTTGTGCCATGAGTGAAGACCCGAAAAACGCCGTGACCGACAGCCTCGGCCGACATCACCAATTGCGCAATCTGTCGATTCATGACGGCTCGCTTTTCCCTACCAGCATTGGCGCAAACCCACAATTGTCGGTCTACGGACTGACGGCGCAATTGGCCACTTCGCTGGCCGAACGTTTGAAAAACCCATGAAAACGCGGAATATTCCCATCGTCTATAGTGCTTTCTTACCCAAAAGGCGACTTGGCCGACCGGGAAGGCTGCGATACCATCCGACTCCCCAACGGACTCCCGCCAGGACGACGCGATGAACCGAGTGTTGTACCCAGGTACCTTCGACCCTATTACCAAGGGCCATGGCGATCTGGTCGAACGCGCCTCGCGCCTGTTCGATCATGTGATCATCGCCGTCGCCGCCAGCCCGAAAAAAAACCCGCTGTTTCCCCTGGAACAACGTGTGGAGCTGGCCCGCGAGGTCACCAAACATTTGCCGAACGTTGAAGTCGTCGGCTTCTCGACGTTGCTCGCGCACTTCGCCAAAGAGAAGAACGCCAACATATTCCTGCGTGGTTTGCGCGCGGTATCGGACTTCGAATACGAATTCCAGCTGGCCAACATGAACCGCCAACTGGCGCCGGATGTGGAAAGCCTGTTTCTTACCCCGTCCGAGCGTTATTCGTTCATTTCCTCGACGCTGGTCCGTGAAATCGCAGCCCTGGGCGGCGATATCACCAAGTTCGTCCACCCGGCGGTGGCCGACGCCCTCACCCTGCGCTTCAAGAAGTAAAAGCTGCCGCAGGCTGCGATCTTTTGGGGTTACCGCAGTCTGCGATCTGCTGCACTTGATCGCGCCCGCGTGCACTGCGGGCGCCAATGCGGCACAATTGTGCGCATTGATTTATTGCGCCCGGGCCTGCCGCCCCGGCTGGAGTTAGCATGTCCCTGATCATCACCGACGATTGCATCAACTGCGACGTCTGCGAACCCGAGTGCCCGAACGCCGCCATCTCCCAAGGCGAAGAGATCTACGTGATCGACCCGAACCTGTGCACACAATGTGTCGGCCATTACGACGAACCGCAGTGCCAGCAGGTCTGCCCGGTGGATTGCATCCCACTGGACGAGGCCCATCCGGAGACTGAAGAACAGTTGATGGAGAAATACCGCAAGATTACCGGTAAGGCTTGAGTCATCCGGCGACTTCAACGCCGCCATCGCGGGCAAGCCCGCTCCCACAAGGACCGCGTAAACCCTGTGGGAGCGGCGGTGCGGCGATCCGACTTGCCCGCGATGAGGTCATCAGCCACACCGTAGATGTAACTGACTTCACTCCCGCTGCTCAAACCCCTCCCCGATACACCCCAGGCACCGCACAAATGCGGCTTTCGCCGGATCGACCACCAATGCCTGCCCTGCATCGCCAATACCGCCACCGAACGCGGTAAACGGCAACGACAGCACAAACGCCCCCGCACCGATCACCGTCGCCACCACCAATAACGGTCGGGCAATCAGTAAATCGCCAAGCATGGCGTAGGCCGGTGGGTTCTGGATGGTGTAACGCGGATCGCCGCTGCCGTTCTCAGCCGCCAGCGCGGACGCACCGACGCTCAGCAGCAGCGTAACAACAAGGGTTCGAAACAGTTTCATGGCACGGTCCTTCGGCTAGGCAGTGAGAACACTGACTATAGACCGTCGCCGATATCAGCTCTGGCAGCGTGGACAAAAGACGCTGGCGCGCTGCCCAAGCTTGACTTCCCGCAGCCCTGTGCCACAGACCTTGCAGTGTTCACCACCACGGCCGTACACGAACAGTTCCTGCTGGAAGTAACCCGGTTGACCATCGCCGCCGATAAAGTCCCGCAACGTGGTGCCGCCGCGCTCGATGGCGAGGGCCAGGATGCGCTTGATCTCGATCGCCAGCTTCAAATAGCGCCCCCGGGAAATGCTCTTGGCTTCGCGACGCGGGTCGATGCCAGCCGCAAACAACGCTTCGGTCGCGTAGATATTGCCGACGCCGACCACCACCGCGTTATCCATGATGAACGGCTTGACCGCCATGGAACGCCCGCGCGATTGCTGGAACAGCCGCTCGCCGTCAAACAGATCGGTCAACGGCTCCGGCCCGAGGCGAATCAGCAATTCGTGGTTCAGCGGGTCCAGGCTCCAGAGCATCGCGCCAAAGCGTCGCGGATCGGTGTAGCGCAGAGCCAGGCCCGATTCCAGTTCGATGTCCACATGCTCATGTTTGGCCACCGGCGTGCCGACTTCCACCAGCCGCAGGTTCCCCGACATCCCCAAATGGCTGATCAGCGTGCCGACTTCGGCATTGATCAGCAGGTACTTGGCGCGCCGCTCCACCAGCACTATGCGCTGGCCGGACAGCCGCACATCCAGGTCTTCGGGGATCGGCCAGCGCAGACGGCGCTCACGCACGATCACACGGCTGACGCGCTGGCCTTCCAGGTGCGGTGCAATCCCGCGGCGGGTGGTTTCGACTTCCGGCAGTTCAGGCATGGCGCTCTCGAATCAGGCGAGGTTCGACACTCAACGAGTGGCGAGGTCGCGAATCTCTTGTTTCTGGGTTTCGAAATCGTATTCCGACAGCCCCATGTAATCGAGCACAAGAGGCCCGACACTGTTCCATTCATGGTCTTCGGACTGGTTGCCCAGCACGCGGAAGGAGGCGCAAATGTGCTCGGCCATCTTCAGGATCGCCAGTAAGTTCTTCAGCGGTGTGTTGCGCGACGATTCATCGCTGAAAATGGCCAGGGCGTTGTGATGGTTGGCAATGGCCTGAGTGACGTGTTCCGGCAGGCGCCAGGATTTGGCGGTGTAATACCCGACCACGGCATGGTTGGTGTTGTATTGCTTGTTCTCGGTATCGACCACGCGGCATTCGGCGCTGGCATTGCCATAGGCCTGTTCCAGCACTTTCATGTAGTCGGGGAATTTCTTGATCATCAACGGGATGCCGCAATCGTGGAACAGGCCCAGCGCATAGGCTTCATCACCGGCCTGGACACCAACACGCTTGGCCAGGGTCAGGCATGTCATCGCCACGTCCTGCGCCGTGTCCCAGAATCGGTTGAGGGTGACGATAGCGTCGTCGTTCAGCTCGCCCTTGATCGACTGCGCATTGATCAGGTTGATGATCGAGCGGCTGCCCAACAGGTTCACTGCCCGCTGGATCGCGGTGATTTTGTTACTCAGGCCGTAATACGGCGAGTTGACGATTTTCAGCAAGGCGCCGGAAAGGCCTGGGTCCTGGGAGATCAGCTTCGCGATCACTTCCAGGTCCGGGTCGGGCATGTATTGCTCCATCTGCAGATCCACCATGATCTGCGGCTGGGCCGGCACGCTGATGCCTTGCAGGGACTGTTGAATCTGTTCGGCCGTCAGCTCTTGGGACATAAGTACACACTCCGGGTCAGGCGGCGATTCTAACCCTTAAGAAGATGGATCTGACACTGTGGCCGGAACATCGCTTGAAGTTTCATCAGAAAATGCTCAGGCCCTCTTCCAGGTACAAAACAACTCCTGTGGCGAGGGAGCTTGCTCCCGCTCGGCTGCGAAGCAGTCGCAAATCCAGCGAATGCGGTTTGGCTGATGCACTGCAACTACCGATTTCGGGACGGCTTCGCCATCCAGCGGGAGCAAGCTCCCTCGCCACATGTCCACTCGCCGGACTATCCAGGATCTCAACACGCTATACTCCCGCTCTTTTTTCCGGAGCGACGTCATGTCCCTGCCTAGCCTGCGCCTCAAAGCCAACGCCGACCGTCGCCTGCGAAACGGCCACCTGTGGGTCTACAGCAACGAAATCGATGTAGCCGCTACGCCTTTGCACGGTTTCAAGGCCGGCGACCAGGCGATCCTCGAAGCCGCCAGCGGCAAGCCGCTGGGCATCGTTGCCATGAGCCCGAACAACCTGATCTGCGCCCGCCTGCTGTCGCGCGACATCAAGCTGCCGCTGGACAAGTCGCTGCTGGTGCATCGCCTGAACGTTGCCCTGTCCCTGCGCGATCGCCTGTTCGACAAGCCGTTCTATCGCTTGGTCTACGGTGACTCCGACCTGCTGCCAGGCCTGGTGGTCGACCGTTTCGGCGACATCCTGGTAGTCCAGATCGCCTCGGCAACCATGGAAGCTCATAAAGATGACGTGATCGCGGCACTGACCCAAGTGCTCAAGCCAAGCGGCATTCTGTTCAAGAATGACTCCGCTGCCCGTGATGCCGAAGGCCTCAACCGTTACGTCGAAACCGTATTCGGCCTGGTGCCGGAATGGGTCGCGCTGGAAGAGAATGGCGTGAAATTCGAAGCGCCAGTCATCCAGGGTCAGAAAACCGGCTGGTTCTACGACCACCGCATGAACCGCGCACGTCTGGCACCTTATGCCAAAGGCAAACGCGTACTGGACTTGTACAGCTACATCGGCGGCTGGGGCGTTCAAGCGGCTGCCTTCGGCGCCAGTGAAGTGTTCTGCGTCGATGCTTCGGCCTTCGCCCTCGACGGCGTCGAGCGCAACGCTGCACTGAACGGCGTCGCCGAAAAAATGACCTGCATCGAAGGCGACGTATTCGAAGCCCTGAAGGAACTGAAAGCCAGCGAAGAGCGTTTCGACGTCATCGTGGCCGACCCTCCTGCCTTCATCAAACGCAAGAAAGACATGAAAAACGGTGAAGGTGCTTACCGTCGTCTGAACGAGCAAGCCATGCGCCTGCTCAGCAAGGACGGCATCCTGGTCAGCGCTTCGTGCTCGATGCACCTGCCGGAAGACGATCTGCAGAACATTCTGCTGACCAGCGCCCGTCACCTGGACCGCAACATCCAGATGCTGGAGCGCGGCGGCCAGGGCCCGGATCACCCGGTACACCCAGCGATTGCCGAGACTCGCTACATCAAGAGCATCACCTGCCGTCTGCTGCCAAACAGCTGAGTACGCTGGTTTGACGGGGAGCCAACGGGCTCTCCGTCAGCCGTTTTAACGCCACATCATCCACTCTTCAGCCTCTGCTTCTTACTCTTGCGGTCCTACTGACTTGCAGGACGTTTCTCTGCATCTTTTATTTAAAAGAATATAACTTACAAACTTGCCCCCACCCCCAGATCGCTCCGACAAAATTACTAGAATATTCCTACTTAATATCCCCTTGATAAGAGCTCATTACAGCCTATGATTGAGTTGTCACCGCGAAGTGACACTCACTATCAATGACAAGGAGTCAAAAAACATGAAAGCAATTACTCTGGAAACAAACAAAATCGCCAACCTGGCTTTTCTGGTTGCGCCAAAGACCCGCTAAGTAAATGAAACGTTGGGGAGTGCCGGCTACCCAGCGTTTTCTATGGCACAGCTTTTCTATGGCACAGCCCAGAGCGAACCGCCAATCATGCAGATAAATCCATACCTGTTCATACTTCCCCGTACGCCCGGGCAAATAGTCTGGGATTACAAGAACCACAAACAATTTGAACTTAATCTGGAATATTCAACCCGGCTTGCACAACTTATCTATAACCCCCAACTGTATAACGACAGCAACACAGTAGACACTCAACTTCTAAACTCCGGAATACTGACCACCTCAACACAAAACACTATTGAATGGGGTTGGGATGAACTGTCGAAGATATTCCATATCGGCACCAAGAACATCCCCTGCGAACATGTTCCTCAGAATATTCATGAATGGTCGATACACTATCTGGATCATTGCACCGAAGTACTGGACGCACCCGCGCCGGACGCCAGGCTCACAGAGCGCCAGGCATACGAGCTGATTACCCTGCCAAAACCGTCCTGTCTGCCGGAGGGCTCCCTTGCCAACGTCCTGATCGGCCGAAAAACCTGCCGCACCTTCACGGATGAAGCGGTCTCACTGGAAGATGTCGGCACACTGCTTTACCTGTCCCTGGGCTACTTGCATGAGCGCGAAAATGACGTCGACGAAACCACTGTCGAAGGTCTCGGCGCCCGACGCAGCAGCCCGTCCGGCGGCGGGTTGAATGCCTGCGAAGGCTTTCTTCATGTACAAAACGTCAGCGGCCTGAATCCAGGGCTCTACGCCTACCATCCCACCGACCATGCACTGAGCTTCGTCAACGCGGTACCTGACTCGCTCCTGGGGCAATTGCTGTGTGGGCAACACTTCATCAATAACCTGCCCGTGGGATTGTTCATTACCGCTCGCTTCGACAAGTTGTGGTGGAAATATGGACACTCACGAGCCTACCGAATGGCTTACATCGAGGCAGGCCATATCTCCCAGACCTTTCAACTGGTGGCCACTGCACTGGGGTTGAACACGTGGCTGACCGGAGCACTCACGGACGATCAGGTGGAAACATTGCTGGGGCTCGAGAACAACGCAGAACAACCCTTGTTTTTTGTTGGCTGTGGCCACAGTGACGGACAAGTGATGTGCAAGGAATTGAAGGATCTGCTGAGCAGTCGGGAGCCGCAACAATGACCGCCCCCATCATTGCCCCGTCAGACCACCCCGTTTCCTGGGCTCTGCGTTTCACTCTCGGCGACTGGAATACCCGCGCGTCGGTGCGAACCAGCGAGCATGACTATCTATTACCGCCAGACCTGGAACAGCAACTGGAAACACGTCACTGGTTTCCCCCAGGGTTGCTGGCTTACCTGAATCACCCGGCTATCAAGGCGCTAGGTCCAACCGTCATCCATCGGCTGTCGGCCAATCATCTGGTGTACTTCCTCGACTACACCACCGTGCTCGAACACCGCATCGTCAACCGTTCCGTGGAAACCATCATCCATGACGAACTCGGTGTGAGCATTCCCCGGCGGATGAAAAACGCCGCGCTGCAGCTCTACACCGACGAGGGGTATCACGCCCTCGTTTCCAATGGCCTCGCCGAACAGATTGCCGCGTTCTACGGCATGTTCGATCGCCCCGTCATGCCGCAGCGAATTATCCGACTGCACGCCCTGCTCGAGCGCACACCTGACAGGCACAAGCCACTGGCCTGGTTCCTCACCGGCTTCGTCTCCGAGACAATCATCGCCAAGGATCTACTCGACATCTGTCGCGATGCGTTGGTGGACGGCGTTCAGGAAATGCTCAGGGACCACCTCGCCGACGAGGCGCGACACAGTCGCTATTTCTGCGAAGTATTCCATTATCTGTGGCTGCACCTGAACAGCGCGCAACGCTTGTTCTGCGCGGGTCTGCTGCCGGAACTCATTCGGGTTTTCTTTGAAGTCGATGAACGTTGGCTGCGGGCGAGCCTTCGCTTTGTCGGCCTCAGCGAGACAGCTTGCCTAGAAATCATCGAAGGGCTGTCCGACGCGCAAGCCACCCTGCAACGGGCCCGCTCGGGCGCCAGCGCTACCCTGAGCGCCTTGAAAAATGCCGGGTTCTTCGATCTGTCTTGTAACCGAAAACTGTTCATCCAGGCCGGGCTTCTCGATGAATGAAGGAAACGATGCGGCCTGCATCAAAAAACACCGGGCCACGGTCACGCTGCTGATGGCCATGACGCTGCTGGGTGTCTTCCCTCTCGACGTCGTGCTCCCGTCCTTTCCCGATCTTGGCGATTACTTTCAGACCTCGCCGTCCGAGATTTCCCTGTCCGTCAGCGTGTTCGCCATTAGTCTGGCACTGTCCGTGATGCTGGTCGGGCCATTGTCGGATGCGTGGGGGCGCAAGAAACTGCTGCTGGGAGGTATTGCCATCGCGGCAATTGGAGCGGTTGGCTGCGTGCTCACAAGCGACTACTGCTGGTTTCTGGTGTTTCGTATGGTTCAGGCGATGGGCTGCGGGTCATTTTCATTGTCGCAGGCACTGATCCAGGATCTGTTCGTCGGTAGTGAACGTGAGCGCATCAGGATCTGGATGGTGACGGCGGGCGGAGTGTTCATTTCTATTTCGCCCCTGCTGGGAACCTGGCTGCAATCGTGCCTTGGCTGGCAAGGCAGTTTCTATGTATTCATTGCACTGGCGATTGTTGCCTGGGTCGGCACCTACCGTCTGCTCAAGCACATCCCGCCAGTTCGCAGGGCTGCACACACGGTTTTTTTCAGTGCTTATCGGCGCTTGTGTTCGGATGTACGTTTCATGGGTTACTGGTTGATTTCGGCCCTGGCCTTCGCCTGCCATTTTTCGTTCATCGTTTCTTCTCCCATCATTTTCATGGAGCGTCTGACGCTCTCACCGTATGAATTCGCCTGGGCGTTGCTGCTGTATGGCGTGGCGTACGTATTCGGCGGAGTACTGGCCAGCGTTTTGCATCGATACCTGCAAGCCAACACCCAGATCATTATCGGCCTAGGTCTGATCGCCGTTTCAGGCGGGGTCATGCTGTGGCTGACTCGCCAGTTCGGTCTTTCTGCGGCGACGGTATTGATCTCCATGCTGGTTTGCACCATCGGCACCACCATTGCCCGGCCAATCGTCAATTCCAAAGCGATGAGTCTTCACCCGGAGAATGCCGGGGCCTCCACCTCGGTCGGGGCCATGCTGATTTTCATGTTCGGCGGTGTGATCAGCTCGGTGATCATTCTGACGCCCGAAGACCTGACCACGACGCTGGCTCTGGGCTTCCTGACAATGAGCGTTGCAGGGCTTGGGGTGAACGCAGTGATCAACCACAAGACTCAACAGGCACTTAATACAGGGTGATACGTGCCAGTCGTCATCTCGCCCGCTCCATCAGCGCCGGTTCAACACTTTCCGGCATTCCCTCCTGACGCCAGCGGTGTAGAATCGCGAGATTCATCGCCATTCATCCCCCGGCGGGTTTATGAGCTCAAGCTGAAGCGCGCGGCGATCCCGCAAAGTTATCGGCAACTTCCGGACACACGGCCATTTCTGAGTGTTCCAGACGTAAATAGAAGCTCACTTCCCTTTTGATATCTGATTAGCCGCCCGGAGTGCTTCATGCCTGATTACCGCTCGAAAACATCCACCCACGGCCGCAACATGGCCGGTGCCCGCGCACTGTGGCGCGCCACGGGGATGAAAGATGACGACTTCAAGAAGCCGATCATCGCCATTGCCAACTCCTTTACCCAGTTCGTACCGGGCCATGTGCACCTCAAGGATCTGGGGCAACTGGTCGCTCGCGAAATCGAACGGGCCGGTGGCGTCGCCAAAGAATTCAACACCATCGCCGTGGATGACGGCATCGCCATGGGCCACGACGGCATGCTCTATTCGCTGCCGAGCCGCGAGATCATCGCCGACTCCGTCGAATACATGGTCAACGCCCACTGCGCCGACGCCATCGTCTGCATCTCCAACTGCGACAAGATCACCCCTGGCATGTTGATGGCCTCCTTGCGCCTGAACATCCCGGTGATCTTCGTGTCCGGCGGTCCGATGGAAGCCGGCAAGACCAAACTGGCCAGCCACGGTCTCGATCTGGTCGATGCCATGGTGATCGCCGCCGACTCCAGCGCATCCGACGAGAAAGTCGCCGAGTACGAACGTAGCGCCTGCCCGACGTGCGGCTCGTGCTCCGGCATGTTCACCGCCAACTCGATGAACTGCCTGGTTGAAGCCCTGGGCCTGGCATTGCCGGGCAACGGTTCGACCCTGGCCACCCACAGTGATCGCGAACAGCTGTTCCTGCAGGCCGGCCGCACCATCGTCGAGCTGTGCAAGCGTTACTACGGCGACAACGATGAGTCGGTGTTGCCGCGCAACATCGCCAACTTCAAGGCGTTCGAAAACGCCATGACCCTGGACATCGCCATGGGCGGTTCCACCAACACCATCCTGCACTTGCTGGCCGCGGCCCAGGAAGCCGAGATCGATTTCGACCTGCGCGACATCGACCGTCTCTCCCGTCACGTACCGCAACTGTGCAAAGTCGCGCCGAACATCCAGAAGTACCACATGGAAGACGTGCACCGTGCCGGCGGGATCTTCAGCATCCTCGGCTCCCTGGCCCGTGGCGGTCTGTTGCACACCGACCTGCCGACCGTGCACAGCAAGTCCTTGGCTGAAGGCATCGCCAAGTGGGACATCACCCAGACCACCGACGAAGCCGTGCATCACTTCTTCAAGGCCGGTCCGGCGGGCATCCCGACGCAAACCGCGTTCAGCCAGTCGACCCGTTGGGAAACCCTGGATGACGACCGTGAGAACGGCTGCATCCGCAGTGTCGAACACGCTTACTCGAAAGAAGGCGGCCTGGCCGTTCTGTACGGCAACATCGCCCTGGACGGCTGCGTGGTGAAAACCGCCGGCGTCGACGAATCGATTCACGTCTTCGAAGGCAACGCGAAGATCTTCGAAAGCCAGGACAGCGCCGTACGCGGCATCCTCGCCGACGAAGTGAAGGCCGGCGACATCGTGATCATCCGTTACGAAGGCCCGAAAGGCGGCCCGGGCATGCAGGAAATGCTGTACCCGACGTCTTACCTGAAATCCAAAGGCCTGGGCAAAGCTTGTGCGCTGCTCACCGACGGCCGCTTCTCTGGCGGTACTTCGGGCCTGTCCATCGGCCACGCTTCGCCAGAAGCCGCTGCTGGCGGCGCGATCGGTCTGGTGCAGGATGGCGACAAGGTACTGATCGACATTCCAAACCGCTCGATCAACCTGTTGATCAGCGATGAAGAAATGGCCGCGCGCCGTGCCGAGCAGGACAAGAAAGGCTGGAAACCGGTGGAAGTGCGTCCACGTAAAGTGACCACTGCGCTGAAAGCGTATGCCCTGTTGGCCACCAGCGCCGACAAGGGTGCGGTACGTAACAAGGCGATGCTCGACGGGTTGTAAGCGTCAGCCGCAGAAACACAAATGCCCCGCCAAGTGCGGGGCTGATCGTTCCCACGCTCCCGCGTGGGAATGCCTCAAGGGACGCTCCGCGTCCAGTGACGCGGAGCGTCACGGGCTGCATTCCCACGCAGAGCGTGGGAACGATCATCGTCCTGTAGGAGCGAGCGGTGCGGCGATCCGACTTGCCCGCGATGGGTGCGACTCGGTCTTACTGAATCTCTTCCGGCTTCACGATCACCCAGTTCTTGTCCGCCGTCACCGCTAACCCTTCTTTCGCTTGGGCTGCTGCGTTTTTGGCCATCATGCCGTTAATCTGGGTCATGTATTTGTCTTTGCGGTTGACCCACAAATGGATGCCGCCCTTGGACACGTCGACGCTGTGGAACAGCATGTAACCGTCGCTGGTCGGAGTATCACCGCCCACCAGGACCGGTTTTTTCCATTCATCGATGTACGTCAGGATCGCCGCTTGCTTGCCAGCCATCCAGGTGGCAGGGGTCCACAGGTACGGAGTCAGTTCGAGGCCCAGGTTGGCCTTCTCGTCATACTTGCCAGCGGTGACCTGCTTGCGTGCCGTGGTCAATTCGCCCGTCTTGCGGTCCTTGAGCAGCAGACTCACGCCGATCACGTTCTGTGGTTTGACGTTGTAGCCATACTTCGGATCAGAGGCGACCATGCGCACCAGCTCTTCGGAGGCGGCAGTCATCACATAGACCTCGATGCCGTTCTCCATCAGCTTGTTGTAGAGCTCTTTCTGACCGGTGAAGATTTTCGGCGGATTGACGTCGATGGTCTTCACCACGTCGCCGTCATAATAAGTGCTCGGCACCGGTTTGCCGGACGCCATCAGCTCATCGACGTTGCCCTTGAGCTCTTGAAGCGTGAACCCGGCAAACACTTGGGCAACCCATGGATAGCAAACCATGTCGTCGATTTCGCAGAGGCGATAGTAATAGCTGAACAGGCTTTCCTTATGGTCGGCAGTGTCCTTGAACGGGATCAGTTTCAGGGAGGGATCGAGGCTCTCGCGGGTGATCAGGCCCTTGTTTTCCATGAACGGCAACAAGGACTCTTCGAGGTCGTAGCGGTAACTGGTGTTGTCCATGTCGAACACCGCGAAGTTACCCTTGTTGGCGTTGGCCGCGATCATCGCATCCAGCGCCTTGGCCTGATCGGCTGGCCAGTGCTTCAGGTCAGTAGCGAACGCCTGGCCAGCAAGGCCAAAGCCCAAACTCAATCCAAGTGCGACAGCCAGAAATTTCGGTGCGAGCTTCATCGGCGTTTCTCCCTGATTCAAAGAAATCGACGCTAACAAATAAGTGTGACAGTCCTCGTCTGTCAGCGACCGCCCGCGTTCCTATTGCGCCAACTGCATCTCCGACAGCGACACCCGCTTATTCCAAAAACGACAGTAGCCATACGTTTTTGATATTAATTCATTAATTTTCAAGCTGTTAGGCTTCCCGGTTCGCAGCTGCCCCGGAAGGCAGTTGGCACACGTCCTATGGGAGTTCCAATGAATCTACCGCTGATCCTCAATCTGTTGGTATTCCTCGCCTTGCTCTTTGGCCTGACGCAAACCCGTCACACCACCTGGAGCCTGGCCAAAAAGGTTCTGCTGGCGCTGGTTCTGGGCGTGGTATTTGGCGTCGCTCTGCACACGACTTACGGTGCTGGCAACCCGATATTGAAAGCCTCGATCGGCTGGTTCGATCTGGTGGGCAACGGTTACGTGCAGTTGCTGCAAATGATCGTGATCCCGCTGGTGTTCGCCTCGATCCTCAGCGCCGTGGCGCGCCTGCACAACGCTTCGTCGCTGGGCAAAATCAGCTTCCTGACCATCGGCACGCTGCTGTTCACCACCGCTATCGCGGCGCTGGTTGGCATCGGCCTGACCAACCTGTTCGGCCTCACCGCCGAAGGCCTGGTCGCCGGCACCCAGGAAATGGCTCGCCTGCAAACCATTCAGAGCGACTACGCGGGCAAGGTCGCTGACCTGAATGTGCCGCAATTGCTACTGTCGTTCATCCCGCAGAACCCGTTCGCCGATTTGGCCCGCGCCAAGCCGACGTCGATCATCAGCGTGGTGATCTTCGCCGCATTCCTTGGGGTCGCGGCACTGCAACTGCTCAAGGACGATGTCGAGAAAGGTCAGAAAGTGATCAACGCCATCGACACCCTGCAAGCCTGGGTGATGCGTCTGGTACGCCTGGTGATGAAGCTGACCCCGTACGGCGTATTGGCGCTGATGACCAAAGTGGTCGCCGGTTCCAACCTGCAAGACATCATCAAGCTCGGCAGTTTCGTGGTGGTGTCCTACATCGGCCTGGGCTTGATGTTTGTGGTCCATGGCCTGCTGGTGTCGGCGGCCGGGATCAACCCGCTGCGCTTCTTCCGCAAGATCTGGCCGGTGCTGACGTTTGCCTTCACCAGCCGCTCCAGCGCCGCGACTATTCCACTGAGTATCGAAGCCCAGACCAGCCGTTTGGGTATTCCACAATCCATCGCCAGTTTCGCTGCCTCGTTTGGCGCGACCATTGGCCAGAACGGCTGTGCCGGTCTGTACCCGGCAATGTTGGCGGTGATGGTGGCGCCGACCGTGGGCATCAACCCGCTGGACCCACTGTGGATCGCGACGTTGGTGGCGATTGTGACGCTGAGTTCGGCCGGGGTGGCCGGGGTCGGTGGTGGCGCGACGTTCGCCGCGCTGATCGTGCTCCCGGCCATGGGTTTGCCGGTGTCACTGGTGGCGTTGCTGATTTCGGTTGAGCCGCTGATTGATATGGGTCGTACGGCGTTGAACGTAAGTGGTTCGATTACGGCGGGTGCGATTACCAGCCAGATCATGCAGCAGACGGATAAAGAGCTGCTGGATGCGGATGAGCATGGGGCGTTGGCTCAGGCTTAAGGCTTTCATCGTCTGAGCGGGCCTCTTCGCGGGCAAGTCGGATCGCCGCACCGCCGCTCCCACAGGTTTTTTGGTGTTTACACAATTTGTGTTCCACCTTGATCACTGTGGGAGCGGGCTTGCCCGCGATGCTTTTAAGCTTTTTCCCACACTTCGAAGTTGTAGGCTGGCTTGTCACCCTCCGCCGGATTCGGAATATTCGACACCAGTTTCCACTGGTTCAAATCAAACTCCGGAAACCACGCATCCCCTTCCGGGCTCAGTGCCACGCGGGTCAGGTACAGCCGATCAGCCTGTGCCAACCCTTGTGCATACAGCTGCGCCCCGCCAATCAACATCACCTCATCGACGCCCTGCTCGTTCGCCCATTGCTGCGCGCGAACCACCGCTGCCTCCAGCGACGGATAAACCTCCGCGCCTTCCAGCTGCAGATCCGCCTGACGGCTGACCACGATGTTCAATCGGCCCGGCAGCGGACGACCGAGGGAATCCCAGGTCTTGCGACCCATGATGATCGGCTTGCCGAGGGTGGTGGCCTTGAAGTATTTGAAGTCCCCCGGCAAGTGCCAGGGCATGCTGTTGTCGACGCCGATCACACGGTTTTCACCGAGGGCTGCGATCAGGCTGAGGGGGAGTGATTTAGTCATGTCGGCGAGGATACCAGAGCCTCCCTTACCCCGATAAGCGTCACAGCGGTTATGCTCACCGCTCAATTAAGCGACGGGATGCCGCGTGACTGAACTGACTCCACTGCAAAACCTCTGGCTGAGCGAAACCGTGCGCCTGCGTGAAGAACACGCCGGCCCTTTGGACGATCTGGAAGCCAATCGAATCGCCCGTAGCGCCGGCGGCGACCTGCCGACGCGTATTCAACGCCGCGCCCTGTGGCTGGCCGAGCGCGACGGACAGACCCACGCCCTCAAACATTGGCTGCAAGGCGCGCGACTGGCGCTGATCGTGCTGGCCGTTCTGGCCGTGATCAGCGGCGCCGGCCTGGCGTTTGCCGCGCTGGGCGATGGCCAGACCCCAGTCAATGTGTTCTGGGCGTTGGGCAGCCTGCTCGGACTGAATCTGATTTTATTGCTGAGCTGGGCCCTGGGTCTGGTGTTTGCCGGCGAGCAGGGTGCAGCCCTTGGACGATTATGGCTGTGGCTCAGTGAAAAACTCGCCCGCGATGCCAACGCCGCGCAACTGGCGCCAGCCCTGCTGCTGTTGCTGCAACGGCAGAAACTCAATCGTTGGGCGCTGGGCGTGCTGGTCAATGGATTGTGGTTGCTGGCGATGCTCAGCGCCTTGGTGATGGTGCTGACGCTGATGGCGACCCGGCGCTACGGTTTCGTCTGGGCAACCACCATTCTCGGCGGCGACACCTTCGTCGCCATGACCCAAGCCCTCGGTGCCCTGCCGGCCTTGCTCGGTTTCAGTGTGCCCAGCGTGGAGATGATCCGGGCCAGCGGCGATGCCGCGCTGAACATCGAAAGCGCTCGCCAGGCCTGGGCGGCGTGGCTGGTTGGGGTGCTGCTGGTGTACGGTGTTTTGCCGCGACTGCTGCTCGCATTGTTCTGCCTGTGGCGCTGGAAAACCGGTCAAGCAGCCCTGCATCTGGATTTGAACCTGCCCGGCTACGCCCAGTTGCGCGAACGACTGATGCCCACCAGTGAACGCCTGGGCATCAGCGATGCCGCGCCAGAACAACTTCATCGGGTTGAAAGTTCTGCCAGTGATCTGCAAAGCGATGGCGCACTGTTGGTGGCCATCGAACTGGACGAGCAACGCCCCTGGCCACCGCAGTTGCCGAAAACCGTCAACAACGCCGGCATCCTCGACAGCCGAGAATCCCGGCACAAACTGCTCGAACAGCTGAGCCGTTTTCCTCCGGCCCGTCTGGCCATCGCCTGTGACCCACGGCGCTCGCCGGACCGTGGCAGCCTGGCGCTGATTGCCGAACTGGCCCGCAGCGCCAGCGCCACCCGCGTGTGGTTGTTGCAAGCGCCACCCGGCGAAGCACTGGATGCCGAACGCTTGGGCGACTGGCATGTTGCGCTACGACAACTGGACCTGCCATTCGCCGATTGCGCGCCGTTGAACTGGCTGGAGACGGGTCATGACTGATGCCTGGAATAAGCCATTGAAGCTCGCCGTGGTCGGCCACACCAATGTCGGCAAAACCTCGTTGCTGCGAACGCTGACGCGAGACGTCGGCTTCGGCGAAGTGTCCCATCGCCCCAGCACCACTCGCCACGTCGAAGGCGCACGATTGTCGGTAGACGGCGAGCCGTTGCTTGATCTCTTCGACACTCCGGGCCTGGAAGACGCCATCGCCCTGCTCGACTACCTTGAGCGCCTGGAACGGCCCGGCGAACGCCTCGACGGCCCGGCACGATTGGCGCGTTTTCTTGAGGCCAGCGAAGCCCGACAGCGCTTCGAACAGGAAGCCAAAGTGCTGCGGCAACTGCTCGCCTCGGACGCCGGCCTCTATGTGATCGACGCTCGGGAGCCGGTGCTGGCCAAGTACCGCGACGAACTGGAAGTGTTGGCCAGTTGCGGCAAACCGCTGCTGCCGGTGCTGAATTTTGTCAGCAGCGCCCAGCATCGCGAACCTGATTGGCGTGAAGCTCTGGCGCGTCTCGGCTTACATGCTTTGGTGCGTTTTGACAGCGTCGCGCCGCCGGAAGATGGCGAGCGTCGACTCTATGAAAGCCTCGCGCTGCTGCTGGAAAACTCCCGCGAACAACTGGAGCGCTTGATCGCCGACCAGCAGGCCCAACGTCTGGCCCGTCAGCAAAGTGCAGCGCGGCTGATTGCCGATTTATTGATCGATTGCGCCGCCTGCCGCCGCAGTGTGGTCAGCGAGGTGGAGCAGGAACAGCAAGCGATCAGCGAACTGCGCAAAGCAGTGCGTCAGCGCGAACAACGCTGCGTCGAGGCTTTGCTCAAGCTCTACGCCTTTCGCCCACAAGATGCGGCGGCCAGTGACTTGCCGCTGCTCGATGGCCGCTGGGGCGATGATCTGTTCAACCCGGAAACCCTGAAGCAGCTCGGTGTGCGGGTCGGCGGCGGTATCGCAGCCGGCGCGGCGGCCGGGGCCGGTGTCGATTTGCTGGTGGGCGGCCTGACCCTCGGCGCGGCGGCACTGGCCGGAGCGATTGCCGGCGGCGCCCTGCAAACTGCCCGCAGTTATGGCAGTCGCCTGCTGGGAAAAATCAAAGGGCAGCGAGAACTGACTGTCGATGACGGCGTGTTACGGCTGTTGGCCTTGCGCCAGCGACAATTGCTGCAGGCTCTGAATTCCCGTGGGCATGCGGCGATGGACAGCATTCAGTTCGCCACACCGCAGGATAAAACCTGGCGCGAAGGCAAACTGCCGGATGCGCTGAGCAAGGCGCGGGCGCATCCGCAGTGGTCGTCGCTCAATCCTCATTCGAAGTTGAGTCAGGCGGAGCGCCAAGAGCAGGTTGAGGTGTTGGCTGGGAAGGTGGTTGATAGTTAAGTACGCCTTCGCGGGCAAGTCGGATCGCCGCAGTTCTTCAACCGAGGCCATTTCCTGCGCCTCAGCACACCCTTCCCTCATCGTCTATTTGCGCAACAGGCGCAAACCGTTGAACACCACCAACAGGCTAACGCCCATGTCGGCGAACACCGCCATCCACATGGTGGCGATCCCGGCGAAGGTTACCCCAAGAAAGATCGCTTTGATGACCAATGCCAGGGCAATGTTCTGTTTGAGGATATTCGAGGTCTGCCGCGACAGGCGGATGAAAGCAGGGATTTTGCGCAGATCGTCGTCCATCAGGGCGACATCAGCGGTTTCAATAGCGGTGTCGGTGCCGGCGGCCGCCATGGCGAAACCGATCTCGGCTCGCGCCAGTGCCGGGGCGTCGTTGATGCCATCGCCAACCATCCCGACCCGATGGCCCTGGGCATACAGCCTTTCGATGGCTTGCAGCTTATCGGTCGGCAACAGATCGCCCTGCGCCTGATCGATGCCCACGTGGGCGGCGATGGCCTGAGCGGTGTGAACGTTGTCGCCGGTCAGCATCAAGGTTTTGATGCCCAGCTCATGCAATTGCTGGATCGCCTCGCGACTGGAGGCTTTCACGGTGTCTGCCACGGCGAACAAGGCCAATGGGCCGGATTTGTCGAGCAACAGCACCACCGACTTGCCCTGTTTCTCCAGCGCAAACAGTTTCTCTTCCAGCGCTGGCGAGCACAGGCCCAAATCTTCCACCAGGCGGTGGTTGCCCAAGTGGTAGAGCTCACCGTTGATCTCGCCGCGCACGCCACGCCCCGGCAAGGCTTCGAAGTTATCCACAATCAGCGGCGCGCGTTGGTTTTCCGTAACTGCATTCACCACTGCATTGGCGATGGCCAGCGACACAGGGTGATCCGAACGAGTGGCCAGCGCCGCCGCAATGGCCGGGGCTATTTCATCAGCGATTGGGTCGAGGGACAGATAGTCGGTCTGCACCGGTTTGCCGTGAGTGAGGGTGCCGGTCTTGTCGAGGGCCAGGTAATCGAGTTTGTGGCCGTGTTCCAGGTAAACGCCGCCCTTGACCAGAATCCCTTTGCGCGCCGCTGCCGCGAGGCCGCTGACGATGGTCACCGGGGTGGAAATCACCAAGGCACACGGGCAGGCGACTACCAGCAACACCAGCGCCCGGTAGATCCAGTCGAACCACAGCGCATCCATGAACAGTGGCGGAATCACCGCCACGGCCAGGGCCAGGATGAACACCGCCGGGGTGTAGATTTTCGAGAAGGCGTCGACGAAACGCTGGGTCGGAGCGCGAGCACCCTGAGCCTGTTCCACGGCGTGGATAATCCGCGCCAGGGTCGAATTGCTCGCCGCTGCGGTTACCGTGTATTCCAGCGAACCGGACTGGTTGATGGTGCCGGCGAACACCTTGTCGCCGATGGTTTTCTCCACCGGCAGGCTTTCACCGGTGATCGGCGCCTGATCGATGGTCGAGTTGCCGGACAGCACTTCGCCGTCCAGACCGATCCGTTCGCCGGGACGCACCCGCACCCGCGCACCCAGTTCGATGTTTTTAACCGGTTGTGCGACCCAACTGCCGTCGGCCTGCTGCACCGTAGCTTGCTCGGGGGTCATCTGCATCAGCCCGCCGATGGCATTGCGTGCCCGGTCCAGAGACCTGGCTTCGATCAACTCGGCCACGGTGAACAGGAACATCACCATCGCCGCTTCCGGCCATTGGCCGATCAGGATCGCGCCGGTCACCGCGATGCTCATCAGTGCGTTGATGTTCAGGTTGAGATTTTTCAGGGCGATCCAGCCCTTTTTGTAAGTGCCGAGGCCACCGCTGAGGATCGAGACCAGCGCAATAACCGCCACCACCCAGTTTGGCGCCGCATTGGTGAAGTGGATAAGCTCGGCGGCCAGCGCCCCGACGCCGGACAGCGCCAGCGGCCACCAGGGCTTTTTCGCAGGTTCAGGGCTCGACGCCGGCGCTTCAGCGCCCTGCTCTATCGGCACGGCGTGCATGCCGAGGGACTTGATCGCGTCGATGATCGGCGTGGTGTTTGGCAGGTCATGGGTCACGCCCAACACCCGGTTGATCAGGTTGAATTCCAGTTGCTGCACACCCGACAGCTTCCCGAGTTTGTTCTGGATCAGCGTCTGCTCGGTCGGGCAATCCATGGCCTCGATGCGGAAACTGCTCAACCGCGCACCGGCGGTCGGCGTCTCGCTCAACACAATCCGCGAAGGTGCCGCTGCTTTGGAGGAACAGCAGGAATCCCCGTGGCTTCCATGGCCATGTTGGGGCACAGGCTGCAGCTTGTGGCTGTGATCGTGCCCGGTCTCGGGTTTGTGGGTGTGAAGAGAATCGCTCATTGGTCGCGTCCATGAAGGTGCCTGTTGCCAAGTAAAGACCCTGTAGCCACTATAGGGTCAAGCACCCTTTTGGAGATTGTCGCGATGAAAATCGGAGAACTGGCGAAACTCACCGACTGCGCCGTGGAAACCATTCGCTACTACGAGCGCGAAAACCTGCTGCCGGAGCCCGCCCGCAGCGACGGCAATTACCGCGTCTACACCCAGGCCCACGCCGAGCGCCTGACTTTCATCCGCAACTGCCGCACCCTGGACATGACCCTCGAGGAAATCCGCAGCCTGCTGGCCCTGCGCGACAGCCCGCAGGACCAATGCGAAAACGTCAACGCGTTGATCGACGAACACATCCACCATGTGAAGGCCCGGATCGATGGTTTGCTGGCCTTGCAGACACAACTGCTCGACCTGCGCCAACGCTGCAGCGAAGGGCCGGATATCGATCAGTGCGGGATTTTGCAGCGGTTGGAAGTGAGCGGCGGGGTTGTGGCGACGGAGGTTGAGCATTCCCATGTCGGGAGAAGCCACGGCCACTAAGAACACCACAAATCCCCTGTGGGAGCGGGCTTGCCCGCGATAGCGGTTTGTCAGTCACATCAATGTTGGATGTGACGCCGTCATCGCGGGCAAGCCCGCTCCCACAGGTTCAGTCGTTGATCTTCAGACCGCCATCGGCGCGGTCATCGGCGCGTGGTGCTCATAGCCTTCCAGCGAGAAATCGCTCGGCTCGATCTGCTCCAGCCATTCCGGCTGATAAATACCAGTCTTGGCAAACTCCGGCACGCGGTCGGAAATCACCAGTTTCGGCATCGGGAACGGCTCGCGCTTGAGCTGCTCGTTGAGCATGTCCAAATGGTTTTCGTAGACGTGGGCGTCGCCGATGAAATAGGTGAACCAGCGCGGTGTGTAACCGGTCAGGCGACCGATCAGGCTCAGCAGCGCGGCGCCTTCGGTGAGGTTAAACGGCGTGCCCAGGCCCAGATCGTTGGAGCGGATGTAGAGGGTCAGGGAGATTTCCTTGGTCTCGACATTCGGGTGGAACTGGTACAGCAAGTGGCACGGCGGCAGGGCCATTTCGTCGAGCTGGGCAACGTTCCAGCCGTGGAACAGGATGCGACGGCTGCCCGGGTCCTTGATGATGGTGTCGACGCACTGGCGGATCTGGTCGATCGCCTTGTACAGCACCACATAGGCCTGACCGTCTTCTTCGCCTTCGGCAATTTGACGATAACCCTGGCTCAGGGTCTGCTCGATGGCCGCCTGGTTGCTGACCGGGATCTGCTTGTACGCCGGCCATTTGCGCCATTGCACGCCGTAGATCTCGCCGAGGTCGTCTTCG
This sequence comes from Pseudomonas lini, assembly GCF_964063345.1. Taxonomy (NCBI): domain Bacteria; kingdom Pseudomonadati; phylum Pseudomonadota; class Gammaproteobacteria; order Pseudomonadales; family Pseudomonadaceae; genus Pseudomonas; species Pseudomonas lini. The sequence goes on from NZ_OZ061318.1 coordinate 2,873,477, forward strand.
CCCTGACGGAACGGGTTGGCCAGCCACTGGGCGTTTTCGTTGGCGTTCTGGTCCCAGACCTTGCAGCCCAGCGCACGGAATTCGGCGGCGTTGTTCACCCCACGCAGAAAACCGCACATCTCGCCGATGGCGGATTTGAAAGCCATCTTGCGAGTGGTGATCGCCGGGAAACCTTCCTGCAGATCGAAGCGCAGCATCGCGCCCGGAAAGCTGATGGTGTTCACGCCCGTGCGGTTGGCCTGTTTGGTGCCGTTCTTGATGACGTGGGCGACCAGTTCGAGATATTGCTTCATGAATTACCTGTGTCCTTGAACCCGGGGCCAAAGCCCCCGGGGTTCGAATTTTAACGCCTGCTTCTTATACAGCGGCCGCCGGGGTCGCCGGGGCGCGTCGATAAGCCAGCCAGATCAGGAACAAACCGCCGACGATCATCGGTACGCACAGCACCTGGCCCATGGTCAGCCAGTTCCAGGCCAGATAGCCCAGTTGCGCATCCGGCACGCGAACAAATTCGACGATGAAACGGAAGATGCCATAGAACAGCGCGAACATCCCGGACACCGCCATGGTCGGCCGCGGCTTGCGCGAGAACAGCCAGAGGATCGCGAACAGCGCCACGCCTTCCAGCGCGAACTGATACAGCTGCGACGGATGACGCGCCAGCTGCGCCGGATCGGTCGGGAAGACCATCGCCCACGGCACGTCGGTCGCCTTGCCCCACAACTCAGCATTGATGAAGTTACCGATACGCCCGGCACCCAGGCCAATCGGCACCATCGGCGCGACGAAGTCCATCAGCTGGAAGAACGACTTGTCATTCTTTTTACCGAACCACAGCGCCGCCAGCATCACGCCGATAAATCCGCCGTGGAACGACATGCCGCCCTTCCACACTTCGAAAATCAGCAGTGGGTTGGCGATGTAGGCGTTCAGGTCGTAAAACAGCACATAACCCAAACGGCCGCCGACGATGACACCCATCGACATCCAGAACACCATGTCGGAGAGTTTCTCTTTGCTCCAGGTCGGGTCGAAGCGGTTCAGCCGACGGGACGCCAACAGCCATGCACCGCCGATGCCGATCAGGTACATCAGGCCGTACCAGTGGATTTTCAGCGGACCGATGGCCAGGGCCACCGGGTCGATCTGCGGGTAAGGCAGCATTGCGACTCCTCCTTAGAGTTGAAACCTTCAAATTCCCGGGCGACGCTGTCACGCCAGGATTAAGCCAGGATTGCGCGATGCGTCAGAGCAGGAAGCTCAAGCCGACGCAAAACAGCAAAGCGGCAAACAGTCTTTTTAGCAAACGCGGCGACAGCCTGTGGGCCAGTCGCGCACCGAGGCGGGCGAAAACCATGCTGGTCAGGGCGATCCCCAGCAGCGCCGGCAAATAAACAAAACCGAGACTATGGGCCGGCAGCAGTGGATCGTGCCACCCCAGAATCATGAAACTTAATGCACTGGCCAGGGCGATTGGCAGGCCACAGGCCGACGAAGTGGCCACCGCCTGCTGCATTGGCACGCTGCGCCAGGTCAGGAACGGCACGGTCAACGAGCCGCCGCCAATCCCGAAAATCGCTGAGGCCCAGCCGATCACGCTGCCAGCCACGGTCAGACCGACTTTACCGGGCACCGTTCGGCTGGCCTTGGGCTTGAAGTCCAAAGCGAGTTGAACGGCGATGATCAGCGCAAATACACCAATGATCTTCTGCAAATGCGGCCCGGAAATCGCTTCGGCAGTCAGCGCGCCGAAACCGGCACCGATCAGAATGCCCAGCGTCATCCAGGCAAAAATCGGCCAACGCACGGCGCCGCGGCGATGGTGCTCGCGAACCGCATTGACCGACGTAAAGATGATTGTCGCCAGCGAGGTGCCGACTGCCAGATGCGTCAGGATCGACGCATCAAATCCCTGCAAGGTGAAACTGAACACCAGCACCGGGACAATGATGATCCCGCCGCCTACCCCGAACAGCCCGGCCAGCACGCCCGCACAGGCGCCCAGCGCCAGATAGAGCAGAAATTCCATGGCCGCATCCCCAAGCATCCCGAATCAGGAGCGGCATGGTAACGGAAGCATGGCCTCTGGCTCCACTGTGGATGGCGATGGATCGATGAGCGATGTCTGCGTAGAGTGAGCAAAAAACACACAAGGACCACCTTATGTGCCTGATTGTTTTTGCCTGGCGGCCGGGTCATGCCCAGCCACTGATCGTGGCGGCCAACCGCGACGAATTCTATGCCCGGCCCAGCCTGCCCCTGGCGCAATGGCCGCAAGCCCCGCACGTGTACGCCGGTCGCGACCTTGAGGCTGGCGGTACGTGGCTCGGTGTCGGCGCCAACGGGCGCTTCGCCGCGCTGACCAACATCCGTGATCCCCTCCAGCCACCGGCGCGCAAATCGCGAGGCGAACTGGTGGCGCAGTTTCTCAGCGGGGACATGTCGATTGACGACTACTTGAGCGACGTTGTTGCACGTTCGCTGGAATATGCCGGGTTTAACCTGCTGATCGGCAATACCAATGAGCTATGGCACTTCAATGCCCGTGAGACAGAGGCAGTCATGCTCAAACCTGGGGTTTATGGCCTATCGAACGCGGGGCTGGATACGCCGTGGCCAAAAGTGCTCAAGGCCAAGGCAGCATTGAGCGAAGTGTTGGGCGATCCGCAGCCACAGGCGCTATTGGCCTTGCTGAGCGACCCGCAGACGGCGCCACTTGCCGAACTGCCGGACACTGGCGTGGGGCAAGCTACCGAGACGTTGTTGTCGAGCGTATTTATCAAGAGCCCGACTTATGGGACACGGGCGAGCACGGCGTTGATTGTTCAGGCGGAGGGGGGACGGCATATGGTCGAAAGGAGTTTCGGGCCGTATGGGGGGCATTTGGGGGAAGTGGAAGTCAGGATTTAATTTTGTACTGTCTGGACTGGCCCCATCGCAGGCAAGCCAGCTCCCACAGGTTTTGGTGTTGATCACAAATCTGTGAGTCGACCCAAGTTCCTGTGGGAGCTGGCTTGCCTGCGATGAGGCCATCAGCCTTTTAAAGGGTTTTAACCGAAGCCGGATTAATCATCCGCGCCAGCCCAAGGTTCTTCAGCGCCAACTGCAGCGAGCTGTGGATAACTTGCGGGTTGTCGATGGTCATCAGCTCAGCCAGCAACTCCTTGGCCTTGCTCAGATTGATCTGACGCAGCATCCACTTCACTTTCGGCAGGTTGGTGGCGTTCATCGACAGGCTGTCGAAACCCATCGCCATCAACAACACCGCCGCCGCCGGGTCACCGGCCATTTCGCCGCAGATACTCACAGGCTTGCCTTCGGCATGAGCGTCACGCACCACGCTCTGAAGGGCTTGCAGCACCGCTGGGTGCAGGTAGTCGTAGAGATCGGCCACCCGCGGGTTGTTGCGGTCCACGGCCAGCAGATACTGGGTCAGATCGTTGGAACCGACCGACAGGAAGTCCACTTGCCGCGCCAGTTCCTTTGTCTGATACACCGCCGCCGGAATCTCGATCATCACGCCAATCGGCGGCATGGGCACGTCGCAGCCTTCGTCGCGCACTTCGCCCCAGGCCCGATGAATCAGGTGCAGGGCTTCTTCCAGTTCATGGGTGCCGGAAATCATCGGCAGCAAAATACGCAGGTTGTTCAGGCCCTCGCTGGCCTTGAGCATGGCGCGGGTTTGAACCAGGAAAATCTCCGGGTGATCGAGGGTCACACGAATGCCACGCCAGCCGAGGAACGGGTTGTCTTCCTTGATCGGGAAGTACGACAGCGCCTTGTCGCCGCCGATGTCCAGGCTGCGCATGGTCACCGGTTGCGGATGGAACGCGGCGAGCTGCTCGCGATAGATTGCCAGCTGCTCCTTTTCGCTCGGGAAGCGCTGATTGATCATGAACGGCACTTCGGTGCGGTACAGACCCACGCCCTCGGCACCGCGCTTCTGCGCCCGTGCCACGTCCGCCAGCAGGCCAGTGTTGACCCACAGCGGCATGCGGTGACCGTCGACCGTTATGCACGGCAGGTCCCGCAGTGCATCCAGGCCGAGGGCCAGTTGCTTCTCTTCCTCGACCACCTCGGCGAACTGCTTGCGCAGCACATCACTCGGGTTGGTATAGACCTCACCGTGGTAGCCGTCGACGATCATCTGGATGCCGTCGACCTTGGAGTACGGCAAGTCGACCAGGCCCATCACCGTCGGGATGCCCATGGCGCGCGCCAGGATCGCCACGTGGGAGTTGCCGGAACCGAGTACCGACACCAGACCGACCAGCTTGCCTTCCGGCACCTCGCCGAGCATTGCCGGCGTCAGTTCTTCGCTGACCAGAATGGTGTTGTCGGGGTAGACCAGCGTCTGCTGCCGCTCTTCCTGCAGATAAGCCAGCAAGCGCCGACCGAGGTCTTTGACGTCCGAGGCGCGCTCACGCAGGTAGGCGTCGTCCATCAATTCGAAACGGTTGACGTGTTCGGTGACCACCTGACGCAACGCACCCTGGGCCCACTGACCGGTCTTGATCACCGTGGTGATTTCGCTGCCGAGCGAGGCATCGTCGAGCATCATCAGGTAAACGTCGAACAGCGCCCGCTCTTCAGGCCGCAGCTGGGTCGCCAGTTTGGCGGACAAGGCTCGCATGTCGGCGCGCACGCCCTCGATGGCAGTTTTGAACAGGCCAAGTTCCGCGTTGATGTCGGTGATGGTCTTGTCCGGCACCACGTCCAGGTCGGCCGGCGGCAGCATGACGACCGCGGTTCCGACCGCCGCGCCCGGTGAGCCCGGTACACCGACGAACTTTGCTTCCTGGATACCTTTGCCCTGACGGCCCAGGCCACGGATCGAGCCGGTGGCCTCGGCGTGGGCGATAACGCCGGCAAGTTGCGCGCTCATGGTCACGAGGAAGGCTTCTTCACCTTCATCGAACTGGCGGCGTTCTTTTTGCTGAATGACCAACACGCCGACGACGCGACGGTGGTGAATGATCGGCGCCCCGAGGAACGAGGCGTAGCGCTCTTCACCGGTCTCGGCGAAGTAACGGTAGCGCGGGTGATCCGCGGCGTTTTCGAGGTTCAGGGGTTCTTCACGCGTGCCGACCAGGCCGACCAGACCTTCGTTGGGTGCCATGCTGACTTTGCCGATCGAGCGCTTGTTCAAGCCCTCGGTGGCCATCAGCACGAAGCGGTTGGTCTCTGGGTCAAGCAGGTAGACCGAGCAGACCTGGCTGCCCATGGCCTCTTTGACGCGCAACACAATAATCCCCAACGCCGCCTTGAGATCCTTGGCGGAGTTAACTTCCTGGACGATCTTGCGCAGCGTATTGAGCATGGCTCGGGGTCGAACTCCGTCGTCAGTCGCGCGCTAAAAGGCGCGGGGCAAGCTCTTTGAGAGCGCGGCGATAAACCTCGCGCTTGAATGTCACCACCTGGCCCAACGGATACCAATAACTGACCCAGCGCCAGCCATCGAATTCCGGTTTACCGGTCAAATCCATCCGCACCCGCTGCTCGTTGGAGATCAGGCGCAGGAGAAACCATTTCTGCTTCTGGCCGATGCACAGTGGTTGGCTGTGCGTCCTGACCAGACGTTGCGGCAAACGATAGCGCAACCAGCCCCGGGTGCAGGCGAGTATTTCAACATCTTCGCGCTCCAGGCCCACTTCTTCGTTCAACTCGCGGTACAAGGCGTCTTCCGGCGTCTCCTGGGGGTTGATCCCTCCCTGTGGAAACTGCCAGGCATCTTGATTGATACGGCGAGCCCATAGCACCTGGCCGGCATCATTCGTCAGAATGATCCCGACATTGGGGCGGAAACCATCGGGGTCGATCACGGCAACAACCTCGCAAACGCATGTCGTCGCATTGTTCCACAAAGGTTGTGAAAGCAGCAACGAGCCGACCTACCTTATGTGCACTCTTGTGAAAAGTCCGTATTCTGGACACCTTTCTACAGACTTTTCAGCGAGTAACTGCAATGCGGCTGGCTTTATTCGACTTGGACAACACGCTTCTGGGCGGTGACAGTGACCACGCCTGGGGCGATTATCTGTGCGAACGCGGTTTCCTCGACGCCGTCGCCTACAAGGCACGCAACGACGAGTTCTATCAGGATTACCTGGCCGGCAAGCTGGATAACGACGCGTACCTGAACTTCTGCCTGGAAGTTCTCGGCCGCACCGAGATGGCCACGCTGGATCAATGGCACCTGGACTACATGCGCGACTGCATCGAACCGATCGTGCTGCCCAAGGGCCTCGAACTGTTGGCTAAACACCGTGAGGCCGGCGACAAACTGGTGATCATCACCGCCACCAATCGCTTTGTGACCGGACCGATTGCCACGCGTTTAGGCGTCGAAACCCTGATCGCCACCGAATGCGAAATGATCGACGGCCGTTACAGCGGGCGCAGCACCGATGTTCCGTGCTTCCGTGAAGGCAAGGTGACCCGGTTGATTCGTTGGCTGGAAGAGACTGGCCACAACCTGGAAGACAGCTATTTCTACAGCGATTCGATGAATGACTTGCCGTTGCTGGAACAGGTGGCGAATCCGATTGCTGTTGATCCGGACGTGAATCTGCGGGCCGAGGCTGAAAAGCGTGGTTGGCCGGTGATCAGCCTGCGCGACTAAAAGCTGTCTCAATGCCCACAGTGGTTGCCGCCCCCCTGTGGGCGAGCTTTCAAGCGGTCTTGGCCACCATCAGGTAGAAGATCGCCATGAAAGCCAAAAACGCCGGCCAGCCCAAGGCAAACCACCAGCGCATGTAGGTCGCTGCCTTGATCGGCATCGGCGCGCCCTCCAGCAAAGCCTTGTCGGCCATTTTGTGCACGCGGATTTGCAGCCACACCACCGGCAACCAGCAAATCCCCGCCAGGCAATAGAGACCGATGCTCCACATCAGCCAGGTCTGTTGCAGCGGCCAGCCTGCCAGATGCATCAGGCCCAAACCGCTCAGCGGCTGGAGAACGGCTGTGGTGGCGGTGAAAGCCCAGTCGGCAAAAACCAGATGCTTGAAGGTGACAGCAATCACTTCGACCTTGCCGGTGCGCCAGGCCCGAAGTGCGTAATAGGCGGACCCGGCTCCAAGGCCAAAGAGAATAGTCGACGACAGGATGTGCAGGGTTTTCAGTAGCAGATAAGCGCTCATCGGCGGGGTTCAGTCCAAAGAAGCCATAAAGTAGCCACCATCAGCACCAGATTCTTGCCGACAGCCGCGTAAGGATCAAACCAGTAATGGGGCAGCACGAAGCTGATGCAGACGGTGTAACCGAGCATCAAGCCCAATTGCAGCCGCAACGCCAATCGGCGCCAGCGCTTGAACAGCATTCCCAACCCCAGCAAGCCGTCACACACGGCGCCACTGATGACTGCAAACTTCGCCCAGCTACCGTGTATGCCGGTTTCAGCCATGATCCGCAGACTCCATTCGTAGCCGGGGCCCAGACAGACCACTGCCGTCCCCAGCCAGATCAGTGCCAGCACCGCCAACATCAGCGGGCGCAAGGCACGCTGACTGCTTTGAGCCACCGAGGGCCAGTCTTGCAAACAGATTTGCACAGGCGCGGCGCGATAGCAGCAGACCGAAGCCAGTACGTCGGGGTCAGCCAGGTTGTCCCGCTGCGCCAGGGTCACGCTTTGACGGTTCAAGGCCCGCCAGCCGGATCGGTCTCCCAGCCAGCTGCCCACGCGGGTCAACAAGTCAGGTACCTTTACATATCGCCCGGGCGCCCAACCCTGCGCCGCACGCATATGATCGATGACCTCGGCTAGCGTCATCGGCTCGGGACCAACGAGCGGCAGCACCATTGACTGAGCCGGCCATTGCCGCAGCAGGGCCATCACAGCACCCACCAGATCATCGATATGCAGGGGTTGCAGCCGAGCCTTGAGATCCAGCAAGGGGATCAACGGCCAAGGGGAAAGGCCGGCCAGCCAGGCACTGCTCGCACCGCCCGCGCCTAGCACCAGCGAGGGCCGCAAGACGACTGAGGCGATGTTCAGCCCCAACAGATACTCATCTGCCACACCTTTGCTGGCAAGAAACGGCACATCGGATTGAGCCGCCGCCCCCAGCGCGGAAATCTGCAGTACCCGGACACCCTGGCGCGCAGCCTGATCGAACAACACTCGGGTGCCGCGATCCTGAATCAGACTCAGCGTCTGCGCGTCGACGCTCAGAAGACCGGCGGCATTGATCAACAGATCGACATCGTAGGGAAAAACAAAATGCGCGGGATCGCCCGCCAACAACCCGAGATCCAGTCGCCGCCACTCAACACCCGGCCAACCCGGAGCCTGAGGTTCGCGGCTGGTGGCAATGACCGAATGGCCCGCACCGCGCAGCGCACGCAACAGGTGGCGGCCCACAAAACCTGTGCCACCCGCCAATAGAATTTTCATGAACGTCCTTGTTGCTTAAACGGGTTTTGCACCCATCAATGCAGCAATAGAGAGAAAACCGACGCCACTGACGATCGCCAGCCCCAGCGTGAACTTCCAGCTGCCGGCACCGCCAGTGCGCAGGCGATTCAGTCGCGCCAGCAGCCACAGCGCGCTAAACGCCGCTATGACATAGATGACACTGGAACCCAGCACCCATGTCTGACCCAACGGCCAGCCGACCAGATGCACCAGCCACCAGCCTGTGAACGGCATGCTGAGCATGCACAGCAGCGCCAGATACCAGACAAACAACCACGGCCGGCGCAGCGTACTGGCCGGCCCCTCGCCACGCTTACGCCAGGTCAGAACCGCGAGCCCCAGACCGCAAGCCAGCAACACAACGGTCGCCGCGACGTGGAGGACTTTGAGGGTAGTCAGGGTTTCCATGTGTTTTCTTCCTTAGGCCGTGCCCATCAGCGTAGCCGCTCAGCCGAGAAACAGCTGATAGGCCGGGTTGTCGCTTTCGTCCCAGTACGGGTAACCGATTTCTTCCAGCGCGGCCGGTACCAGGTGACGCTCGTCGTGCGGCACTTGCAGGCCCGCGACCACACGGCCATCTGCCGCGCCGTGGTTGCGGTAGTGGAACATCGAAATGTTCCAGCGCCCGCCGAGTTTGTTGAGGAAGTTGAACAACGCACCCGGACGCTCCGGGAACTCGAAGCGCAGCACCACTTCATCGACCACATGGACAGCACGCCCGCCTACCATGTGGCGGATGTGCAACTTGGCCAGTTCGTTGTCGGTCAGGTCGAGCACCGGGAAACCCTGCTCGGTGAGACTGGCGAGCAGCGCACTGCGCGGGTCGTTTTCCGGATGCGTCTGCACGCCGACAAAGATGTGCGCTTCGCTGCCAGTGTTGTAGCGGTAATTGAATTCGGTGATCTGGCGCTTGCCGATGGCTTCGCAGAACGCCTTGAAGCTGCCCGGTTTCTCGGGAATGGTCACGGCGATGATGGCTTCGCGACCCTCGCCCAGTTCAGCGCGCTCGGCCACGTGGCGCAAGCGGTCGAAGTTGACGTTGGCGCCGGAGTCGATGGCCACGAAGGTATGCCCCGTGACACCGCGTTGCTCGACATACTTCTTGATCCCGGCCACGCCCAAGGCGCCGGCAGGTTCAGTGATCGAGCGGGTATCGTCGTAGATATCCTTGATTGCCGCACAAATCTCGTCGGTGCTGACGGTGATGACTTCGTCTACGTAGTCTTTGCAGATATCGAAAGTGTGCTGACCGATCTGAGCCACCGCGACGCCGTCGGCAAAGAGCCCCACGGTCGGCAGCACCACCCGCTCGCCGGCCGCCATGGCGGCTTGCAGGCAGTTGGAGTCATCCGGTTCGACGCCGATGATTTTGATGTCCGGGCGCAGGTATTTCACGTACGCCGCGATCCCGGCGATCAGCCCGCCGCCGCCCACCGGAACGAAGATCGCATCCAGGCGCCCAGGGTGCTGGCGCAGAATCTCCATCGCCACCGTGCCCTGCCCGGCAATGGTGTGGGGATCGTCGTAAGGGTGAATGTAGACGTAGCCTTTTTCGTCGACCAGTTTCAGCGAGTAGGCCAAGGCTTCCGGGAACGAATCCCCGTGCAGCACCACTTTGCCGCCGCGCGAGCGTACGCCTTCGACCTTGATCTCCGGGGTGGTCTTGGGCATCACGATGGTCGCTTTCACGCCCAGAACCTTGGCCGCCAGGGCCAGGCCTTGCGCATGATTGCCCGCCGACGCGGTGACCACGCCGCGAGCGCGCTCTTCATCGCTCAGCTGCGTCAACTTGTTATAGGCGCCGCGAATCTTGAACGAGAACACCGGCTGCAAGTCTTCACGCTTGAGCCAGATATCGTTGCCCAGCCGCTCGGAGAGCTGGCGGGCAGTCTGCAATGGGGTTTCTACGGCAACGTCATAAACGCGCGAGGTGAGGATCTTTTTGACGTACTGTTCGAGCATCGGAAAGCATCACTGAGCGGGTTGGGCAGGGTCAAGGAGTCTAACCCGGCTTTTGGGCGGGCGACCACACTAAACAGATGGTTTTAGCCGCTCGCGAACGCAAGAGACTCATTGTGGCGAGGGAGCTTGCTCCCGCTGGAGCGCGAAGCGCTCCCAAAACAGACACCCCCGTTCTTTCAGACACACCGCATCAGCAGGTTTTACGACTGCTGCGCAGCCGAGCGGGAGCAAGCCCCCTCGCCACCATTCGACATACCGGCAATGACCTTCCCCATCGCGAGGCCTATAATGCCGGCCTTTCGTTCCCCTTTCGGCACTTCGGAGCCCGCATGACCCAGGATCAACTCAAACAGGCCGTAGCCCAGGCCGCCGTCGACTTCATCCTTCCGAAACTCGACGACAAGAGCATCGTCGGGGTCGGCACCGGCTCCACCGCCAACTGCTTCATCGATGCCCTGGCCAAGCACAAAGGCGCGTTCGATGGCGCGGTCGCCAGTTCCGAAGCCACCGCCGCCCGCCTCAAGGGCCACGGCATTGCGGTGTATGAGCTCAATACCGTCAGCGACCTGGAGTTCTACGTCGACGGCGCCGATGAAAGCGACGAACACCTGAATCTGATCAAGGGCGGCGGCGCGGCCCTGACCCGCGAGAAGATTGTTGCGGCCGTGGCCAAGACCTTCATCTGCATCGCCGACGCCAGCAAACTGGTGCCGGTGCTCGGTGCGTTCCCGCTGCCGGTGGAAGTGATCCCGATGGCCCGCAGCCACGTGGCCCGCCAACTGGTGAAACTCGGCGGCGACCCGGTTTACCGTGAAGGCGTGCTGACCGACAACGGCAACATCATCCTCGATGTGTTCAACATGCAGATCACCAACCCGGTGGAGCTGGAAACACAGATCAATGCCATCGTCGGCGTGGTCACCAACGGTTTGTTCGCAGCCCGCCCGGCCGATTTGCTGCTGCTGGGGACGAGTGAAGGTGTGAAAACCCTGCGCGCCGAGTAAGTGAAATCGCCCAGATTTATGGGCAAATGAAATACCTGTGGGAGCGGGCTTGCCCGCGATGAGGCCGTCACATTCAACATTGATGTTGACTGAAAGGCCGCCATCGCGGGCAAGCCCGCTCCCACAGTGTTTTGGGATACCGGTTAGTTTTGCGTCGGTTTTTTGAAGACGTAGAAAAGATTCGGCTCGCTGACGAGGTACAGGGTGCCGTCGTCGTCCATGGCGATGCCTTCTGCTTGCGGCACAGTCTTCTGCAATCCCTGACGACCCTTGCTCAGTGACAGAGTGGTCAGCGGTCGCCCATCGACATCCAGCTCCAGAATCAGTCGTGACTCATCGGACAGCGCCAGCAGATGGCCGCTGCGCTCGTCGTATTGCAGGCTCGACAGGTCTCGCACGAACATCCCGGCATCGCGCTTGGGGTTGTTCACCACATGCACCGCGTAGGATTTCTCCGGGTTGTAATGCGGAAAGCCCTGAACTTCGTAGATCAGCATCGGGTCGCGCTCCTTGGCGACAAACAAGCGCTTGCCCACCGAGTCATAGGCCAACCCTTCAAAACCCTTGTTGCCGCTCATGTGCACGCCGAGGGTCATCTGCTCGGCGTCCGCGGCATCGAGGAACGTCGTGTCCTTTTCCAGATGAATCTTGATCAGCCGTTGCTGGCGCTCGTCGGTGATCACGTAAGTGTCAGCACTGATGAATTCCACCGCCTCCGGGTCGCCAAACCCGACCAACGCCACACGCCGCAGGATTTTGCCTTCCAGGGACAATTCGATCAGTTCGGCATTTTTGTTGGTAACGGTGAACAAGCTTTTACGCACGGGATCGAAGGTCAGCGCCGAAACATCGTGGTCCAGACCGTCAATGACTTGCGCCTCGATGACTGCCTGATACTGATCCAGACCAATGGACTGGGCATTCATAGGCTGCCATAACGCCTGCACATTGAACCAGGTGCGCTCGAACAGACGCAGGTACTGGCCGACTGCAATCAGCACGATCAGCGCAATTACCGACAGGATCAGCATCAGGGGTTTGGGACGGGCAAGTCGGCGCATTCAGGCGAGCTCGGCAACAAGACGGGCGGATGAAATACCACGGCAGTATGAATTCAAGCTTAATGGCCAGTGGCCTTCGACCACAATTACCGAACTCTACGGTTGTTTTTCGAACCGGTAGAACAGGTTAGGTTCGCTCACCATGTACAGCGTACCCGCTTCGTCCATGGTCACGCCTTCGGCACGAGGAATGGTTTCCTTCAGACCATTGAACCCCCCAAGCAAAGTCATGAAGCTGACCTGCTCGCCTTTCTCGTTCAATTCCAGCAACAAGTGAGAGTCGGCGGACAGCACCAGGGTGTGGCCGGTGCGCGGATCGATAGCCAGGGCCGAGAGATTGCGGATGTCCAACTCATCGCTGGGCAGCTTTTGCTTGTCGCCCTTGAGGATTTGGCTTCCGTCGCTTTTCCAGCTGAACAGTGCCGGCGGACGCTCTTCACCCAGCAGCAGTTGCTGGTTGCGCGCATCCCAGACGATCGCCTCGAAGGCCTTATTCTGGTTTTTCGACGGGCCAAGGTCATATTTCGGGAAACTGTCGATATTCAATTCGCGAGTATCGGCATCGACCTTGACGATGGAAAGCAGGTGTTTGCGCTCATCGGTAATCGCCAGCAAACCGTTACCCATGGCCGTCACGCCTTCCGGGTTACCCCAACCCACCAGCGGCATCTTGCGTAACACGTCGCCTTGCAACGTCAATTCGACCAGAAACGGGTTCTTGCCCATCACCGCAAACAGGGTTTTGGTCTGCGGGTCATAAGACACGTCCGATGCTTCATCCTTCTCCATGCCCGGGAGCAGCTTGGCGTCGATCACAGCCCGATAATCCGGCAGCCAGATACTTTCCTGACGTTCGGCCGGGCTTTCGAAACGCTCCATCACCCAGAGCAGGCCGCGATCGTCCCAATGCATCGCAAACATGAGGCCATACACGGCGGCCGCCACCAGCAAAAACCAGGAATACCAACGCATGACAAAGCGCGAGCGGCGGACAGTTTTCAGCTTGGGCAGCGGTTGGGTGGCCATGCAGGGATGCGTTCCAGAAATTCAGGCTATGGGTAATAGCACATTGGGACTGGCTCAGACGCCAGAAGCCCCGGAATTATCCGGACAAAATGTGAAAAAAACGGGAAATGGCGGGATTGCCCTGTGTGAACACAGAAACTTGCGACCACTAAAAATCATTGTGGGAGCGGGCTTGCCCGCGATGGCGGTCTGACATTCAACATCAATGTTGACTGTTACGACCTCATCGCGGGCAAGCCCGCTCCCACAGGGTTTTGCGTTGGATCAGCGCACGCTACTGGTGAAGCGGCTGGCGCCCGGCAGTTCGAGCACCAGTTCGTCACCAACATTCAGCGGACCAACGCCCACCGGCGTACCCGTGAGAATCACATCACCGGCCTGCAGCGAGAAGCAGCCGGCCATGTACTGGATCATCGGCACGATCGGATTCAGCATGTCCTTGCTGTTGCCATCCTGGCGGACTTCGCCATTGATGGTCAGGCGGATGCCAATGTCGGTCAGGTCGGCGAAGGTACTGCCCGCCACGAATGGCGCAATCACCGCCGCGCCATCGAAGGACTTGGCGATTTCCCACGGCAGGCCCTTGGCTTTCAGCTCGGCCTGTTTGTCGCGCAGAGTCAGGTCCAGAGCCGGGGCGATGCCGGAGATGGCGTCCAGCACTTCTTCACGGCTCGGTTTGGTCGACAATGGCTTGCCAATCAACACGGCGATTTCCGCCTCGTAATGCACCGAGCCACGCTCGGTTGGAATGCTGAAACCGCCTTCCAGCGGCACCACGCAACTGCCCGGTTTGATGAACAGCAGTGGCTCGGTAGGCACCGGATTGTCCAGTTCCTTGGCGTGCTCGGCGTAGTTGCGGCCGATGCATACCACTTTTCCCAACGGGAAATGAATACGCGTACCGTCGACATACTGGTGCTGGTAGCTCATTACCGACTCCTGCTTCGTGCTTTTAAAGTTCGAAGAATCAAACAGCGAAAATCTTGCCCGGGTTCATGATGCCATTCGGGTCGAATACCGCTTTAACGGCTTTCATGTACTCGATCTCAACTGGCGAGCGACTGTAGGTCAAATAGTCACGTTTAGTCATGCCCACACCGTGTTCGGCGGAAATCGAACCGTTGTACTTCTCGACGGTTTCGAACACCCACTTGTTGACAGTCGCGCACTTGGCGAAAAACTCGTCCTTGCTCAGGTTATCCGGCTTGAGGATGTTCAAGTGCAGGTTGCCGTCGCCGATGTGCCCGAACCAGACGATTTCGAAATCCGGGTAGTGTTCGCCGACGATCGCGTCAATCTCCTTCAGGAACCCCGGAACTTTCGACACAGTGACCGAAATGTCGTTTTTGTAAGGCGTCCAGTGGGAAATGGTTTCGGAGATGTATTCGCGCAGCTTCCAGAGATTCTGCAACTGGGTTTCGCTCTGGCTCATCACGCCGTCCAGCACCCAGCCTTCCTCGACGCAGTGCTCGAAGGTTTCCAGGGCATGGTTGGCCACTTCTTCAGTGGTCGCTTCGAATTCCAGCAGCGCGTAGAACGGGCAATCGGATTCAAACGGCGCCGGCACATCGCCGCGCGCCATAACCTTGGCCAGAGCTTTGTCAGAGAAGAATTCGAAGGCGGTCAGGTCAAGTTTGCTCTGGAAGGCGTGCAACACCGGCATGATCGAATCGAAATCGGCGGTGCCGAGGACCATTGCGGTGAGGTTTTTCGGCGCACGGTCCAGACGCATGGTGGCCTCGACCACAAAACCCAGCGTGCCTTCGGCGCCGATAAACAGCTGACGCAGGTCGTAGCCGGTGGCGTTCTTGATCAGGTCCTTGTTCAGTTCCAGCAGATCGCCCTTGCCGGTGACGACCTTCATGCCGGCCACCCAGTTGCGGGTCATGCCGTAGCGAATCACCTTGATCCCGCCGGCATTGGTGCCGATATTGCCGCCAATCTGGCTGGAACCTGCCGACGCGAAGTCCACCGGGTAGTACAGACCGTGTTCTTCGGCTTTGTTCTGTAATTGCTCAGTGACCACGCCTGGCTGACAAACGGCCGTGCGGTCGGTCAGGTTCACGTCGAGGATCTGATTCATATAGTCGAAGGACACGACCACTTCGCCATTGGCGGCCACGGCCGCAGCCGAAAGCCCGGTACGACCGCCGGACGGCACCAGCGCCACCTTGTGTTCATTGGCCCAACGAACAATGGCCTGGACCTGCTCGGTGGTCTTGGGAAACACGATGGCCGTCGGGGCCGGGGCGAAATGCTTGGTCCAATCCTTACCGTAAGCATTCAGGGAGTCGGCGTCGGTCAGCACCTTGCCAGGCTCAACCAGGGTCTTCAGCTCATCAATCAGGGCAGGATTGGTCATCGACAGAACTCTCGAACAATTCATGGTCATCCTGAAGACGCTTCACGTCGCAGGAATGAGTGTTTAGCGGGGTGCATATGCTAGCATACCGACCCCGCAGGATAGTGCCCAAAGGCTGTTCTGCGGCGACGGCTTTCTTGCCGTCCGGGTCAGCATCTGCTGGCTACTTCCTGCCATTTTTTCTCCGGGACACAGGTTTACGCAGATGAGCAAGACTTCTCTCGATAAGAGCAAGATCAAGTTCCTTCTTCTCGAAGGCGTCCACCAATCGGCTGTCGACGTCCTCAAGGCGGCGGGCTACACCAGCATCGAGTACCTCACAGGTTCTCTGCCGGAAGCCCAGCTGAAGGAAAAGATCGCTGATGCTCACTTCATCGGCATTCGCTCCCGCACTCAACTGACCGAAGAAATTTTCGATCACGCGAAGAAACTGGTGGCGGTTGGCTGTTTCTGCATCGGCACCAACCAGGTCGACCTCAACGCGGCTCGCGAACGCGGCATCGCAGTATTCAACGCGCCGTACTCCAACACTCGCTCCGTAGCCGAGCTGGTATTGGCCGAAGCGATCCTGTTGCTGCGCGGCATTCCTGAGAAGAACGCTTCCTGCCACCGTGGCGGCTGGATCAAGAGCGCAGCCAACTCCTTCGAAATCCGTGGCAAGAAGCTGGGTATCGTCGGTTACGGCTCGATCGGTACTCAATTGTCGGTCCTGGCTGAAGGCCTGGGCATGCAGGTGTACTTCTACGACACGGTGACCAAGCTGCCATTGGGCAACGCAACGCAAGTTGCCAGCCTGACCGAGTTGCTGGGCATGTCCGACATCGTCACTCTGCACGTTCCGGAAACCGCAGCCACCCAGTGGATGATCGGCGAGAAGGAAATCCGCGCCATCAAGAAGGGCGGCATTCTGATCAACGCTGCTCGCGGCACCGTGGTCGAACTGGACGCCCTGGCGGACGCGATCAAGGACAAACACCTGATCGGTGCGGCCATCGACGTATTCCCGGTGGAGCCGCGCTCCAACGAAGAAGAGTTCGAAAGCCCGCTGCGTGGCCTGGACAACGTGATCCTGACCCCGCACATCGGTGGTTCCACCGCTGAGGCGCAGGCCAACATTGGTCTGGAAGTGGCGGAAAAACTGGTCAAGTACAGCGACAACGGTACTTCGGTATCGTCCGTGAACTTCCCGGAAGTGGCTCTGCCGGCTCACCCTGGCAAGCACCGTCTGCTGCACATCCACGAGAACATTCCGGGTGTGATGAGCGAGATCAACAAGGTCTTCGCCGAAAACGGCATCAACATTTCCGGTCAGTTCCTGCAGACCAACGAGAAAGTCGGCTACGTCGTGATCGACGTCGACGCCGATTACTCGGAAATTGCCCAGGAGAAGCTGCAGCACATCAACGGCACCATTCGTTGCCGCGTGTTGTTCTGATCGCGTTTTGAGCGACAAAAAAGGGAGACCCTCGGGTCTCCCTTTTTCATGGCTGTGGAAAAGTTACTTCACAGTCACGGTGATTTTCTTCGAAACGATCGGCGGATCGAACGGCATGTGACCGCTGTCGCCCAGCTCGAGCTGCAAGGTGTGCTTGCCCGGTGCCAGTTTGATTTCGGCCTGGGTCTGCGGTTTGCCGAAGTGCATATGGTTGGCATCCATCGGGATCGGCGCACCGGCGGCGGGCAGTTTATCGACATCGATCAGCAAGTGATGATGCCCCGTGTTCTTGGTGACATCGCCGGCAGGCGCCAGCGCGATGTTCTTCACAGCGAATTTGACGGTGAAGGTCTGGGGAACCGTGGCGCCGTCCTCAGGAGAAACGATGGACGCTTCGGCGCCTTTGGGGGCCGGTGTAGCAGCCGTTGCCAGCATCGATGCACCCAGCAACAGGCCAGCCAACGCTGCACGTGACATAAAGCTTTTCATTCTCTTCTCCAGTTTTTCCGTAAAATCCGCTCGACCGTGACAACTTCACGGCCATTCGTTGTCGAAGTCACTCAATAACCATAGCAAAGCGAGGCTGAACAGCGCGTCGCGATAAATGAATTCAAAGGAGTGACCATGCGCTTTTTGCCTGGCCTGATTTGCCTGCTGCCCCTTTTGAGCCCTTTGGCTCATGCCGAACTGATTGACGATGTAAACGACCGCGGCGAATTGCGCATTGCCCTTGAGGCTAATACACCGCCCTTCAATTTCAAGGAGGACGACAAACTGACCGGGTTCGAGGTCGAGCTGGGGCAGTTGCTGGCCGCTGAGCTGGATGTGCGCGCCGACTTTGTCGTCACCGATTCCAATGATTTGCTGACCGGCGTCGAAAGTGGCAAATACGACATCGCCATCAACCACATCACAGAGACCCCGGCGCTCACGGAGCGTTTCGACTTCAGCCAACCTTACATTCAAACCGATGCGCAATTGATCGCGCAGAAGGAAGAACCGCGCTCAATACTATTGGTGCAGTCGCTGACTGAGGAAAAGCCGAAAGCCAGCCAGACCGTGAGCCTGGCGATTCCGTTTCAGAAGGGTAACCCGGCATTTCAAGCGAGCCTCGAAAACGCCTTGCAGCGGATCAAGGGAGATGGCCGATTGGAAGCGTTGTCGCAGAAGTGGTTAGGGGCGGATACGAGTGTGACGCCGAAACCCTGATTCAAGGCTGATGAGTAACCCTGTGGGAGCGGGCTTGCCCGCGATGAGGCCATAACATTCAACATCGATGTTGAATGTAGAACCGCCATCGCGGGCAAGCCCGCTCCCACAGGGATTTGTGCAGGGTCGTTAGTCGAGGGCTGCCAGAGCCTGCGCCGCTTCGGCCAATTCCAACTCGCTGAAGATTTGGACGCCATTGCGCTTGAGCAATGCAGCGGTGACACCTTCACCACTGACCTTCACGCCTCTGAACGTCCCGTCATACGTCAACAGATTCCCGCAAGACGGGCTGTTGGCCTTGAGCACGGCAATGCGGATGCCGTGCTGCTGCACCAGTTCCAGCGCCTGATAAGCCCCCGAAAGAAACTCGGCACTGACGTCCTCGCCCTCGGTGGTGATCACCGATGCAAGGCCATCAAGCACTTCAGCGCCCTGCCCGCCCGGAATCTCCGCCGCGGCCCTTGGCGTCGGCAAACCACCGGCGACTTCCGGGCACAACGGCACCACCCGGCCTTCGGAAATCCACTGTTCCAACAGGTTGAATGGCCCACTGGCGCCGCCGTCGTAACGGACGCGGTGACCGAGCAAACAGCGGCTTACCAGAATCTTTTGCATGATCAGAACGGCTCGTTGCCACGACGCCGGAACCAGCCCGTCAACGACAGGCGATCTCGGGTCGCGGGCAGGACTTCGTGGGGGACTTCGCCCGACAGGAACACCACCAGGCATCCGCCGGTAGGCACCACATCGTGTTCGACGCCTTCGTCGAGGTACATGCGCAGCTGACCGCCATGCTCGGGCAGCCAGCCGTCATTGAGGTAGATCACCGCCGAGACCATGCGCCGGTCGTCGTCGCGGAAACGGTCGACATGCTTTAGGTAGAAAGCGCCAGGCGGGTACAGGGCGAAATGGCTTTCGAAATCTTCAAGGCCCAGAAACAAACCGCGATTCATCGCCTCACGCAGGCTGTCCATCAACCCCAGATAACGGTCGCAGGCCTCGGCCTGACCGGGTTCGATCCACTGGATATGGTCACCACGAATGCCCTCGCGAATTTCCGAAAACGGCCCGCGCCCCACGGCGGCCGGGGCGAGCTCACCCTCAGCGGCACGTTTTCGGCACTCGGCTGCCAGCGCCTGGGTCAGATCCAGAGGCAGGAAAATATTCTGCCGCGACCAGCCACGCTCAGCCAGGTCGTCGACGATACGTAACAGCAGCGGATGATCAGAGGATATTTGCATGGCGCGCATAGTATTCCTGTGCCCGCAAATCCGACAGAGCCGCATAGCGGAGGATTGGTCGGATAAGGCACTCAACCTGATACGAATTCTCGACAAGTACGAATGCCGCACGGAGAATAGTCGCCTGCTGACAGGAGTCCCTATGCGTCGCTTGCTTTTCTCACTGTTGATGTTCTGCGTTTTGCCCGCTTGGGCGGACGGCCACGACCAGTTGTACAAGGTCGCCGGTTGGCCAGAACAACGCGCGCATTTCAACGATGCTCTTTCGGCCGCTCAGCAGCGTTACCAGAACAGCCTGCCGCCGGCGGTGTTCCAGGCTCTGGTCAACAACAGCAATCAGCGCTTTGCTCCCAAGGCCATGGACCAGCGTGCCGAAGCGCAATTACGCAAAAAGCTTGCCGATCCAAAACCTGCCTTGACCTTCTTTCAATCGGCCCTGGGCAAGAAAATCGTCGCCGCCGAACTGCTGGCGACCCGTCGCGATCAATTGGCGAAAAATGCCAAGGGCTTGCCGAAAATGCAGGCCAGCGATACCCGTCAACTCATCATCGGTCACCTGGCCCAGGCCCTGCCCGCTCGCGAGGCCGGCGCTGAAGTCAGCCTGGCGATCGCGGGCGTGGCGGCCGACAGCCTGAGTTCGATGATCCCCGGCCTGCTCGGCGGCGGTCAGGCGCAAGGCATGTTGAACGGTCAGCGCCAGCGCCTGATGGAGCAGATCGGCGCCGATCTGAACAACACGCTGCTGTATGTCTATCGCGACCTGTCGGATGACGAGCTGGAAGAGTTCGCAACTTTTGCCGAGTCCACTGAAGGCAAGACTTACTACCAAGCGGCATTGGCAGCAATTCGGGCGGGGTTGGCGGTGGGGCAGAGTACGTCGAGTCTTACCCAATAGTTTTTGGTGTCCGCCAGATCGCCATCGCGGGCAAGCCCGCTCCCACAGTGATCGGTGTCGTTCACAAATCCTTCGGTCAAAGCAGATACCTGTGGGAGCGGGCTTGCCCGCGATGAGGCCCTGACTAGCACTAAAGATTTCGCCCCTTCATCCGCTTGGTCAAAAACCCGAAATACTCCTGCCGCAATCCCGCTGACTCATTCGCCAGATGATGCCGCGCCTCAGGCAGCATCAGCACCTGAGGCCGATCGAACTTGCCCCGCAACACCTCAAGGTTGTGCTGCCAATCCACGGTCATGTCCGCCTGCCCCTGCACGATCAGCGGCCGCCGCGGGCTGCGCGGCGCCGCTTCGATGCGCTTGATCCACCGACCCAGCGCACCGACCCAGGCCGTTGGCAGACGCAGCGGTTGCAACGGATCGGCTTGCAGGAACGTCAGGAAGTCAGGGTCGTTGGAGTTCTCGCTGAAACGCCGGGCGATGCCTTTGACGAACGGCTTGAGCAGGTAATAACTGAGCTGCGACCAGCCCCACGCTCGCGGCCGCACCAGTGGCGACAGCAAAATCACCTGCCCCTGGGCGGGACTGTGCGCGCCCTGATTGAGCACATGATCGATCACGATCGCCCCGCCGGTGCTTTGCCCGCACAGGTGCCAGGGCTGCGGAAGGCCCAGCGATTGCGCCTCGGCCAACAGCCCTTGCAGCGTGCTCTGATACTCGGCGAAATCCTTGATGCTCGCCCGTTCGCCACTGGACAGACCATGCCCCGGCAGGTCACAGGCGATCACTGCAAAACCCTGGTCCAGCGCCCACTCGATCACATGCCGATAGAGCCCGGTGTGATCGTAGAAACCGTGAAACAGAAACAGTGTCGCCTTCGCCCGCTCGGGCCACCAGAGTTGGCTGACCACTTCATAGCCATCGACCTCGAAACGCCCCAGGCCACTGCGCAAGGTCCGCCGGGGAAAATCCAGCCGATAAAAATGCTGATAGGCCATCGCCTCCGCCGACAGCGGCTGCCACTCGGCCAATGGCCGCAGGCTGGCACGCAAATGATCGGGGTCGAAAGTGGCAGACATGGGCTATTCCAGAGCGCGAAACGGACTTTATAGGCCTGCGATATTCATCTGTCGCGGCAAGCATGGCAAGCTAGCCGACCTTCGAGGATTGAAACCCATGCGTCCGGCCTACCGCACCACACTGCTTGCCATCCTGCTCGCCCTTGTGTGTGCCGGCGTGCTGTGGGCCGCCTATGACTGGTTTCAGGGGCGCTACTTGCGCGCCTTCAGTTCGCACACCGCGGTGTTTTCCGGCGACCCATTGCGCCTGCCGGACGAACTTGCCGGCCCCGGCGCCATTCGCCTGGTGCACTTCTGGGACCCGGCCTGCCCGTGCAATGTCGGCAATCAGCAACACCTGAGCGAACTGGTCGAGCGCTATGTTCCGCAAGGCGTTGAGTTTTACGCCGTGCAAAAACCCGGCAGTCATGGCCAGCTACCTGCCACGCTGAGCAACCTGAAAACCATTACCGTCCTGCCGGGTTCTGAACAGATTCCCGCCAGCCCGGCCGTGGCGATCTGGGATCGCAGCGGCAAACTGGCCTACTTCGGTCCGTACAGCGAAGGCCTGACCTGCAATTCGAACAACAGCTTTATCGAGCCCATCCTGCAAGCCCTGAGCGAAGGTCGCGCAGTGAATGCAACGCATACGCTCGCCATCGGTTGTTACTGCCCGTGGCCGGTTGTCACCCCCTCACAGTGAAAAAGGTTCGGTCGGACGGGCAGAGCTATTTGACAAGATTGCTCTCGATGCAATTGGCAACCAAGTTAGAACTTCCGAAAAAATCGACATTGATAATGTTGCTCTTCATTTGCCACTCGCTCCTGGCCCTGTACCAATTATTCAATTCCGATGGAATCCCCTCCACACCCAATATCGAATAACAAGTAGCGGACATCGACCATAACGCACCTGCGGCGGGCGGATTCCTCATAACACTTTCGATATGACCGTATAAACGACTGACACTGACCAACCCCGAACCTACCCACTGATGGTTTATCTTAGGCCAAATGTAGGTCGCATTTAAACTCGAGAGCTCATGGGGCGCAGCCAAAATAACTCGACGTCGCGGGTATGCTTCTTTAATTTGATTTAACGTCATATTGGCCGCCGCGCGCGGAATAAATTTCCAGCCATGCTCACCCATCAAATAATCAAGTAACTCCCTATAGGCGGCCGGCGACTGTTGCGTATTGATCTCATGTATATCCAGAATTACTATTTCTCCGGGGTTATACTCCAGAAACCAGTGAACGGCATGCATCGTGTCCCACAGCGTGCGCCCAGAGTCCTGACTGTGTTCATGTCGGAAGCGAAGACTGGGAGTGGACACACCTGCGTAATACTTCAGTCGTATATCCAGCGCCCTGATACCGCTATTCAGTTGATAACTAAAACTATCATGCTGACATGTTATGTAAGAGTTGCTATACCCTGCCGCCCTATCCATTCCGCTGTTGTGTGCACCCGGCAAACTCAACTGCCAAATTCTCTTATGCCCGATATTGTTTTGCAGGTCAGTCATCCAGGCGTTTGGCCTATAACCTGCCCTGAGTGTCGCGGTCATGTCAGGCCCTACAGCGCTACTAAACTCTTGTGATTCTTTCATATCAAAATCCTTTTCAATAAATTGCACGTCACTTAGTTAAGACGAACAAAAAAAACCAATGAGAAATTATTTTTCGAAGCGTCCAAAACCGCAAACACATCGCAAATCAAACATAGCACCCAACAATAAAAAAACACCAGAAAGAGTTATTTCACAAATATTCAAACACCAACTTTTCAAGCCGTCAGAATCAAACTTACTCCAACTAAAACATACTTAACCAGACCCACATATGCTTCCCCACCTGAAAAATTTGCGACTCCCCCAGACGGAACATCCGCCGGACTCCAGCAAAATATCGATCGATACACTGCGCGTCCCTTTCGGTTGTGATAAACATTCGCAGCCCGGATGACCGAGCGGCTTTTAGAACAAGGAGTCACCATGAAACGCGTCCTGACCGTACTTGCCTTGCTGATCGCCGTACTCGTCGCCGGGGGCGGCTGGTATGTGTACAGCAAGCAGCCGACGCGCCAGGGCCAGGTGCAATTGCAACACCTGCAAGGTTCGGTGACCGTGCGCTACGACGTACGCGGCGTGCCGCATATCCGTGCCGAAAACGAAACCGACCTCTACCGCGCCCTCGGCTACGTGCACGCCCAGGATAGATTGTTCCAGATGGAAGCCGTGCGGCGCCTGGCCCGTGGGGAACTGGCCGAAGTCCTCGGCCCGAAACTGCTCGACACCGACAAACTGTTTCGCAGCCTGCGCATCCGCGAACGGGCTGAAAGCTATGTGGCCGCGCTGGATCGTCAGTCGCCGGCGTGGAAGGCCCTGCAAGCTTATCTGGACGGCATCAACCAATATCAGGACAGCCACGCTGCGCCGGTAGAGTTCGATGTGCTGGGAATCCCCAAGCGCCCTTTTACCGCCGAAGACAGCATCAGCATCGCCGGCTACATGGCTTACAGCTTTGCTGCGGCGTTTCGCACCGAACCGTTGCTGACTTACGTGCGTGACCAACTGGGCGCCGAGTACCTGAACATCTTCGATCTCGACTGGCAGCCTCAGGGCGTGTTGGCCAAAAGGCGCGCCAACCCTGCGCCGGCCCTTACCGCCAATGACTGGAAGGGTCTGAACGCCCTCGCTCGTTTGAGTGAGCAGGCGCTGGCCGACAATGGCCTGCCACAATTCGAAGGCAGCAATGCCTGGGCGATTTCCGGCAACCGCAGCAAAAGCGGCAAGCCTCTGCTGGCAGGTGACCCGCACATTCGCTTCTCGGTGCCATCGGTGTGGTACGAAGCGCATCTGTCGGCACCGGGTTTCGAGCTGTATGGCTACCATCAGGCGCTGGTGCCGTTTGCGTTTCTTGGCCACAACCTGGACTTCGGCTGGAGCCTGACGATGTTCCAGAACGACGATCTGGACCTGATCGCCGAGAAGGTCAACCCGGACAACCCGAACCAGGTCTGGTATCGCGGCCAGTGGGTCGACATGGTCAACACCGAACAACAGATCTCGGTTAAAGGCCAGTCACCGGTCACGCTGACCCTGCGCCAGTCACCCCACGGCCCGATCATCAACGATGCACTCGGCACCGCCGCCGGAAAGACGCCGGTCGCCATGTGGTGGGCCTTCCTCGAGACGCCGAATCCGATCCTCGACGGCTTCTATCAGCTCAACCGCGCCGACACCCTGGCCAAGGCCCGCGCCGCTTCGGCCAAGATCCAGGCACCGGGGCTGAACATTGTCTACGCCAACGCCAAGGGCGACATCGGTTGGTGGGCCTCGGCGTTGCTGCCCAAGCGCCCGGCCGGGGTAAAACCCGGCTTCATCCTCGACGGCAGTACCCCTCAGGCGGACAAGGAAGGTTTTTACCCGTTCAGCGCCAACCCACAGGAAGAGAACCCGGCGCGAGGCTATATCGTCTCGGCCAACTTCCAGCCGGTGTCGCCGACCGGCATGGAAATTCCCGGTTACTACAACCTCGCCGATCGCGGCCAGCAGCTCAATCGTCAACTCAGCGACAAGAACGTGAAGTGGGACAACGACTCCAACCAGAAGCTGCAACTGGGCACCACCACCGACTACGGTCCGCGTTTGCTGGCGCCGTTGCTACCGGTACTGCGTGAAGTGGTGAGCGATCCCGCCGAGCTCAGACTGGTGGAGCAACTGGCGCAGTGGAGCGGCGATTATCCGCTGGACTCCATCAGCGCCACGCTGTTCAACCAGTTCTTGTTCAACCTCACCGACGCGGCGATGCGCGATGAACTGGGCAATGACTTCTTCGAAACGCTGCTCCCGACTCGGGTGATCGATGCCGCACTGCCGCGTCTGGCGGCCTCCGCCGATTCACCGTGGTGGGACAACCGCAACACCCCCGGCAAGGAAACCCACGCCGAGACGGTCAAGGTTGCCTGGCAAGCGAGCATGGCTCACCTCAAAACCACCCTTGGCGCTGATTCGACACAATGGAAGTGGGGCAAGGCGCACACCCTGACTCATGGCCATCCGCTGGGGACGCAGAAACCGCTGGAGCGGATCTTCAACGTCGGCCCGTTCGCGGCGCCCGGCACCCACGAAGTGCCGAACAACCTCTCGGCCAAGATCGGCCCGGCGCCGTGGCCCGTGACTTACGGCCCGTCGACGCGACGGCTGATCGACTTCGCCGACCCGGCCCACAGCCTGACTATCAACCCGGTCGGCCAGAGCGGCGTGCCATTTGACAGCCACTATGCCGATCAGGCCGAGGCATATATCGAGGGGGTTTACTACCAGGCACATTTCAATGATGAAGAAGTGACGGCCAATACCCGCAGTACGTTGAAGCTGTTGCCAGCGCGTTCAGGGCAATAGATTTCTGTTGGTTGAACTGACGTCATCGCGGGCAAGTCGAATCGTCGCACCGCCGCTCCCACAGGTTTTGTGTTGATCACAAGATTGTGGCTTCACACCGATCACTGTGGGAGCGGGCTTGCCCGCGATGAGGCCCACAAAAACAACCCAAATCCTGGCTCAAACCATCACCGCAAAATTCAATCTGAACTGCTGCGGTGTCACCCCCAGCCTGCGGTTGAACACACTGCGCATGTGCTGGGCATCGCGAAACCCACATTGATACGCCACGGTTTTCAGCGGCGCATGGGTGCTTTCGAGCATCACCCGCGCCGCATCCACCCTCGCCCGCTCGACGAATTCCGCCGGGGTGATTTTCGCCTCCTTGGCGAACACCCGGGAAAAGTTGCGCGCACTCATATTGGCGGCGTTGGCCAGATCAGCGATGGTCAGGTCGCCATTGAGGTTGGCCAACACGTAGAGCTGGACCAGCGCAACCGCCGAAGTCGGTTCGGCATGGGGCGTGAGGAACGGGCTGAACTGCGATTGCCCGCCCGAACGCTGAGTGAACACCACCAGCCGCTTGGCCACGCTGAGTGCCACGTCCGGCCCGTGATCCCGAGCCAGCAGATACAGCGACAGATCGATCCCCGCCGTAACCCCGGCCGAGGTGTAAAGCTCGCCGTCCTGCACGTACAAGCGATCAGCCTCGACCTGAGTCGACGGGCACAACTGCGCCAGCGCCGCAGCATCGCCCCAATGGGTGGTGACTGTTCGCCCGTCGAGCAGTCCGGCCCGGGCGAGCATGAAGGCGCCATTGCAGATCGAGCCGAAGCATTGCGCCCGCGCGCAGGCATCGCACAACCAGGTATCAAACGCCGCGCCAAAATTCATGAACGGCAACTGCGGCCCGCCTGCCACCAACAGCAGGTCATAAGCCTCCAGCGCTTCATTGAAATGCCGGTGGGCATTGAGTGACAAACCATTGGAGCAGGCCATCACCCCATGCTCGACACCGATCACCTCCAGCCGATAGTGATCCTGCGGGGCCAGGAAACGATTAGCTTCGGAAAACACATCCATGGGGCCGGTGACGTCCAGCGACTGGACGCCTGGGAACACCACGATGGCAATGGTTTTACTCATGGTACGAAAGGCTCTCTGTGGTTCCGGATCAACGCCTACCTGTGGCGAGGGAGCCTGCTCCCGTTCGACTGCGCAGCAGTCGCAGATAGCCGGATGCGGTATGCCTGACAGAATTCGGTGGATGCTTTGGGGCCGCTTCGCAGCCCAGCGGGAGCAAGCTCCCTCGCCACAAAAGCTTAATCACCGCGTTGAACCCTAGCCAATCCAAGCCCAACAAGCGAGGTTGGCGCGATATGCAGGTTCATTGGCCGGGATCGCAGCCATGGATCGATTGTCCGGTTTCGGCTGCGCGAACAGACTGACCCCATCAGCGCCGCCACGGCGTTCCCCGTGAGGAAAGCACCATGAGCAGCATCATCGCCGGTATCAAAATCCCCGACAGCGCGTTGGCCAGGGCCACCACTGAATACATTCGCGACGTCGAGTCCGACCTGCTGTTCCATCACTCACGCCGGGTGTTTCTGTTCGGCGCATTGAGCGGTGGGCGCAAGCAGTTGGCCTACGACCCGGAGCTGCTTTACGTCGGCGCGATGTTTCATGACTTGGGCCTGGTGGAAGGTCACCGCAGCGATGACGAGCGCTTCGAAGTCGACAGTGCCAACGCAGCCAAAGCGTTCCTCAAACCCTACGGTTTGTCTGACGACGATATCGAACAGGTCTGGTTGTCGATTGCCCTGCACACCACACCGTGCGTGCCGCAACACTTGCGCCCCAACGTGGCGCTAGTGACGGCCGGTGTCGAGATGGATGTGCTGGGTATCGACTACGCGGCGTTTTCCACCGTGCAGCGTGAAGCAGTGGTGCATGCGCATCCACGGGGTGAAGGGTTCAAGGAGTGCATTCTGTGTGCGTTTGCCAATGGCTTCAAACATAAGCCGGACAGCACTTTTGGCACCGTGAACGCGGATGTGCTGGTGGACAGCGAGCCGGGCTTCAAGCCGATGAACTTCGTCGAGATCATCCGCAAATCACCGTGGATTTCCTAGAAACCTGTGGGAGCGGGCAAGCCCGCTCCCACAGGGATTTAGGTTGGCCACGCAACGGTGGTCAACCCAACATCTAGCTCAAGCCGCTTCCGGCGCCGGCGCCCGGCGCACGTCCGGTTGTTTCCAGGAGTCGGCGGCACCTTCTTCGATGGCTTGCTGGATCGCGCGCTTGCGCGCTTCTTCGGCACGACGGCTGAAGAACCAGACCAGGAATGTCATCAGCGACACCGCCAGCAAAATCAGGCTGGCCACGGCGTTGATCTCGGGCTTCACGCCCAGGCGCACCGCCGAGAACACTTCCATCGGCAAGGTCGTGGAGCCCGGACCGGACACGAAACTCGCCAGCACCAGGTCATCCAGCGACAGGGCAAACGACATCATGCCGCCCGCCGCCAGCGACGGCGCGATCATCGGGATGGTGATCAGGAAGAACACCTTCCACGGCCGCGCACCGAGGTCCATGGCCGCTTCTTCAATCGACAGGTCCAACTCACGCAAGCGCGCCGACACCACCACCGCCACATACGCGGCACAGAACGTGGTGTGGGCGATCCAGATGGTGACGATGCCGCGTTCCTGTGGCCAACCGATCATCTGCGCCATGGCCACGAACAGCAGCAACAGCGACAGACCGGTGATCACTTCCGGCATCACCAGCGGCGCGGTGACCAGACCACCGAACAGCGTGCGGCCCTTGAAGTGGGTGATGCGGGTCAGCACGAACGCCGCCAAGGTGCCGAGCGCCACCGCTGCAATCGCCGTGTAGCAGGCGATTTCCAGCGAGCGCACCACCGAGCCCATCAGTTGGGTGTTGTCCATCAACCCCACGTACCACTTGATCGACCAGCCGCCCCACACCGTCACCAGCTTCGAGGCGTTGAACGAGTAGATCACCAGGATCAGCATCGGCGCGTAGATGAACAGCAAACCCGCTACCAGCATGAAACTTGAGAAACGGAAGCGCTTCATTCCTTGCCCTCCATTTCTTTGGCCTGACTACGGTTGAACAGGATGATCGGCACAATCAGGATCGCCAGCATCACCACCGCAAGCGCTGATGCCACCGGCCAGTCACGGTTGTTGAAGAACTCTTGCCAGAGCACTTTACCGATCATCAGGGTTTCCGGACCGCCGAGCAGTTCCGGGATCACGAACTCACCCACGACCGGGATGAACACCAGCATGCAGCCTGCGATGATGCCGTTTTTCGACAGCGGCACGGTAATCTTCCAGAAACTGTTGAAGGTGCTCGAACCGAGGTCCGACGCGGCTTCCAGCAGGCTGGTGTCGTGTTTGACCAGGTTGGCGTAGAGCGGAAGGATCATGAACGGCAGATAGGAATAAACCACCCCGATATAAACCGCGAGGTTGGTGTTGAGGATCTGCAGCGGCTCATCGATCCAGCCCATGCTCATCAAAAAGCCGTTAAGCAGACCGTTGTTGCTGAGGATGCCCATCCACGCGTAAACGCGGATCAGGATCGCAGTCCAGGTCGGCATCATGATCAGCAGCACCAGCACGGTTTGCAGCTCTTTGCGGGCGCTGGCAATGGCGTAGGCCATCGGATAGCCGATCAATAAGCAGAGGACGGTGCTGATCAGCGCCATCTTGAGCGAACCGAGGTAAGCGGCGATGTACAACTCGTCATCGCCGAGCATCGCGTAGTTGCTCAGGTTAAGCAGCACCTGGAGCTTCTGGTCGATGAAGCTGTAGATCTCGGTGTACGGCGGAATGGCCACGTCGGCTTCGGCGAAGCTGATCTTCAGAACGATGAAGAACGGCAGCATGAAGAACATGAACAGCCAGATGAACGGAACCCCGATGACCAGCTGACGGCCACCGGGAATTATTCGATTGAGCCGGCGTTTGAATTTGCGCATGTTCATGAGCGAAGCACCACGCCGCTGTCGTCTTCCCAGTACACGTAAACCTGGTCACCCCAGGTTGGGCGCTGGCCGCGGCGCTCGGCGTTGGCGACGAACGACTGGACGATCTTGCCGCTCGGCAGTTCGACGTAAAACACCGAGTGGCCGCCGAGGTAGGCGATGTCATGGACTTTGCCGCTGGACCAGTTGTATTCGCAGGTCGGCATGGTCGGTGTTACCAGCAGTTTTTCCGGACGGATCGCGTAGGTCACGGATTTGTCCTGCACCGACGTGCTGATGCCGTGGCCTACGTAAATCTGGCGGTCCAGGTCCTTGCAGGTGATGGTCGCGTGGCCTTCGGCGTCGTCGATCACCTCACCGTCGAAAATGTTGACGTTGCCGATGAACTCGCAGACCAGACGACTGGTCGGGGTTTCGTAGATGTCGATCGGGCTGCCGATCTGGGCGATCCAGCCCAAGTGCATGATCGCGATGCGCTCGGCCATGGTCATGGCCTCTTCCTGGTCGTGGGTCACCATCACGCAGGTCACGCCGACCCGCTCGATGATCTCGACCAGTTCCAGCTGCATTTGCGAGCGCAGTTTTTTGTCCAGCGCGCCCATCGGTTCGTCGAGCAGCAACAGCTTTGGCCGCTTGGCCAACGAACGCGCCAGCGCCACACGCTGACGCTGACCGCCGGACAACTGATGGGGTTTGCGCTTGGCGTACTGGCTCATCTGCACCAGCTTGAGCATGTCGGCCACGCGTGCATCGACTTCAGCGGCGGGAAGCTTGTCCTGCTTGAGGCCGAAGGCGATGTTCTGCGCCACGGTCATGTGCGGGAACAAGGCATAGGACTGGAACATCATGTTGATCGGTCGCTCGTACGGCGGCATCTCCGTGATGTCGACGCCGTCGAGGTAAATGCGCCCCTCCGTGGGCCGTTCGAAACCTGCCAGCATCCGCAGCAAGGTGGATTTGCCCGAACCCGAGCCGCCGAGCAGGGCGAAGATTTCGCCTTTCTTGATTTCCAGGGACACGTCGTCCACAGCAATCGTCTCGTCGAACTTTTTGGTGACCCGGTCGATTTTGACCAACACCTGTTTAGGTGTCTGGTCGCCCTCGAGGGCTTTCTTATAGGCGCCGGAGGCAACTGCCATTTACGAAACTCCCAACAGAATTTGCAGTTCGCTCAACGTGGCGAACCTGGATAGTTTGAAGCTATTTGCCCGACTTGACCTTGGTCCAGCTGCGCGTCATCAAACGTTGAATGTTCGGTGGCAACTCGATGGATACGTACGTCTTGTCGAGGACCGCTTGTGGTGGATAAACCGATGCGTCGGTGCGTATGGACTGTTCCATCAGTTTGTCCGACCCGGGGTTCGGGTTGGCGTAGCCTACGGAATCGCTGACCTTGGCAATCACCTCGGGTTTCAGCAAATAGTTGATGAAGGCATGGGCTTCTTTGGCGTTGGCGGCATCCTTGGGGATCGCCAGCATGTCGAACCAGAGCGCGCCGCCCTCTTTCGGAATCGAGTAGGCGATGTTCATGCCTTTGCCGGCTTCAGCCGCGCGGGCCTTGGCCTGGAACATATCGCCGGAGAAACCGATCGCCACGCAGATGTCACCGTTGGCCAGGTCTGCGATGTATTTGGATGAGTGGAAATACGTCACGTAAGGCCGCACTGCCAGCAACTTGGCTTCAGCCTTTTTGTAGTCTTCAGGGTTGGTGCTGTTGGCGTTCAGGCCCATATAGTTGAGGACCGTGGGCATCATTTCATCGGCAGAGTCGAGGAACGCCACGCCACAGCTGTGCAGTTTCTTGATGTTCTGCGGCTCGAACACCACATCCCAGGAATCGATCTTATCGAGGCCCAGCACGGCCTTGACCTTATCAACGTTGTAACCGATGCCGTTGGTGCCCCACAGATACGGCACGGCATACTGATTGCCCGGATCGTTCTGCTCCAGGCGCTTGAGCAGCACCGGGTCAAGGTTCGAATAGTTGGTCAGCTTCGATTTGTCGAGCTTCTGAAAAGCCCCGGCCTTGATCTGCTTGCCAAGGAAGTGGTTGGACGGCACGACCACGTCATAACCGGTACGCCCGGCCAGTAACTTGCCTTCCAGGGTTTCGTTGGAATCGAAAACGTCATACACCGGCTTGATGCCGGTTTCTTTCTGGAAGTCGGCCAGGGTGGTTTCACCGATGTAGTCCGACCAGTTATAAATATGCACTGTGCCAGCGGCCTGAACACTGACAGCAAGTGTCAGCCCGGTGCCGACCAGCAGGGCATTGCGCAACAAAGAAAAAATAGGCAAGTGGAGGTCCTCTAAAATTAGTTGGGCCCAAGTTGCCCCGCGTTACATGACAGCCATGGCTGCCTGGCAACAAAACCGGCGCGCAACTTACCCTCGAAAAACCGTTCCAGCAAAACTTTCTGTCATTTAATTATTCCTGTTGCCGCCGTCGCGCGACGACGGCAACAGGTAGTTGCCTCAAATCGGCTTACTTACCGGATTTGATCTTGGTCCAGCTACGAGTCAGGATCCGCTGGGTGGCGGCCGGCAAATCGGCAATCGCGTACAGCTTGGCCAGCACTTCTGCTGGTGGGTAGATGCCTGGATCGCTGGTGATTTCTTTATCGACCAGTGGAGTCGACGCCGCATTACCGTTCGGGAAACGCACGGCGTTGGTGATCTCGGCCATGATTTCCGGCTTCTGCAGGAAGGTCATGAACTTGTAGGCGCCTTCGACGTTTTCGGCATCTTTAGGGATGGCGACCATGTCGTAGAAACTGCCGGCACCTTCTTTCGGAATGTTGTAGCTGACTTTCACCTTGTCACCGGCTTCAGCGGCGCGAGCCTTGGCCTGGTAGATGTCACCCGAATAACCCACGGCGACGCAGATGTTGCCGTTGGCCAGGTCGGAGATGTACTTGGACGAGTGGAAGTAGCCCACCGAAGGACGAATCTTCAGGAACAGCGCTTCGGCTTCAGCCAGTTGTTTCTTGTCCTGGCTGTCGGTTGGATAGCCCAGGTAATGCAACGCCACCGGAATCATCTCGGTTGGCGAATCGAGGAAGCTGATACCGCACGACTTCAACTTGGCAGCGTTTTCAGGTTTAAACAGCAAGTCCCAGGAGTTGGTCGGTGCATCGGCACCCAATGCAGCCTTGACCTTCTCGGCGTTGTACCCGATACCTATCGAACCCCACATGTAAGGGAATGCGTGTTCGTTGCCCGGGTCACTCACCGACACCGCTTTGAGCAGGTCCGGGTTCAGGTTTTTCCAGTTAGGCAGCTTGGACTTGTCTAGCTTCTGGTAGACGCCGGCCTTGATCTGCTTCGCCAGGAAGTTGTTCGACGGCACGACGATGTCGTAGCCGGACTTGCCTGCCAATAGCTTGGCTTCGAGGGTTTCGTTACTGTCGAACACGTCGTAGACGACTTTAATACCCGACTCGGCTTCGAACTTCTTGACGGTATCCGGTGCGATGTAATCGGACCAGTTGTACACGTGCAGCACTTTGTCGTCAGCCTGAACGGCGCCCGCCATCACGCCCATCAGGGACATGGCGAGGAGGGTCTTGCCAGCTATCTTCATACCTAATGCCTTCATGGGTAATGCTCCAATTTTTCTTTTTAACCATGTGCTCAGCGGCCTGTTACTGGGCATCCGAACAACCGGTAGTCTGGCAAGATCCAAGGCAGGCTTTCAAGGAAAGACCCATCCTTTGTTTGCACTGAGCGAAGTGCAAATTTCGCACCTCGCTCAGAGCCTAGCACTTAGCCCTGTAACGCACTCAGGGTCAGGTCCAGGCACTTGCGTGCTTTTGTTACCAGCTCATCGATTTCAGCCGGTGTAATCACCAGTGGCGGAGCAATGATCATGGTGTCGCCCACCGCGCGCATGATCAGGCCGTTGTCGAAGCAGAAGGTGCGGCAAATCATGCCGACGCCCCGCCCTTCGTAACGTTTGCGGGTGGCTTTGTCCTGAACCAGTTCAATGGCCCCCAACAGACCGACGCCACGCACTTCTCCCACCAACGGGTGATCGCTCAGTTCCCGTAGACGCTTTTGCAAATAAGGTGCCGTTTCTGTACGCACGCGCTCGACAATTTTCTCGTCACGCAAAATGCGGATGTTTTCCAGCGCCACCGCAGCGGCCACCGGGTGCCCGGAATAAGTGAAACCGTGGTTGAAATCACCGCCTTCGTTGAGCACCTCGACCACGTCGTCATGCACGATCAGGCCACCCATCGGGATGTAACCAGAGGTCAGGCCTTTGGCGATGGTCATCATGTGGGGTTTGAGGTCGTAGAAATCGGTACCGAACCACTCACCGGTACGGCCGAAACCGCAAATCACTTCGTCGGCCACGAACAGAATGTCGTATTTGGCGAGGATTTCCTTGATGCGCGGCCAGTAGCTGTCTGGCGGAATGATCACGCCGCCAGCGCCCTGGATCGGCTCGGCAATAAAGGCACCGACGTTGTCGACGCCGACTTCCAGAATCTTCTCTTCCAGCTGATTGGCCGCCCAGATACCGAACTCGTTCGGGGTCATGTCGCCGCCTTCGCCGAACCAGTACGGCTGGGCAATGTGGACGATGCCCGGGATCGGCAAGTCGCCCTGTTCGTGCATGTACGTCATGCCACCCAGGCTCGCGCCGGCCACGGTAGAACCGTGATAGCCGTTCTTGCGACTGATGATGACTTTCTTCTTCGGCTGGCCCTTGATCGCCCAGTAGTGGCGAACCATCCGCAGCATGGTGTCGTTGCCTTCGGAACCGGAACCGGTGAAGAACACGTGATTCATGCCTTCAGGCGCAACGTCGGCAATCACCTTGGCCAACTCCAGCACCGGCGGGTGAGCGGTCTGGAAGAACAGGTTGTAATAAGGCAATTCGCGCATCTGCTTACTGGCGGCATCGGCCAGCTCATCGCGACCGTAGCCGATCGCTACGCACCACAGGCCGGCCATGCCGTCGAGGATCTTGTTGCCTTCGCTGTCCCAGAGGTAAACGCCCTTGGCGCTGGTGATGATGCGCGGGCCTTTCTCTTTCAACTGCTTGAAGTCGCTGAACGGGGCCAGGTGGTGATCGTTGCTCAGGGCTTGCCATTCACGGGTTTGCGGGTTGTTGCTGGTCATGCGAATTCTCCTGGGATTCGAGTGGAGGGCGCCGCCAAGCGCGGCGGCGCCCGGCGCATCAGACGGCGAAAAGCAGGAACTCCCGCTCCCACGAACTGATCACGCGCTTGAAGTTTTCATGCTCGGCACGCTTGACCGCGATGTAGCCCGTGATGAATTTCTTGCCCAGGTACTTTTCGATGGTCTTGCTGTTTTCCATGCGATCCAGGGCATCTTCAATAGTCAGTGGCAAGCGCAGGTTGCGCCGCTCGTAACCACGACCCACGACCGGAGCACTCGGGTTATGCCCTTCGACCATGCCGATCAGGCCGCACAACAGGCTGGCGGCGATGGCCAGGTAAGGGTTGGCATCGGCACCCGGCAGACGGTTTTCCACCCGGCGGTTCTGCGGCCCGGCATCCGGAACCCGCAGGCCCACGGTGCGGTTCTCTTCGCCCCACTCCACGTTCACCGGTGCCGAGGTATCCGGCAGGAAGCGGCGGAACGAATTGACGTTGGGTGCGAACAACGGCAGCAGCTCAGGAATGAATTTCTGCAATCCGCCGATGTGGTTCAGGAACAGTTGGCTCATGGTCCCGTCTTCATTGGAGAAAACGTTTTTGCCGGTCTCGATACTGATGATGCTCTGGTGCAAGTGCATGGCGCTGCCCGGCTCGCCGGTCATGGGCTTGGCCATGAAGGTCGCCGCCACGTTGTGCTTGAGCGCGGCTTCACGCATGGTGCGTTTGAACACCAGAATCTGGTCGGCCAAAGACAGGGCATCGCCATGACGGAAGTTGATTTCCATCTGCGCGGTGCCGTCCTCGTGGATCAGCGTGTCGAGGTCCAGCTCCTGCAGTTCGCACCAGTCGTAGACGTCTTCGAACAACGGATCGAATTCGTTCGCGGCTTCAATCGAGAAGGATTGGCGACCGGTTTCCGGGCGACCAGAGCGGCCAATCGGTGGTTGCAACGGGTAATCCGGGTCATCGCTGCGCTTGGTGAGATAGAACTCCATTTCCGGCGCCACGATCGGCTGCCAGCCGTGGTCGGCGTAGAGTTTCAGTACCTTCTTGAGCACATTGCGCGGCGACAGCTCGATCGGATTGCCCTGCTTGTCGTAGGTGTCGTGGATCACCTGCGCAGTGGGCTCGATGGCCCAAGGCACCAGAAACACCGCGTTCTGGTCGGGGCGGCAGATCATGTCGATGTCGGCCGGGTCGAGCAGTTCGTAATAGATGTCGTCTTCGACGTAGTCGCCGGTCACGGTCTGCAACAGAACGCTTTCGGGCAGGCGCATGCCTTTTTCGGCAATGAACTTGTTGGTCGGCGAAATCTTGCCCCGGGTGATGCCGGTCAGGTCGCCAATCATGCATTCGACTTCTGTGATCTTGTGGTCTTTCAACCAATCGGTGAGCTGGTCGAGGTTGTTACTCATAAATGCCTCTTAGGCTGAGTTTCCTGACTTTGATAAGTCAGGCGTTGTTTGACGCATCGGCGTCGCGTTGTAGTGCGCGCTTGCGGCAGGCATCGCCAAATGCCTGGAAAATCGCAAGGTAGTCAGGGTTAGAGCTTACCTGCCATTCGGGATGCCATTGGACTCCCAGAGCAAAAGCCTTGCCGCCATCGACCGAGACAGCTTCGATCAATCCGTCTGGCGCCAAAGCCTCTACGCGAAGGCCCGGCGCCAGACGGTCAACGCCCTGACCATGAATCGAATTGACTTGAATCTCGCTCGCCAGGCCAAGTCCGGCCAGTACACCGCCCGATTGGACGTGCACCGGGTGACTTGGCGCGTACTGCCCTTCCAGCGGCAGGCTGTCATCTTCACGGTGATCCGTGAAAGCACCGGCTTCGTGAACTTTTTGATGCAGGCTGCCGCCGAACGCCACATTCATTTCCTGGAAGCCGCGGCAAATGCCGAGCACGGGAACACCGGCCTCGACAGCGGCGCGGATCAGCGGGAGAGTGGTGGCATCGCGTGCAGAATCATGAGCAGTACCTGGCGCACTGGCCGGGCCGTTATAGTGAAACGGTTCTATATTAGATGGAGAGCCTGTAAAGAGAATACCGTCCAGAGCGTCCAGAATATCGGGCGACGCCAGTAGATCCGCCAGGGATGGAAGAATCAACGGCAGGCCCTTGGCAGCTGAAGCCACGGCGCGTACGTATTTGTCGCCACTGATGTGATAAGCATGCAGACCGATCTGCTTTGAGCAGGCGGTGACGCCGATTAACGGCAGGCGAGACATGAAGCACCCCGGTATTATTGCTGTTATGGGTTTAAATCGAGCTTAGCCTTGTTCATTTTTTTACACAACACCCCCGTAAAAAATACAACACGGCCCGCTCAAGCTCGCGGGAGCCAAGACGACTGAAGGCCAAAAAACGCCCCAAAGTGCCTCAAAAAAGCCCCGTGAGTGCTTTTTTAGGGCAAAAAAGGCCTCGCTTGACTTCGGCATGCCGTTCGGGTTGACTGGAATCCGAAGAGATCAATGATTGATATTTTTAACAACAAAGGTGTTGCATCATGTCGGTACCCCCGCGTGCCGTTCAGCTTAACGAAGCGAACGCGTTCCTTAAGGAACATCCTGAGGTTCTGTACGTTGACCTTCTGATTGCGGATATGAATGGTGTGGTGCGCGGCAAGCGCATTGAACGCACCAGCCTCCACAAGGTTTACGAGAAAGGCATCAACCTGCCGGCCTCTCTATTTGCTCTGGATATCAATGGTTCGACGGTGGAAAGCACCGGCCTGGGCCTGGACATCGGCGATGCTGACCGAATCTGCTATCCAATCCCCGACACCCTGTGCAATGAACCCTGGCAGAAGCGCCCGACCGCGCAGCTGTTAATGACCATGCACGAACTCGAAGGTGATCCTTTCTTCGCCGACCCGCGCGAAGTCCTGCGACAAGTCGTAGCCAAGTTTGACGAGATGGGCCTGACCATCTGCGCCGCGTTCGAACTGGAGTTCTACCTGATCGACCAGGAGAACGTGAACGGTCGCCCGCAACCGCCGCGCTCGCCGATCTCCGGCAAACGCCCGCATTCGACCCAGGTCTACCTGATCGACGACCTCGACGAATACGTCGACTGCCTCCAGGACATTCTGGAAGGCGCCAAGGAGCAAGGCATCCCTGCCGACGCGATCGTCAAGGAAAGTGCCCCGGCACAGTTCGAAGTGAACCTGCACCACGTGGCCGACCCGATCAAGGCCTGCGACTATGCGGTCCTGCTCAAGCGTCTGATTAAAAACATCGCCTACGACCATGAGATGGATACCACCTTCATGGCCAAGCCTTACCCGGGCCAGGCGGGTAACGGTCTGCACGTCCACATCTCGATTCTTGATAAAGATGGCAAAAACATTTTTGCCAGCGAGGATCCCGAGCAGAACGCCGCACTGCGTCACGCGATCGGCGGTGTGCTCGAGACCCTGCCGGCGCAGATGGCTTTCCTCTGCCCGAACGTCAACTCCTACCGTCGTTTCGGCGCACAGTTCTATGTGCCGAACTCGCCGTGCTGGGGTCTGGACAACCGCACCGTGGCCATCCGCGTACCGACCGGTTCCTCCGATGCCGTGCGCATCGAGCATCGTGTCGCCGGCGCTGACGCTAACCCGTATCTGTTGATGGCTTCGGTTTTGGCCGGTGTGCATCACGGCTTGACCAACAAGATCGAGCCGGGCGCGCCTGTGGAAGGCAATTCCTACGAGCAGAACGAGCAAAGCCTGCCCAACAATTTGCGTGACGCACTGCGCGAGCTGGATGACAGCGAAGTCATGGCCAAGTACATCGATCCGAAATACATCGATATCTTTGTCGCCTGTAAAGAGAGTGAGCTGGAGGAGTTCGAACACTCCATCTCCGACCTCGAGTACAACTGGTACCTGCATACCGTGTAAGCGTTTGCAGTAAAAACAACGCCGCCGGCCTTACAGCTTGCGGCGTTTTTTTATGGGGTTTATTCAGTTAAACCGAGGTGCCTGCATCGCGGGCAAGCCCGCTCCCACAGTGTCGTGTGATGCACACAGATATTGCGTCCACAGCAGTTCCCTGTGGGAGCGGGCTTGCCCGCGATGGCGGCCGAGAAGACAACACACAACTCGACTCGTACAATGCCCGCTGCCCTGCAGGAGACTTCAATGACGCGCACCGCCACCATCCGCAAACCTCGCGCCCGCAGCCAGGCCCGGATCGATTCGATACTCGATGCCGCCCGCACGCTGCTGGCCGCCGAGGGCGTGGCCAGCCTGTCGATCTACAGCGTCGCCGAACGCGCCGAGATCCCGCCCTCCTCCGTCTACCATTTCTTCGCCAGCGTCCCGGCCCTGCTTGAAGCCCTGACCGCCGACGTCCACGCCGCGTTCCGCGCCTGCCTGCAAGCGCCCATCGACCACAACGCACTCAACGGCTGGCGCGATCTGTCGCGACTGGTGGAACAACGCATGCTCGCTATCTACGACGAAGACGCCGCCGCCCGCCAGCTGATCCTCGCCCAGCACGGTCTGACCGAAGTCACCCAAGCCGACCGCCAGCACGACATCGAACTCGGCGACCTGATGCACAAGTTGTTCGACCACCACTTCGAACTGCCGACGCTGCCAAGTGATGTTGATGTGTTTGCGCTGGCCATGGAGCTGGGCGATCGGGTGTATGCACGTTCGGTGCAGCAGCATGGGCAGATCACGCCGAGAATGGCTGAAGAAGGGATGCGGGTGTTTGATGCTTATCTTGGGTTGTATTTGCCGCCCTATCTGCCCAAGAGAAATCTCTAGCGCCTTCACTGGCCTCATCGCGGGCAAGTCGGATCGCCGCACCACCGCTCCCACAGGTTTATCTGTCGCTCACAAAATCTGAATCCATTGGAGATTCCTGTGGGAGCGGGCTTGCCCGCGATGGCAGCACCACCAGTTTCAAATCAGGCAGACATAGAAAAACCCCGAAGGGCTCACACCCTCCGGGGTTGTAGTTGGCGCACGCCCTTACAACTTGGCGATCGACACCTCGGTGGATTTTACAAACGCGATCACTTCACTGCCGACCACCAGTTCCAGCTCTTTCACCGAACGGGTGGTAATCACCGAAGTGACGATGCCGGAGGCGGTCTGCACGTCGATTTCCGACAGCACGTCACCCAGCACGATTTCCTTGATCGAGCCTTTGAACTGGTTGCGAACGTTGATGGCTTTGATAGTCATGATGTTGATTCCTGTCGTTGGATGAATCTTTAAGTTATTGAGCCCAGCGCAATTGCGTAGGCAGTGGTGAAACAGGTTCCGGTTCCGGCGGCTGGCCAGGCAGGGACAGCACGCGGTTGAGCACTTCGGTTTCCAGCGCCGCCAGCCGATGGGAGCCACGGACCCGAGGGCGCGGCAGTTCCACATGCAGGTCGAGGCCGACTTCGCCCTCTTCAATCAGGATCACCCGATCGGCAATCGCCACCGCTTCGCTGACGTCGTGGGTCACCAGCAACACGGTGAAGCCATGCTGTTGCCAGAGCCGTTCGATCAGTTGCTGCATTTCGATTCGGGTCAGAGCATCCAATGCGCCCAGGGGTTCATCGAGCAACAGCAAGCGCGGTTGATGAATCAATGCGCGAGCCAGGGCCACACGCTGCTTTTGCCCGCCGGACAAGGCTGCCGGCCACTCGTTGGCGCGATCCGCCAGGCCGACCGCTTCCAGTGCTTCCAGTGCTTGCGGTCGCCAGTTGCCTTTAAGCCCGAGACCGACGTTGTCGATGATCTTTTTCCACGGCAGCAGACGTGCTTCCTGGAACATCAGCCGAGTGTCTTCCCGCGCATCACTGAGTGGCGCGGAGCCTGCAAGCAGCTCACCTCCCGTGGGCTTGTCGAGACCGGCGAGCAAGCGCAGCAAGGTGCTTTTACCGCAGCCGCTACGCCCGACCACCGCCACAAACTGCCCGGCCGGAATGTGCAGATCGATTTCACGCAGCACTTGCCGTGAACCAAAGGTTTTTTGCAGCTTGCGCACGGCCAGCGGAATACCGCGCAGCAGGCGTGGAGGTTGTTGAGCCGTCATGCAGCACCTCCCTTGGCAACCTGATAAGCCGGATGCCAGCGCAGCCACACACGTTCAAGCCCACGCGCAGCAAGATCAGCCAGCTTGCCGAGCACCGCGTACAAAAGAATCGCCAGCACCACAACGTCGGTCTGCAAAAACTCCCGGGCATTCATCGCCAGGTAGCCGATGCCCGAGCTCGCGGAAATGGTTTCCGCCACGATCAATGTCAGCCACATAAAGCCCAACGCGAAACGCACACCGACCAGAATCGAAGGCAATGCACCCGGCAGGATCACTTGGCGAAACAGGCTGAAACCGGACAAGCCATAACTGCGCGCCATCTCCACCAGCGCCGGATCGACGTTGCGGATACCGTGATACGTGTTGAGGTAGATCGGGAACAACGTGCCCAACGCCACCAGAAAAATCTTCGCCGACTCGTCGATGCCGAACCACAGGATCACCAGTGGAATCAGCGCCAGATGCGGTACGTTGCGGATCATCTGCACCGAACTGTCGAGCAGGCGCTCGCCCCATTTTGACAAGCCGGTGATGAAGCCCAAGGTCAGACCAATGCCGCCGCCAATGGCGAAACCGAGCGCCGCGCGCCAACCGCTGATGGCCAAGTGGGTCCAGATTTCACCGCTGCTGACCAGGCTCACACCGGCCTCGATCACCGCGATCGGCGCCGGCAGAATCCGCGTCGACAACCACCCCGCCGACACCGACAACTGCCATACCGCCAGCAATAAGACCGGCAACGCCCAGGGCGCGAGGTTGTGGATGATTTTTTTCATGGTGAATTACTGCGCTTTGGCTACGGCCGCCGGTGGCGTCCAGATCACGTCTTTGATGCTCAATGGTTTTGGAATCAACTTGAGCTGGTAGAAGCTGTCGGCGATTTTTTGCTGGGCCGCGACCACGTCAGGGGTAAGGAACAGTGCGCCGTAGCCCTGGCGTTTCATCGAGGTCAGGGTGATGTCCGCTGGCAGGCCGAGCAGTGGCGAAACTTGCTTGGTCACGTCCTCCGGATTGGCCTTGGACCATTCGCCAACCGCGCGCACTTCTTCCACCAGCGCCTTGATCACTTCAGGATTTTTCTGCGCGTAGGGTTTGGTCGCCAGGTAGAACTGGTGGTTGTCGACGAGGCCTTGGCCATCACGCAGAGTGCGTGCTTGCAGTTGCTGTTCAGCGGCAGCCTGGTACGGATCCCAGATCACCCAGGCATCGACACTGCCACGCTCGAACGCGGCACGGGCATCGGCTGGCGGCAGGAACACGGTCTGGATGTCGGTGTATTTGAGGCCGGCATCTTCCAGCGCACGTACCAACAGGTAGTGCACATTGGAGCCTTTGTTGAGCACGACTTTTTTGCCCTTGAGGTCCTGCACCGATTGGATCGGCGAGTCCTTCGGCACCAGGATCGCTTCGCTGTGGGGCGCTGATGGTTCGTAGGCGACATAGAGCAGATCGGCGCCGGCTGCTTGAGCGAACACCGGTGGAGTTTCGCCGGTGACGCCAAAGTCGATGGAGCCGACGTTCAGGCCTTCGAGCAGTTGCGGGCCACCGGGGAATTCAGTCCATTGCACGTCCACGCCTTGGCCGGCGAGGCGTTTTTCGAGCGTGCCTTTGGCTTTGAGCAGCACCAAAGTGCCGTACTTCTGATAACCGATTCTTAGTGTCTCAGCCTGAGCTTGAGCAATAACGCCGAAGGACACAGCCGCAGCAAACAGAGCGACCAGACCACGACGCAAAATGACAGTGCGCATAGCGCTCTCCTTTTTGCAGTTGGGTTTTGGCTGCACCTGCTTGCCCGTTAGCGGGCCAGTAAGGTGAAGTACTTCAAATTCAGGTGTGGCTTAAGTGCAGGTTTAAATGCTCCAGCGAGCACTCAGCAAACGTTCATTCAACAGATTAGGATCGAGCGGCCTGGGCCGACGAGCCATGGCGCTGAAAAACTGCTCCAGCGCTTCAAACAATCGTTGCGCAAGCTCCGGCGCCAACTGTGCCTGGGCGCTGCCTTCGCCGTAGGCGATCTGGCTGTCCACGGCGAAAATCCCCTGCAGCATTTCCTGGGCTTTCAACGCCGACAGCACCGGTTTGAGCGCGTAATCCACCGCCAGCATGTGGGCGATGCTGCCGCCAGT
This sequence comes from Pseudomonas lini, assembly GCF_964063345.1. Lineage (NCBI taxonomy): Bacteria > Pseudomonadati > Pseudomonadota > Gammaproteobacteria > Pseudomonadales > Pseudomonadaceae > Pseudomonas > Pseudomonas lini. The sequence goes on from NZ_OZ061318.1 coordinate 2,916,830, forward strand.
AGCCATCGGTAAAACCACCTTGTGGCTCAGGGCGCGTTCGGGCAGCAGATCGAGCAGGGTTTTCAGCGCGCCGGAGAACGACGCTTTGTAAACCGGCGTGGCGATCAGCAAGCCATCGGCGTTTTCAATCTGTTGCAACAGGTCGATCACCTTCGGGCTGTCGAAGCGGGCATGCAGCAAATCTTCGGCCGGGAAGTCCCGTACCTGGTAACTCACCACTTCCACCCCTTGCTCTTGCAACCAGCGTCGCGAGCGCTCCAGCAAAACTCCGGAACGGGAGCGTGGGCTGGGACTGCCACCGAGTGAGACGACCAGCATTCAGACAATTCCTTTAGCGGTGTTGGCGATTCGCGGCTTGCGATCTCGCGTCGATGGAATGACCTTAACAGCTGACTCATATATCCATAAATCATATTTATTCATTTGTTTATACCCAAAATGAATATGAGAACTGTCTTTTTCCAGGCAAAAAAACAGGCCGTCGAAACGGCCCGAAATCCCCTGCTTTGTGGATGACACGAAATTTTCACTGGCCGGTCTACCGCCTTCGTGGGCAAGCCCGCTCTCACAGGATTTTAGATCTGCCACACATCTCTGACCCTCCCCAGTCCACTGTGGGAGCGGGCTTGCCCGCGATAGCGATTTCAGCCACATCGCAAAATTCGGATGATCACCTGTTCGGTTGCGGTGTCAGGCGCAGGTACGGCTTCACTGCGCGATATCCCTTGGGAAAACGTCGTTTGATTTCGTCTTCGTCCTTGAGCGACGGCACGATCACCACTTCATCACCATCCTGCCAGTTGGCCGGGGTCGCCACCTTGTAGTTGTCGGTGAGCTGCAGCGAATCGATCACCCGCAAAATTTCATTGAAGTTACGGCCAGTACTCGCCGGGTAAGTAATGGTCAGCCGGATCTTTTTGTTCGGATCGATTACAAACAGCGAACGCACAGTCAGGGTGTCGTTGGCATTCGGATGGATCAGGTCGTACAGGTCGGACACTTTACGGTCCGCATCGGCGAGGATCGGGAAGTTGACGATGGCGTTCTGGGTTTCGTTGATGTCCTCTATCCACTTGTGATGCGAGTCCACCGGGTCTACCGACAGAGCAATGGCTTTGATGCCGCGCTGGGCGAATTCATCCTTGAGCCTGGCGGTGAAGCCCAGCTCGGTGGTGCACACCGGCGTGAAGTCCGCCGGATGGGAAAACAGCACGCCCCAGCTATCGCCCAGCCATTCGTGGAAACGGAGGGTGCCGGCGCTGGAATCCTGTTCGAAATCGGGGGCGATATCGCCAAGTCTGAGGCTCATGGTGCTGATCCTTGTGAGTGCTTGTTGAGCCCAACTGTGCCTGCGTTCGGTATTAATTAAAAAGAATAAATATCGATTTATTTAGATCCAAAATGAATATTAAAAATCTGTTCACTGGACCTGAATAGCCATCGAGACGAACATCGGTCACAAGGTTCGAGAAGGCCTTGAGTTGCTGCAAAAGAGGGGAATTTCAAGGAGGGTTTACGGGGGTGAGCCCACCTTGAAAACGCAAAAGCCCCGCCCGGCGTGATGCCGGGCGGGGCTTTTTTACGTCGGTTACGCGAGCGTTGTTACAACAGCGGGATCGAGTAGCTGACGATCAGGCGGTTTTCGTCCTGGTCGCGCTGACCTGGGACGTCGTTGCGCCACATAGCGTTTTTCCAGGTGAAGCCCAGGTTTTTCAACGGACCTTCTGGCACTACGTAAGCCAGGGTCAGGTCGCGTTCCCACTCGGAACGGCCGGAACCGTTCTCGCGACCATTGGTACCCACGGTATCAATGTTGTCGCCACGCAGGTAAACGATGCCGGCAGTAGCGCCTGGCAGACCCAACTTGGCGAAGTCATACGAGTAGCGAGCTTGCCAGGTACGTTCGCCAGCGCGGGCGAACTTGGCGATCTGACTGTCGGTAGTCAGGTAAGCCGACGAGCCGTCACCCTGGTTCAACCAAGGGAAGTCGCTGCTGCCGTTGCTGACCTGATAACCGCCGCCGAAGGTGTGACCGGCAACGGAGTACAGGAACAGGCCGCTGTACAGGTTGTTGTCGACTTTACCGCGACCGGAACGGAAGCCTTCATCGTTACCGGAGCTGAAATAAGCCGAGTCGTGGCCGTTGGCACCATCATCAGAGCTGTTGAAGTAACGCAAGTCAGACTTCAACACACCAGGGCCGATCGACCAGTTGTGAACCAGGCCCAGGAAGTGTTGCTTGTAGAAGTCTTCCAGGTTGCCGTAGTAGTACTGGGCAGTCAGGTCTTTGGTGATTTTGTAGTCACCGCCGCCGTAGATGAACTTGTTGCTGTCACGACCGGCAGCAGTGTGAGCGTTCGCACCAGCAATCGACAACTCTTCGTTGTTGCTGGAGTTACGGCCCTTGGCGTGCTCGATCTGACCACCGACCAATGTCAGGTCTTTGATCTCGTTCGAAGTGATCTGACCGCCCTGGAAGGTTTGCGGCAGCAGACGACCGTCGTTGGTCACGATCACCGGCAGTTTTGGCTGCAGGGTGCCCAGCTTCAGTTCGGTCTGGGAGATCTTGGCTTTGGCAGTCAGGCCCAGGCTGGAGAAGTTATCAACTGCTTCGCCGTTGGATTTGCTTGGGAAAACAGTGCCGCCGTAAGAAGTCGAAGTGGCGCCGTTGGTGCCGCCGCCCGAGTCCAGACGCACGCCCAGCAGGCCGATGGCATCGATACCGAAGCCGACAGTGCCTTGGGTGTAGCCGGAAGTGAAGCGCAGGTCGAAACCTTGACCCCATTCTTCGTTTTTGTTCTGAACGCCAGCAGCCGTGCTCGCAGCGGAATCACGGTTATCCGTGTTGATGTAGAAGTTACGCAGCCCCAATGTAGCCTTGCTGTCTTCGATAAAACCGGCGGCGCTTGCCTGCTGCGCCAAAACCCCTACGGCCACAGCCAGGGCCAAGGTGGACTTATTCATGTTTCGCTCCTCTCGTTCTAATTTTTGTGTTCTTTGGTCTCGGGTCTAACGCCCAGATCCACAGATGCGCGATTAGCGCCAGACCGTGACTAACAAGTCAATCGTAACCATGTGTGTCTACGACCAAGGTCTAACCGCAGTGATTTGCTCCCTGCAGGGTAATGATTTTCTCATAAACCCAAAAAGAATTATTTCGTTCTTTTTAATACCCTTTAGGAATATGGCTCACCGATTGAGATCCGAACCGGGACCCAAGGTATCGGCTCATAAGCTAATTCCTAAATGGTATTTGTTAGCATTTTTTTAGATCGATTAGCTTTGACGTATTCCCCAAACGTCAATCACTTTCGAAAAGGCGACGCCATCATGGCCAAACGCGCACTATCTAGTCAATTTGTTACAGTTTGTGTATCGCTTATATTTTCTTTTTCCGCCCAGGCGACCACTCTCACCGTCGGTTATCAAACCGGTATCGATCCCAGCAAAGTTCCTCAGGCCGATGGCGTTTACGAGAAAACCATCGGCCAGAAAATCGATTGGCGTCGCTTCAACAGTGGCCCGGAAGTGGTCACCGCCATTGCATCCGGCGATGTGCAAATTGGCAATCTCGGCTCAAGCCCGTTGGCGGCAGCCGCTTCGCGCAATCTGCCGATTGTCGCGTTCATTGTTTCGGCTCAGATCAACGCTGCCGAAGCACTTGTGGTGCGCAATGGCAGCGGCATCGATAAACCGGAAGATCTGATCGGAAAAACCATTGCCACGCCCTTCGTTTCAACCTCCCACTACAGCCTGCTCGGCGCGCTGAAGCATTGGGGCCTGGACGCCTCGAAAGTCAAAGTGGTGAACCTGCAACCGGCGGAGATCGCCGCAGCCTGGAAGCGTGGCGACATCGATGGCGCGTTTGTCTGGTCGCCGGCGCTGGGGGAGATCCGCAAGACCGGCAAGACGTTGACCGACGCGGCGCAGGTCGGCCAATGGGGCGCGCCGACCTTCGAGGTGTGGGTCGCTCGCAAGGATTACGCCGAGAAGCATCCTGAAGTCGTGGCCCGATTTGCCAAGGTCACCCTGGATTCATTCGCCGACTATGCCGCCCATAAAGACAGCTGGACCGCTGATTCGGTACCGGTGCAGAAAATCGCCAAATTGACCGGTGCCAATGCCGCCGATGTGCCGGAGCTGCTGGCCGGTTCCGCATTCCCGGATGCCAAGGCACAACAGACCACCGCGCTGCTCGATGGCGGCACAGCCAAGGCGATTGGCGAGACGGCTAAGTTCTTGAAGGAGCAAGGGAAGGTCGAGACGGTACTGCCGGATTATTCGCCGTACGTCAGCGCGAAATTCGTCACTGAATAACACGCAAAACCTGTGGCGAGGGAGCTTGCTCCCGCTGGAGGCCGGAGGACTCCCAAACCCGACAACGCGGTGAATCAGTCATAACGCGTTTACTGGTTTTGGGGCCGCTTCGCAGCCCAGCGGGAGCAAGCTCCCTCGCCACAAAAGCCAACACGGACAGCCACCCAGTCAGAGGGTTTTTTCGAAGATCTTCGAATTTCGCTGGTAGTTGTAAAGCGACGCCCGCGCCGACGGCAGGCGTTCGACGCTGCTCGGCACGAAGCCCCGCTCACGAAACCAGTGGGCCGTCCGGGTGGTCAGCACGAACAAGGTTTTCAGCCCCTGAGCCCGAGCGCGGGTTTCGATGCGCTCCAGCAGTTCATCGCCGCGACCGCCATGGCGGTACTCCGGGTTCACCGCCAGACACGCCAACTCCCCGGCATCCGAATCGGCGATCTGATACAGCGCCGCACAGGCGATGATCATGCCTTCGCGTTCGACCACGCTGAACTGCTCGATCTCACGCTCCAGCACCTCGCGGGAACGCCGTACCAGAATGCCCTGCTCTTCCAGCGGGCTGATCAAGTCGAGCAAACCGCCGACGTCCTCGATGGCCGCCTCGCGCACAACTTCGAATTGCTCCTGCGCCACCAGCGTACCGCCACCGTCACGGGTGAACAGTTCGGTCAGCAGCGCGCCATCTTCGGCGTAACTGACGATGTGACTGCGCGCCACCCCGCCCCGGCACGCTTCAGCGGCCGCGTCCAGCAGTTCGGCCTGATAGTTGCTGCCCAGGCGTTGCAGATGCGCCGGCACTTGCTGCGGGCGCAATTCGCGAACCAGACGACCATTTTCATCGATCAAGCCCAAATCGGCGCCGAACAGCAGCAGCTTGTCCGCACCCAGATCGATAGCGGCGCGAGTAGCGACATCTTCGCAAGCGAGGTTGAAGATCTCACCGGTCGGCGAGTAACCCAATGGCGACAACAGCACGATGGAGCGCTCGTCCAGCAGGCGATTGATGCCCTTGCGATCAACCCGACGCACTTCGCCGGTGTGGTGATAGTCGACACCTTCAAGTACGCCGATCGGCCGTGCAGTGACCAGATTGCCGCTGGCCACCCGCAGGCGCGAACCCTGCATCGGCGACGAGGCCATGTCCATGGACAGCCGCGCTTCGATGGCGATGCGCAGCTGGCCGACCGCATCGATCACGCACTCAAGCGTCGCCGCATCGGTGATGCGCATGCCATGGTGGTAATGCGGGGTCAGGCCACGAGCAGCGAGGCGGGTTTCAATTTGCGGACGCGAACCGTGAACCAGCACCAGTCGTACGCCCAGGCTGTGCAACAGCACCAAGTCGTGGACGATGTTGCCGAAGTTCGGGTGCTCCACGCCGTCGCCGGGCAGCATGACGACGAAGGTGCAATCGCGGTGGGCGTTGATGTAAGGCGAAGCGTGACGAAGCCAATTGACGTATTCGGGCATGAACCTGGGCCTGTAATAAATAGCAGCCGAAAAAAGGGTAAAGCAGTAAACGCACAGCGGGCTGATGGTTATCGTCGGAACAGGCTTGGCGACACGCGCGCTCTCCTCATGAATACGGGTTTGGGTACCGGCAATTTATACGGCTTGTCAGGCAAAGCACAAACCCTGTGGGAGCGAGCCTGCTCGCGAAGACGCCGTGACAGTCGACATCAATGCCGCCTGTTCAATCGCATTCGCGAGCAGACTCGCTCCCACATTGATTTTTGCACTTAACGCACTGGCATCGCCGTTTTGGCCGGTGTCAGGCAGTAATGTTCAATCAGTTGTCGTAATAGATGCACGGTAGGCTGCAAACGTGACATTTCGAGGTATTCCCCCGGCTGGTGTGCGCAGGCGATATCACCCGGCCCCAATACCAGCGTTTCACAACCAAGACGCTGAAGATAAGGCGCTTCCGTGCCGAACGCCACTGCTTCGGCGCGATGGCCGGTGAGCTTTTCAGCGATCCTCACCAATTCGCAGTCCTCGGCCTGCTCGAACGGCGGCACTTCGGGGAACAGCGGCGCGTAATCGATCTTAACCATATGCCGTTCGGCAATTGGATTGAGTTTCTGCAAAATCGCCGCGCGCAGGGCTTTGGGGTCCATGCCTGGCAACGGACGCAAGTCGAACTCCAGCGAGCACTGGCCGCAGATGCGGTTGGGGTTATCGCCGCCGTGAATGCAGCCGAAATTCATCGTCGGTTGTGGCACGCTGAACTGCAAGTTACGAAATTCGCGCTGCCACGCCAAGCGCAAGCCGCGCAGTTCGCCGATGGCATCGTGCATGGCCTCGAGGGCACTGTGGCCCAGGCGCGGGTCCGAAGAATGGCCGCTCTGGCCGAGGATGTCGATGCGCTCCATCATCACGCCTTTGTGCATCCGCACCGGCTTCAGCCCGGTCGGCTCGCCGATCACCGCTGCGCGACCTAATGGTCGCCCAGCTTCGGCCAGAGCGCGAGCGCCGGACATCGAGCTTTCTTCATCGCAGGTGGCGAGGATCAGCAAGGGTTGCTTGAACGGTTGGTCGAGCAAAGGTTTGACGGCTTCGATGGCCAGGGCGAAAAAACCCTTCATGTCGCAACTGCCCAAGCCGACCCAGCGACCATCCACTTGCGTCAGCTTCAGCGGGTCGGTCTGCCACAACGCCTCGTCGTACGGCACCGTATCGCTGTGACCGGCCAGCACCAGGCCGCCGGGGCCGGAACCAAAACTGGCCAGCAGATTGAATTTGCCGGGGCTGACCTGCTGGATATCGCAGGCAAAACCCAAGTCCCCGAGCCATGTCGCCAACAAGTCGATGACCGGCCGATTGGTTTGATCCAGGCTGGGTTGGGTACAGCTGACAGACGGCGCGGCGATCAGCGCAGCGAACTGATCTTTCATGGACGGCAAAGGCATCGCTGACTCCCAACACTCCCGAATTGAAGTCCATCATAGAACCATCCGGCGACAGGAATAAACCGTTGCGACGCGTAGGAGGGGGGAGTCCTGTACACTGCACGACCTTGGCAGCCACACATTCCCCCGGCTGCGCTCCCGATCCTGGATTTTCCGGCCATGCAGAAAGAAACCGAAATCAAACTCCGCGTCAGCCGCGAAACCCTCGCCGCCCTGCGCGAGCACCCGTTACTGAAAAAACGCAACAAAAGTGGCTGGGAACGCCGTGAGTTGATGAACCAGTACTTCGACACGCCTGAGCGCGACCTGGCCCGCGCCAAGGTTGCCCTGCGCCTGCGCCGCGATGGCGAAGAAGTGATTCAGACCCTCAAGACCCGTGGCCAGAGCGTCGCCGGTCTGTCCGAGCGTCACGAGTACGACTGGTCCCTGCCCAAAGCCAAGCTCGACGTGAAGAAACTCGACGGTGAATGCTGGCCCGAAGAGCTGGCCGAGCTGGACAAGAAAACCCTGAAAGCCATCTTCACCACCGATTTTGTTCGCGAACGCGCGGAAATCGCTTGGGGCCGTGGCAAGACCAAAGTGGTCATCGAAGCCGCGCTGGACCTGGGCCACGTGGTGGTCGGCAAGCAGAAAGAAGAAATCTGCGAGCTGGAGCTGGAGCTACGCGAAGGCGAACCGGCCGCGTTGCTGGAACTGGCCGCCGAACTGGCTGCGACCCTGGCGCTGATGCCATGTGACATCAGCAAGGCCGAACGCGGTTATCGCTTGTTCGACGCCAACAGCTACTCGCTGAGCTTGCCGGCGCCGCAGATCACCGCCGAAATGCCGCTGGACGATGCGTTCGCCTCCCTGAGCTGGCATTTGCTGAGCAGCAGCCAGCGTCTGGCCGAGCAATATCGCTTCAATGGCCACTGGCGCCTGTTGCAGGACTGGGTCGAGAACCTCGCTGAAATGCGCGCGCTGATCAGCAGCCTCGGTCAGGCCGCACCGCGTCAGTCGACTCACGATCTGCGGGTCGCGCTGGATGCCCTGCTGGAAGACTGGCGCCCGCTGGTACAAGCCGGCCTGGACGACGAAGACGTGCGCAAAGCCGCGCCGGAGCAATTCCTCGAAGAGCTGGAAGACGTGCGTTGGGGCCTGTTCTCCCTGAACACGTCGCGCTGGTTGCTGGCCCGCACCTGGGCCGCCGATCGCAACACCCGTGGCAATCGCCAGGGTGCGGCACAACTGGGCAGCTGGCTGCCGCGCATGCTGGGTGAAGAAGCCAACTCGCTGCAATTGCAGCGTTACCAGCAACAGCCGGAAGACTTGGCCGAGCAGCTGCCGCGTATCGAGCGCATCCAAGCCTGGCTGCACCATGCCCGTGGCGTGTTGGAGATCCCGGAAATGGATCGCCTGTACGGTGAGCTGAACAAACTGACGCAACTGGCCAACGAGCCGATCACCGATGAGTTGCTGGATGCGCGTAAGCACCAAGCGATTGCGGTGTATCAGAATCGTGCCTGGAAGATGCTCCTGCGTATGTAAGACCGCCATCGCGGGCAAGCCCGCTCCCACAGGGATCAATGCTGGAACGCGCATCGTGTTTCAACACAAAATACTGTGGGAGCGGGCTTGCCCGCGATGAGGCCTTCACATCCACCGCAAAAACTTCAGACCGGCAAACTCGTCGTGGATTTGATCTCCGACAACGCCACGATCGAGTTGACCTCCTGAATCCCCGGCACCATCGACAGCTTCTCGAAGAAGAAGCGCTCATAAGCCTCAATGTCCGCCGTAACGATCCGCAGCAAGAAATCCACCGACCCCATCAGTACATAACACTCCAGCACTTCGGGAAAACCGCGAATCGCCTCGGTGAACTCAGTGAAGTTCGAGCGTCCGTGGGCGTTAAGTTTGATCTCGGCGAAGATCTGCGTGTTAAGGCCGATTTTCTTGCGGTCAAGCAACGTCACCTGACCGCGAATGATCCCCTCTTCCTTCATCCGCTGAATCCGCCGCCAGCACGGCGACTGCGAGAGCCCTACCTGTTCGGCAATCTGTGCACTGGAAAGCGAAGCGTCCTCTTGCAGCAACGCGAGAATCTTGCGGTCGTAGCCATCCAGCTCGCTGTGCATAGAAAAACCTATAGTGGGTACTTAATCGAATTGATCGATTCGATAAATGGTCAATAAGCCCAATCATAGATAAGAAATGCCCCGCACCGAATGTAAAAATTCCTCCAGTGATTTTGGAGACCGGACCATGCCGCATTTAGAAGCCGTGAACACCCCGCCCGCCCGCGCCGATGTCTGGAACGTCAGCAATGCCCACTGCCGCGTTCACTATCAATTACTGGCCGAGGCCGAGCCGGATCTGCTGTGCCGGGCGCTCAATCTGTTCGCCTTGCAGTTTCTGACGCCGCAGCAGGTCAACGTGCAGCGCATGGACGATTTGCTGTCGATTGACATCGTCATGGACGGCCTGAGCTGGCACCGTGCTCAAGTGATCGCGGAAAAATTACGTAACCTGATCAGCGTCTGCTCGGTGAACCTGCAAGCGACTGATTCTGCGTGGGGAGAGCCAGCTCAGGCAGCTGGTTAAAAAAACCCTGAAAAAACCCGACACGACTTGGTCCGGTAGTGGCCCAACGGTTTACGGGTGCGCGACTATCCTTTGCGAACGGTTGTTCATAAGGAGCCCGCATGTCCGTTCAACTCGCCACTCAGGACCGCTGGCTGGACCTCAATGATTTGCTGCGTGAATTGGTCGCCCAAGGCTTTATCAGTCAGGATTCGGCCGAACACGCACTCAACGCCCGCCGCCGTCACGCCATAAATGGTCAGCAGCACCCGCTGGAATTCATTGCCAGCCAACACCTGGACGACCTCAGCCGTCCCGGCAAACACCTCGACCTGGAAAGCCTGACGCTCTGGCTGTCTCAGCAGGCCGGTCAGCCTTACTTGCGCATCGACCCGCTGAAAATCAATGTCGCGGCCATTACGCCGTTGATGTCCTATGCCTTCGCCCAACGCCACAAGATTCTGGCGGTGTCCATTGACCGCGACGCCGTCACCGTAGCCAGCGCCCAGCCCTTCGTCAGCAGCTGGGAAGCCGACCTGACCCACGTGCTGAAACTGCCGATCAAGCGCGTGGTGGCCAACCCGGTGGACATCCAGCGCTTCAGCGTGGAGTTTTTCCGCCTGGCCAAATCGGTCACCGGCGCCACCAACGCTGATCAGCAAACAAGCACCCTGGGCAACTTCGAACAGTTGCTCAACCTCGGCGCCAGCGACCAGGAGCCGGACGCCAACGATGCACACATCGTCAATATCGTCGATTGGCTGTTCCAGTACGCGTTCCAGCAACGGGCCAGCGATATCCACATCGAACCCCGGCGCGAGCAAGGCACGGTACGTTTTCGCATCGACGGCGTGCTGCACAACGTCTATCAATTCCCGCCGCAGGTGACCATGGCCATCGTCAGCCGCCTGAAAAGCCTGGGGCGGATGAATGTCGCGGAAAAGCGCAAACCCCAGGACGGCCGGGTCAAAACCAAGACCCCGGATGGCGGCGAAGTCGAGCTGCGGCTGTCGACACTACCGACTGCGTTCGGCGAAAAAATGGTCATGCGGATCTTCGACCCGGAAGTGCTGCTCAAGGACTTCGATCAGCTGGGTTTTTCCGCCGATGACCTGCGTCGCTGGCAAGACATGACCCGCCAGCCCAATGGCATCATTCTGGTGACCGGGCCGACCGGTTCAGGCAAGACCACCACGCTGTACACCACCTTGAAGAAACTGGCGACGCCGGAGGTCAACCTCTGCACCATTGAAGACCCGATCGAAATGGTCGAGCCGGCGTTCAATCAGATGCAGGTCCAGCACAACATCGACCTGACCTTTGCCGCCGGTGTGCGCGCACTGATGCGGCAAGACCCGGACATCATCATGATCGGCGAGATCCGCGACCTCGAAACCGCCGAAATGGCGATTCAGGCCGCACTCACCGGTCACTTGGTGTTGTCGACGTTGCACACCAACGACGCCCCGAGCGCCATCAGCCGCCTGCTGGAGCTCGGCGTGCCGCATTACCTGATCAAGGCCACGGTGCTAGGGGTTATGGCTCAGCGTCTGGTCCGGACCCTTTGCCCGCATTGCAAGGCGCCATTAACTTTGGGCGAGGACGACTGGCATACCCTGACCCGACCTTGGCAAGCGCCACTGCCAAGTAACGCACAACGCGCTATCGGTTGCCTGGAATGCCGCGAAACCGGCTATCGCGGCCGCGCCGGGGTGTACGAAATCATGCAGCTGACTGACGGCATTAAAGCGCTGATCAATCCCGACACCGATTTGCTGGCGGTCCGCCGTCAGGCCTTCAAGGAAGGCATGCGCAGCTTGCGGCTGTCGGGGGCGCAGAAAGTGGCGGCGGGTTTGACCACCATCGAAGAGGTGTTGCGAGTGACGCCGCAAAGTGAGCAGAAGTAGGCAATAGTCCCGGTAGCACGCGTTCAGACATCTAAAGCCTCACGTCGAACACAACGTTGCAGGCCTTTTGCCCTACACTCTGGCCATCGCAACTCCACCAGATGGACAGGGATCGTTATGGGTATTGCACTGAGTCTTTTCGTCGCGCTGACCGTGGCCATTCTTTTCATGGGTTTCAAGGTGGTGCCCCAGGGCTTTGAATGGACGGTCGAACGTTTCGGCCGTTACACCAACACCCTCAAACCAGGCTTGAACATCATCATTCCGGTGATGGACCGCATCGGCCGCAAGATCAACGTGATGGAAAGCGTGCTGGACATCCCGCCCCAGGAAGTCATCACCGCCGACAACGCCACCGTGCAAATCGACGCCGTGTGCTTCTTCCAGGTGGTCAACACCGCCCAGGCCGCCTACGAGGTGAACAACCTCGAACACGCGATCCGCAATCTGCTGCAAACCAATATCCGTACCGTGCTTGGCTCCATGGAGCTGGACGCGATGCTCAGCCAGCGCGACAACATCAACGAAAAACTGCTGCGCACCGTTGATGAGGCTACCGCACCGTGGGGCATCAAGATCACCCGGATCGAAATCAAGGACATCAGCCCTCCCGCCGACCTGATGGCCGCCATGTCCGGCCAGATGAAAGCCGAGCGGATCAAACGCGCACAGATTCTTGAAGCCGAAGGTTTGCGCGCCTCGGCGATCCTCACCGCAGAAGGCAAGAAGCAGGCGCAAATCCTGGAAGCCGAGGGTAGCCGTCAGGCGGCGTTCCTCGAAGCTGAGGCCCGGGAGCGTCAGGCCGAGGCCGAAGCCCAAGCCACCAAAGTCGTGTCCGAAGCCATCGCCGGCGGTAACGTGCAGGCGGTCAATTACTTCGTTGCGCAGAAGTACATCGATGCCTTAGGCAAACTGGCCTCGGCCAACAACAGCAAAGTGATCCTGATGCCGCTCGAGGCCAGTTCGATGATCGGCGCAGTCGGCGGCATTGGCGAAATCGTCAAGGCCACGTTCGACGGCAAGAAAGGCTGAGGTCGGTGCCCATGGAGCTGTTTTCGTTCTGGAGCTGGTTGGCCCTGGGCACGCTGTTGTTGATCCTCGAGGTATTCGGGGCCGGTGGTTATCTGTTGTGGATCGGCATGGCAGCCGCCGCTGTCGGCGTGCTGACCTTCGTGATACCGGGCTTGCCCTGGGAATTGCAGGTGCTGCTGTTTGCGGTCTTTTCAATCCTCACCGCGCTGTACTGGTGGAGACGTCAACGCAGTGTGGTGCGGGCCAGCGACCAGCCGAATCTGAACCTGCGAGGACAAGAGCTGATCGGCAAGGTGTTTGTGGTCAGCGAAGCGATTGTCGACGGCCGCGGCAAGATCAAGGTCGCCGATGGCGTGTGGATGGCCCGAGGACCTGACTCCGCATCCGGCAGCCGTGTTCGGGTGGTCGGGCAACAAGGGGCGATTTTACTGGTGGAGCGAGCCGACTAACGTCACGGAACTCGATTGGGTTATCGGCAATCAAAGGCCGCAGTTAAAACCCAGTGGAGTCACCTTTTATGCGTCTCAAACTTGCTGTCGCTACCTTCGCCGTGTTGTCCCTTCAAGTCGGTTCGGCGATGGCTGATGACAGCTTTTTGCGTAACGTCCTTACGTCCGGTGCCACCACCGGTACGTCCTACCTGACCTCCAGGGATCACAAGCTGGTCGTCGCCGCCCAGGACGACGCCGGCAGCTTTGTCGCCAGTGATGGCGTAATTCGCGGCCCTTACCTGGAAGCCGCGATACAGAAAGTCCGCGCCGACAACCCTGGCCTGCAAGCCACGGACATGGAACTGGCGAACGCCATCCTGGCGAAGAATGCCATCGCCTCGAAATAAAGTTCGTTGCTGAACAAAATGCCGCTCTCATGAGCGGCATTTTTTTGCCCCCTAATTGTCGATGATCGCTCCCACGCTCCGCGTGGTAGCGCCGCCATGGACGCTCTGCGTCCGCTCTTGGGACGCGGAGCGTCCCGGGATGCATTCCCACGCAGAGCGTGGGAACGATCAGCCTCCCCCTGTCAGCGGTATTCATCCACCGGCACACACGCGCAAAACAGGTTGCGATCCCCGTAGACATTGTCCACACGGTTCACCACCGGCCAATACTTATGGGCCTTGGTGTGAGCATCCGGCGTCACCGCCCGCTCAATGCTGTACGGGCGCTCCCAAACCCCGGTGATGTCGGCCAAGGTATGCGGTGAGCGTTTCAGCGGGTTGTCCTCCGCCGGCCAGTTGCCGTTCTGCACCTCGGTGATTTCCGCGCGGATACTCAGCATCGCGCCGATAAAACGGTCCAGCTCCGCCTTCGATTCACTCTCGGTCGGTTCGACCATCAAGGTCCCCGGCACCGGGAATGACATAGTCGGCGCATGGAAGCCGTAATCCATCAGGCGTTTGGCAACGTCTTCTTCACTGATCCCGGTCTGCGCCTTGAGCGGTCGCAAGTCGAGAATGCATTCGTGGGCCACTCGCTCGTTGCGCCCGGTGTAGAGCACTGGAAATGCGCCAGCCAAATGCTGTGCCAAATAATTCGCGGCGAGAATCGCCACCTCGCTCGCATCCGCCAGTTGCGGCCCCATCATGGCGATGTACATCCAGCTGATGGGCAGAATGCTTGCGCTGCCCCAAGGTGCCGCGCTCACCGCGCCGTTCTCCGGCAGCGGGCCATCGATTGGCACTACCGGGTGATTGGCAACGAACGGTGCAAGGTGCGCCCGAACGCCAATCGGGCCCATCCCCGGTCCGCCACCGCCGTGGGGAATGCAGAAGGTTTTGTGCAAGTTCATGTGCGACACGTCGGCACCGATGTCGGCCGGCCGTGCCAGTCCAACCTGCGCATTAAGGTTGGCGCCATCCATGTACACCTGACCGCCATGGCTGTGAATAACTTCACAGATCTCGCTGATGCCCTCCTCGTAGACCCCATGGGTCGAAGGATAAGTCGCCATCAGGCAGGCGAGTTTGTCTCCCGCCTCTGTGGCTTTTTCCTTCAGATCATTCAGATCGACATTACCCCCCTCGTCGCACTCGACGATCACCACCCTCATCCCGGCCATCTGCGCCGAGGCCGGATTGGTGCCATGGGCCGAGGACGGGATCAGGCAGATATCCCGCGCGCCCTGATGGCGGCTCTCGTGATATTTGCGAATCGCCAACAACCCGGCGTACTCACCCTGAGCGCCCGAGTTGGGTTGCATGCAGATCGCATCGAAACCGGTGATCGCGCAGAGCCAGCGCTCCAGTTCCTCGATCATCAAGGAATAACCCACCACCTGCTCTTTCGGCACGAACGGATGCAGGTTGGCGAACTGCGGCCAAGTGATGGGGATCATCTCGCTGGTGGCGTTGAGCTTCATGGTGCAGGAGCCCAGCGGAATCATCGATTGGTTGAGCGCCAGGTCTTTGTTTTCCAGCTGCTTGAGATAACGCAGCATTTCGGTTTCGCTGTGATGAGCGTTGAACACCGGATGACGCAGATACGGTGTACTGCGCTGCAACCCGGCAGGAATGCCGGATGCCAGCGTTTCAGCGTCCAATTCGTCGATGTTGAGCCCATGATCGGCGCCGAGAAACACATCGAACAGCTTCGCCACGGTGGTTTCGTCACAGGTTTCGTCGAGGCTCAGGCCGAGCTGTCCACGGCCAAGAATGCGCAAGTTGATCTGCGCCGCCTGGGCACTTTCGATGATCGCAGTCTGAGTGCCACCGACCTCCAGGGTCAGGGTGTCGAAGAAATGCTGGTTGAGACGGGTGATGCCATGGCGCTCCAGGCCGGCAGCGAGGATGCAGGTCAGCCGATGGACGCGCTGGGCAATCCGTTTGAGCCCTTCCGGGCCATGGTAGACCGCGTAGAAACTGGCGATATTGGCCAGCAACACCTGAGCGGTGCAGATGTTGGAGTTGGCTTTCTCCCGGCGGATATGTTGCTCGCGGGTTTGCAGGGCCATGCGCAGGGCGACGTTGCCGCGAGCATCTTTCGACACGCCAATGATCCGGCCGGGAATCGCCCGCTTGTATTCGTCGCGACTGGCAAAAAAAGCCGCGTGCGGGCCGCCGTAACCCATGGGCACGCCGAATCGCTGGGATGAACCGAACACCACATCAGCGCCCAACTCCCCCGGAGGGGTCAGCAACAGCAGGCTTAGCAGGTCGGTCGCCACACAAGCCAAAGCTTGTTGGGCATGCAGATGATCGATCAATGGACGCAGATCGCGCACTTCACCGTGAGTGTCGGGATATTGCAGCAGCGCGCCGAACACCTGGTGCTGTTTCAAGTTATCCACAGCGTCGACGATCAGCTCGAAACCGAACCCTTCGGCCCGGGTCCGCACCACGGAAATGGTCTGCGCGTGGCAATTCTCATCGACGAAAAACAGGTTACTTCTGGATTTGGCCACACGCTTGGCCAGAGCCATGGCCTCGGCTGCCGCCGTGGCTTCATCCAGCAGTGAGGCGTTGGCCAGTTCCAGGCCGGTCAGGTCGATGGTTAGCTGCTGGAAATTCAGCAACGCTTCGAGCCGGCCTTGGGCGATCTCTGGTTGATAGGGCGTATAGGCAGTGTACCAACCGGGATTTTCCAACACATTGCGCAGGATGACGGCCGGCGTGAGGGTGCCGTGGTACCCCATGCCGATCAGGCTGGTCCAGACCTGGTTCTGCTCGGCATAGCCCCGCAACTTGGCCAGTGCGGCTTCCTCGTCGAGGGCCGGCGGCAAGTCCAGTGGCCGGTTGAGGCGGATTCCCGGCGGCACCGTCTGCTCGATCAGTTCGACCCGGCTGCCAAGACCAAGACTGTCGAGCATCGCTTGCTGCTCGGCGGCATCAGGGCCCAAGTGGCGGCGCAGGAAGGTATTGGGGTCGCGTAACTGGCTCAAGGACGGCAACTGGGACATGACGGGCTCTCTCTTGACTGGCGCTCGGCGTCGATGCAATGCGGTCAAACCAGCATAGCAGTCGCTGCCAGCAGCGAACCTGTGGGAAAGGTTGACACATACCCTGTGGGAGCGAGCCTGCTCGCGAAAACGGTGGGTCAGTCGACATATACGTTGAATGATTAATCGCTTTCGCGAGCAAGCCCGCTCCCACATCAATCTCCAGCGCATCAAGTTAGCAGAGACAAAAAAGCCCCGAAAAATCGGGGCTTTTGGGGTAACGCTGAAGGCTTACTCGCCAATAGCAGCCTTGTAGGCCAACGGGTCGAGCAGCTTGTCCAGCTCAGAGGTATCGCTTGGCTCGAGCTTGAAGAACCAGCTGTCATAAGGCGCGCTGTTGACCAGTTCCGGGTTGTTGGCCAATTCTTCGTTAACGGCAATGACGGTACCGGAGACTGGCGAGTAGATATCGGAGGCGGCCTTGACCGACTCGACTACACCCGCAGCCTCACCGGCAGCGAACACTTTGCCGATTTCCGGCAGTTCAACGAACACCACGTCACCCAAGGCTTCCTGAGCATGGTCTGAAATACCCACTTTCACGCCGCCATCATGGTCTAGACGGGCCCATTCGTGACTTTCGGCAAAACGCAGGTCGACAGGGATTTCGCTCATGTTCTGTGTCCTCAAGAAAAATGTCAGCGGTCATTGCCCGCCAAAAAAAGTTAGATCAAGGTTTTGCCGTGGCGTACGAAGGTCGGTTTGACCACTCGAACCGGGTACCACTTGCCACGGATTTCCACTTCAGCGCGGTCGGCGGTGGCCACCGGCACGCGCGCCAGTGCTATCGACTTGCTAAGCGTAGGAGAGAAACTACCACTGGTGATCTCCCCTTCGCCAACATCGGCGATGCGAACCACCTGATGCGCACGCAAAACTCCCCGTTCTTCAAGGACCAGACCGACCAGTTTGTGCTGCACGCCGGCAGCCAGTTCGGCTTCCAGGGCAGTGCGGCCGATGAACTGGCGCGTGGCCGGTTCCCAGGCAATGCTCCAGGCCATGTTGGAAGCCAATGGCGAAACGTCTTGATGAATATCCTGACCGTAGAGATTCATGCCGGCTTCGACCCGCAAGGTATCGCGCGCGCCGAGGCCGATCGGGGAAATGCCCGCACCCACTAGATCATTGAAGAACCCCGGCGCCTGATCGGCCGGCAGCACGATTTCCAGACCATCCTCACCGGTGTAACCGGTGCGCGCGATGAACCAGTCACCGTCGGTCTGACCTTCGAAATATTTGAGCTGCTGAATCAGCGTGCCACGGGACTGAGTCACCAGTTCGGCAATCTTGTGCCGGGCGTGGGGCCCTTGAATGGCCAGCATCGCCAACTCGGAGCGCTCGTTGAGCTGCACCTCGAAGTCGCCGAGATGAGCTTGCATCCAGGCCAGATCCTGATTGCGGGTGGAGGCGTTGACCACCAGGCGATAACCGTCCTCGAGACGGTAGACGATCATGTCGTCGACGATGCCACCGTGCTCGTTGAGCATGGCGCTGTACATGGCACGGCCGGGGCTGTGCAGACGTTCGACGTCATTGGCCAGTAAATACTGAAGCCAGGCCTTGGCCTGGGGGCCGTCAACATCGATCACGGTCATGTGGGATACATCGAAAACCCCGCAATCGCGGCGCACCTGATGGTGTTCCTCGACCTGCGAGCCGTAATGCAAAGGCATATCCCAACCGCCAAAATCGACCATCTTCGCGCCGAGGGCGAGATGAAGGTCATACAGAGGCGTACGCTGTCCCATGGGTTTCTCCTTCCGGGCGTGGCGAAGATGCGGACAGGCGCTGCACGGGGTGAATGCCTTGAAATAAAAGGCTTTCAGCCGTTTCAGCGACCCGGTCTGAAAGACGGACCGCACCGAATGCCGCGCATTGTAGCCGCAAGGTGTAGGACTGGCACAGCGCCCTGTCTCACGAATCACTGTCCCGTTTTGACGGCGCCTGTTATTGCCATGCTGCGTTGCCGTTCCTCGCCATAGCGAGCTATGACTCGTCACGGCGCCTTGCCTGGCAATAACAGTCACTCGTCAAACTCGGGACGGATTCGCGAGACAGGGCGCCTACGTGTTTCGATGCGCCGAACGTCGGATCAATCCGATAACCGGTAACAACCCGACCAACACCAGCGTCAGTGCCGGCAATGAGGCCCTCGCCCACTCGCCTTCGCTGGTCATTTCAAAGATCCGCACCGCCAGTGTGTCCCAGCCAAACGGGCGCATCAGCAGGGTCGCGGGCATTTCCTTGAGCACGTCGACGAATACCAGCAACGCCGCGCTCAACGTGCCCGGCAGCAGGAGCGGCAGATACACTTTGAAAAACAGTCGTGGCCCACTGACGCCAAGGCTACGTGCAGCTTCGGGCAAAGAGGGCCGTATTCGCGCCAGGCTGCTTTCAAGCGGTCCATAGGCCACAGCGATGAATCGCACCAGATAGGCCAGCAACAACGCCGACAGACTGCCCAGCAGTAGCGGTTTGCCCGCGCCGCCCAGCCACCCCGACAGCGGGATCACCACTTCGCGATCCAGGTAACTGAACGCCAGCATGATCGACACCGCCAGCACCGAGCCCGGCAAAGCGTAGCCAAGGTTCGCCAGACTGATGCCAGAACGGATCGCCCGGGTCGGCGCCAATCGACGGGCAAAGGCCAGCACCAAAGCAACACCGACGGTGATCAACGCCGCCATGCCACCCAGGTACAAGGTATGGATGATCAATCCGGTATAACGCTCATCCAGATCGAAACGTCCACGTTGCCAGAACCACACCACCAGTTGCAGCACGGGAATGACGAAGGCGCAGGCGAAGACCAGACCACACCAGCTCATGGCCGCCAGCGCCTTGACCCCGCGCAGGTGATACAACGCCTTGACCCGTGGCCGTTCGTTGCTCGCCCGGTTGGCCCCGCGGGCACGGCGCTCGCCATACAGCACCACCATCACCACCAACAGCAACAGACTGGCCAGTTGCGCCGCGGTGGAAAGACTGAAAAAGCCGTACCAGGTTTTGTAGATAGCGGTGGTGAACGTATCGAAGTTGAACACCGACACCGCACCGAAATCCGCCAGGGTTTCCATCAGCGCCAACGCCACTCCCGCGCCGATGGCCGGACGTGCCATCGGCAACGCCACGCGCCAGAACGCCTGCCATGGAGATTGCCCAAGGACTCGCGCTGCTTCCATCAAGCCTTTGCCCTGAGCCAGGAATGCGGTACGCGCCAACAGGTAAACATACGGATAGAAAACCAGTACCAGCACCAGAATCACACCGCCGGTGGAACGCACTCGCGGCAGCCTCAAACCGCTGCCGAACCATTCGCGCAGCAAGGTTTGCACGGGGCCGGCGAAATCCAGCAGACCGACGAAGACAAATGCCAGCACGTACGCAGGAATCGCAAAGGGCAGCATCAGCGCCCAGTCCAGCCAACGCCGCCCGGGGAATTCGCAGAGGCTGGTGAGCCAGGCCAGGCTGACGCCCAGCAGCGTTACGCCGAAACCGACACCAAGGACCAGCGTGAGGGTATTGCCCAGCAGTCGTGGCATCTGGGTTTCCCACAGGTGGGACCAGATCTGCTGATCGATGGTTTGCCAGGAAAGAAGCAGGACACTCAGGGGCAGCAGGACCAGCGCAGCAATGGCGAAGACCAGGGGATACCAGCGGCGTTGGGCGGGGTGGGCCAAGGAAAGCTCTCGTTTAAATGATTGTGCCCACGCTCTGCGTGGGCACACATCTTGTGACGCTCTGCGTCACGCCTCGACGCGGAGCGTCGGTGGATGCATTCCCACGCAGAGCGTGGGAATGATCAGGCCGGCAGGGACGCCGCCGACTTCATTGTGTGGCGCAGTATATCGACAGACTCAGTTCCAGCCAGCCCGATCCATCATCCGGATCGCTTCAGCCTGACGCTTGCCGGCGATTTCCACCGGCAAGGTATCAGCCACAAACTTGCCCCAGCTCGCGACTTCAGCTGAAGGCTGAACGGCAGGGTTGGCCGGGAATTCCTGGTTCACGTCAGCGAAAATCTTCTGCGCTTCAGGCGTGGTCATCCACTCCACCAGCGCCTTGGCAGCTTGCGGGTGCGGCGCGTGTTTGGTCAGGCCGATGCCCGACAGGTTGACGTGTACGCCACGGTCGCCCTGATTCGGCCAAAACAGCTTCACCGGCAGGTCTGGCTTCTGTTTGTGCAAACGACCGTAGTAGTAAGTATTGACGATGCCGACGTCGCACTGGCCGGCGTTGATCGCCTCCAGCACGGCAATGTCGTCGGAGAACACGTCGGTGGACAGGTTATTAACCCAGCCCTTGAGGATCTTCTCGGTTTTTTCGGCGCCATGGACTTCGATCATGGTGGCGGTCAGGGACTGGTTGTAGACCTTCTTCGCCGTGCGCAGGCACAGGCGGCCTTCCCACTGTTTGTCGGCCAACGCCTCGTAGGTGCTCAGCTCACCGGGTTTCACCCGGTCGGTGGAGTAGGCGATGGTCCGCGCCCGCAGGCTCAGGCCGGTCCAGGCATGGGAGGAAGCGCGGTATTGCAGTGGGATGTTGGCGTCGATCACCTTGGAAGTGAACGGCTGGAGGATGCCCATCTGCTCGGCCTGCCAGAGGTTGCCGGCGTCGACGGTCAGCAGCAGGTCGGCAGTGGCGTTTTCGCCCTCGGCCTTGATCCGCTGCATCAGCGGCGCTTCCTTATCGGTGATGAATTTCACCTGCACGCCGGTTTTCTGGGTGTAGGCATCGAAGACCGGTTTGATCAGCTCATCGATACGCGAGGAGTAAACCACCACCTCGTCGGCGGCCTGGGCAGCGGTGCTGCCAATCAGGGTCAAGGCCAGTGCGGTCAGTAGACGCTTGGGTGCCAACATGGAAGCGGTCTCTCGAGTGGGGAAGTGAGGCCAAATGATAAGGACTCACATTTCGCTTCTCAATCGAACAGTGAGTGGAGGAGTTACCGGATGTTGCACAACTTGGGATATGAGGTGGCTGGTCTGCCGCCATCGCGGGCAAGCCCGCTCCCACAGGAGCTTCAGCGCTCACACATAATGCATTAACACCTGAATACCTGTGGGAGCGGGCTTGCCCGCGATGGGGCCAGCTACCACAGCGAAAATTTCAAGCCTTGGCCAACGCCGGCAGATCCCCAATCAACCCAAGCGCTTCACGCACGAACAACGCCTTGGCCTCGGGCATCTGATCGACCATCTTCAACCCGGTATTACGCAACCAGCGCACCGGCAACGGATCGGCCTGGAACAGTCGTTCGAACCCTTCCATCGCCGCCATCAACGTCAGGTTGTGGGGCATGCGCCGACGCTCGTAGCGACTGAGCACTTTCACGTCCGCCAACCGCTCGCCACGCGCGGCCGCTTGCAGCAGCACTTCGGCCAGCACCGCGGCATCGAGGAAACCGAGGTTCACGCCCTGCCCGGCCAGCGGATGGATGGTGTGGGCCGCGTCGCCGATCAGCGCCAGGCCTTCAGCCACGTAACGCTTGGCATGACGCTGACGCAGCGGCACGCACAAACGCGGGTCGACGCTGAGCGCTGTGCCGAGGCAACCCTCGAAGGCCCGTTCCAGCTCCTTGCAGAAGCCTTCGTCGTCCAGCGCCATCAGGCGTTCGGCTTCGGTCGGCGTGGTCGACCAGACGATCGAGCACCAATCCTGTTGACCGTCCCGTTCCAGCGGCAGAAACGCCAGCGGGCCATTGTCGGTAAAGCGCTGCCACGCGGTCATTTGATGAGGTTTTGCGCTGCGCACACTGGTGACGATTGCGTGGTGCATGTAATCCCACTCACGGGTTGCAACACCGGTCAGGCGTCGAACAGCCGAGTTGGCGCCATCCGCCGCAATCACCAAAGGCGCGCGCAAGGTGCGGCCATCGGCCAGGGTCAGCAGCCAGTCGTCACCGGAGCGGCGCATCTGCTCCAGACGCGCATTGGCCAGCATCCCGAGATCGCAGTCGTGCAGTCGATCGAGCAGAGCGTCCTGAACCACGCGGTTCTCGACGATATGCCCGAGCACTTCGGCATGCACACTGGTCGCCGAGAAATGGATCTGCCCGGTGCCGCTGCCGTCCCAGACGTGCATGTCGGTGTACGGACTACTGCGCCGGCTGGCGATGCCATCCCAGACGCCGAGACGTTCGAGTATTCGCTGGCTGGCCGCCGACAAGGCGCTCACCCGCGGTTCGAACGGCGCCTGCCCATCGAAGGGTTTGACGCTCAGGGGGCTACCGTCCAGCAGCAGGACTTCGAGCCCACTGTTTTGTAACGCCAGCGCCAGGGCACTGCCGACCATTCCGGCCCCGACAATCAGCAGATCTGCGCGCATTTCCATGCTTTAAGCCTGTCTCGCTTGCGGCTTGAGCCGCCCATAAAGGTTTTTCTCGACCCGCGTCACCCAAGTGCTCGCGCCGTCATGAATATCGACTTGCAGGTGCACCCTGCCCGGTTTTCGCTTAATCATCGGGACGCGTACCCAAGCCCATGGCCTGCCGGGCGAACCAGCGCTTGGCCGGCGGCAGCAGATCGAGGCCGAGCAGCCCAATGTTGCGGCCCAGGGAAACCAGCGGCTGCGTGCTGCCGAACAAGCGGGTGACCTGATCGGAGAAACCCACGGTCAGGCTCTGGTCCAGACGCTGACGCTCGCGATAGGCCTGCAAGGTGGCGAAGTCGCCGGGCGATGTCTCGCTGCCCAACAAACTGTCGGCCAGCGCCTGGGCGTCACGCAACGACAGGTTGAAACCCTGCCCGGCAATCGGATGCAGGCTGTGGGCGGCGTTGCCAAGAATCGCCAGATGCGGGCGGACTTGTTCCTCGGCTTCGATCAGCGACAGCGGATACAAATGCCGCGCGCCCACCTGTTTCAGCGTGCCGAGGCGATAACCGAAGATGCCCTGCAACTCGGCAAGAAAGCTGCGGTCATCCAGGGCTGCCAGCCGTTGCGCGTCCATACCCAGACGGGTCCAGACCAAGGCGCAACGATTGTCCGGCAACGGCAGCAAGGCCATCGGACCATCGTCGGTGAAACGCTCGAAGGCCATGCCGTTGTGCGCTTCACTTGGGGTGATGTTGGCGATCAGCGCGCTCTGGTTGTACGGGCGTTTCTTGATGCCGATCCCCAGTTGCTCACGCAAACCGGAACGGCCGCCATCGGCGAGCACCGCAAGGTCGCATTCCAGGGTGGTTTCATCGTTAAGGGTCAGGCGATAGCCGTCGGTCAACGGTTCCATGCGGATGACTTCCGCCGGGCAACGCCAACTGATCACGTCCTTGTCCAGACCTTGCCAGAGGCATTGGCCAAGCCAGGCGTTTTCCACCACATAACCCAGCGCCGGAACGCCCTCTTCCATCGCCGACAGCCGCGCGGTGGAGAAACGTCCACGGTCGGAGACATGAATCTGCTTGATCGGCTCGGCGCGGCGAGAGATTTCCTGCCACACGCCCAACCGTTGATAAATTTGCCGCGCACCGAAGGACAGCGCCGAAGAGCGGGCGTCATAACTCGGTTGATAGGTATCGCCGGGGGCAAACGGTTCGATCAGCACGATCTTCCAGCCACGGGCCTTGGCCCCGGCCTGCAACGCCAACGCCAGACTGGCGCCGACCAGGCCACCACCGATGATTGCCAGATTGACTCGACTCATGCCGCTTGTGTCCGTGCTGCGGCCATCAATGCCTCGATTTCGGCGACCGTTTTCGGCACGCCGTTAGTCAGGATTTCACAACCGGTTTTGGTGACCACCACGTCGTCCTCGATGCGTACGCCAATGCCGCGCCATTTCTTCGCTACGTTCTGGTTGTCTGGAGCAATGTAAATGCCCGGTTCGACCGTCAGCGCCATGCCGACTTCCAGCACGCGCCATTCGCCGCCGACCTTGTATTCGCCGACGTCGTGCACATCCATGCCCAGCCAGTGGCCGGCGCGGTGCATGTAAAACGCTTTATAGGCTTCGCTGGCGATCAACTCGTCGACGTCACCCTGCAACAGGCCCAACTTCACCAGACCGGTGGTAATCACCCGGACCGTGGCTTCGTGCGCCTGATTCCAGTGCTTGTTCGGCGCAATTTCGGCAAACGCTGCTTCCTGGGAAGCCAGCACCAACTCGTAAATCGCCTTCTGCTCCGGTGAATACTTGCCGTTGACCGGCCAGGTGCGGGTGATATCGCTGGCGTAGCAGTCGATCTCGCAACCGGCGTCGATCAGCACCAGATCGCCGTCCTTGAGCACCGCATCATTCTGCTGGTAATGCAGGATGCAGCTGTTGCGCCCCGCCGCGACGATCGACCCGTAAGCCGGCATCTTCGCCCCGCCCTTGCGGAACTCGTAATCGAGCTCGGCTTCGAGGCTGAACTCATGCAAACCGGCACGGCTGGCCTGCATCGCACGAATATGGGCCTGGGCGGAAATCCGTGCGGCTTCGCGCATCACCTTCACTTCTGCCGCCGATTTATACAGGCGCATGTCGTGAAGCAGATGATCCAGGGCAACGAATTCGTTCGGCGGCTGGGCGCCGAGGTGCGCCTTAGAGCGGATCACGTTGATCCAGTCCATCAGGTGCCGATCGAATTCCGGGTTGCTGCCCATGGCCGAGTACACCCGGTCGCGGCCTTCGATCAGGCCCGGCAGGATGTCGTCGATGTCGGTGATCGGGAACGCGTCGTCGGCGCCAAAGTCGCGGATCGCGCCTTCCTGGCCGGCGCGCAGGCCGTCCCACAATTCACGTTCGGCATTACGCTCCCGGCAAAACAGCACGTATTCGCCGTGCTCACGGCCAGGCATCAAGACGATGACGGCTTGAGGCTCGGGGAAACCGCTGAGGTACTGGAAATCGCTGTCTTGACGGTAGACGTGCTCGACATCGCGGTTGCGGATGGCCACCGCGGCGGCGGGCAGGATCGCGATGCTGTTGGGTTCCATCTGCGCCATCAGCGCCTTGCGGCGACGGCTGTATTCCGATTTCGGGATATGAATCATGGGCAGATGGCTTTCCCTGGCACGCGATTAATGCAACGACGGTTTGGCAGCCGCTTCGTCGGTTTTCTTGGTTTCGGTGAATAGCAGCAACGGAGCGACGCGCAGGTACTCCATCACTTCCATGTAATCGCTTTCGCCGTCGTCGGACTCTTCCAGCGCGTCTTGCACCTGGGCGATAGCGGCCAGATCCTGCAGCACTTCGGTGGCTTCAGTGCTCAAGGCATATTCACGGCGGGTCAGACCGAAGCCGGTAAGGAAGCCCTGGCACCACTGGCCCAGTGCAGCCGCACGCTCGGTAAGCGGCGCGTCGTCGGTCGGCAGCAGCAGAACAACGGTCATGTCGTCGCTGGTAAGCTCGCCCTTGACCATCTCTTGCAGGCCGATCAAGGCGTTGCGAACGTTGTCTTGTGGTTCGCCTTCGAGCAGCTCGGCGGCGTCGGCCAACCAGCTGTCGGCTTCGAAGCCGGCACCGGCGCAACTGCGGCCGAGCAACAGTCCGTGCAGTTCGGCAGGCGAGACGGGATGGCCGCTGGTGCTCAGCAGGGTGGCAAAGGCTTGGTACGGAGAATTCTGAATGGGCATGGGCAGCTAGGCGCCAGACGGCGCTATGTCTAGAATGAAGGCCTTGTATCCTACATCGACAGACTCGCCAAGACTATTAAAGGCTGTCCGCCAGCCAGGGTCTGTACGAAACTCGCCGAGCGCCGATCAGGCGAGCCTGTTTTTAACGCAGCATGATCGACGCGCAGGCAGTTTCGTACAGGGCCTGCCATCCATCAGACACAAACTCAGTGGACACAATGGAAGACACCGACCTGCAAGCGCTGATGGCCAGACTCGAACTGCTAATTACTCGAGTCGAGCAACTAAAGAGTCAGAATGGACTCCTATTAGCTCAGGAAAAGAGCTGGCGCGAGGAACGCGCGCATCTCATTGAAAAAAATGAAATCGCCCGGCGTAAGGTCGAATCGATGATTTCGCGCCTCAAGGCCCTGGAGCAAGACTCATGAGTTCAAGCAATAGCGTTACCGTGCAGATCCTCGACAAAGAATATTCGATCATCTGCCCCCAGGAAGAGCGCAGCAACCTGGTGAGCGCTGCCCGTTACCTGGACGGCAAGATGCGCGAAATCCGCAGCAGCGGCAAAGTCATCGGCGCCGACCGCATCGCCGTGATGGCCGCGCTGAACATCACGCACGATCTCCTGCACAAGGAAGAACGCCCGGATGTGCAGGCCAGCGGTTCGACCCGTGAGCAGGTTCGCGATCTGCTGGACCGCGTCGATCTGGTGTTGTCGACCGATCCGGATGTCACCAAGGGCTGATTCGCGCGACCGCTTGGGGTATACTCGCATCACTCCCTGGGGTGCTTGCCAGTTGACGACGTCCCTGAGCCGATTCGCACTACCCTGGAGGTTGCACGTTGGGCTGGTGTGCATGTCCGCTAGACGGAAAGCCTTAAAGCCTACTGCATCTTCCACCTTGAACTTTCGGGTTCAAGGGCTAAGTCGACAGCGGTTCATCCGGGGAGCCTGATTCCAGTCCGATGCCGGTTTAAATACCGGCATCGGCTTTTTTACGGGTACGCTTTACGTACTCGCACTTCGAAGCCTGAATCCATGACCGAACCTGCGCTGCTGCCCCGCCCGCAACTTCGACGCATGCTGCGCAAGGCCCGTCGCGCACTGACCCCCAGTCAGCAGCGCGAGGCCGCTCGCGGGCTGTATAAACAATTGGCCCAGCATCCGCTGTTCCGCCGCGCAAAACACATCTCCCTGTACCTGCCCATGGACGGTGAAATCGATCCGAGTCTGCTGATGCGTGCCGCACAACGTCGGGGCAAGGCGACTTATCTGCCGGTGCTCAGTGCCTGGCCGCGAACCAAAATGGTGTTCCAGCGGATTCGTTCCGGCGAAAAGCTCAAACCTAACCGTTTTCGCATCCCCGAACCTCGACACAACATCGCCCGACAACGCAAGGTCTGGGCGCTGGATCTGGTGTTGTTGCCGCTGGTGGGGTTTGACGATGTCGGCGGACGCCTGGGAATGGGCGGTGGTTTCTACGACCGGAGCCTGGCGTACCTGGCGCGCCGCAAAAACTGGCGCAAGCCGACGCTGCTGGGCCTGGCCCATGAATGTCAGAAGGTTCAACGATTGGCTCAGGCGAGCTGGGATGTGCCGCTGCAGGGAACGGTCACGGACAACGCGTGGTATTTCGCGGACTAGACGCCACTGATTTCAGCGGCGTCGAAAGACAGGTTCAGCGCTTGAAGGCCGACGGCTGTTGCTGTGCGATCTCGACAGGAGCATCGGGTTTGTTGTTCCACAGGCTTTGGGCATAGCCGGTGGTCACAACACCAAGGCCGAATAAAATTACCAAAATCCATAGTAAATCCGGTTTGCGTTTCATCGATTGCCCCCCAAAGGCACATCAACACGATGACAGCAGCGGTTTCCGTTGTAGGTGTAGGCCGTGCAGCAGCGTCAAGCTTAGAAGGCCGGCATTTTGCGACAACGTGAACCGACACGCAAACGCTGGCGTCAACCGACTGTCGGTTTGTCATAAAATTGCCCGACCGCTTGCCCACTCACCTCGCAAGGAGCAAACCCATGGCCTATTGGCTGATGAAATCCGAGCCCGACGAACTCTCGATCAAAGACCTGCAGAAGCTTGGCCGAGCGCGCTGGGACGGGGTTCGCAACTACCAGGCGCGTAACTTCCTGCGGGCCATGGCGGTGGGTGACGAGTTCTTTTTCTACCATTCCAGCTGCCCTGAGCCAGGGATTGCCGGGATCGGCAAGATTGTCGAAGCCGCGTACCCGGACCCGACGGCGCTGGAGCCTGAGAGTCATTACTTCGATCCGAAGGCCACTGCCGAGAAAAACGCCTGGAGCGCGATTGATGTTGCGCATGTCGAGACGTTTGCCAGCGTGCTGAAGCTGGAGTATCTGAAGCAGCAAACGGCGCTGGCCGAGATGCCACTGGTACAGAAAGGTTCGCGATTGTCGGTGATGCCAGTGACAGCCGAGCAGTGGGCGGGGGTGATTGCGCTCAAGCCGTAAATCTCCAGCGCTACTTCGAATGTCATCGCGGGCAAGTCGGATCGCCGCACCGCCGCTCCCACAGGGATCTGGGATGGATGCAAAGGCTGCATTCACTGGAGATCATTGTGGGAGCGGGCTTGCCCGCGATGAGGCCCGCCCGGACAGCAAAAGACTTATTGAATTATCAGATTGTTGAACAACAAATCCTCAACCACCGGCTTGCCGGTTTCGTCGTTCATCACTTGCTGGGTCTGCTTCAAGGCTTCCTGACGCAGCTTTTCCTTGGCTTCGACATTATTCATGGCTTCAGTGGTCTGCTGTGCAAACAACGCCACCAGCTGATTGCGGATCAATGGCTCATTGGCCTTCACCGCTTTGGTCGCCTCTTCACCGGTCACCCGCAACGCCACATCGGCCTTGTAGACCTTGAGCTTCGGCGTGCCGTCCAGCCCATAGTTGCCCACGAATGGCGGGCTCAGGGTGATGTAGTTGACCTTAGGGGCCTCACCTTCTTTGGCTTCTTCGGCCATCGCTGCCACAGGCAGAGACAGGGCCAGCAACAACATGATCCACGCTTTCACAATTCGCTCCTTATCCGGTTTGCGGCCAAGCATAACGACCCGCCGCTCAAGCACAAGCTTATGGCTGACTATCAGGGTCGGGCATGCTCGTTGACCCAATGACTCACACACCTACACTTATCGGCCATCACTCCCAAAGGAATAGCCCTGATGAAAGCCGTGCTGTGCAAAGCCTTCGGCCCTGCCGAATCGCTGGTGCTGGAAGACGTCGCCAGTCCTGTCGCGAAGAAGAATGAAATCCTGCTGGATGTGCACGCGGCTGGGGTGAACTTCCCGGACACATTGATCATTGAGGGCAAATACCAGTTCAAACCGCCCTTCCCGTTTTCTCCGGGTGGCGAAGCAGCTGGCGTGGTCAGCTCGGTGGGCGAAAAGGTCAGCCACCTCAAGATTGGCGACCGGGTCATGGCCCTGACTGGCTGGGGCAGCTTTGCCGAGCAGGTCGCGGTGCCGGGCTACAACGTGTTGCCGATCCCGTCATCAATGGACTTCAACACCGCCGCCGCATTCAGCATGACCTACGGCACTTCGATGCACGCTCTCAAGCAACGGGGCAACCTGCAACCCGGCGAAACCTTGCTGGTGCTCGGTGCTTCCGGTGGCGTCGGCCTCGCCGCGGTGGAAATCGGCAAAGCCATGGGCGCCCGGGTAATCGCCGCCGCCAGCAGCGCGGAAAAACTCGCGGTGGCCAAGGCCGCCGGTGCCGATGAGTTGATCAACTACAGCGAAACCAGCCTCAAGGACGAGATTAAACGCCTGACCGACGGCCAGGGCGCCGACGTGATCTACGATCCGGTGGGCGGCGACCTGTTCGACCAGGCGATCCGCGCCATCGCCTGGAACGGCCGTCTTTTGGTAGTCGGCTTCGCCAGCGGACGAATCCCTGAGCTGCCAGTGAACTTGGCACTGCTCAAAGGCGCAGCGGTAGTCGGCGTGTTCTGGGGCTCGTTTGCCCAGCGCCAGCCACAGGACAACGCGGCCAACTTCCAGCAGTTGTTTGGCTGGTTTGCCGAGGGCAAATTGAAACCACTGGTGTCGCAGGTGTATCCGCTGAGCAACGCGGCGCAGGCCATCAATGATCTTGGCCAGCGCAAGGCGGTCGGGAAAGTGGTGGTTCAGGTTCGCTGATTGTTTACCTGAACTGTTTTACCTAACCGGGTCCCAGCCCTGCGACCCGGTGCCGCCATCCCCATACCGCCCTTCATTTATACCTGAGCGACATGTTCATAAAAGAACATGTGATCTCCAACATTTCAGCTATTTGGCCGATGCAGACCGGTGCTATTTTCGGTAACGAAACTGTAACATTCGCATCCGCAGTCAAAACAAGAAATCTGGAGCTCTTGAATGTTTGCTTTCTTTCGTCCTGCCGCACATCAGGCTCCATTGCCTGAAGAAAAAATAGACAGCACCTACCGACGCCTTCGCTGGCAGATCTTCGCCGGGATTTTCATTGGGTATGCGGGTTACTACCTGCTGCGCAAGAACTTCACCCTGGCATTTCCGGATCTGATCGCCCAAGGCTATACAAAAGGCCAACTCGGGGTGGCGATGTCGGCGATTGCAATCGCCTACGGTCTTTCCAAGTTTTTGATGGGCATCGTGTCCGACCGCTCCAACCCTCGTTACTTCCTGCCCTTTGGCCTGATTGTGTCCGCCGGGGTGATGTTCGTTTTCGGTTTCGCACCGTGGGCGACGTCCAGCGTGACCATGATGTTCATCCTGTTGTTCATCAACGGCTGGGCGCAAGGCATGGGTTGGCCACCGAGCGGGCGAACCATGGTGCACTGGTGGTCGCAGAAAGAACGCGGCGGTGTGGTTTCGGTATGGAACACCGCGCATAACGTTGGCGGCGGCTTGATCGGCCCGTTGGCGATCCTCGGCATGGGCTGGTTCAACGACTGGCACAGCAAGTTCTACGTTCCGGCAGCGGTGGCGTTGCTGGTCGCCGTATTTGCCTTCATTGTCATGCGTGACACCCCGCAATCGACGGGCTTGCCGCCCATCGAGAAGTACAAGAACGATTACCCGGAAGGCTACGACGCCAGCCACGAAGAAGAATTCAGCGCCAAGGACATCTTCGTCAAATACGTGCTGCGCAACAAAATGCTCTGGTTCATCGCGCTGGCCAACGTCTTCGTCTACTTGTTGCGCTACGGCATTCTGGATTGGGCGCCGACCTACCTTAAAGAGGTCAAGCACTTCGACTTCGACAAAACGTCCTGGGCTTACTTCCTGTACGAGTGGGCAGGCATTCCCGGCACGCTGCTGTGCGGCTGGATGTCGGACAAGATCTTCCGGGGCAACCGCGGCCTGACGGGCATGGTGTTCATGGCACTGGTGACCGTTGCAACGATCGTTTACTGGTTGAATCCGCCGGGTAACCCAATGGTCGACATGATCTCGCTGTTCGCGATCGGCTTCCTGATCTATGGCCCGGTAATGCTGGTGGGTCTGCAGGCGCTGGAACTGGTGCCCAAGAAAGCGGCGGGTACGGCTGCCGGTTTTACCGGTTTGTTTGGT
Organism: Pseudomonas lini; assembly: GCF_964063345.1. Classification (NCBI taxonomy): domain Bacteria; kingdom Pseudomonadati; phylum Pseudomonadota; class Gammaproteobacteria; order Pseudomonadales; family Pseudomonadaceae; genus Pseudomonas; species Pseudomonas lini. The sequence continues at coordinate 2,948,607 of NZ_OZ061318.1, forward strand.
TACCTGGGTGGTTCAGTCGCGGCCAGTGCCCTGATGGGCTACACGGTGGACTATTTCGGTTGGGATGGCGGCTTCATCCTGCTGGTCGTCGCCTGCCTGCTGGCGATGGCGTTCCTTGCACCCACTCTGGGTCACAAGAACGTCGCCAGTCAAAGCCGCGAAGCGATCGCCTGATCGGCCTTTGATTTGCAGCGCTTGAGCCGCGCCTCCAGATTCCGGTCTGGCATGGCGTGGCTACGCAGGGCATGCGCAGTCTGCTCGACATACTCGCGAGTGGTGCCGTAACGCCCGCAAGCGCTTTCGAATACCTGGCTCAGCACATGATCCGGCAAGTTGCCGGCATAGCTGGGCAGGTGCCGCTCCAATACAAATCCCAATGCCTGAACCTGGCTTCCGTCTTCAAGACGGCAGTTGAGCCAATGTGGACGATAGGACGGGAATGGCATTTCACGCTGCCAGAGCGCATAAAGCGAAGCTTCGAGTTGCTCTTCGGGCAAGCGATAGGCAAACCCGCTGCATGAGCCGCCACGATCCAGGCCAAACACCAGCCCTGGCACCTCCGGCGTACCGCGATGTTCGTGGGACCACAGGTACAAGCCGCGATGGTAGCCATGCACGCGACCGCGTACTCGCTCAACCGCCGCACATTCAGGACGCCAGATCAGCGAACCATAAGCGAACAACCAGACCGGCCCACCCTTGTGGCGTGCCATGGTCGCCTGCATTGAGCCGAGTAATTGTTCGTGCGTAAGCTGCGGCCCCAGATCGAGCCGCGGAGGGTAAGCCAGATTCAAAAAAGCAGATTCAATGGCGCTCATGGCGAATAGCGTTCAGCTCCTCGCGAGTGAAGAATTACTTAATAGAACGCACCGTTGTAACAATAAGGCACATATGTTTTAAGGCAATTTAAGTGCCATGGCGGCGCTCTAAAACTTATTGCCTGAATGAGATATAACCTACCGGCATTTATATAAATCTATAAATACCGATCGGCTATATGGGGAGTTATAACGATTTAAATCGGGGATCAAGATCGAGGATCAAGATCGAGGATCAAGATCGAGGCGCGTAAGCGAAAACATCCGCGCGCATTTGATGGGCATCCATTCCTGCTTCGACCAACGCATCCAGCGTGCCATAAACCATGGCCGGAGAGCCGCTGGCGTAGACGTGCAGGGCTTTCAGATCAGGGAAATCTTCACACACCGCCTGATGCAACATACCGCAGCGCCCGCCCCAGCCACATTGATCGCTGACGACTTTGTGCAGGAATAAATTGGGCAGTTTTTCCCATTCATCCCAATGCTCGATGTCATAAAAGTCTTCGGGACGACGCACGCCCCAATACAGATGCACCGGATACTTGAAACCCGTGGCCCGGCAATGTTCGATCAGGCTGTGGATCTGGCCCATGCCGGTTCCGGCAGCAATCAGTACCAATGGACCGTCCGGCAGTTCCGCCAGATGGGTATCGCCGAATGGCATCTCGATGCGCACCATCGAGTTGCGCTGAAGCTGTTCGATCAGGCTCAGCGCACTGCTTTCGCGCGCCAGTACGTGAATTTCCAGATCGCGGCCGGAATGCGGTGCAGAGGCCAAGGAGAAGGCGGATTTCTCGCCGTTCTCACGCTCGATCATCAGGTACTGACCGGCGTGATAGCGCGGCGGCTTGCCCGCGGGCGCACGCAGACGCACGCGCCAGGTATCGCCGCCGACGTCCCTGCATTCAATGACCTGACACGACACGCTGCGCACCGGCAACTCTCCCAGCGCGAGCACGCCATCCCACAGCACGATGCAGTCTTCCAGCGGCTCTGCTATGCAAGTGTAGAACTCGCCATGGTCGCGCACATCGCCGGCTTGTTCGACCCGCCCTTCCACCAGCAACGCGCCGCACACATGACAATTGCCGTTGCGACAGCTTTGCGGGCATTCATAGCCCAGGCGCCGCGCGCCATCGAGAATCCGCTCGCCGGGCAGAATCTCTAGCACTGCTCCGGAGGGCTGCAAAGTTACACGCATCAATCTATTCCTAACTGATTCCAGATGGCATCGATCCGTTGGGTAACGGCTTCATCCTTGACGATGACCCGGCCCCACTCGCGAGTGGTTTCGCCCGGCCATTTATGCGTGGCATCGAGCCCCATCTTCGAACCCAGGCCGGAGACCGGCGAGGCGAAGTCCAGGTAGTCGATCGGCGTGTTGTCGATCATCACCGTGTCACGCTTGGGGTCCATGCGCGTGGTGATGGCCCAGATCACGTCGTTCCAGTCCCGTGCGTTGATATCGTCGTCAGTGACGATAACGAACTTGGTGTACATGAACTGTCGCAAAAACGACCAGACACCGAGCATTACCCGCTTGGCATGCCCAGGATACGACTTCTTCATGGTCACGATGGCCATGCGGTACGAACAGCCTTCGGGCGGCAGGTAGAAGTCGGTGATCTCCGGAAACTGCTTTTGCAGGATCGGCACGAACACTTCGTTCAGCGCCACGCCGAGAATCGCCGGCTCATCCGGCGGACGGCCGGTGTAGGTGCTGTGGTAGATCGGTTTGATCCGGTGGGTGATGCGCTCGACGGTAAACACCGGGAAGCTGTCGACTTCGTTGTAGTAGCCGGTGTGGTCGCCGTATGGACCTTCATCGGCCATTTCGCCCGGATGGATCACGCCTTCGAGGATGATCTCGGCGGTGGCCGGCACTTGCAGGTCGTTGCCACGGCACTTCACCAGTTCGGTGCGATTGCCGCGCAACAGACCGGCGAAAGCGTATTCGGAGAGGCTGTCCGGCACCGGCGTCACGGCGCCAAGAATGGTTGCCGGGTCAGCGCCCAAGGCCACAGAGACAGAGAACGGCTGGCCGGGGTGTTTCTCGCACCACTCACGGTAATCCAGCGCGCCGCCACGGTGGCTCAACCAGCGCATGATCACCTTGTTGCGGCCAATCACTTGCTGACGGTAGATGCCGAGGTTCTGGCGATCCTTGTTCGGACCTTTGGTGACGGTCAGACCCCAAGTGATCAGCGGGCCTACATCGCCCGGCCAGCAGGTCTGTACCGGCAACATCGCCAGATCGACATCGTCGCCTTCGATGACCACTTCCTGGCACACCGCGTCTTTGACGACTTTCGGCGCCATGGCAATGATCTTGCGGAAGATCGGCAACTTGGACCAGGCGTCCTTCAGGCCCTTCGGCGGCTCGGGCTCCTTGAGGAACGCCAACAGCTTGCCGATTTCGCGCAACTCGCTGACCGCTTCCGCGCCCATGCCCAGCGCCACGCGCTCGGGGGTGCCGAACAGGTTGCCGAGTACTGGAATGTCATAACCGGTAGGGTTTTCGAAAAGCAGCGCCGGGCCCTTGGCGCGCAACGTGCGATCGCAGACCTCGGTCATTTCGAGCACTGGGGACACTGGAACCTGGATGCGCTTGAGTTCGCCGCGCTTTTCCAGGCCGCTGATAAAGTCGCGCAAGTCGCGATACTGCATGCGTGAGCCTCGTGTTGGCCGTGGCGTTCGGGGGCAGGCAGTTTAGCGCCGAACCCCTCTATTCAGAACCACGAACTGCCGGTTCATCAAAAATCAGATAGCAAAAAGCCGGGTTTCCCCGGCTTTTGCTGACTTTCTGCGATTTACTTGCGCTTCATCGACAGGAAGAACTCGTCGTTGGTCTTGGTCTGTTTCAGCTTGTCGACCAGGAACTCGATGGCAGAGACTTCGTCCATCGGGTGCAGCAGCTTGCGCAGGATCCACATACGCTGCAGTTCGTCGTCGGCCGTCAGCAACTCTTCGCGGCGAGTACCGGAACGGTTGATGTTGATGGCCGGGAACACACGTTTTTCAGCGATCTTGCGATCCAGAGGCAGTTCCATGTTGCCGGTGCCTTTGAATTCTTCGTAGATCACTTCGTCCATCTTCGAGCCGGTTTCAACCAGCGCGGTAGCGATGATGGTCAGCGAGCCGCCTTCTTCGATGTTCCGTGCAGCGCCGAAGAAACGTTTCGGTTTCTCCAGGGCGTGGGCATCGACACCACCGGTCAGTACCTTGCCGGAGCTCGGGATCACGGTGTTGTAGGCACGCGCCAGACGGGTGATGGAGTCGAGCAGGATCACCACGTCTTTCTTGTGTTCGACCAGGCGCTTGGCCTTCTCGATCACCATTTCGGCAACCTGCACGTGGCGGGTTGGCGGCTCGTCGAACGTCGAGGCAACTACTTCGCCGCGCACGGTGCGCTGCATTTCGGTCACTTCTTCCGGACGTTCGTCGATCAGCAATACGATCAGATGAACTTCAGGATTGTTACGTGCGATGTTCGCCGCGATGTTCTGCAGCATGATCGTTTTACCGGCTTTGGGCGGTGCAACGATCAGGCCGCGCTGGCCTTTGCCGATCGGGGCGCACAGGTCGATGACACGACCGGTCAAGTCTTCGGTGGAACCGTTGCCGGCTTCCATCTTCATGCGCACGGTCGGGAACAGCGGGGTCAGGTTCTCGAAGAGAATCTTGTTTTTCGCGTTCTCGGGACGATCGTAATTGATCGTGTCGACCTTGAGCAGCGCGAAATACCGCTCGCCTTCCTTTGGAGGGCGGATCTTGCCAACGATGGTGTCACCGGTGCGCAAGTTGAAGCGGCGGATCTGGCTCGGCGAGACGTAGATATCGTCTGGGCCGGCGAGATAGGAAGCGTCAGCGGAGCGCAGGAAGCCGAAGCCGTCCTGGAGAATCTCCAGCACGCCATCACCGGAGATTTCCTCGCCGCTTTTAGCGTGCTTTTTGAGCAGGGAGAAAATCACGTCCTGCTTGCGCGAACGGGCCATATTTTCTATGCCCATCTGTTCGGCCAATTCGAGCAGTTCGGTAATCGGCTTTTGCTTGAGTTCAGTCAGATTCATATAGGAATGACGTAATCATTTATGGAGGGGGGAAATTAAGCTTTTGGCTTAATGAGGCCGCGCCGCAGAGAAGGCGACAGGATCGCGTACTTATTCGAAAAGGAGTGCGTCGGCGACGGCTAGCAGGGGGCAGTGGAGAAACCAGTGCGGGGCCGAATGTACCACCTGAGTTTCAGAGCGTCTAGCCCTCAATAACGAAAAGGCCCCGCATAATGCGGGGCCTTTTCATGACGCTTTATAACAACGCTTAGATGTTGGCGTCGAGGAAAGCAGCCAGTTGCGACTTCGACAGCGCGCCAACCTTGGTGGCTTCGACGTTGCCGTTCTTGAACAGCATCAGCGTCGGGATACCACGTACGCCGTGCTTGGCCGGGGTTTCCTGGTTTTCGTCGATGTTCAGCTTGGCAACGGTCAGCTTGCCAGCGTAGGTGCCAGCGATTTCGTCCAGAACCGGGGCGATCATTTTGCAAGGGCCGCACCACTCAGCCCAGTAGTCAACAAGCACAGGGCCAGCAGCCTTCAGTACTTCTTCTTCGAAGTTCGCGTCGGTGACGTGCTTGATAAGATCGCTGCTCATGGATGTCTCCGGGTTGTAAGCAATAAAAAACGTGGCCCATCATAGCCGCCCTTCCCGTGTTCAGGAAGCCGCAGATGATTGAGTCTCGCTATGGTGGCCCATGAGTTTGGGTATAGCTCAAGTCACGAGGTGGCGGGAGCCACGAAAGCGATTCCAGTGCGCAGGGCGGCGTTGCGCACATGCTCCTGCATGGCCTTCTGCGCAGCACTTGAGGCCCGACGAGCCAGCGCGCGGAGGATTTTACGGTGTTCCTGCCAGGTTTCCATGGCCCGTTCGGCCCGGATGAACGGTAGCTTCTGGCTCTCCAGGAAGATGTCGGCGCTGGCCGTCAGAATGCTCAGCATCGCCTGATTGCCGCTGGCGAGAAGAATGCGCCGGTGAAACTCGAAATCCAGTCGCGCCGCGGCATCGAAGTCAGCGGCACGCAGTTCATTGCGCATGGCGGCGACATTGTCTTCCAGGGCATCGAGCTCATCGGTGCTCAGGGTCACGGCCGCCAGCCCGGCGGCAAAACCTTCCAGCGCGTAGCGCAACTGGAAGATGTCCAACGGCGATGCCTGAGCTGCGAACGGCCAGCCCGGCGCTGCATCGCCCCGGGGCAGATCGACCGATGACTGCACGAACACGCCCTTGCCTGGCTGGATACTGATCACGCCCAGCGCACTCAGGGACGATAACGCCTCACGCAATGACGCCCGACTGACCCCCAATTGCACCGCCAGGTCCCGTTGCGAGGGCAAGGCATCCCCCGCCCCAAAACCTTGTTCGGCGATCAGTTTGCGGATGGCTTGCAGCGCCACTTCGGGTACGGCGCGGGAGATCGAGTTCATGGTTTTTTCAGACGAGCCAGGCCAATGAGCGGCTAGTTGTAAAGCTATTCGCGACGCCCGGCAAGTCGTGCCCCATGGGGGTTCGGGAATTTTCACGGGTGCGCCATCAGGGTGCGAAATGCCACCCCACTGTTCAGACCAGTAAGACCGAACAACACCAGCAAAACCGTGGCCTGCGCGCCCCAAAATCGAATCTTGGCATGGCCCATGCTCTGTCGATCCGCAGAAATCACTTCCCGCCGATCCGGAGATTTGCCATGACCATGCGTTACAGCGCCCTCCTCGCAGCCCTGTTTGCCAGCCTGATGCTGAGCCAGGCACCCGCCCACGCCGACGGCCTGGAGGATGTGGTCAAGCGCGGCACCCTCAAAGTCGCCGTGCCCCAGGACTTCCCGCCGTTCGGTTCGGTCGGCCCGGACATGAAACCTCGGGGCCTGGACATCGACACCGCCAAACTGCTGGCCGACCAACTCAAGGTCAAACTCGAACTGACCCCGGTCAACAGCACCAACCGCATTCCGTTTCTGACCACCGGCAAAGTCGACCTGGTGATTTCCAGCCTCGGCAAGAACCCTGAGCGCGAAAAAGTCATCGACTTCTCCCGAGCCTACGCACCGTTCTACCTCGCCGTGTTCGGCCCGCCAGACGCCACCATCAAGGGCCTGGACGATCTCAAGGGCAAAACCATCAGCGTCACCCGTGGCGCCATTGAAGACATCGAGTTGACCAAAGTCGCTCCCGAAGGCGCGACCATCAAGCGCTTCGAAGACAACAACTCGACCATCGCCGCCTACCTCGCAGGGCAAGTCGACCTGATCGCCAGCGGTAACGTGGTGATGGTGGCGATCAGCGAGAAAAACCCGAAACGCGTGCCGGCCCTGAAAGTGAAGCTCAAGGATTCGCCGGTTTACGTCGGCGTGAACAAGAACGAGCCGGCATTGCTGGGCAAGGTCAATGACATCCTCGCCACGGCCAAGGCTGATGGTGCGCTGGAAAAAAATTCGCAAACCTGGCTGAAAGAGCCGCTGCCGGCCGATCTCTGATCGTTCGCGGAGACGATTTATGGCTTATCAGTTCGATTTCTTGCCGGTGGTGGAAAACACCGACCTGCTGCTGCGCGGTGCGCTGTTCACCCTTGAGTTGACGGCCATTGGCGCGGTGCTCGGAGTCAGTCTGGGCATCGTCGGGGCACTGGTGCGGGCGTGGAACATCCGCCCGTTCGCCGGCATTTTCGGGGTTTACGTCGAGTTGATCCGCAACACGCCATTCCTGGTCCAGTTGTTTTTCATCTTCTTCGGTTTGCCGTCGCTGGGCCTGCAGATTTCCGAATGGCAGGCGGCGGTGCTGGCGATGGTGATCAACCTCGGCGCCTATTCGACCGAGATCATCCGCGCCGGCATTCAAGCGATCCCTCGCGGGCAGCTGGAAGCCGCGGCCGCTCTGGCAATGACCCGCTTCGAAGCTTTCCGCCACGTGGTTCTGTTGCCGGCGCTGGGCAAGGTCTGGCCGGCCCTGAGCAGCCAGATCATCATCGTGATGCTCGGCTCGGCGGTCTGTTCGCAGATCGCCACCGAAGAGCTGAGCTTCGCCGCCAACTTCATTCAATCGCGCAACTTCCGCGCCTTTGAAACCTATGCCCTGACCACATTGATCTACCTGTGCATGGCGCTGCTGATCCGCCAATTGCTGAACTGGATCGGCCGGCGGTTTATATCAAGAAGCAGCGCAAGGACCAGCCAATGAGCGATTTCACCTTCTGGGACATCCTGCGCAATCTGCTCATGGGCCTGCAATGGACCCTGGCGTTGTCGCTGGTGGCGTTTATCGGCGGTGGGCTGATCGGTTTGCTGATCATGGTGATGCGGATTTCAAAAAAGTCCCTGCCCAGCAACTTCGCCCGCACCTACATCGAACTGTTCCAGGGCACGCCGCTATTGATGCAGCTGTTTCTGGTGTTCTTCGGTGTGGCGTTGGCCGGTCTGGAGATTTCGCCGTGGATGGCGGCGGCGATTGCCTTGACGCTGTTCACCAGCGCCTACCTGGCGGAGATCTGGCGCGGTTGCGTCGACTCGATCCCCAATGGCCAGTGGGAAGCCTCGTCGAGTCTGGCGCTCAATCCGCTGGAGCAACTGCGTTACGTGATCCTGCCGCAAGCCCTGCGCATCGCCGTGGCGCCAACCGTGGGTTTCTCGGTGCAAGTGGTCAAAGGCACCGCCGTCACCTCGATCATCGGCTTCACCGAACTGACCAAGACCGGCGGCATGCTCGCCAACGCGACCTTCGAGCCTTTCATGGTCTACGGCCTGGTGGCGCTCGGTTACTTCCTGCTCTGCTACCCCTTGTCCCTCAGTGCGCGCTACCTGGAAAGGAGACTGCATGCCTCTGCTTAGAATTTCCGCCCTGCATAAATATTACGGCGATCACCATGTGCTCAAAGGCATCGACCTGAGTGTCGAGGAAGGCCAGGTGGTGGCGATCATCGGCCGCAGCGGCTCGGGCAAATCCACCTTGCTGCGCACCCTCAATGGCCTGGAGTCGATCAATGACGGCGTGATCGAAGTCGACGGCGAATACCTCGACGCCGCCCGCGCCGACCTGCGCAGCCTGCGGCAGAAAGTCGGGATGGTGTTCCAGCAGTTCAATCTGTTCCCGCACCTCACCGTGGGCGAAAACGTCATGCTCGCGCCGCAAGTGGTGCAGAAAGTGCCGAAAGCCAAAGCCGCCGAGCTGGCGCGGCAGATGCTGGAACGGGTCGGGTTGGGGGAGAAGTTTGATGCCTTCCCGGATCGACTCTCCGGCGGCCAGCAACAGCGGGTAGCGATTGCTCGGGCGTTGGCGATGTCGCCGAAAGTCTTGCTGTGCGATGAGATCACCTCGGCACTCGACCCGGAACTGGTCAACGAAGTGCTGAGCGTGGTCCGGCAACTGGCCAAGGAGGGCATGACGCTGATCATGGTCACCCATGAAATGCGCTTTGCCCGCGAGGTTGGGGACAAATTAGTGTTCATGCACCATGGCAAGGTGCATGAGGTGGGGGATCCGAAGGTGTTGTTTGCCAACCCGCAGACGGCGGAGCTGGCGAATTTCATCGGGACGGTTGAGGCGGCGGGCTAATACCCCCCTGTGGCGAGGGAGCTTGCTCCCGCTCGGCTGCGCAGCAGTCGTAAAACCTGCCATACACCTTTTTCCTGATGCACCGCGTTGAATGGTTTTAGGGCCGCTACGCAGCCCAGCGGGAGCAAGCTCCCTCGCCACAGGGAACTTATGTCGGCCATGCGCTGGATCAAAGCTTTAAACTCTACGCGTTGGCGGCAGCGTTTGATCGTGGCAGGATGTCGAGGTTATCGACCGAGACCCCCTGACCATGCCGCTATCCCAAGCCAAGAATCTGTCCCTGATCGCCGCAATCGACCTGGGCTCCAACAGCTTTCACATGGTCGTGGCCAAGGCCCAGAACGGCGAAATCCGGATTCTCGAACGTCTCGGGGAGAAGGTTCAGCTGGCCGCCGGCATCGACGAAGAACGTCAACTCAGCGAAGAATCCATGCAGCGCGGGCTCGATTGCCTGAAGCGTTTCGCCCAACTGATCAACGGTATGCCGCCCGGCACCGTGCGGATCGTCGGCACCAACGCCCTGCGCGAAGCCCGTAACCGCGCCGAATTCATCCACCGTGCCGAAGAAATTCTCGGCCATCCGGTAGAAGTCATCTCCGGCCGAGAAGAAGCGCGCCTGATTTACCTCGGCGTCTCCCATACCCTCGCCGACACCCCAGGCAAGCGTCTGGTGGCCGATATCGGCGGCGGCAGTACTGAATTCATCATCGGCCAGCGCTTCGAACCGTTGCTGCGCGAAAGCCTGCAAATGGGCTGCGTGAGCTTCACCCAGCGCTATTTCAAGGATGGCAAGATCACCCCGGCCCGCTACGCCCAGGCGTATACCGCGGCGCGGCTGGAGATCATGAGCATCGAACACGCCCTGCACCGCCTGACCTGGGATGAAGCCATCGGCTCCTCGGGCACCATTCGCGCCATTGGCCTGGCGTTGAAGGCCGGCGGGCATGGCACTGGCGAAGTGAATGCCGAAGGCCTGGCCTGGCTCAAGCGCAAGCTGTTCAAACTCGGCGATGCCGAGAAAATCGACTTCGAAGGCATCAAGCCCGACCGCCGGGCGATCTTCCCCGCCGGTTTGGCGATTCTCGAAGCAATCTTCGACTCCCTCGAACTGCAACGCATGGATCACTGTGAAGGCGCCCTGCGCGAAGGCGTGCTCTATGACCTGCTGGGCCGTCATCATCACGAAGACGTCCGTGAACGTACGCTCAGCTCGCTGATGGAGCGTTACCACGTAGACCTCGAACAAGCGGCGCGTGTCGAACGCAAGGCGCTGCATGCCTTCGATCAAGTGGCTGAAGACTGGGACCTGAACGACGGTGTCTGGCGCGAATTGCTGGGCTGGGCGGCCAAGGTCCATGAGGTGGGCCTGGACATCGCCCACTATCAGTACCACAAGCACGGCGCCTACCTGATCGAGCACTCGGACCTCGCCGGATTTTCCCGTGAAGACCAGCAAATGCTCGCGCTGCTGGTGCGTGGCCACCGACGCAACATTCCCAAGGACAAGTTCGCCGACTTCGGTGACGACGGCATCAAGCTGATTCGCCTGTGCGTGCTGCTGCGCTTTGCGATTCTGTTCCATCACATCCGCGGCACGCAGGAAATGCCACAAGTGGTGCTGCACGCCAATGGCGATAGCCTGGATGTGTTGTTCCCGGAACACTGGCTGGACGACAACCAGTTGACCCAGGCCGACTTCGCCCTGGAAGCAGAGTGGCTGACCCGCGTCAGCTTCGTACTCAACGTCCGCTAAAACCCCAGAAAGGGCGAACACTATCCCTGTGGCGAGGGAGCAAGTCATTCACCCCTCGGGCGGGGATAAAAAAGGGCGATCCACATGGATCGCCCTTTTTTTGTATCAACCGAATCTACGTTAACGGACCGCCAGAATCGGGCTGCCCAAACGCTCAAGCAAGGTTGCCTGGGCACTGCGCGGGTTCTGGTTGCCGGTCGGCGTGTTGCGGATGTAGCGACCGTCCGCCTGCAGGCTCCAGCTGTGGGTGTTGTCGGTGAGATAGAGCTCCAGCTCTTTCTTGACCCGCATGATCAGCTTCTTGCCTTCGACCGGGAAGCAAGTCTCGACACGCTTGTCGAGGTTGCGCTCCATCCAGTCGGCACTGGACAGGAACATCTGTTCTTCGCCGCCGTTGAGGAAGTAGAAGACCCGGGTATGTTCCAGGAAGCGACCGATGATCGAGCGCACGTGGATGTTGTGGGAGACCCCGGCGATGCCCGGTCGCAAGCAGCACATGCCGCGCACCACCAGATCGATACGCACACCGGACTGACTGGCCTTGTACAACGCGCGGATGACTTTCGGATCGGTCAGCGAGTTGAACTTGGCGATGATGTGCGCAGGTTTGCCGTCGAGGGCGAACTGAGTCTCGCGGGCAATCATGTCGAGCATGCCCTTCTTCAACGTGAACGGCGCATGTAGCAGTTTCTTCATGCGCAGGGTTTTACCCATGCCGATCAACTGGCTGAACAGTTTGCCGACGTCTTCGCACAAGGCATCGTCGGAGGTCAGCAGGCTGTAGTCGGTGTACAGACGGGCGTTGGCCGCATGGTAGTTGCCGGTACCCAAGTGGGCGTAACGGACAATCTCGCCAGCCTCGCGGCGCAAAATCAGCATCATCTTGGCGTGGGTCTTGAAGCCGACCACGCCGTAAATCACTACCGCACCGGCCGCTTGCAGACGGCTGGCCAGTTGCAGGTTGGACTCTTCGTCGAACCGCGCGCGCAATTCGATTACCGCGGTCACTTCCTTGCCGTTACGCGCAGCGTCCACCAGCGCATCGACGATCTCCGAGTTGGCGCCGCTGCGATACAACGTCTGACGAACCGCCAACACATGAGGATCCTTGGCCGCCTGGCGCAGCAAATCGACCACCGGGGTGAACGACTCGAACGGGTGCAGCAGCAGGATATCCTGCTTGCTGATCACGCTGAAAATGTTCTCGCTGTTTTGCAGCAGTTTCGGGATCTGCGGGGTGAACGGCGTGTATTGCAGCTCCGGATGACTGTCCAGGCCGGTGATGCTGAACAGCCGGGTCAGGTTGACCGGGCCGTTGACCTGATACAGCTCGGTCTCGTGCAGGTTGAATTGCTTGAGCAGGTAATCGGACAGGTGTTTCGGGCAGGTATCGGCCACTTCCAGCCGCACCGCGTCACCGTAGCGACGGGAGAACAACTCGCCGCGCAGGGCGCGCGCCAGGTCTTCCACGTCTTCGGTATCGACCGCGAGGTCGGCGTTACGGGTCAGGCGGAACTGGTAGCAGCCCTTGACCTTCATGCCCTGGAACAGGTCATCGGCGTGGGCGTGGATCATCGACGACAGGAACACGTAATTGTCGCCCGGGCCACCAACTTCTTCCGGCACCTTGATGATTCGCGGCAACAGACGCGGCGCCGGGATGATCGCCAGACCGGAGTCGCGACCGAAGGCGTCGACGCCTTCGAGCTCGACGATGAAGTTCAGGCTCTTGTTCACCAGCAACGGAAACGGGTGTGTCGGGTCAAGGCCGATCGGGGTGATGATCGGCGCGATCTCGTCGCGGAAATAACGACGAACCCAGGTCTTGAGCTTGGTGGTCCAGTAGCGGCGGCGGATGAAGCGGACCTGATGTTTTTCCAGTTCCGGCAACAAAATGTCGTTGAGGATCGCGTATTGGCGATCGACGTGGCCGTGCACCAGCTCGCTGATGCGAGCCAGGGCCTGGTGCGGTTGCAAGCCATCGGCGCCAGCCTGTTCACGGGCGAAGGTGATCTGCTTCTTCAGGCCGGCCACCCGAATCTCGAAGAACTCGTCCAGGTTGCTGGAAAAGATCAGCAGAAACTTCAGCCGCTCCAGCAACGGGTAAGACTCATCCAGCGCCTGCTCCAGCACGCGGATGTTGAACTGCAGTTGCGAGAGCTCACGATGGATGTACAGGCTGCTGTCATCCAGGCCGGGAATGGCAATCGCTGGCGCCGCCACAACGGGCTCGGCCACCACCGCGGGTGGAGCAGGCTCCAGCTCCGGCGGGGTTTCGGCGATTTGCTCCACCACAGGTTGAGCGTCTTTTACGGCAACTTCAGTGAGTCCTTCGGTATTCATCGAATGTTCCTGGGAGGGCTATTTTTGCTCTCGTAACAATTGAGCGGCACGGACGGCAAAGTAGGTCAGGATGCCATCAGCGCCTGCACGTTTAAAAGCGGTCAGGGATTCGAGGATAACCCCTTCGCTCAACCAGCCATTCTGGATCGCCGCCATGTGCATGGCGTATTCGCCGCTGACCTGATACACAAAGGTCGGCACTTTGAACTCTTCCTTGACCCGGTAAAGGATATCCAGATACGGCATGCCCGGCTTGACCATGACCATGTCCGCGCCTTCTGACAAGTCCGCCGCCACTTCGTGCAGGGCTTCGTTGCTGTTGGCCGGGTCCATTTGATAGGAGGCCTTGTTGGCCTTGCCCAGGTTCAGCGCCGAACCCACCGCGTCGCGGAACGGGCCGTAATAGGCGCTGGCGTACTTGGCCGAGTAAGCCATGATCCGCACGTTGACGTGATCGGCCAGCTCGAGCGCCTCGCGGATCGCCTGGATGCGACCGTCCATCATGTCCGACGGGGCCACCACCTGAGCGCCGGCTTCAGCGTGGGACAAAGCCTGCTTAACCAGTGCGTCGACGGTAATGTCGTTCTGCACGTAGCCTTCTTCATCGAGAATGCCGTCCTGCCCGTGGGTGGTGAACGGGTCCAGAGCGACGTCGGTAATCACACCCAACTCCGGGAACCGGTCACGCAGGGCTCGGGTAGCGCGCTGGGCGATACCGTCCGGGTTCCAGGCTTCAGCGGCGTCCAGGGATTTGAGCTCCGGTGGCGTCACCGGAAACAATGCCAGCGCCGGAATCCCCAACTCGACCCACTTGGCCGCTTCTTCAAGCAACAAATCGATGGTCAGGCGTTCGACGCCCGGCATCGAGGCCACCGCTTCTCGACGGTTTTCACCGTCCAGCACGAACACCGGCAAAATCAGATCGTCGACGGTCAACACGTTTTCACGGACCAGTCGACGCGAGAAATCATCACGACGGTTGCGACGCAGGCGGGTTGCAGGAAACAAACGGTTGGCGGGGGTAAAGCTCACGGCAGACTCCTGAGCCCGCGCTGGCGGGCGAGCGTGACAGTTATAAGCGGCCATTATGACGAACGTATTACATAAGTGTCTCGTCTTGAAGTCACTGTTCAACTGCAGCGGCGGCTTGAACCTGACTTCAGGACGAGACACCCGTGCCCCCCTGTGACAGGTAGCCGCATTCCATTGTCCTTGTAGGAAATGTTCACGTCGAGACACATTTTGACACTTTCCTGAATGTGTCCGAGGGGTTAGGCTGCGCGTTCATTTCGCCAGCACCCAGACAATGCTCCAACAATTTCTTCAGGAATTCGGCTACTTCGCCCTCTTTCTCGGCACGTTCTTCGAAGGCGAAACCATCCTGGTGCTCGCGGGCTTCCTTGCGTTCCGTGGATACATGGACATCAAGGTGGTGATGCTCGTGGCGTTCCTCGGCAGTTATGCCGGCGATCAGCTGTGGTACTTCCTGGGGCGAAAGCACGGGCGCAAATTGCTGGCGCGCAAACCGCGCTGGCAACTGATGGGTGATCGGGCGCTGGAACATATCCGCAAACACCCGGATATCTGGGTGCTGAGCTTCCGCTTTGTCTACGGCTTGCGCACCGTGATGCCGGTGGCGATCGGTCTGTCGGGCTATCCGCCGGGACGCTATCTGCTGCTCAACGGGATTGGCGCGGCGATCTGGGCCGCCGCGCTGGCTTCCGCCGCCTATCACTTCGGCGCAGTGCTCGAAGGCATGCTGGGCAGCGTCAAGAAGTATGAGCTGTGGGTGCTGGGTGCCCTGCTGGTACTGGGCTTTTGCCTGTGGCTGCGGCGGCGCTTCAAGAATGCCCGTCTGGCGAAGAAGATCTACGCCGACGAGCAAGCGTTGAAAGCCGAACAGGCCAAGTCCAGCGAACCTACGACGCCCATCGAGTGAAGCGGTTTCTACAACAGTAGAGACCGATTCCGCTGAGCAGGCTGTAACTGAGCAGCCCCACCCAGCCCACCGCACTGCCCGGCCATAGCCCGACCATTGGCGCCAGCCATACCAGCGGCAGGTTCGACGCCAGCCGCAACAGCTCCAGCTTCAGTGCCTGCGGGCGATTTTCCAGGGCCACGCCCAACACAAACAGCCCCCACGCCACGGCACCCCAGCCCAACACCAGGGCCGAGACCGGCAAGCTCTGTTCCAGGTTCATCAAGTAACTGCCCAAGGCGATGTAGACGCAAAACTGTAGCGCCACATACCACCGCTGGCGCCCGTCCAGCGGCACCTCGAACTTGCGGAACTGGCTCAGGTCCGGTTTGTTCATCGGGTATTTGGCCGCCACATCCGCTGGCCGCCAACCGGTGCGCATGAACCAGATCCGCAGCTTGTCCCACCCGCTTTCGGCGCGCCGGGCGTCATCCCACAGCTGCGCATAGAACTGCACGTTTGCCCACAATGGATTCCAGCTCGCCAGCGGCGTGGTCACGCCGAAAATCACCGGCTCGTTGTCGTCCTCTTCCTGGAACGAGCCAAATAGACGGTCCCAAATAATGAACACCCCGCCGTAGTTGCGATCCATGTAAAGAGCATTCTGTGCATGGTGAGCCCGATGATTGGACGGCGTAACGAAGAACCACTCGAACCAGCCGAGCTTGGGAATGTGCCGGGTATGCACCCAGAATTGGTACAGCAGATTCAGCGCCGCAACGCTGACAAACACCACCAGCGGCACACCGAGCACGGCCATGGGCAGATAGAAAATCCAGCTCAACAGAAACCCGGTGCTGGTCTGGCGCAAGGCTGTGGAGAGGTTGTAATCCTCGCTCTGGTGATGCACCGAGTGGGCGGCCCAGAGGATGTTGCGCTCGTGGCCCATGCGGTGCAGCCAGTAATAGCAGAAGTCGTAGAAGACGAAAGCAAACACCCAGACCCAGACACTGTCGGCCGACAACTCGATCACGGCCAGGTGCTTCAGGGCGAAGGCATAAGTCACCAGGCCGACGCCTTTGGTCAACAGGCCCGTGGTAGTCGACAGCACGCCGGTGCTGACGCTGTTGATCGCGTCTGCCACGCGGTAATTGCTCACCCCGCGCCAACGGTCGGCCAGCAACTCGACCGCAATCAGCACAAAGAAAAACGGCACCGCATACAGAATGAAGTCCATGACGCGCCCTGATCAGAATCGTTCAGCAGAGATTAGGTGTAGCCGCGTATTAACCCTATGGCAACGAGTGACAAATTAGTGGACATTTAACGCCATGAATCTGGAGAAAAGCCCATGAGCAAAAAAATTGCAGTGATCCTTTCCGGCTGCGGCGTGTACGACGGCGCCGAGATCCACGAAAGCGTGATCACCCTGCTGCGGCTGGACCAGCGCGGCGCCCAGGTGCAGTGTTTCGCACCCAATATCGCGCAATTGCATGTGATCAACCACCTGACCGGCGAAGAAATGCCCGAGGCGCGCAACGTGCTGGTGGAATCGGCACGGATCGCCCGGGGCAACATCAAGGATATCCGTGACGCCAGCGTCGAAGACTTCGATGCGTTGATTGTTCCAGGCGGATTCGGCTCGGCCAAGAACCTGTCGAACTTTGCCGTCGAAGGCGCCGGATGCAGCGTTCAGCCTGACGTCCTGGCGTTGACCGAAGCGTTCGCCGAGGCCGGCAAACCGGTGGGGCTGATCTGCATCTCGCCGGCCCTGGCGGCCAAGATCTACGGCCCGGGTGTGACCTGCACCATCGGCAACGATGCCGATACCGCCGCCGCGATGAACAAAATGGGCGCCACGCATGCCGAGTGCGCAGTGACCGACATCGTCGAAGACAAGGCGCGCAAGCTGGTGAGCACTCCGGCGTACATGCTGGCGCAATCGATCAGCGAGGCTGCTTCCGGCATCAACAAACTGGTCGACCGCGTACTGGAACTGACCCACGAAAACGACGAGTAACACTGTGATCGTTCCTACGCTCCGCGTGGGAATGCAGCCCGGGACGCTCTGCGTCCCAAAGCGGACGCAGAGCGTCCATTGAGGCATTCCCACGCAGAGCGTGGGAACGATCATTACCGTCTTGCTTAAGACTTGCGCGACAACCGCGTAAGTATCCGGTCCAGCGCATTGGCGAACGCCTGCTTCTCACGGTCGCCAAACGGTGCCGGTCCGCCGTTCATCTGACCCTGCTCGCGCAGATCGGTGAACAGGTTACGCACCGCCAGTCGATCGCCCATGTTCTGCGCATCGAACTCCTTGCCCCGTGGATCCAGCGCCGCAACACCTTTCTTCACCAGCCGATCCGCCAGCGGCACATCACTGCAAATCACCAGTTCACCCGGTACCGCGTATTCCACCAGGTAATCATCGGCGGCATCTGGACCGCTGGGCACCACGATCAGCTTCACCAGGGCGAGGCCCGGTTTGATCTGCGGCTGACCAGCCACCAGCACCACTTCGAACTGGCGCTTGAGGGCAAATTTCACCACCAGATCCTTGGCTGCCCGAGGGCAAGCGTCGGCATCGATCCACACGCGCATATTGTTTCCTCTGTTGAAAAGCATCGCGGGCAAGCCCGCTCCCACAAGGTTAGCGCTGAACCTGTGGGAGCGGGCTTGCCCGCGATTGTGAGCGCAGCGAATGCTTTTAAGAAGCCGACACCCTACGCTTCTCGGCCATCCGGCTACGGCTGTACAACACGATGATCGCAATGATCGCCACGGCCTGAGCACTCAGCGAATACGCATCAGCGTGGATCCCCAGCCAGTCGAAGTCAAAGAACGGCACCGGCCGCGTGCCGAAGATCCCGGCTTCCTGCAATGCCTTCACCCCATGCCCGGCAAACACCACCGACAACGCGCAGAGCAAACCGGCATTGATGCCGAAGAACAACGCCAACGGCAGTTTCGCCGAGCCGCGCAGAATCACCCAGGCCAGACCGATCAGCAATACCAGCGCCGTCGCCCCGCCCGCCATTACGGCGTTGTGCCCTGCCGGCCCGGCCTGCAACCACAGGGTTTCGTAAAACAGGATCACTTCGAACAGCTCGCGATACACCGAGAAGAACGCCAGGATCGCAAACCCGAAACGCCCGCCACCGCTCACCAGGCTGCTCTTGATGTAATCCTGCCAGGCCGCCGCGTGGCGACGGTCGTGCATCCACACGCCGAGCCAGAGCACCATGACACTGGCAAACAACGCCGTCGCGCCTTCCAGCAGTTCACGCTGGGCACCGCTGACGTCGATCACATACGCTGCCACCGCCCAGGTCGCCAGCCCGGCCAGCAGCGCCAGCCCCCAACCGATGTTGACGCTGCGCACCGCCGATTGCTGACCGGTATTGCGCAGGAACGCGAGGATCGCCGCGAGCACCAGAATCGCTTCCAGACCTTCTCGCAACAAAATCAACAGGCCGGAAATGTAGCTCAGCGACCAACTCAAGCCATCACTGCCAAGCAGGCCAGCGGACTCTTTCAATTTGGCCTTGGCCGCCTCCAGACGCTGCTCGGCCTGGGCCACCGGTAAACCGTCCTGCAACGATTGACGGTAAGCCATCAGGGACTTCTCGGTGTCTTTGCGCACGTTGGCGTCGACGTTGTCCAGGGAGCTTTCGACCAGCTCGAAGCCTTCCAGGTACGCGGCCACCGACAGGTCGTAAGCCTGGTCGTGTTCGCCGGCACGGTAGGCTGCGATGCTCTTGTCCAAGGTGGCTGCCGTGTAATCCAGCAACTGTCCCGGGCCACGCTTGACCTGCGGCGGTTGCGCTCGTTGCGCGCGGAAGGTCGCGGCTGCTTGCGGACCTTCGGCGGCCTGCACTTCGGCTGGCGTCTGACGTGCCAGGTCGGCGATGTTGTAGGTTTTCTCGGATTTTGCCGCAGCCGGGTCGGCGCTGAAGCTGGCGATGTAGGTCGCCAGGTCCCAACGTTGACGATCATCCAATTGATCGGCGAAGGCCGGCATGTCGGTGCCTTCAACGCCCATGCCCAGCGTGTTGTAGATCGCATAGAGGCTCAGACGGTCCAGTCGCACGGCATCGCGCAGATTGGCCGGCGGCGGCGTCATGCCGACACCTGCCGGGCCATCACCGGCGCCCGCATCGCCATGGCACACCGAGCATTGCTGGGCATACAGCGGCGCGCCGCGAGTCGGATCCGGCGTGATAACCGGAGCCTGGCTGACCTCATAGGTCACCGCCAGTTTTGCCCCCAGCTGCCGCGCCTGACGGGCGACGTCTGCGCCCTCCTTGCGAGCGGCGATTGCAACGCCAAGGCTGCCGACGCCTTGCTCCAGTTCTGCGCGTTCGGGTTTGGCCGGCAAATCGGCGATCAAACCTTGCAGCACCTTGAGGAATTCCTGCTGTTCGCGGTATTCAGACTCATCGATGATTTTGCCCGCCTCGACCGTCGCCGGGTAATCAGCGCCAATGTAATCGAGCAAATGCAGGGCCTTGGGCGCACCTTCCGCGGTTTCGGCCAGCGCATTGAAGCTGCAGAACGCGATCACCGGCAGCACGAGCCACGCCAGAAAACGAGATGAGGCAATCATGAATAAATCTCAAATGGAAATACGAAGTAACACATTGTTCACTCCCAATGAGTTTCACTCAAGCTTTGTTGGTATTTCCTGCGCAGCTGCGTATACATTCAGCGGCCAATTACTACCTCCTCGCGTAATCCGATCAGGGAAGAATCATCGTCCATGCGCTCCTGCCTCTTTTTCTCACTGCTGCTGAGCCTCGCCCTGCAACTGAGTGGATGTGCCGCGTACCGAAATTACGATCAGGAGATGCAACAGACCAACGATCAACTATTGGCGGGTAACCTTCAGGGTGCGCTGGACCTGGTGGAATCGCACAATCCCTGGGAAGACAAGGATCTGCTCTATTACTTCGAGAAAGGCGCCATCCTGAGTGTCGCCAGTGCGCTGCCGCAGAGCCAGAAAGCCTGGCGCAGTGCCGACCAGATGGTGTTCCAGCGCGAAGAAGCGGTGCCCTCCGGCGCAATGAAACTGCTCACACGGTTTGGCAATGAAATGGGCACCATGCTGGTCAATGACAAACTGCGTCGCTACGAAGGTTACGACTACGAAAAAGTCATGTTGACCACCCAAATGGCCCTCAACCAATTGGCTGCGAATGACTTCGACGGCGCCCGCGCCGACATCAAGAAAACCCACGAACGCGAAGCGCTGATTGCCCGTCAGCGCGAGCGGCAGTACGAAGAGCTCGAGGAGCAGGCCAAGGCCCAGGGCATTTCGGTGCGCTACAAGGATCTGCAGGGCTACCCGGTGACCACCCTCGATGCGCCAGCCGTCATCGAGCTGAAGAACGGCTATCAGAGTGCGTTCAGTCATTACCTGGCTGGCTTCACCTACGAAGCCCTCGGCGAACGCGCTCTCGCCGCGCCGGGCTATCGCCAGGCAATTGAATTGCGCCCGAACCTGGCGTTTCTCGAGCAGGCGCTGCGCAACCTCGACAAGCCGCCGGCAAAAGCCGATGAAAGTGATGTGTTAATCATCGTCCAAAGCGGCCTGGCGCCGGCACGCAGCTCGGTGCGCGTGCCGATTCCGGTACGGCTCAACGAAAACCTGGTGATCGTTGCCCCGATTTCTTTCCCGGTGATGATCCCGGACAGCATCACGCCAACGTTCGACCACATCATCGTCGATGGTCGCAAACGGCCGCTGACCGCACTCAACAGCGTCACTGACATGGCGTTGCGCACCTTGCGTGATGACATGCCCGCCATCATCTCGCGGGCCATGTTCCGCGCTAACATGGCGGCTATCGGCCAGGCCGAGGAAAACCAACGCAACCCGGCCAAAGCATCGCTGGTGGTCACCCGCGAAGACCCATTCGAGGAGGCCGACACCCGCACATGGCGCACCCTGCCGGACAAAACCCTGGTCGCGCGTTTGCGGCTGAAAAAAGGTGAACACCTGTTCATCGCGCCGAACGCGCCCGGCACCGCGCCGGTTACCCTGCGCATCGACCGCGACTTTCAAGTCATCAACCTGCGCACGATAAACACCGTGGCATTTATCGTCGGAACGACTTACGAGCTCACCTCGCCAGCGCCGGTATCAGGCCAGAAATAAGTAGTGGCACATTGTGAAAAGATGTAATTAAAAAGCCATTACATAGCCAGCATCCCTGTTTATAATGCCGCGCCGCAGTTATTACGATTCGGCATTTAAGCTCCTCTTTTTATGAGGAATTGGCAGGAGGCCAACAGCCCTGCCGATAGGTCCCAACAGCCCGACCCGCACGCGGCTGCTTATATTCAGGGAAGACGTACCCCTTATGGCATTCCGCGCCCCCACCTTGATCGCGCTCAGCGCTGTCACGTTGCTTTCCGGCTGTTCGGCCTTTCGTAACTACGATTCGGAACTTGCGCAAACCAACCAGCAACTGGCTGCCGGCAACGTCGACGCCGCATTGACCCTGCTGGAAAAGAACAACTCCAGCAAAGACAAAGACCTGCTCTATTACTTCGAGAAAGGTGAACTGCTGCGCGCCAAGGGCGACTTGTCCGGCAGCCAGAACGCCTGGACCAGCGCCGATCAGGTGGTGGGCAAGTGGGAGGACTCGGTCAAGCTCGACACCGACAAATACCTAGCTCAGTTCGGCAGCTTCCTGGTCAACGACAAGGTTCGTCGTTACGAAGGCTATGACTACGAAAAAGTCATGCTGACCACGCAGATGGCCCTCAACCTGCTGGCAGTGAACGACTTCGACGGCGCGCGCACCGCGATCAAGAAGACTCACGAACGTGAAGCAGTGATCGCCGACCTGCGCGACAAGGAATACCTCAAGAGCGAAGAGCAAGCCGAAAAAGAAGGCGTCAAAACCCAGTACAAGGATCTTCAGGGTTACCCGGTGGCCAGCCTCGACGCGCCGGAAGTGGTCGGCTTGAAAAACAGCTACCAGAGTGCGTTCAGCCATTACCTGGCCGGCTTCGTCTATGAAGCCCTGGGCGAGAAAGATCTGGCGGCGCCAGGTTATCGCAAAGCCGCCGAACTGCGTCCTAACACGCCGCTGCTGGAACAGGCGCTGGTGAATCTCGACAAACCCGCCAAGGACGAGAACAGCGACATCCTGATCGTCGTGCAAAGCGGTCTGGCGCCGTCCCGCGACTCGATCCGCATTCCGCTGCCATTGCCGATCAGCAACAACGTGGTGATCACGCCGCTGTCGTTCCCGATCATCAAGCCGGATACCTCCACTGCCACCTTCGCCCAGATCGGCGTGGACGGTCAGCAGCTGAATCTGACGCAACTCAACAGCACCACCGCCATGTCCCGTCGCGCGCTGCGTGATGACATGCCGGGCATCATCCTGCGCACTACCGTGCGGGCAATCACCCGTGGCGTGGCGCAGAAGCAGATCAACGAAACCAACCCGCTGGCAGGCCTTGCAGTCGGCATCACTTCAGCCGTGCTCGAAGGTGCCGATACCCGTACGTGGCGTACGCTGCCGGACAACACTCAGGTAGTGCGTCTGCGCTTGAAGAAAGGCGAGCACAGCCTCACGCTGCCGAGTGCCGTGGGCGGCTCGGTGGTCAAGGTCACTGTTGATCAGCGCTTTCAGGTCATCACCCTGCGCGCCGTGGGCAATCAGGTATTCGCCAGCGGCGTGGCTGCGCACGTGATCCCGAGCGCCAACCCGACCGCCGTGGCCAGCCTCAAACAACCTTAAGAACGGAGTCTTTGCATGCGCTTCAAACTCATCGCTGTCGTCGCCCTGGCCTTGCTGGCCGGTTGCGCCACCCCGCCACCGCCGGAGCCTGGCAGCGCTGCCAGCAAGGTCGTGGCCATGGGCAAGCTCAAGAACATCGTGGTCGGCGCCATGCGCGTGGCCCGGGAAAACGGCTTCATGACGGTCAATGCCCAGTTGAGCAACACCAGCTACAACAACAAGACCTTCTACTACCGTTTTGCCTGGCTCGGCCCTGAAGGCTTCCCGGTTGCCGAAGAAGAAACCTGGAAAAGCCAGCTGATGTACGGCGAGCAGACCAGTTTCATTCAGGCCATTGCGCCAACCGCCAAAGCCGTGGATTTCCGTCTCGAAATCAAAACGCCTTAAGCCCGACACCCTATTCGTTCAGTTCTAGAGAGCATTCCCATGTTTGCACGCTTTTCGTTCATCGCCGTCATCGCCCTTCTGGCCAGCGGTTGCGCCAACACTTCGCCGACCCTGGGCAGCAAAAACATCAGCTACGGCGACACCAAGGCCGTGGAAACCGTGACCAACGAGTTCGGCTCCACCGACCTGCAGATGATCGCCGAATCCATGACCCGCTCCCTGGCCCAGTCCGGCATCCTGCAAGGCCGGCCGGTGGTTCAGGTTTACGACGTGAAGAACAAGACCAGCGAGTACATCGATACCCGCGAAATCACCACCAGCATCAAGACCCAGTTGATGAAGACCGGCGTCGCCCGCTTCGCCAGCGACAACACCGCCATGCAAAGCCAGGTTGACCAGCTCAAGTTGCAAAACCAGAGCGGCCTGTACAAGAAAAGCACCGTTGCCAAGACTGGCAACATGATCGCTGCCCAGTATCGCATCGAAGGTTCGATCAGCTCGATCGTCAAGCGCAGCAGCGATTACAAGGACGTCTTCTACAAATTCAGCCTGCAATTGATCGACGTTGAAAGCGGTCTGGCCGAATGGATGGACGAAAAAGAGATTCGCAAAACCACGGAGCGTTAATCGATGCGCGCATGGATTGGCATGATGGCCCTGGCTTGCGCGTTCAGCGTGCAAGCGGCCCCGAAAGTCGCAGTAGCGGACCTGGCGTATCAGGAACGGGTGGAGCAATACGTCCACACTGTTTCGGCCCAGAGCAACCACAGCCAGAGCTATTACAGCGCCAGTGGTTCGTCCAGTTACGAAGAGTACGAAGCAACCAGCAGCTACATCGAGCAAGGTGAACTGCGCAAATTCACCGGCGACATCAAGGGCGAGATTCTGCGCACCGGCATGTTTCAGCTGGTGCAAGGCACGCCTTACACAGCATCGTCCAAAGGTGACGTGTATGACGTGATCAAGCGGATCAAGGCTGGTAGCTTCAAAGGTGCCGACTACGTGCTGTTCGGCACCGTGTCGGACATCGACTTCACCCGCGACATGAACGAGCTGGCCAACACCGACAGTTATTCGGCAGTGCTGGGGCTGACGCTGGTGGCGGACTTCAGCTTGATCAACACCAAGACCTATGAGATCACCTCGGCTTTCACGGCGATGGGTGAAGGTCAGGACACCAAACTGGTGAATGGCCGGGATATCAAGATTTCGCTGAACCGCCCACGGGTGGTACGTGATGTGTCCAAGGCACTGGGTGAGGATGTGGCTGCGCAACTGAGCCAACAGCTCGGTGGCGGTGGCTATGAGCAGCCGGGGCAGGCGCCGCAGCGCAATAACTTGCCGCGGGATACGGCGCCGGTGATTCTGCACTGATATTTCAGTAGGTACCTGTGGCGAGGGAGCTTGCTCCCGTTGGGCCGCGTAGCGGCCCCAAAACCATTCCTCCGGTAGTGTCAGGCAAACCGTGTCAGTCGGCTTTACGACTGCTACGCAGCCGAGCGGGAGCAAGCTCCCTCGCCACAAAAGCTCGCTCTCCACAATGAAAAAGGCGACCTGTAAGAGGTCGCCTTTTTTGTGCCTGAAGGTTTACACCGCGGCTTTGCGCAGGGTCGCCATGAACGCCGCCGCGCCGATGAACAGCCCGGCAAAGGTGCGGTTCATGCGTTTTTGCTGTTTGGGTGTGCGCAACAAACGCAGTACTTTGGCCGCCAGCCCGGTGTAGCCGGCCATGACGATCAGGTCGACACAAATCATGGTCACGCCGAGGATCAGGTACTGGGCCACCAGTGGTGCGTGGGGGTCGATGAATTGCGGCAGCACCGCGAGCATGAACACCAAGGCCTTGGGGTTGCTGACGTTCACCAGAAAACCGCGAAACACCAGCGCCATCGGCTTGCCGATCTGCCGGATGGCAGCGTCGTCGTTCATCTCATTGGGCAGCGCGCGCCATTGCTTGACCGCGAGGTAGACCAGGTAAGCCACGCCAAACCATTTGATCGCATAGAAAGCCGTGGCCGAAGTCGCAAGGATCGCTCCCACACCGGCAGCGACAATCGCAATCTGCGCCGCCAGGCCCAGTTGCAAGCCCAGTGCGTTCCAGTAACCGCGCCAGAAACCGTAGCGCAAACCGCTGGACATCGACGCAATGGCGCCGGCACCGGGAGAAAGACTGATCACCCAGCAGGCGGCAAAAAACGCCAGCCATGTTTGAAGCACCATCGCACACCTCGACTCAGACTCGTGACAGACGTCTAAGCTAATGCGCCTTTGGGCCGATGACTACCGATTTTTTGCAGGACATGGCGACTGCCGACCAGTGTTTATGGCTTGAAGGAGCTATCGTCTGGCGAACCGCCATCGCGAGCATGCTCGCTCCCACAGGGTTTCGGTCTGATCACAAACCTGCAATTCAACCCGAAAACTGTGGGAGCGGGCTTGCCCGCGATGGCGGTGTCAGGCAACAGAAGGCTTACTTTTCGAACCCGTGCGAAGAGAACACATCCGTGCCACGCCAGCGTCGAACCGAGCGCTGGAAGAACAGGCTATTGGGCACTTGCACCATGGCGCTGCCGGTACCGAGTTCTTCGGCTTCGATCAGCGTGGTGTAGAGCAGATTGATCGCCACCACCCGGCCTTTGACGCCGGGTTTGTCGGTGGTATCCACCAACTCGACCACATCGCCGATACGGAACGGGCCGACGGTAAAGATCAGGATCGCGCACAGCAGGTTGGACAGCACGCTCCACATGGCGAAAAACGCCACGGCAGCCACCGCAACGAAACCGGACAACGCCGTCCAGAGTACCGTGGCCGACACGCCAAGACGTTCCAGCACAAAGATCAGCGCGCTGCCCATGATGAGCCAGCGCAAACCGCCGCGCAGCGGCATGAAGAACTGCGGCGGAAACGGATAGCGCTCACCCAACCGAGTCAGGCATTTAGCGACGACGCGCTGGGCGATATAACCGGCCAGCAGGATCAGCAGGATTTGCACGACCAGCCAGAGCGGCTCGACCCACATCGCCGGCAACGGCAGCTTGAAGGCTTCCATCAGGACAGCGCCTCCAACTCCGCCTGCATGCTTTCCAGCAGTTCCAGCGCTTCCATCCAGGCTTCTTCCAGTTCGGCTTCACGCACCTTCAGCCTGGCTTGTTCAGCCAGCAGATCACGCAAATCGTTCTTGCGCATCGGCTCGTAAATGTCGCTGTCGCCGAGGCTGGTATCGATCTTGGCCAGCTTCTCGTGCAGCTTGCCCAGCTCGGCTTCAAGCTTGTCGGCCTCACGCTTGTGCGGTGCCAGTTGCTGACGCAACGCAGCAGCAGCCTGACGCTGAGCCTTCTTGTCGGTCTTGTCCGGATTGACCGGGGTATTGCTGACCGGGGCATTGCGTTGACGGTATTCGACCAGCCAACGAGCGTAGTCTTCCAGGTCGCCGTCAAACTCCTCGACCTTGCCGTCGGCCACCAGATAGAAATTGTCAGTGGTGCTTTTGAGCAAATGGCGATCGTGGGAGACCACCAACACCGCACCACTGAATTCCTGCAGGGCCATGGTCAGCGCCAGACGCATTTCCAGGTCCAGGTGGTTGGTCGGTTCGTCGAGCAGCAACAAGTTCGG
This sequence comes from Pseudomonas lini, assembly GCF_964063345.1. Taxonomy (NCBI): domain Bacteria; kingdom Pseudomonadati; phylum Pseudomonadota; class Gammaproteobacteria; order Pseudomonadales; family Pseudomonadaceae; genus Pseudomonas; species Pseudomonas lini. Next base: position 2,975,795 of record NZ_OZ061318.1, read on the forward strand.
TCGATCCCAGGCGATCAATGCCAAGGCCAGACGCGCCTTCTCACCACCGGAGAAATTCAGTACCGGCTCATCGATACGCGCGCCGCGGAAGTCGAAACCGCCGAGGAAGTCGCGCAGGGTCTGCTCACGCTCGGTCGGCGCCAGGCGCTGCAAGTGCAGCAACGGGCTGGCCTTGGAGTCGAGGGAATCGAGCTGATGCTGGGCGAAGTAGCCAACGACGGTGTTTTCACCGCGCGTCAGGCGACCGGCTAACGGCTCAAGTTCACCGGCGAGATTTTTGATCAGGGTCGATTTACCCGCACCGTTCGGGCCGAGCAAACCGATCCGCGCGCCTGGGGTCAGTTGCAGCTTGACCTTCTCCAGAATGGCTTTGTCGCCGTAACCCAGTCGAGCATCCGACAGATCGATCAACGGGCTGGAAATTTTCGTCGATTCGCGGAAGACGAAATCAAACGGAGAATCGACGTGGGCGGCGGACAACTCTTCCATCCGCTCCAGCGCCTTGATCCGGCTCTGGGCCTGACGGGCCTTGGTGGCTTGGGCCTTGAAGCGGGCGATGTAGCTTTCCATGTGCGCACGTTGCGCCTGTTGCTTCTCGTAGGCCTGTTGTTGCTGGGCCAGACGTTCGGCACGGGCGCGTTCGAAGGCGCTGTAACCACCGCGATACAGGGTGATCTTGCGCTGATCGACGTGGGCTACGTGATCGACCACGGCATCGAGGAAGTCCCGGTCGTGGGAAATCAGCATCAAGGTGCCGGGATAGCTTTTAAGCCAATCTTCGAGCCAGATGATGGCGTCGAGGTCCAAGTGGTTGGTCGGCTCGTCGAGCAGCAACAGGTCCGAAGGACACATCAAAGCCTGCGCCAGGTTCAGACGCATCCGCCAGCCACCGGAGAAATCTCCTACCTGTCGATCCATTTGCTCGTTGGTGAAACCAAGGCCGGCCAGCAGCTTTCGAGCCCGAGCGTCGGCGGTGTAACCGTCGGCGCTGTCGAGTTCCGAGTGCAGGCGGGCCTGAGCGGCACCGTCATGGGCCGCTTCGGCTGCGGCGAGGTCGCGTTGCACCTCGCGCAGGCGCAGGTCACCATCGAGCACGTAGTCGACCGCGATGCGTTCGAGCGTCTCGATTTCCTGACGCATGTGGGCGATGCGCCAGTCGGCCGGCAGGAAGCAATCACCCGAGTCCGGGTGCAGTTCGCCCCGGATCAAGGCGAACAGGCTCGATTTGCCGGCGCCGTTGGCACCGATGAGGCCGGCTTTGTGGCCGGCGTGCAGGGTCAGCTCGGCGTCTTCTAGCAGACGTTGCGGGCCACGCTGTAAAGTCAGGTTCTGAAGTCGAATCATAATGGCGGCGGAGTCTACCAGCTTCGCTCGCAACTGGCGCGAGTAGCACTATGTCCTCTGACCTGTGGAGTTTTTCCGTTATCACTTACTCCCGTCGCGGAGTAGAACGTGCGTGCCTGCAATTGCAGTCGGCAGGCGTGAATGTGTGCCTGCTGCTGTGCGGGTTGTGGCTTGAAGAACGTGGAGTTACCTACGACAAACAACGCTTGCAGCTGCTTCGCGATGTAGCCGGGCCTTGGGACGCGGATGTCGTGCAACCGTTGCGCGCATTGCGCCTGCAATGGAAAGCCGCCGCTAGCGAAGATGCCGGGCTGAATGATTTGCGCGAACAAGTAAAGTCACTGGAGATGGAAGCCGAACGACATCTGCTGTCACGGCTGGAACGAGTGGCACAGAGTTGGCCGCAGTATGAGGAGACCGAACGAACGGCCTGGCTCGAAGGTGTGGCAGCGGATGCCGCCAACCTGGACCGCGACGCGCTGCATCAGTTGCGCGTCGCGGTAACCGGCACTTAGGAAGCGCTGGTTGGGGTGGTGCTGGTGCTCGACGACGCGGCTGGCGTTGGCGCAGAGGTGGTTGTCGAGGTGGTTGCTGCAGGCGCGGACGAAGCCGAGGAGGCCGGGGCCGGAGTTGCTGGCTTGATCGCTGGCGCAACAGGCGGCTTGGCAGCGGCGACTGGCTTTTTCACGGCCGGTTTTGCGGCTGGCTTGGCTGCTGGTTTTGCAGCCGGTTTTGCAGCCGGTTTTGCGGCGGCTGGTTTGGCTGCAGTGGCTGGCTTGGCAGCAGCCGCAGGTTTCGCAGCAGCAGTTTTGGCAGCTGGTTTCGCGGCGGGTTTGGCCGCAGCTTTTGCAGCCGGTTTAGCAGCTGTTTTTGCAGCAGGCTTGGCTGCGGCGGTTTTAGCCGCGACAGGTTTGGCAGCTGGCTTGGCAGCAGGTTTCGCGGCGGCAGTTCTAGCGGCTGGCTTGGCAGCAGTTTTAGCCGCTGGTTTTGCCGCTGCAGTTTTTGCCACGGCGGGTTTGGCAGCCGTGGTTTTTGCAGCCGGTTTAGCGGCAGCTGTTTTGGCAGCAGCTGGCTTGGCGGCAGGTTTGGCAGCCGTCGTTTTAGCCGCTGGTTTCGCAGCACTGGCAGCGACTGGTTTTTTAGCCGCCGGTTTTGCGGCTGGCTTGGCTGCGGCTTTTACCGGAGCTTTGGCAGCAGGCTTGGCCGGTGCTTTTGCAGCAGCTGGTTTGGCAGCGGCTTTCTTCGCAGGTGCCGCAGCTGGTTTGGCCGAACGCAGGGACAACGCCTTGCCGACAGCCTCTTGGACACGACCGACACCCTGGGCCAGTTTCAGGCTTTCTTGAGCGTCGCGTTTGAGTTGCAGGATGTAGCTGCGCGTTTCGGACTGACGATCCTTGAGGGCATCGAGCAAGTTCTCAAGCTCTTTCACCGCCTCTTTGGCCTTGGCTTGCGCCTTGGCTTTGCCGGCCGCCGCAGCGTCCTGCAATTTGGTCCGGGATTTGTGCAGTTTTTCCTGCGCTTTTCCGCGCTGCTTTTCCAACTTGGCGAGCAGTTTTTCAGCATCAGCCAGAGCTTGGGAACAAGCGTTTTCCAAATGCTCGAGCAAGCTGCCCGAGAGTTGTTGGAGTAAGTGCAACGGAGTATTTACAGGCTTCTTGGTGGCCGACATGATTTACCTCCTGGCTGACGTGAATGCGGCTCATACTAGACCTCTGCTGCTACCGCCGCTAGGGCATGTTGACAGTATCGAAAGCACTCCGTTGCAATGAAGTAAAAAAGTTCTGCGCTGACGTAAAACCAGTTCACCTTCGAGAGCATTCACACTGGCATAATCCTGCGCATCTCAGGTCGGAGAGTGCCCATGTCGCGCTACCTTTTTTTATCGCTGTGCGTGTTTTTTTCCGTGGCCCAGGCCGCCGAAAAAACCGCCGAAAATGACGCTCACGATCTCGCTTACAGCTTGGGCGCAAGCCTTGGCGAACGCTTGCGCCAGGAAGTTCCGGAACTGCAACTTCAGGCCCTGCTCGAAGGTTTGCAGCAAGCCTATCAAGGTAAGCCGCTGGCATTGAAAGATGAGCGGATCGAACAGATTCTGGCCGAGCATGAAGCCCGGATTGCCATGCAATCGCCTGTGCCGCAAAGCGAACTGGCTTTGGAAAACGAGCGACGTTTTCTCGCCGAGGAAAAAGCCAAACCCGGCGTTCGCGAACTGACCGATGGAATATTGCTGACAGAGCTGGCGCCAGGCACTGGCGCCAAGGCTGGTCCGAACGGTAAGGTCCAGGTGCTGTACATCGGACGCCTGCCTGACGGCTCAGTGTTCGACCAGAATAGCCAGCCGCAGTGGTTCAGTCTTGATAGTGTGATTACGGGCTGGCGCAGTGCGCTGCAAAACATGCCGGTCGGCGCGAAATGGCGCCTCGTGATTCCATCGGCCCAAGCCTACGGTGCCGACGGTGCCGGCGACCTGATCGCGCCGTTCACACCACTGGTATTCGAAGTCGAATTGCGTGGTGCTACAAGCTGAAAGCCGGAAACGAAAAACGGCGCGCATTTGCGCACCGTTTTGAGGGTGTTGCTGGACAAGGTTCAAGCCTGAACCGAATCCTCTTCCTTGTGAGCGGTGTGCAGCACTTCGATCAGGCAATCTTCCAGCTCGAAGCGTTCGTGTAACAAGCCACCCAACTCCTTGAATTTCTCCGCGACACACTTACCGGCATCACACAGATCGTTGAACGCCAGCAACTTTTCGGTAATGACGTCGATGCGCGGGTAAATCGTCTCGGCCAACTCCAGACCGCGAGTATCACCGAACGCCTTGGCTTCGCCAGTCAGTTGTTCGTAGATCTCGAAATGCCCGGCAGACACGTAGTCGACCAGCACACCGCAGAATTCCTGCAACGGTTTTCGGTTCTCGCCCAAAGCTTCGGGCTTGGCGCCGAGAGCATCATAGGCCCGAACCAGTTCGTGACGCTCCTGCAACCAGCGATCGATCAGCAGATGCACTCCACCCCAGCGTTCCTGAGCATTCTGACAACTTTCGAGCATGGTGATTCTCTCTTCCCTTGTGGGTCATGCTGCTCTACACCTGTCGCACACTTGAAAATCAAGAATCGACCAGGCAGAGCGTCATTCGAGCAACATAAATCCAATGACACGTGCGGGCCAGATTATGCCCGCGCGCCTATGGCTTCAAGGTACGCAGGAGATAAAGTTCATACAAGTGTTTAATCGCCCGCCAGCACCCGGTGCGACGACTCGCCGCTGAGCGGTCGCTGACACGCGATCCAGACAAGGCGCAGCAACTGATACCCGCCCAGAATCATCATCGCAACGAAGAACAGCAGGCTCCACTCCGGAATGCTCAGGTCGAACAGCGTCCAGGAAATTTCCGCGCAATCGGCGGTCCCCTTGAACATTCGCTGCACGACACACAGCCAGGGCGTACTGGCGAACAGATCCGCCAGATCAGGCGAGCATGTCGATAGCTGATGCACCGGATCACTCTGCAACAACACCTGCCGCCACGCCGTGACGGTACCCGCCAGACTGCAAAGCAGACCCAGCAGCCAATACAGGAATGATCCGAAGCGACCAGGCCCTTGCACTGAAGCCGCCAGGCAGACACCCGTGAGCAGCGTCAGGCAAACCCGCTGCAACAGGCACAACCCGCAAGGCTTGAGGCCGACCGCATATTCCAGGTAATAGGAAACGCCCAAGGCCAGGGCACCTGCAATGAAAACCATGAAAAACAAGGAGCGTGAGCAGGCCAAAGACATGGCTTTTCCGTAACAGTAGAGACAGGCGGTTACGGTAGAGGAAAGCGCAGCAGCCTTTCAAGGCAGGCCACCACGGACACTTCACCAGAAGTGTAGCGAATTCCCGACAGTGCCGAGAGGATTTGATGTAGTCCTCTGTAGGACTTTGCCGGCGAAGGATTACAACACTGAAACAGTGATGGATTTGAAGCGACTGCGTTCTTATAAGAAGATCAAAAGATCGCAGTCTTCGACAGCTCCCACATAAGGTCCGGCGCAGGAATCAGGCGTGAGCCGGCAATGGCAGCGGTGCTGCCAGCAAGCGCTCATCCAATAGGCCCAAGCCTTCCTGGAACAGCTGATTACTGCGCTCGGTGTCACCCAGTTGCGCCAGCAACCGCGCCAGTTCGGCGCAGGCTTCTGGATTGCGCTGCACACGCAGACTGCTCTCTAGATAATCCCTGGCCTTGCCCCACAGACTGCTTTGCAGACACAAACGGCCCAACGTCAGCAACAGGCTCGGGTCGGCGGGATGATCCTTGAGCCAACCCTCGGCGGTGTGCAGTTGCCTGGCCGGATCGTTGCCGCGAACCAGCCCATACAGGCGTGCCAGATGGCTGTCGTATTTGCGCTTGAGGGCTGCACGCAGGACCTCTTCAGCCTCTACCTGCGCGCCCAGTTGCCGCAATTGCTCGGCATAGGCGAGCACCAGTTGCGGTTCCTGCCGCTGAGCGGCGGTGAGTTGCTGCCAGGCGCGATTGAGCGATTGCAAACCGACCGTTCCGTCCTCTTCCCGGTGCGCCGCCAACGAAAGATTTTCACCCCAGGCCCGGCGCTCCAGCTCAGCCAGTTCGGCCGGTGGCAATACCTTGTCCTTGCGTAACTCCGGCAACAAGCGAATCACGGCCGACCAGTCGCCCCGCTGTTGAAGCAGGCGCTGCAACTGGCGCAAGGTCTGGACGTTATGAGGATGACGCTCGTGCATGGCTTGCAAGGTCACCAGCGCGCCTTCAGTGTCACCGCGATCAGTCTGCAATTGGGCATGGTTCAAGGCAATTGCCAGCTCGGCCTGGGGCTGTCGCTCCAGAGCGCGCTCCAGCAGGTTGTCGCTTTCCTCGTAGTGACCTTGTTCGTTCGCGGCGCGGGCGGCACCGAGGTAGTAGAGCAACGGTTGGCGCTCGGCTTCCGCTGCGCGATACAGATGACGCTGCGCACTGGCCCAGCGGCCCTCTGCCAAATCCAGCTGACCGTGCTCGATCGCTACTTGCACCCGCCGACTGCGATTGCGCCGCGACCATGGATTGACCACTCCACCGGAAGTCGTCACCAGCTCGATCAACACCTTGATGCCCCAGAACACCAGCCACAGCACGACCACCAAGGCCAGGGTTGCCCACAGGCTCGATTCGTAACGGAAGTTCTTGTAGGCGATCAGCACGTAGCCGGAATGCTCGGCAATCGCCAGTCCCAGCGCGGCGGCAGCGGCGATGACCACGAACACGATCACATAGAGGCGCTTCATGGCGTGGCCTCCTGCGTAGTGCTCGCGGCAGGTTTGGCCAGAGGTCTCACCGACTCCTCGGCATTGACGTTACGACGCTCGAGATAGGCCTGAACCGAACTCAACGTGCCCGTCAGATCTGGCGTGACCACCGTGACTGGCTGCTTGCTCAGCTCGGCCACTTGCTCGAGCATGATTTTGCTCTGGGGGTTGTCCGGGTTGAAGTTGCCCTTGAGCACGTCCCGCGCTTCGGCCAGCGCCTGGGTGTAAACCGCAGCCTGGCCATTGAGCGCAGCCCACTGCGCCTGCTCTAGCGCCAGGCTCAGAGCCAGACGCACCTGGCTCAGGCTCTGCCCTGCCAGCAACGGCCGGACATTCTTGTCGGCGTTGAAATCGATGCGGATATAACGCGAAATCTGATCCCACCATTGTGCCCAGCGACTGGCACCGTCGCCATCGGCGGTCAGGCCCAGCAGGGATTCGCCGCGGTCCTTGTACTCGGGCGCCAGCTCGGTGAGGTTGATCACCTGGTCGCGCAAGGCACCCAGTCGCAGGAACAACCCGGTGCGATCCGGCTGTTCGGTACTGCGCAGGGCTACCAGGGTTTTGGCCACTTGCTCGCGAGCGGCGAAAGCCCCGGGGTCGTTCTGTTCACGGAGAATTTCATCGGCGCCCTGCACCAGGGCCTGGGCGCTGCTGATGTCCTGCAACGCCGACAGACGCAGGCTGGCCAGACGCAGCAAGTGCTCGGCTTCGGCCAGACGCCAGTCCTTGCGGCTTGCGCCGAGGACGGTTTCCAGGCGTTGATTCAGGCGCTGCTGATCGCCTTGGAGTTGAGTGACCAGACGACTGCGCGCGTCGAGTTCCTCGGCGGCCGGCATTTGCTCAAGGCGAGCCGTCAGGCGCTGCTCGTTGAGCTTCAGGCTCTGTGCCTGATCGTTCAACGCCTGTACCTGGCTCAACTGTTGCTGGTTATTGGCTTGCAGGTGACGCACCTGCCAGACACCCCAACCGCCCACGGCAACACCGGCAGCGCCCAACAGCAGCGCGACGATTGCCAACCCATTGCCTCGGCGCTGCTCAACGGCAGGTGGCGCAGTTTCAACCGGTGCATCAGCCGGTGCATCAAGCACGGGCCGGACGTCATCTTTAGGCAAGGCTGTTTCGCTCACGTATCCATCCTTTGCATTAGAAAACGGGCACGGGGTGTTCCCGTAACGCCGCCAGCAAGGCCGCGGCACTGGCGCCACGACAATCCACAACTGTTTGGGCCCCGGCGGCACGTGCCAGCTCGGCGACCCTGGGGCTTGGAACAAACAACGGCAACCGCACCATGCTCGGCCAGGCATCGCCAGCCAATCGGTGCAGGTGCTCAAAACCCTGTCCACTGCTGACCACCAGCCCGTTCAAGCGTTCCGCCTTGATCCGGTCAGGCAGCGTTGCCGACGGGTACTGCGGCAAACCGCGTCGGTATAACTCCAGATACTCGACACTAGCACCAAGCTCGCGTAAACGCTCAGCCAGCAGCTCGCGCCCACCCTCCCCGCGCATGATCAGCACTCGCGGATCGGGTCGAGTGACAGCCTCGCGCAACGGCGCAAGCTCAAGCAAGGCTTCACTGTCATCGCCATCGACCGGGAAACTCACATCCAGCCCGCTATCCTCGAGGATCTGCGCCGTCGCCGCGCCCACGCTGAACCACTTCAGACCCGGTGGTTGCGGCCAGTATTGGTTGAGCAGATCGACAGCGATTCTGGCGGCCGGCTTGCTGACCACGATCACCGCGCAATAGCTATCCAGGTTCTGAATCACTTCGCGCATTGTGTCAGAGGCAGGAATCGGCTCGATATCCAAAAGCGGCAGGCTGCTGCTGAAAACCCCCGCGTCGGCCAGCACACGGGCAAGCGCCGCCGACTCATCCACAGGGCGCGTCAGCAACAGGCGCCAGCCAGTCACTCGTGCCCTGCCTCGCCATAGACTGCTTTCAGAATGTCAGCGGCGCCCTGGCTCAGCAGGTCTTCGGCCACTTGCACACCCAAAGCCTCGGCATCCGCCCGTGGCGCCCGGGCCTCGGCGCTGAGCAGCAGGCCACCATTCGGATCACCCACCAAACCGCGCAACCAGATCTGCTCGCCTTCAAGCACGGCGTAGCAAGCAATTGGCACCTGGCAGCCGCCATTCAGATGTTTGTTGAGGGCACGTTCGGCGGTAACGCGAGTGGCCGTGTCCTGGTGATGCAGCGGCGCCAGCAGCGCATGTATTTCAGTGTCGGCGCTACGGCATTCGATACCGACCGCGCCCTGGCCACCTGCCGGCAGACTGTCTTCGACACTGATAGCCGAAGTGATGCGGTCCTCGAAGCCCAGGCGAATCAAACCCGCCGCGGCGAGGATGATGGCGTCGTATTCGCCGGCATCGAGCTTGGCCAGACGAGTATTGACGTTGCCGCGCAGGAAGCGGATTTCCAGATCCGGGCGGCGGGTCAGCAACTGAGCCTGACGACGCAGGCTGGAGGTGCCGACGACGCTGCCTGGCGGCAACTCATCCAGACTGGCGTAGGTATTGGAGACAAATGCATCGCGCGGGTCTTCGCGCTCGCAGATGCAGAACAGACCGAGGCCTTCGGGGAAGTCCATCGGCACGTCTTTCATGGAATGCACGGCGATGTCGGCTGCGTTTTCCAGCAGCGCGGTTTCCAGTTCCTTGACGAACAGGCCCTTGCCGCCGATTTTCGACAGCGGCGAATCGAGCAGTTTGTCGCCTCGACTGACCATGGGAACCAGCGTCACGAGCAGGCCCGGATGGGCCTCTTCCAGACGAGCCTTGACGTATTCGGCCTGCCACAGGGCGAGAGCACTTTTTCGGGTGGCGATGCGGATTTCGCGAGAGGACATGGATCAATCCGTACTGAATAGATACGGCAGATAATAACAGCTCAGCCAAATCCGCTTTGACTTGTATCAGAAACTGCGTGGCCTCCCTGGCCCTCAATGTCCGGTAACAGGGTAGAAATCCGGCCCTTAAAGCTGTTGCATCATTTTGCGCACACCGGCCACATGGCGTCGGCTGACGATCAGGGCATCGCCATTCAGGCCTTTGAGAAACAGCTGGAAATGCCCCAGGGGCGTGCGTTGCAGCCGCTCGATGCGTTCGCGGGCAACCAGTGCGTTGCGGTGGATGCGAACGAAACGGTCGCCAAATTCGTCTTCGAGGGCCTTGAGTGGTTCGTCGAGCAGCACCTCACCGCCTTCATGACGCAAGGTGACGTACTTGTGGTCGGCAATGAAGTAGACCACCTGATCCAATGGGATCAGTTCGATGCCTTTTCGGGTGCGGGCGCTGATGTGGCTGCGCGGACCGCTACCGGTTTCGGCCGCCGGGCGAGTCAAGGCCGCAAGCTGGACGCGATTGGGTCGCTCGGCTTTCTTTAACGCTTCGTGTAACTGTTCTGTGCGCACTGGCTTCACCAGATAGCCCACGGCGCTGGCCTGTAGGGCTTCCACGGCAAATTCATCGGGTCCGGTGCAAAACACCACGGCGGGCGGGGTTTCGCGTTCGCACAATCGTGCAGCCACTTGCAGGCCATCGAGGCCCGGCATGCGAATATCGAGCAGCACGATATCCGGTTTGTGACTGTCGATCAGTGCCAACGCCTCTTCGCCGTTCGTGGCGCTGGGCTCCAGGACATTGTATCCCTCGAGTTCGCCGACCATTCGGCTCAGGCGCTCGCGGGCCAGGGGTTCGTCATCAACGATCAGGACATTCATATTGCGCTGGATTCCTGCGTGAGTCTCGCACAAGGATAGCGTAGACAGGTGAAGTGACGTCCGTCACCGCGATCCACGCTAAGACTAGCGCGAGGGCCAAAAAGTGCCGCGAGACCGGCGGCTAAATTTTTATCTGCCGTCTGACTGGCGGCCCAGGCCCGCACTGGCGAGGTATCGCCGTAGGGTTTGCTGATACACAATATGAACACCCCTCTTCTCTCTATAGTCAGCTGCAGCATCGAGAAGTGCGCTGATCCTCTGTCCAACTGTAGACGGTTGCCGGGACGATATTGCTCAATTGAAAAATATCGTTGCGCAATTTCTGTATCGTTTGCTTCGAGCAGGGGTCGCACGATGAGAAAAAAACCTGTCGACCAGTGTCAGCGACAGGATTGGCAACCCTGTTATTATCCGCGTCAGCGTTTCACGCCATCTTTCTTCAAGCCGATACGAGCGAATTCATGAGCACTGACAAGACCAATCAGTCCTGGGGCGGCCGCTTCAGTGAACCCGTCGACGCCTTCGTCGCCCGCTTCACCGCCTCCGTCACCTTCGACCAGCGCCTGTATCGCCACGACATCATGGGCTCGATCGCCCACGCCAGCATGCTGGCCAAGGTCGGCGTGCTGACCGATGCCGAGCGCGACAGTATCATCGATGGCCTGAACACCATCCAGGGTGAAATCGAGGCTGGCCAGTTCGACTGGCGCATCGACCTTGAAGACGTGCACATGAACATCGAGGCGCGTCTGACCGACCGTATCGGCGTGACCGGTAAAAAGCTGCACACCGGCCGCAGCCGTAACGACCAGGTCGCCACCGACATCCGCCTGTGGCTGCGTGACGAGATCGACCTGATCCTCAGCGAAATTACCCGTCTGCAACAAGGCTTGCTGGAGCAGGCCGAGCGCGAAGCCGCCAGCATCATGCCGGGCTTCACTCACCTGCAAACCGCGCAGCCGGTGACCTTCGGGCATCACATGCTGGCCTGGTTCGAAATGCTCAGCCGCGACTACGAGCGTCTGGTCGATTGCCGCAAGCGCACCAATCGCATGCCGCTGGGCAGCGCCGCACTGGCGGGCACCACTTACCCGATCGACCGCGAATACACCGCTCAACTGCTGGGCTTCGACGCTGTCGGCGGTAACTCCCTGGACAACGTGTCCGATCGCGACTTCGCCATCGAGTTCTGCTCGGCCGCGAGCATCGCGATGATGCACTTGTCGCGTTTCTCCGAAGAGTTGGTGTTGTGGACCAGCGCGCAGTTCCAGTTCATCGATCTACCTGACCGTTTCTGCACCGGCAGCTCGATCATGCCGCAAAAGAAAAACCCGGACGTCCCGGAGCTGGTTCGCGGCAAGACTGGCCGGGTATTTGGCGCATTGATGGGCTTGCTGACCCTGATGAAAGGCCAGCCGCTGGCCTACAACAAGGACAACCAGGAAGACAAAGAGCCGCTGTTCGACGCCGCCGACACCCTGCGCGATTCGCTGCGGGCCTTTGCCGACATGATCCCGGCGATCAAGCCCAAGCACGCGATGATGCGCGAGGCAGCTCTGCGTGGTTTCTCCACGGCTACCGACCTGGCTGACTATCTGGTTCGTCGTGGCCTGCCGTTCCGTGATTGCCACGAGATCGTTGGCCATGCCGTGAAGTACGGCGTGGAAAGCGGCAAGGACCTGGCGGAAATGAGCCTGGAAGAACTGCGCAAGTTCAGCGATCAGATCGAGCAGGACGTATTTGCCGTGCTGACCCTGGAAGGCTCGGTGAATGCCCGTGACCACATCGGCGGGACTGCGCCGGCGCAAGTCAAGAAGGCTGTTGCTCGCGGTCAGGCGTTGCTCGCCAGCCGCTAAAAGCATCGCGGGCAAGCCCACTCCCACAAGGATCTCCGACTGGCCAGAAATTTTTGCCAGACAGTTAAACCTGTGGGAGCGGGCTTGCCCGCGATGACGGACTTCAGAGCACTACAAAACCTACTTTTTGGACGCGATCATCGCCAGAAACGCCGGCATCGCCGCGTCCTTGTCCTTTGCGATCTGCTGCACATGCGGATTCTGCCCCAGACGCTCCAGCAGCGCCCTGGCCGCTGGCATCTCGGCCAACAGATCAATATCAAACAGCTTCTGCGCCACTGCACGCGCCAACGGCACGCTGTAGAGGAAATACAGATCGGCCACGCTCAGGCTGTCACCCGCCACATAAGGGGCGAACTTACCGTGCCTGCCCAGCGTGGCAAACCCCAGCAGCAACTCGGCCTTGGTCTTTTCCTGGATAGCCTCCGGTACTGACATGCCGAAGAACGCCGCGGGATAACAGGCGCGCCCGGGCAATTCGATGTACAGCTCGATTTCCTTGGCCATCGCCAGGACCTGAGCTCGCTCGAAGGGATCGCTCGGCAGCAGTGGCGTACCTTTCTGGCTCTGCTCGAGGTACTCGAGAATCACGCTGGTTTCGTTGATGAAACCTTGTTCGACGCCCAGCACCGGAACCTTTCCACGTGGGCTGATGGCTAGCGTCTCGGGGGTAGTGCCTGGGTAAAACGGCACCTCTTCAAACGGCAGTCCCTTCTCCAGCAACGCCAGCTTGACCATGTTGTAGTAGTTGCTGGCGCAAAATCCATAAAGCTTGAGCATTACATAGCCTCCAGGCCGTGCAGGGGGTTGGCAGCGCCAGTTATAGAACGCCCGGGCACTTCTTGCCAGCAGCATCACAGCGCTGAATGCGGGTAAACTGGCCGCCTTTCCTTGAGGAGCCTGCCATGAGCGAGCCTAACGATATCGACAACGACGAAGAAGAGTTCACCGAAACGACGCTGATCGAAGCGATCGAGAACCAGATCGAAAGCGATAACCCGCCAGCGGCCAAGGCGACCTTCAACAAGCTGACCCTGGTGGGTTACGAGCGTGAGGAAATCCTCAGCCTGATGGCTCACGTGCTGGCAGTGGAAATCGACGCGATCCTCGAAGAAGACCGCGCGTTCAACACCGAATGGTACGAAACCGCGCTGCGCGCGCTGCCAGAGTTGCCGCCGGAAAAGAAATAAGCCAGCCCTGTCACGGGGCTTTTGTGGCGAGGGAGCTTGCTCCCGTTCGGCTGCGTAGCAGTCGCAAAGCTTTTGGGGCCGCTTCGCGACCCAACGGGAGCAAGCTCCCCCGCCACAGGCAAGCCCCCTCGCCACAGAAACCCGCCTCCACATGGATTGTCACCAATCAGTACCGCCTTGCCCCAGACGCTGACTAAACTGGAAACCGCCCCGAGGCGAAAAAACCCTGTTACGAGCACTGGACATGCTGCGCGAGTGGGATCACCTTAGGAGCGCTATCGTCCAATTCCTAGAAAGTCTGGAGTCCTTATGTCGCTTACCCCTGAGTTGGTTGCCGAACTGGAAATCCTCGCCCTCTTCAACCTGGACAGTTCCCAGGAAGGTTTGAAAATTCATCAGACCGCTGCCCCGAAAGCCATTGCCGCTGCCCAAAGACTGTTCGACAAAGAATTGATCACCCAGCCCGATGGCGGTTATCTGACCAGCCTGGGGCGTGATGCTGCACAAAATGTGCAAACCGTTCTAACCATTCTGTCCGTGCGCGAAACAGCCTGAGCCTCACCGCATCGCCCACGGAAACCTCTGTCACGGGATTTCCGCGGGCACACTTTGGTGCCCGCTGTCGCCGTGCGATAGGAACCTGACACCAGAAATACAAAATCAGCTTAAAAGTCCCGGGGCCGAGGCGCTAAACTGCCCCTCATCCCGAGCCCTCCACGTCCGAGCCCCGCGAGCCGGATTGAGCTGACATGACCCGCACCCATGAAATCCGCCCCGATCTGGACGAGGGAATCGACCGCAAGGTTCTCAGCCAGCTGCGCGCCCGTTTTCTGAAACTCAACGAGGGCCGCATGGCACGCGCCATGGAAGGGCTATCGACCCGCCAGCAAACGGTTCTGACCCTGCTGCCGCTGTTTTTCCATGTCAATCATCCGCTGTTGCCGGGTTACGTTTCGGGCAGCACCCCGGCCGGGCTGTCGAATTTCGAACCTGACGCCAATACCCTCGCCGAAGCCCAGCGCCTGACCCGCTCGTTTTCCTATAAGCCGCGCCACGGCAGCAATCCACCGCGACCGATTCACGGCCTGTTCCTGATGGGCAGCCTCGGTACCTTGGCACAGGCCGACCAGAGCGATATGGACGTATGGGTCTGTCACGGGCCGGACTTGAGCGAAAGCGAGCTCACAGAGCTGCGCAAGAAATGCCAGTTGCTTGAAATATGGGCCGCCAGCCAGGGTGCCGAGGCGCATTTTTTCCTGATCGACCCTGCTCGCTTCGTACTCGGCGAGCGCGATACCCAACTGAGTTCGGAAGACTGCGGCACCACCCAGCACTATCTGCTGCTGGACGAGTTCTACCGCACCGCGATCTGGCTGGCCGGCCGTACACCCATCTGGTGGCTGGTGCCGGTTTACGAAGAGGCGGCGTACGACCGTTATACCCACACGCTGTTATCCAAGCGTTTTATCCGTGCCGACGAAACCCTGGACCTGGGGCATCTGGCGTATATCCCGCCCGGGGAATTCATCGGCGCCGGGCTCTGGCAGTTGTTCAAAGGCATTGAGTCACCGTACAAATCAGTGCTCAAACTGCTGCTGACCGAGGTCTACGCCAGCGAACACCCCAAGGTCCAATGCCTGAGCCTGCGCTTCAAGCAGGCGGTGTTTGCCAATCGACTGGATCTCGACGAACTGGATCCATACATCGTGGTTTACCGGCGTATCGAGGAATACCTCGCGGCCCGGGGCGAACCGGAACGGCTGGAGCTGGTACGCCGCGCGCTGTACCTGAAGGTCAATCGCAAACTCACCGGCAGCAGCGGTCGCACTCAGAGCTGGCAGCGTTCATTGCTCGAACGCCTGGCCCAAGAATGGCATTGGGATCAGCGTCAGCTCGCATTGCTCGACAGCCGCAGCCAGTGGAAAGTCCGCCAGGTCAGCGCCGAACGCAGGGCCCTGGTGGGCGAGCTGAATTACAGCTACCGCTTCCTGACGCAGTTTGCCCGCAACGAGCAAACCGTCAGCCTGATCAACAAGCGCGACCTCAATGTACTGGGCCGGCGGCTGTACGCGGCCTTCGAGCGCAAGGCCGACAAGATCGAATTCATCAACCCGGGCATCGCCCCCGATCTGGCCGAAGACACTCTGACGCTGGTGCAGGCGCCGAACAAAAAAGAACCGGGGCAAACCCAATGGGGTTTGTACAACGGAAGCCTGACCACCCATGAGTGGGAGCATTTCGCGCCGATCAAGCGCAGTCGTCAGTTACTGGAACTGCTCACCTGGTGCCACCGCAACGGCGTGATCGACAGCAGCACCCGCCTGGCCCTGCACCCCGGCACCAGCGACTTGAGCGAATTCGAATTGTTCAACCTGCTCGGCAGCCTGCAACAAAGCATCGCCCTGCCCCTGACCACTGTTGCCGAAGAGCCTTTGCTGCGCGCCAGTGAGCCGAGCGAAATACTGATTCTGGTGAACGTCGGCGTCGATCCGCTCAGGCACCATCGCGACCTGAACATCCTGATGACCACCGAGCGCACCGACTCCCTGAGCTACGCCGGCGTGCGGGAAAACCTGGTGCTGACCCTGGACCAAGTCACGCTCAACAGCTGGAACGAGGTGCTGGTCAGCCGTTTTGACGGCCCCCACGCCCTGCTCGACTGCCTGCGCGATTACCTCAACAACCTGCCGGACGGGCCACAACAGCCCAAGCTGCGGGTGCGCTGCTTCTGCCACAACCGCGCGCAATTCATTGCGCGGCGGGTCGAAGAAATCCTCGACACCACGCAGAACCTGCTGCTGAGTAAACTCAATCATCGTTACCTGATTCAGGTCCAACAGCACTACCACGTGCTGGAGCTGGTGCCGGGCCAGGTCAATCACGTCGCCCTCGCCACACTGCCGGCGCTGTTCGACTACCTCGGCGAAGAACTGGCGAGCTACAGCCCGTTTCATCTGGACCCGATGGCACTGGAAGACCACGATCTGGCACTGATCCTGCCCATGGGGCAACCCGACTGCGTTCAGGTGTTCTACCGGATCAATGAGCACCAGGCCGATTTGTATGTGCTCGATGAGTTCAATGCCTTGTGGCAGCAGCGTTTGCCCTATCACGACGAACAGAGCCTGTTGGTGCCGCTGCAACGCTTCCTGCAATCGATCCAGTACCGGCGCGATGCCTTGCTGCCGATAGACGCCGCCCAGCCACTGAGCCTGGAGACTTTGTATTACCAGTTGTTGCCTTCAGGTCCCGCGCGGGCGCGTCGGGTCGAAGCCCGGCCGACACCGCAAACCCCGCTCAACAAACCGTTCTATGACGTGCAGGCCATCATCGGCAAAGCCGCACCGGGGCAGGGGCAGGTCACCTTGTATTGCAATCAACGGGAATTTTCCGAGCTGGAACATGGCGATCAATTGTTCAGCGCAGTCGCGGGGGAAATCGTCTCGCAGCGTCGCGAGACGGAACGCTATCGCTGCTACATCACCGACCTGGACCTGTCGGGCCTGCTCGGTGATGGTCAGGGTTCAAGCCAGCTGTATCTGCGCTACAAGGCCGACCTGGAACGCGCACTGAACGAGGCGCTCGAGCAGGTCTGAGGGGTTTCATTCCGGGAAGTCGCCGCCATGAGCAGGCTGCGATTCAACTTCCAGCAGGGTCAGTTTCAAGGTCTTGCCACCCGGTGCTGGCCAGTCGATGTGCTGACCAACCTTAAGCCCCAGCAACGCGCTGCCGACCGGCGCCAGGATGGAAATCTTGCCTTCGTCGGCGTTGGCATCCTTGGGGTAAACCAAAGTCAGGTGATAGTCCTTGCCGCTGCTCTCTTCACGGCAATGCACACGGGAATTCATGGTCACGACATCGGCGGGCACTTCATCGTGACCGACCAGAGTATCGGCGCGATCCAGTTCGGTTTGCAGCGCGATAACGCCCGGCAGCGTGTCATCCAGGCTGTCGATCAGGCGCTCCAGACGTTGTACGTCCAGACGGGTAAGGGTGATGGAAGGTGCGGTCATGATCAGGGCAGACTCCTTTCTTCTGCACGAAAAAAGCAAAACCCCGCCAGAAAAAGGCGGGGTTTTCACGAGCCTCGATGGGTTGAGGCGTCTCTGGACACTATCACAGCTCAATAAATATACAAGTCAGGGGCGACCATGGCCCTGCTCTGATCACTGTGGCGAGGGAGCTTGCTCCCGCTGGGGCGCGGAGCGCCCCTAAAAACCTTGCGGCTGCTTCGCAACCGAGCGGGAGCAAGCTCCCTCGCCACAAGTAAGCATCGTTACCCAATAGAGTGATCAGACCGCAGATTTTCGCTGAACAGCCTGCGCACAGATCACCCGCCGCCGCTCATCATCCGCCGAGCGCCATTCGCGAATATCTTCGACATGGCGAAAACACCCAAGGCACACCTTCTGCTCATCCAGCCGACACACACCGCTGCACGGCGACGGCACCGCCGGGCTGACATTGCTGTAAAGCGGCTTGGGCGGACGGACGGGCGCAGGCGGGGTCACGATCTCACAGACCTTCGAAATCGAGTTCGACGTCGGCTTGCTGCTTGACGATGCGCTCAAGCATCTCACCGAGCTGCTCTTCACTCTTGTCACACATCCAGCGCTCGCTTTCTGCGTCGTAATCAAAGTGGAAGCCGCCGGATACCGCCGCCAGCCACAGCTGACGCAGCGGTTCCTGACGACTGAAGATCAATTGGCTGCCGTTTTCGAACTTGACGGTGAGCACACCAGCCGAGCTCTCCAGATCTATATCCAGGCCACTCTCGTCGAAAATATCCTCCAGCGTCTGCTGGGTGGCATCGACCAGATCGTGGAAACGGGCTTCAGTCAAACTCATTGCGGGAACCTCAAAAAGTGTCTACTCACGCTCAAGCGCCGCAAGATACGGGCGAGCCCCGGTGATTGCAAAGGATAACCACTCCGCGCCGATCTGTGGGAGCGGGCTTGCCCGCGAAGGGGTCAGCACATTCAATATCTTTGTTGACTGAACCAACGCCTTCGCGGGCAAGCCCGCTCCCACAGGGATTGCATTAAACCGACGCACATCCGGCCAAGCCCCGCCGGACGGGAGCCGCGTCGCATAGGCAAGCTGCCGGGTGGCCGGTATACTCCGGCGCAATTAACGCATTTTCAAGGATTTCGCCATGAAGCGCCTGATCTCTTCCCTTGCTGCGCTCGTCGCGGTCGCCTGCCTTGTATCGGCCTGTGGTCAAAAAGGCCCGCTGTACCTGCCTGATGAAAATCAGGATCCTGCAGAGCAAGCCAAATCGTCGCAGCAGACTCCGTCGAAAGCACACAAGCACGACGTCTACTAAGGGAACGCTATGGACGCTTTTAACTACCGTGACGGTGAGCTGTTCGCGGAAGGGGTTGCCCTGTCCGCCATCGCCGAACGCTTTGGTACTCCGACTTACGTCTACTCCCGTGCCCACATCGAAGCCCAGTACCTGGCTTACGCCGATGCGCTGACCGGCATGCCGCACCTGGTCTGCTTTGCGGTCAAGGCCAACTCAAACCTGGGCGTGCTGAATGTCCTGGCGCGTTTGGGCGCCGGTTTCGACATCGTTTCCCGTGGCGAGCTGGAACGCGTACTGGCCGCTGGCGGTACGGCTGACAAGATCGTGTTCTCCGGTGTCGGCAAGACCCGTGACGACATGCGTCGGGCGCTGGAAGTCGGCGTGCATTGTTTCAACGTCGAATCCACCGATGAGCTGGAACGCCTGCAAGTGGTGGCTGCCGAGCTGGGCGTTCGTGCGCCGATCTCGTTGCGCGTGAACCCGGACGTCGATGCCGGCACTCATCCGTACATCTCCACCGGTCTCAAGGAAAACAAGTTCGGCATCGCCATCGCCGACGCCGAAGACGTGTACATCCGTGCCGCGCAACTGCCTAACCTGGAAGTGGTCGGCGTCGATTGCCACATCGGTTCGCAACTGACTACCCTGCCGCCATTCATTGACGCCCTCGACCGCCTGCTGGGCCTGGTCGACCGCCTCGGCGATTGCGGCATCTACCTGCGCCACATCGATCTCGGTGGTGGTTTGGGCGTGCGTTATCGCGATGAAGAGCCGCCATTGGCTGCCGACTACATCAAAGCCGTGCGCGAGCGTCTCGACGGTCGTGACCTGGCGCTGGTGTTCGAGCCGGGCCGTTTCATCGTCGCCAACGCCGGCGTACTGCTGACCCAGGTCGAGTACCTCAAGCACACCGAGCACAAAGACTTCGCCATCGTCGACGCGGCCATGAACGATCTGATCCGCCCGGCGCTGTATCAAGCCTGGATGGACGTCACCGCCGTGCGCCCGCGCAACAGCGCCGCTCGCGCCTACGACATCGTCGGCCCGATCTGCGAAACCGGCGACTTCCTGGCCAAGGATCGTCAACTGGCCCTGGAAGAAGGCGATCTGTTGGCCGTGCATTCGGCCGGTGCCTATGGGTTTGTCATGAGTTCCAACTACAACACCCGTGGCCGTGCCGCTGAAGTGTTGGTGGACGGTGATCAGGCATGTGAAGTGCGTCGCCGTGAGACGGTAGCCGAGTTGTTTGCTGGCGAAAGCCTGCTGCCGGAGTAAAACCATGCTGCTGCGTTTTACCAAGATGCACGGCCTGGGCAACGACTTCATGGTCCTCGACCTGGTCAGCCAGCACGCGCACATCCTGCCAAAACACGCAAAGCTTTGGGGCGATCGGCACACGGGGATCGGTTTCGACCAGTTGCTGATCGTCGAAGCGCCGAGCAACCCGGACGTGGATTTCCGCTATCGGATCTTCAATTCCGACGGCTCCGAAGTGGAACAGTGCGGCAACGGTGCGCGCTGTTTCGCCCGCTTCGTGCTCGACAAGCGCCTGACCGCCAAGCGGCTGATTCGCGTCGAGACCAAAAGCGGCATCATCGAACTGGACATCCGCAACGATGGTCAGATCAGCGTCAACATGGGCGCTCCGCGTCTGGTGCCGGCCGAGATTCCGTTCCAAGCCCCGAGCCAGGCCCTGAGCTATCAAGTCGACGTCGACGGCACCACGGTCGAACTGGCCGCGGTGTCCATGGGCAACCCCCATGCCGTGTTGCGGGTCAGCGACATCAACAACGCACCGGTGCATGAACTGGGACCGAAAATCGAACATCACCCGCGCTTCCCGGCGCGGGTCAATGTCGGTTTTCTCCAGGTCATCGACCGGAGCCGCGCGCAGTTGCGCGTCTGGGAACGCGGGGCCGGGGAAACCCAGGCGTGCGGAACCGGCGCCTGTGCTGCCGCAGTGGCCGCGATCAGCCAGGGGTGGATGGATTCGCCGCTATTGATCGACCTGCCCGGCGGGCGTCTGTCCATTGAATGGGCAGGCCCAGGCCAACCGGTCATGATGACCGGCCCGGCAGTGCGCGTATACGAAGGACAAGTGCGTCTTTGAGAGAGCGAAATCCATGACCGACAAGCCCCAGGTTCCCGCCCTACAGCCCGACGAATCCCCTTCCGAAAGCCTTGAGGCGGCGGCGATTGCCGCGTACCTGGAGGCTCATCCGGATTTCTTCATCGAGCACGAAGAACTGCTCCCGGCGCTGCGCATTCCGCACCAGCGCGGTGACACCATTTCGCTGGTCGAACGCCAGATGACGATTCTGCGCGACCGCAACATCGAGCTGCGTCATCGCCTCTCGCATTTGATGGACGTGGCCCGCGACAACGACCGCCTCTTCGACAAGACCCGCCGCCTGATTCTCGCGCTGATGGACGCCACCAGCCTGGAAGATGTGGTGATCAGCGTTGAAGACAGCCTGCGCCAGGACTTCCAGGTGCCCTTTGTCAGCCTGATCCTGCTGGGCGACAACCCGATGCCGGTAGGTCGCTGGGTGACGCATGCCGACGCGCAAACGGCCATCGGCGGTTTGCTCTCGGAAGACAAAAGCGTCAGCGGCAGCCTGCGCGAACACGAACTGGACTTCCTGTTCGGCGAAGAACAGCGCAAGCAGATCGGCTCCACCGCCGTCGTCGCCATCAGCTATCAGGGCATCCACGGCGTTCTGGCCATCGCCAGCCGTGATCCGCAGCACTACAAGAGCTCGGTGGGTACGCTGTTCCTGAGTTACATCGCCGAAGTCATGGGCCGCGTGCTGCCACGGGTCAACAACTCCCTGCGCTCGGTACGCTGACCATGGAACGACAACTGGACGCTTACTGCGAACACCTGCGCAGTGAGCGGCAGGTGTCGCCGCACACGCTGTACGCCTACCGCCGCGACCTCGACAAAGTGCTGGGCTGGTGCGTCAAACAGAACATCGACAACTGGGCCGCGCTGGACATCCAGCGCCTGCGCAGCCTGATCGCTCGCCTGCATTCCCAAGGTCAATCGTCCCGTAGCCTGGCGCGATTGCTGTCGGCAGTGCGCGGGCTCTATCACTATCTGAACCGCGAAGGTCTGTGCGATCACGACCCGGCCAATGGCCTGGCACCGCCCAAGGGCGAACGTCGCCTGCCGAAAACCCTCGACACCGACCGCGCGCTGCAACTGCTTGAGGGCGCGGTGGAGGATGATTTTCTCGCGCGTCGGGATCAGGCGATTCTGGAACTGTTCTATTCCTCTGGCCTGCGCCTCTCCGAACTGACCGGGCTCAACCTTGATCAGCTGGACCTGGCTGACGGTATGGTCCAGGTGCTCGGCAAGGGCAGCAAGACCCGGCTGTTGCCAGTGGGCAAAAAGGCTCGCGAAGCAATGGAGTTATGGCTGCCATTGCGAGCCATGACCAACCCGGCGGACGATGCGGTGTTTGTCAGCCAGCAAGGCCGGCGCCTCGGCCCTCGGGCGATTCAGGTGCGGGTCAAGGCCGCCGGCGAGCGCGAACTGGGACAGAACCTGCACCCGCACATGTTGCGACACTCCTTCGCCAGCCATTTGCTGGAGTCCTCTCAGGACTTGCGGGCGGTGCAGGAACTGCTAGGCCACTCGGACATCAAGACCACCCAGATCTACACCCACCTGGACTTCCAGCACCTGGCGACCGTCTACGACAGTGCCCATCCACGGGCCAAACGCATTAAAGGCGATGATTCATGACCCTCCAATTGATCACCTTCGACCTCGACGACACCCTGTGGGACACCGCCCCAGTGATCGCCAGCGCCGAAGTCGTATTGCGTGAATGGCTGACCGAGCATGCACCGAACCTGGGCGCGGTGCCGGTGGAACATCTGTGGTCGATTCGTGAGCGAGTGCTGAGCAACGAACCGGGCCTCAAGCACCGCATCAGTGCCCTGCGTCGGCGGGTGCTGTTCCATGCACTTGAAGAATCCGGTTATGGACATACCGAAGCATCCGACCTGGCCGATCAGGGTTTCGAAGTGTTTCTGCATGCACGGCATCAGTTGGAGATCTTCCCGGAGGTACAACCGACCCTGGAAATTCTGGCCAATCACTATGCGCTTGGCGTGGTGACCAACGGCAATGCCGATGTGCGTCGATTGGGGCTGGCGGATTATTTCAAGTTTGCGTTGTGCGCCGAAGACATCGGCATTGCCAAGCCCGATGCGCGACTGTTTCATGAAGCGCTGCAGCGGGGCGGCGCGACCGCCGAAACAGCGGTGCATATCGGCGACCACCCCGGCGACGACATTGCCGGCGCCCAGCAGGCGGGGTTGCGGGCAATCTGGTTTAACCCGGCGGGCAAAGTGTGGGAAGCCGAGAAGGCGCCGGATGCCGAGATTCGTAGCCTGACCGAATTGCCGGGGTTGTTGGCGCGGTGGAATTCGGCTTCCGCCTGATACATAACCTGTGGGAGCGGCGGTGCGACGATTCGACTTGCCCGCGATAGCGGTGTTTCATCCAATATAAATTTTGAATGTGACGGCCTCATCGCGGGCAAGCTCGCTCCCACAGGGATCAGCGCGAATTTTGAATTTCTGCACCCATGAAAAAGCCCGCAGCGACGGCGGGCTTTTTCAGCAAGCAAGAAGCAGGCGCTTAGATAGGCCGGCTGCCGTACTTGTTATCAGGCTTTTTGGGAGGATCGGCGACCACATTGGCCTCCACTTCCTGCACCTTGCCGCCCCGTGCCAGAAACTCTTCCATGGCCTTGGCCAGGGCGTCGCGTTCCTTGTTCTTGGCTTCGACGCTCGGCAGCTCATCGACCGATACCGCAGCCTTGGCCTTGCCTTTGGCAGTCGGAACGGGCGTATCACCGCCGTCATCTTCAGCAACGTCTTCTGCCGCTGCTTCAAGGCCTTCTTCGGTTTCGTCTTCGTCGCCTACTTCGAGGTCGTCGTTTTCCAGATCATCGTCGCTCATGTTCTACCTCATGACTTGCGAAAAGCAGATTAGTTATAGCCCAGCTTTGCCGTCTGTCGACGGCAGCCGGAAAAAAATCAACCACCGCTGGCAACCAGCGGTTTTCATGCCCCTTCACCGTGCACGGTGGCGAGGACTTTACGGGCACCGCCATGATCACGGTGCTCGCCCAGATAAACACCTTGCCAGGTCCCTAACGCCAGTCGGCCTGCCGAGATCGGCAAACTGAGCTGACAGCCAAGTACGCTGGCCTTGAAGTGCGCCGGGAGGTCGTCCAGGCCTTCGTCGTTATGCTCATAACCGTCTGTTCCTTGTGGGATCAGACGATTGAAAAATCGTTCGAAGTCGCGACGTACCGCCGGATCGGCGTTCTCGTTGATGGTCAACGACGCCGAGGTATGTTGTAGCCACAAATGCAACAGACCGACCCGACACGCCTTGAGTTCAGGCAAGCCGGCGAGTAATTCATCCGTTACCAGATGAAAGCCCCGGGGCCGTGCCCGCAGGGTAATCAGAGTCTGTTGCCACATACAGTTCTCCGCACGTTCGGGGCGCATTCTAGCGCGCTCTGTGAAAAAACAAAGGCCCTAATATTCCTTCAATCATGTAAGCCTTTGGCCGTAGAAAAACGCTCGTCGTAAACGCGACTGAACGTGTATGAAAAAACCTTTCAGCTCCTCCTTCCAAGACAAATCCCAGACAAAAAAATGCCCGGCAAGCCGGGCAAATTTTTCATGCGCGTGCTTACAAGTTGTAGCCGCGTTCGTTGTGAAGCGCCAGATCGATGCCGACCGCCTCTTCTTCATCAGTGACACGCAGACCCATGACGGCGTCCAGGACCTTGAGAATGATAAAGGTAACGATCGCGGTGTAGATCACCGTGAAGCCCACGCCTTTGCACTGAATCCAGACTTGAGCAGCGATGTCGGTAACGGTGCCGAAACCGCCCAGCGATGGCGCAGCAAACACACCGGTCAGGATCGCGCCGAGGATACCGCCGATACCGTGCACGCCGAAGGCATCCAGGGAATCGTCATAACCGAGTTTGCGTTTCAGGGTGGTGGCGCAGAAGAAGCACACCACGCCCGCCGCCAGACCGATCACCAGAGCGCCCATCGGGCCCACGGTGCCTGCCGCTGGAGTGATTGCAACCAGACCGGCCACCACACCCGAAGCGATACCCAGCGCGCTTGGTTTGCCGTGGGTGATCCACTCGGCAAACATCCAGCCCAGTGCCGCAGCGGCAGTGGCGATCTGGGTGACCAGCATTGCCATGCCGGCAGTGCCATTGGCGGCGGCAGCGGAACCGGCGTTGAAGCCGAACCAGCCAAACCACAGCATCGCGGCGCCCATCAGGGTGTAGCCGAGGTTATGCGGAGCCATCGGGGTGGTCGGGAAACCTTTGCGCTTGCCCAGTACCAGGCAGCAAATCAGACCGGCCACACCGGCGTTGATGTGCACCACGGTGCCGCCGGCGAAGTCGAGTACGCCCCAGTCCCACATCAGGCCGCCGTTGCCGGACCAGACCATGTGCGCAATCGGTGCGTAAACCAGGGTGAACCAGATGCCCATGAAGATCAGCATGGCGGAGAACTTCATCCGCTCGGCGAAGGCACCGACGATCAGCGCAGGGGTGATGATGGCGAAGGTCATCTGGAAGGTGATGAACACCGCCTCAGGGAACAGCGCCGCGGGACCGGTCAGGCTCGATGGCGTGACACCGGCGAGGAAAGCCTTGCCCATGCCGCCGAAGAACGAGTTGAAGTTGACGACGCCCTGCTCCATGCCGGTGGTGTCGAACGCAATGCTGTAGCCATAAATGACCCACAGAATGCTGATCAGACCGGTAATGGCGAAACACTGCATCATCACGGAAAGAATGTTTTTCGAACGAACCATGCCGCCGTAGAACAGCGCGAGGCCGGGAATGGTCATGAACAGCACAAGGGCTGTCGAGGTCATCATCCAGGCGGTATCGCCGGAATTGAGGACTGGGGCCGCCACTTCGTCTGCCGCCATGGCCAGGCCGGGCATTACGAGGGACAACAGGGCTCCTAGCCCTGCGAATTTACGCAGAGTCATTTTGTTTTCTCCTGGGGCGTTGGGTTTGTGGCGGCTTAGATTGCGTCGGTATCGGTTTCGCCGGTACGGATGCGAATCGCCTGTTCCAGATTGACCACGAAGATCTTGCCGTCACCGATCTTGCCGGTATTGGCGGCCTTGGTTATCGCCTCGATAACCCGGTCCAGATCCTTGTCGTCAATGGCGACATCGATCTTCACCTTGGGCAGGAAATCGACCACGTATTCCGCGCCGCGATACAGCTCGGTGTGACCCTTCTGCCGACCGAAGCCTTTGACCTCAGTAACGGTAATGCCCTGCACGCCGATCTCGGACAGCGACTCGCGTACGTCGTCCAGTTTGAACGGCTTGATGATGGCAGTGACTAGCTTCATGAAAACTCTCTCCCGAATTGGTGGACTTGCCCCAGGAAAACAAACCCGACTCAAGTCTAAGCGCAGTGCCTGGCTTTGTAACGCATCGTCGGCCTTACCTGCCCGTCCGACGCCAGCGAACCACTCCGCACGAAACTTCCCCCGTTCCGCTTGGCGCACTGCATTCGTCACAGCGACTGCATCAGTGCATGGGTCACCAGCGACTAAGCAGAAAGCTTGCCATCTATCCAAAACCCATTGATTTCAAGTGCTTGGCCGCTGCCGAAGACCCTTTCGCCCAATTGACGCGACGGTTACGCACAACAACAGTGCGCGGCCGCCCACTCACATGCGCGAAAAGCGTGCATCGCAGTCGCCGAGATTGACTATAGACACTGCGTGATACACTGCCCGCCATTGTTGACAGGACATTTCCCATGCTTGCGCCCAAAGACTTTCTCGACGCCCTGAGCGGCACCGCCTCCCGCCTCTTCAGCGGCGATACTCCACTGCCAAAAAGCGAAATCGAAAGCCAGTTCAAGGCTTTGTTGCAGAGCGGCTTCAGCAAGCTGGACCTGGTGAGCCGGGAAGAATTCGATAGCCAGATGGTCGTACTGGCACGGACCCGGGCACGGTTGGAGAGCCTTGAGGCGAAAGTGGCTGAGATGGAAGCGAAGCTCAATCCACCAGCCGAATAACACCGCAATCCCTGTGGGAGCGGGCTTGCCCGCGATAAGGTCGGAACGACCTTCCAGCCCACCTGTAGGAGCTGCCGAAGGCTGCGATCTTTTGATCTTAAGCCCCGCAAACATCTCGGCAACGTCCTACAAAGTTCTCATCCGCCGTCCGATTGCGTCGCAAAGCTCCGGTTCCTAAGCTCACCCAATGCTGAATATTCAGCACTGGGTTTGGCGACCCGGAAGACCCCGACGCACCGCGACCACATTCGACCGAGGAATTTGTTCCCATCTCGAATTATGGCGGCTATGCGTGGGAGACCTTCGGGTCTGCCGGTTTTCGGGCGTCACCGGTTCGCCAACCCGCGCATGGCTGCCACCCTTTTCGTTTGGCGACGATCAGAGGCAGTTTTCTTCATTTGATCCCGAGAACTGCACCATGGACGAAAACTATCTAATCCCCCACACCTTCACCCGCCACAAACTTCACCTCCACGCACTCCTGCTAGAAAACCAACCCTGGTTCAGCGCACGTGACCTCGGCCGACTGCTCCGCCTCTTCCTCGACGAACGAGCACTACGCAAACTCGATCCCGACCAACACCAGAATCTGCAGACACTCATCCACGGTACCGTCGAAAACACCCTGCTAATCAGCGAATCCGGCGTCTACGCATTACTGGTCTACCACTATTGCCCCGAATACCGAGGCCTGCGCGAATGGCTGACCCATGACGTAGTGCCAGCCCTCAGAGACGCCCAGCAACCCACCTCAACAGAGCGCCCGATTCTGAGCCTGCTGAATTGGCCGGAGATGTCGTTGAGTTTGCTGCACTGGAATAACCAGCCGTGGATTCGGTTGCAGGATGTTCCGCAGATGTTGCCGGACCAGGATCGACCACGAAGCGCCGTCAACGAACCTTGGTGGAAGCGAGTATCGAAGGTGCTCCAAGCATTCTGATCCCCAAAAAAGAACCCCACGCTTTTAACGTGGGGTTCAATTAATACGAAAGATCAGGCGCAGTGAGGAAGACGCTCAACCTGATCTCGAATCACGGCACCCCGTTCAATCTCGGCTTTGCGCAAATCGTATGTCGATTGCAGGTTCAGCCAAAATTCTGGGGTCGTATCCAGGCAGATGGAAAGCCTGAGCGCCATGTCTGCACTGACGCCCCTACGCTGAAGCACGATGTCGTTCACCGTCGGTGTCGATACGCTCAATGCTCTGGCCAAAGCAGCAGCCGTAAGGTTCAGAGGCTCCAGGTATTCCTCTTTGAGGATCTCGCCGGGATGAACCGGGCGCATACCATTCTTAGTCATTACTCACCTCAGTGATAATCGACGATTTCGACATTCTCCGGTCCGTTAGGACTCCAGATAAAGCAAATTCGCCATTGGGCGTTGATACGGATGCTGTGCTGCCCTTTGCGACTACCCTCGAGCGCTTCCAGACGATTGCCCGGCGGTGATCGGAGATCTATTAACACAGCTGCGGCATCAAGCATCGTCAGCTTTCGTTCCGCGACATTCAAAATGGCTGACCACACACGGGTTCTTCCGCTGCGAAACAGGTACTTGGTCTCAGAACACTTAAAGCTAACGATCACAATTTAAAGCTTAACGTTATGCATTAATCTTGAGTGTATAACCTGAATTCACAAATGCAAACGTGCTGTTTTGACTTTTGGCCTCCCTTCAAAAATCTAGGAAAAGGACTACCTGCGCCCTTCAGAAGGTCTTCAAAACCAAGCTGAGTCCTACAAAAAAAACCTCCAATTCCCATTGCCTCACAAGTAAGCACATCTCTTAAGCTGATTGACTCGAACACTCATCCAGGCACGCGAGGTGTCTATGAAACGCAAAAAGCAAAAAGCGAAGCCGTTAATGATTGCTGAGTATCATGCCGAGGCGCTCCGTTTAGCCGGAAACGTTTCTGCCAGCCAACATCGCTTTTTTAAAGTGGCGGCAACATATGGCAAAGAACTTGAACCTGATGGCTTGCTTGCAGGTGCACGAGCCTGACTAGGCTCCCCGAAGAAACCGCCCGAGTGGCGGTTTTTTTGTGCCTCGCGATTGGCCTGCTTCGTACTTGCAACATCCAGTGAAAGTTTGTCGCCTAAACCACCCCACCAGAACTTCCTCCGCCAACTACCCTTCAAAAAACCGCAGGACGCGGTTCTCTGTCAGCTCAAGGAACGACCATGTCCCTCTCCATCGTCCACAGCCGCGCCCAGGTCGGCGTGGAAGCGCCCGCCGTCACCGTAGAAGTCCATCTGGCCAACGGCTTGCCATCGCTGACCATGGTTGGGCTACCTGAAGCGGCCGTGAAGGAAAGCAAGGACCGGGTACGCAGCGCGATCATCAATTCAGGTCTGCAATTTCCGGCGCGGCGTATCACCTTGAATCTCGCCCCGGCCGATTTACCGAAGGACGGCGGACGGTTCGATCTGGCGATTGCCCTGGGGATTCTGTCGGCCAGCGTGCAGGTCCCAACATTGACGCTGGATGATGTGGAGTGTCTTGGGGAGTTGGCACTGTCGGGCGCGGTGCGGGCAGTTCGGGGTGTGTTGCCCGCTGCGCTGGCAGCGCGCAAGGCCGGACGCACACTGGTGGTGCCGCGAGCGAATGCCGAGGAGGCCTGCCTGGCTTCAGGGCTGAAAGTGATTGCGGTGGATCATTTGCTGGAAGCCGTCGCACATTTCAATGGCCACACGCCTATCGCGCCCTATGCTTCCAATGGTTTGCTCTACGCCAACAAACCCTACCCCGATTTGAATGAAGTGCAGGGGCAACTCGCGGCCAAGCGCGCGTTGCTGATTGCGGCCGCGGGAGGTCATAACCTGCTGTTTAGTGGTCCACCCGGCACGGGAAAAACGTTGTTGGCGAGTCGTCTGCCGGGGCTGTTACCACCATTGTCCGAGAGCGAAGCACTGGAAGTCGCAGCGATTCAATCCGTCGCCAGTTGTGTGCCACTGAGCCATTGGCCACAGCGCCCCTTCCGACAGCCACACCATTCCGCTTCAGGCCCGGCACTGGTGGGCGGCGGCTCTAAACCGCAACCCGGCGAAATCACCCTCGCCCACCATGGTGTGCTGTTCCTCGATGAACTCCCGGAATTCGACCGCAAGGTGCTGGAGGTATTGAGAGAGCCACTGGAATCCGGCCACATCGTGATTTCCCGCGCCAAGGACCGCGTACGCTTCCCGGCGCGCTTTCAACTGGTCGCCGCGATGAATCCCTGCCCCTGTGGATATCTTGGCGAGCCGAGTGGCCGCTGTTCCTGTACGCCGGACATGGTTCAGCGCTATCGCAACAAACTGTCGGGGCCGCTGCTGGACCGCATCGATCTGCATCTAACCGTAGCCCGGGAAAGCACGGCGTTGAACCCGATCAAAACCGGTGACGACACGGCCAGCGCTTCTGCCCTGGTCGCCCAGGCCCGGGAGCGCCAGCAACAGCGTCAAGGCTGCGCCAACGCCTTTCTCGACCTGCCAGGGCTACGCCAGCATTGCGCGTTATCCAAAGCCGATGAAGGCTGGCTGGAAAGCGCCTGCGAGCGACTGACCCTTTCGCTTCGTGCCGCTCACCGCCTACTGAAAGTCGCCCGTACCCTGGCGGATCTGGAACAAGTAGACGCTATCGGTCGCAGCCACGTCGCCGAAGCACTGCAATATCGGCCATCAGCACCCAGCTAGAGACGCAACAGGTTGGCACCGGATGCACCCGTTCGTCCCAAGCGTCTGGTTTTTCGCCCAATGATGACATCAGCCGGGTAATAGCCCGGAGCAAAAGGGTTAACGATAGACAGGATGACGGCGGCAGAGCGCCACCACCTGCTCACGCACGTGATGCCCGACCTTCTCGCTGTTGCCATTTTCCAGGGCGTCCAGTACGTCGCACAACCAGCCCGCCAATTGTTCACATTCGATCACGCCGAAACCACGGGTGGTGATGGCCGGGGTACCGATGCGCAGCCCGGAGGTCACGAACGGTGAGCGCGGGTCGTTGGGCACCGAGTTCTTGTTGGCGGTGATGTAGGCATTGCTCAGGGCCGCATCGGCTTCCTTACCGGTATAAGGCCTGTCGGACAGGTCGATTAGCATCATGTGGTTATCGGTGCCACCGGAGACGATTTTGTAACCCCGCTCTTGCAGCACGGCCGCCATGGCCCGGGCGTTGATCACCACCTGCGCCTGATAGGTTTTGAACTCGGGCCTCAGTGCTTCCTTGAAAGCGACGGCCTTGGCGGCGATCTGGTGCATCAATGGGCCGCCCTGGACACCCGGGAATACCGCAGAATCGAGCTTTTTGTAGAATGCTTCATCTTGCCCCTTGGACAAAATCAAGCCACCCCTTGGGCCCCGCAGGGTCTTGTGCGTAGTGCTGGTGACCACATGGGCGTGCGGCAATGGGTCCGGGTATTCTCCCGCGGCGACCAACCCGGCGACGTGGGCCATATCGACCCAGAAAATGGCGCCGACCTTGTCGGCAATGGCCCGCATGCGCGCCCAGTCTTTGTACCGGGAGTAGGCAGAAAAACCACCGATCAGCATCTTCGGCCGGGTTTCCAGGGCGATACGTTCCATCTCGTCGTAGTCGAGAAAGCCCGTCTGCGGGTCAAGGCCATAAGGAACGATCTTGTAATGACGGCCCGAGAAATTTGAAGGGTTGCCATGGGTCAGGTGCCCACCCTGAGCCAGGTTCATGCCCATCACCGTGTCGCCGGGATTGATCAAAGCCAGGAATACCGCGGCGTTCGCCTGTGCACCCGCATGTGGCTGCACATTGGCGTAGTCACAGTTGAACAGGGCCTTGACCCGCTCGATGGCCAGGCGCTCGGCCACATCGACATACTCACAGCCGCTGTAGTAGCGCTTGCCTGGATAGCCTTCGGCGTATTTGTTGGTGAGCACGGTGCTCTGGATTTTCATCACCAGAGGGCTGGCGTAATTTTCGGAAGCGATCAGTTCGACGTGGTCTTCCTGACGATGTTCTTCGTTATGAATCGCCTCACACAGCTCGGCGTCGAATGCTTTAAGGGTCAGTGTTGTGTCGTACATATGAAGGGGTCCTTGGTTGGGAAAGTAAGCCGGTTTACGAGAAGAGCCGAGTAACACGCACTGCGATGTCGTCGATCTGCGAGTCCTCACAGATCAACGGCGGCAACAATCGGAGGGTGGTGCCGCGAGTCACCGTTATCAGCAGGCGTTGTTCATCCCGCGCCCGGCCGACCAGTTCGGCACACTCACGGTTCAGTTCGATACCGACCATCAGGCCCAGGCCGCGAATGGAAACGACCTCGCTGTGATTGCCCAGCGCCTCCTGCAGCGCAGCCAGCAGCCGACGGCCAGATGTGGCTGCGCGCTGCGGGATGTGATCGCGCTCCATGATGTCGAGTACGGTGCATCCCACGCGGCAGGCCAGGGGGTTACCGCCGAAAGTGGAGGCATGATGGCCCGGGGAAAACAGTTCAGCGGCCTTACCCCGAGCCAGGCATGCGCCAATGGGAAAGCCATTGCCCAGTGCCTTGGCCAGCGTGATGACATCCGGCACTATCCCCGCGTGTTGGAAACCAAACCAGGCACCGGTGCGGCCCATCCCGGTTTGCACTTCATCGACCATCATCAGCCAATCGTGCTCGTCGCACAGTTGCCGCAGAGCCTGCAAATAACTGGTGGATGCGGCATGCACACCGCCCTCACCCTGCACGGGCTCGACCAGTACCGCGACGATGTTGGGTGATTGCGCCGCCACCTCGCGGATCGCCTCGATGTTGTCGTAAGGCACCCGTAGAAAGCCTGGCATCAAAGGCTCAAAGCCACGCTGCACGGCCGGGTTCCCGGTGGCTGCGAGGGTGGCCAGGGTGCGACCGTGAAAGCTGTTTTCCATCACTAACACTTGTGGCTGTGCCACGTGCCTGGCGTTGGCGTGCAGCCGGGCCAACTTGAGCGCCGCTTCGTTGGCTTCAGCCCCCGAGTTGCAAAAAAAGGCGCGTTGCATGCCCGACAAGACGCACAAACGCTCACTCAACTGCTCCTGCCATTCGATGCGAAACATGTTGGTGGTGTGCAGTAACTGGCTCGCTTGCTCGGCAATGGCGGCGGCGATTTCGGGGTTGGCATGCCCGAGACTGGTTACCGCCACACCGGCGATTGCATCCAGGTATTCGACCCCGTGCGTGTCCCACAGAGATGCCCCTTGGCCTCGACTGAAGGAGACCGGCTGGCGAGCATAGTTGTGCATGAGGTACGAGGGTGCAGAGGACATCGGATTGGCTTCCTGTAGAGCTGGATCAAGATGTTTAAGGGGGGTGTCAGCGGCGGCTACTCATTACTTCCCGGGCGGGCATCCGCGGTCGGCCAGTAGTAGGCATCCGGCATGGCACGTGCGCCGAAGATGGCCTGACCGACACGCACCACGGTGGCCCCCTCTTCAATGGCGACTTCGAAATCACCGGACATGCCCATGGACAGTTCCTCCAGCCCGACGCCCGCCGGGGCGTGCTGGCGCAAGCGCTCGCGCAGTTCGCGCAGCCGCACAAAGCAAGGGCGGACACGGACCACGTCAGCCGAAAACAGCGCCAGTGTCATCAATCCACGCACCCGTAACGCCGGGAACGCCGGCAGGGCGTTCAAAAAGTCCGCGACGGCTTCGGACGCCAAGCCATATTTGCTGGCTTCGCCGGAGGTATTGACCTGAACGAACACATCCAGCTGGCGCCCCTCGATGTGCAGGCGACGATCCAGGGCCTCGGCCACTCGCAAGCTGTCCAGCGCCTGAAACTCACTGGCAAAACGCGCCACCTGCTTGGCCTTGTTGGTTTGCAGGTGGCCGATAACCGACCATTGCAGGTCGGCCAGATCGGCCATGGCTTGTGATTTGCGCTGCGCTTCCTGAACTTTGTTCTCACCCAGTAGCCGGCAGCCGGCGGCGTAAGCCAGACGCAGATGAGCTTCATCAAAGGTTTTGCTGACCGGCAACAGGCGCACACTCGCCGGATCACGTCCGACCCGCAGACAGGCGTCAGCAATTCGCTGCTGCACGGCTGCCAGGTTGCGGCGAAAGTCCTCGACGCTGGTGGCCTGTGGGTAACGGCCATGACGCTCGTGCAGGGTGACGGTTTCTTCCAATTGATCGAGCATCAGTGGGTGGCTCCTTTACTCGTCACAACAACGTCGGCAGCCGGAATGACCACCGCCTCGCGACGCGGCAAGCGCCCATTGAGTAAGGCGTAGGCCGCCAGACCAATCAGCAATCCCCAGAACGCCCCACCGATCCCCAGCAAGGTGATGTTGGCGGCAGACGCCAGAAAGGTGATCAGCGAGGCTTCGCGGGTTTTGACGTCAGCCATGGCGCTGGCCAGGCTGGCGCCGATAGTGCCGAGCAGGGCCAGCCCGGCCAGCGTCGTAATGAAGGAGGCCGGTAACGCCATGAACACTGCAGCGAGGGTCACCCCGAAAATCCCGACGAGGATATAGAACACCCCCGCGGCAACCCCGGCGATCCAGCGCTTGGACGGATCCTCCGAGGCTTCCTTGCCGGTGCAGATAGCCGCAGTGATGGCGGCGACGTTGAAGGCGTGGGAACCAAAGGGCGCCATCAGCAAGGAGCCCAGCCCTGTGACCGTCAGGATAGGGTTGGCGCTGGTGCTAAAGCCATCGTTGCGCAGCACCAGCATGCCCGGCATGTACTGGCCAGTGAGGGTGATCAGAAACAGCGGCAGCGCCACGCTGAGCAGCGCATTGATCGAAAACTCAGGCTGGGTGAATACCGGTGCCGCGAATTGCAGCGCCAGCCCCGACAGTTCTACACGGCCCTGCGTCAGAAGAAACGCCAGCCCCAGCACCAGAATGCCTACCACCGCGTAGCGCGCGGTAAAGCGCTTGAGCGCAACGTAAGCGGTAATCAGCAACCCGACCAACACGGGGTCAAGACTCATGCCACCAAATGCGCCTATACCGAACTGCAACAAGATGCCGGCCAACAGGCCCGCAGCCACACCCGGCGGAATCAGGCGAATGACTTTTTCGAAGCAGCCGGACAAACCCAGCAGCACGAAGGCGGCGGCCGAAATAATGTACGCACCTACTGCCTCGGCGTAGGGCGTGGTGGACAGCGCGACGACCAGAAAGGCCGCAGCGGGTGTCGACCAGGCAGTAATAATCGGCTCGCGGCTCACCCAACTGAGAAACAGCCCGGTAATGCCCACGCCAATCGACACCGACCATACCCACGACGCCGTCAGCTCTGGGCTGAGCCCGGCCACTTTGGCGGCCTGAAAGACCAGGATGAATGTGCCGCCATAATTGACGATGACTGAAATCAGCCCGGCGACAATCGGATGCAGAAGGTCGCGTAAACGCAGGGGCGATGGGGATGCTGAAGAAGACATGATTGCTTTGCTCCTTGCAAAACGAGGTGTTTGCCCCGGGTGAGGGAATTTATAGCGCTGAAATGGCATGTTTTGCCCCTACACTTTCTTGTAGAAGGCCAGACCACTTACCAGACCGCTTGCTGTGACTGAAAAGCGATCCCTGCCTCAGCCATGCACGCGGGCAAAATTCTTCATGAAGTCGCTCAATGCCTCGACCGCCTGCAGCGTGACTGCGTTATAGAGACTGGCTCGCATCCCGCCGACCGAGGCGTGCCCTTTTAGTCCATTGAGCCCGGCCTGTTCGGCCCGTTGCATAAAGGTCTTTTCCAGCGCTGCATCGGCGAGCAGGAATGGCACGTTGTTGATCGAACGAAACGGTGCCTGCACGCTGTTGCGGTAAAATCCATCACTGTCGTCGAGTGTGCGATACAGCAATTGGGCCTTGGCCTGGTTAAGCCGGTGAAGGGCGTCGAGGCCGCCGCTGCGCTTGATCCATTTGAGCGTCAGGCCGGTGAGGTACCAAGGAAAGGTCGCCGGGGTGTTGAGCATCGACTGGGCGTCGTTGATGCGCGCGTAGTTGAGTATGTCCGGGGTAAACGTCTGCGCGGCATCCAGCAACGCCGGGTCGACGATGACCACCGTCAGTCCGGCCACTCCCATGTTTTTTTGCGCGGCGGCATACACAAGGCCATGTTTAGCCACGTCAATCGGCTTGGAAAGCAGGCTTGAACAGGCGTCGCACACTAAAGGCGCCAAACCATCAGGCGCCTCGACGAATTGCAGGCCATGTACGGTTTCGTTCTCGGTGTAGTGCAGGTAGGCGGCGTTCGGGTTGAGGTTCCAGTCCGACACCTCGGGGATGCGATCAAAACCAGACGCCTTGCTGCTGGCGACGATGCGAACGTCGCAATAGCGCCGGGCGGCCTCGATGGCCTTGCCTGACCAGAGACCGGTATGCAGATAGTCTGCCGTGCGCTTATCCCCCAGCAGGTTCATCGGCACCTGGGCAAATTGCAGCGAGGCGCCCCCTTGCACGAACAGCACCTTGTACTCGCCGGGCACCTGCAAAATCTCCCGCAGGTCGTGCTCGGCCTGGTAGGCAACCTCCATGAACACCTCGCAGCGATGGCTGATTTCCATCACCGACATGCCCGTACCCGCGAAGTCAAAAAACTCCTCGTGCGCTTGCCTGAGTACTTCCATCGGCAACGCGGTTGGGCCTGCGCTGAAGTTGTATGACCTGGCCATAGCTGAGTAACCCCTGTTCAAAATTGCTCGCAATGCACGTGATCGCCGAGCGCAAAGGCAGTGGCGAGGAGCGGATTCTACGGATAGGATGGCCTGCCCTTGCAGGCCAATTTATTCAATCGAGGCAGACCGCATGGCGAAAACGTTCGAACTGGAAACGCTGAAAATGCGCCTCAACGATGTTGAGTTTCAGCTATTGGATCTGCACCAACGGATTCAGCGCGCACTGCGTGCATTGATCCTGGAGGGTGCCCTTGACCCAGGCTTGAAGCTGCCCGCGACTCGGGTCTTGGCCAAGTCACTCGGGATTGCCCGCGACACCGTTGAGAACGCCTACGTGCAACTGCACCGCGACGGTTTTATCGTGCGGCGCGAGGGGGCTGGCAGTTATGTCTGCGAAACGCTGGGCACCGAATTGCGCGGCGCAGCGCGCCGACGCATCAAGGCGCAAGAAGTCAAAAGCAGCCAGGCGGCACCGGGGGCGGGATTGAGCCAGCGCGGGCGGATGATCTTCGCCAGTGGCGGCGTTACCGATCAGCAGGTGATCAAGGCGTTTGCAACTGGCCTGCCGGAAACCCGCACCTTCCCCACCGATGTCTGGGAGCGCTTGCAACGCCAGGTGATGAAGGACTATCGCGCCAACGTGCTGTTGCATGGCGACCCGCAAGGTGCCGAGCCGCTGCGCAAGGCGATTGCCACCTACTTGAACCTCGAACGCGGGGCCAAATGCTCCCCCGACCAGATCATGGTATTGAGCAGCACTCGCCAGGCACTTTTTCTGTGTGCGCAGTTGTTGGTGGATGCCGGCAAACCGATCCTGCTGGAAAACCCGGGCTACTATGGCGCCAAAAAGGCCTTTGAAACCGCCGAGACCAAGGTTCTGCCCATCGATGTCGATGAACTGGGCATACGCACTGACCTGCTATACGCCGACCGCAGCGGCGCCAATTGCGTCTATGTCACGCCGTCTCATCAATACCCCACCGGCGCGACCTTGCCACTGGAACGTCGTCTTGAGCTGATCAACTGGGCCGCAGAGAAGGGCAAGTGGGTCATCGAAGATGACTACGACAGCGAATTTCACTACGACGGGCAACCGACCGCCTGCGTACAGGGCCTGGACAAGTACCAGCGTACGCTCTACATCGGCACCTTCAGCAAGACCCTCTACCCCGGGTTGCGAATGGGCTACATGGTATTGCCCCACGAGTTGATCAAAGCCTTCACCTACGCGCGCAGCATGATGGACGGCCACACGCCACAAATCCTCCAACTGACCCTGGCGCGCTTTATGGAGGACGGCCATTACAACGCCCATGTCCGGGCCATGCGCAAGCTGTATGCCGGACGCCGTTCCATCATGCTCGACGCGATCGGCAAGCACTTGGACGGCATCGTTACCGCCTTGCGCCCGCCCGGCGGCCTACAAATTCCCTGCCTGCTGCACGATGGCTGGTCTGAGGAAAAAACCATCCGCCAAGCGGCCAGCGCGGGCGTACAGCTTTCCGGTCTGAGCCGGTTGTATGCCGGCGAGGAGAAGAAACAAGGCTGGCTATTGGGTTACTCATCCCTGACCGCTTATGAAATCGAAGCGGCCATGCTGCGCCTGGCCAATGCCCTGAAAACCCGGTAGGGCAATGTCTGACGACTAGTGGCCCAAGGCATAGTTCATCAACAGGCGTTGCGTCTGGGCGGCAATCCGCGCGCGTTTCATCCCTTTGGCGCAGGCGACAACGTCTACCTCAAGACGGGGTTGCAACGGCTCGGCCATGACCGTATTGAGCGGCTTGAGCCTCAGGGTTTGTAGTGCCCTGTATCGGCCGGGTTGGTTGCTATCAGGCATTGGAATTCCTTTTCAGGCAAAAAGCGCAGGCGGTTAATAAGGCAGTCTGAAACGCTTCGTCAGGCCAGCAACGCCTTCACGAATGGACCTCTCCGTGCGGCTGTCGATGGTTCCGCTACGCACTCCGCCGAGCAGCGCGAGGATCATGTCGCCGATCTCCCGGAATTCATCGACACCCATGCCACGCGACGTGCACGCCGCACTGCCCAGGCGAATACCGGAAGTCACCGTCGGCCTGGCCTCATCGTTGGGCACGGCATTTTTGTTCACGGTGATGCCAATCTGTTCCAGGGCGTGTTCGGCGACATCGCCCGCGAGATCCCAGGGCCGAAGGTCAATGACGCCCAGATGACAGTCGGTGCCGCCCGAAACTATCGACAATCCACCTTCGGCAAGTCGGCCACACAGGGCCTGGGCATTGGCAACGACGGCGTGAGCATAAGTACTGAAAGAGGGCTGCAGCGCCTCACCCAGCGCGACCGCTTTTGCCGCAATGACGTGCATCAGCGGAGCGCACTGGAGGCCGGGGAACACCGCTGCATTGATTTTTTGCGCTATCGCTTGCTCATTGCACAGGACCATCCCGCCACGTGGCCCGCGCAATGTGGTGTGCGTGGTGGTGGTGGTAACGTGAGCGAACGGCACCGGCGACGGATAGGCGCCACCGGCAACCAGGCCGGCTACATGGGCGATATCGGCCATCAGGAATGCGCCCACCTCGTCTGCAATGGACCGAAACCGGGCAAAGTCCAATATGCGCGAGTAGGCCGAGGCGCCGACGATAATCAACCGGGGCCGCTCTCGCCGGGCTATCCGCTCGACCTGGTCCATGTCCACTTGATGGGTGACAGGATGCACCCCATAACTCAGAGCCTGAAACCAGCGCCCGGACATGTTGAACGTCGCGCCATGGGACAGATGCCCGCCGGCCTTGAGGTCCAGCCCCAGGATCTTGTCGCCCGGCGCCAGCAACGCCAGAAACACCGCCTGGTTCGCCTGACTACCCGAATGGGGCTGCAGGTTGGCGTAGGCGCACTTGAACAGCCGCTTTGCGCGCTCGATGGC
Organism: Pseudomonas lini; assembly: GCF_964063345.1. Lineage (NCBI taxonomy): Bacteria > Pseudomonadati > Pseudomonadota > Gammaproteobacteria > Pseudomonadales > Pseudomonadaceae > Pseudomonas > Pseudomonas lini. The sequence goes on from NZ_OZ061318.1 coordinate 3,015,139, forward strand.
GATGTCTTCGATCGCATCGACATTGCGGCAACCGGCGTAGTAGCGACGCCCCGGATAGCCCTCGGCATGCTTGTTGGTCAATACCGATCCCTGAGCCTCGAGTACGGCGCGGCTGACGAAATTCTCGGCGGCGATCAGCTCGATCGAGTGCATCTGGCGCAGGCGTTCGGTGTCGATTGCGCGCCAGACATCCCGGTCCGCCTGGGGCAAATTAGCGCCACTGACAATCGGCAGCGCGTGCCCGTCCATATGAGCGAAATGCGGCATTTTGACTCCAGTCGGTAAATGTCGAATAGCAAGCTGCACCTGCCTGCGGTCTTATCAACTGGCGACTACCCTATCGGCTAACGGACTGACGAGATATACCATTTCGTGCGGGCTCTACAGACCACTTTGGGCGCAGTGCTGCTTCGAAGCATGTACGCGGGGGCGAAAACGCGAGGGCTCTGACCTTTTTAAAGTGGTCTGGTTGTCCCGCCAGTAATGGACTATCAAGCAAGACCATGACGTGCTTAAGATCTGCGCCGAGCCGACCCGGCCCTGTATTTTTCTACCGCCAGCAGGCAGCGACTCAGCCGGATCAGCAGGACACTTCTTGCCAGAGCGTTGATGCTCAGAGAACAGGTTTAGCCATGTCGATTGTTCGTATTGGACTGCTTCCTCAGGTAGCAACAGCGCACTTTGTCAGCCATTTGCACATCATGGTGTTGGCGGCCCTGTTTCCCGTGCTGCCGGATTTTTTTGGCGCGGGTTATGTGGAGCTGGGCCTGGCCCTGAGCATCTTCAACATCGTCACGGCACTGGTGCAAGCCCCCATGGGCTTCGCCGTCGATCATTACGGGGCCAGGCGTTTGCTGATTGCCGGCGTTGCCTTGGGCAGCATCAGCTTCCTGCTGATTGGACTGTTCCCGAGCTACAGCTGTTTGCTGATTGCCATGACGTTGGCCGGTATAGCCAACGCCGTCTACCATCCGGCCAACTATGCATTGCTCTCTCAAGAGATCAATCCTGCCCACATCGGCAAGGCGTTCTCTGTCCATACCTTTGCCGGCTTTTTGGGCGCCGCCATCGCACCATTGTTTCTGCTGGGGATTGCAACCGCGAGTGACCCGGGCCTGGCATTCGTTGGCGCCGCACTGGTGGGTTTTGTCGCGTTGGGGCTGTTATTGATACCCGGCTCAGGGCTGGCACGGGTTGCCCAGGTGCGCCGCCCACTCGAGCCTGCACTCAACATTGCCAGCAACCGACGGCTGTCACTGCTCTCGCCGATGATCCTGAGCCTGACCTTGCTATTCGTGTTGTTGAATTTAAGCACCAGCGCGATTGAAAAATTCTCCGTCGCGGCCCTGATGCAAGGGCAAGGTGCAACGTTGCCTTGGGCCAATTCGGCGCTGACGGCATTCCTGTTTGCCAGCGCCTTTGGCGTGCTGGCCGGCGGTGCACTGGCCGATCGTACCCAGCGTCATGGGGTGGTTGCCGCCACCGCTTTTGCACTGGCCGCCGTGTTGACGGCCATCGTCGGCACGGCCAGCTTGAGCGAACTGGCACTAATCTTCGCTCTTGGCGCCGTAGGGTTTCTGACGGGGTTGATCGCACCGTCGCGCGACATGCTGGTGCGGGCGGCATCACCCAAGGGGGCTGAAGGCAAAACCTTCGGCATCGTCTCCACCGGTTTCAACATCGGTGGCGCAGTCGGGCCCCTCGGCTTCGGTTGGATGCTGGACCAAGGGCACCCCACGGCCATCTTCTGGGCCAGCGTGACATTCATGAGCCTGACCGTCGTGCTGACTCTGATGCAAGAGTGGTACCTGGCAAGACTCAGAAAAACGAAGCCACTGCTGGTGGCCTTTTAATGACTTGGGACAAGGTTTGTGCCGCATTCTTGCAGCAAACTTGAAGGGCGGATACCTGCCGGCATCGCCCTACCCCGCACTGCCACTGCTACTTCTGGCATCCGGCCCCGCAACGAGAGCAGATGAAAAAAACCCCGCAGACTTGCTTCCCTTTACGGCGCGGGGACTGTGGCGGTGAGGGATGTTTAAGCAATGACTGCAGCGTTAACGCTTTAAAAAATAGCCTGACCCATGGGAGCTAAAACATGGACCGTTCGAACTGTGGAACCGATGACGTGGTTCAAAACATGCTGGCAAAGTTATCCGGACTCTGGGAAACCCGCGCCGCCGTCAACAATGACCAAGTGGATTACCGGAACCTTGCCTTCGACCCGGCCAAGCAGGACTTCAGTGTCTCCCTGCTGCCTTTCCGTCATCACCAGGCATGGCGCGAAGCCCCTGAAGAGCTGCAATCCAAGTGTCTCTCCTATGCCTGGGGAATCTATAACCTCAAAACCATCTACATCGAATGCGATGTGGTGGTGCCCGCTTGCGAGGACATTATCAAGACGCCGCCGCCGAGCCAGAATCGCGCACTGCTGCAGGATGTGATGTCCCAGGCGCTGCTGGACGAGGCGCTGCACACGCGCATGTCGATCATGGCCTGCAACTACATCTACGACATGCGCGCACTCGCGCCATTGGACTTTCGTGACTTCAATCTGGTGACCTGGCGCGAAGGCCTCCTGGCCGACTGCAATGCCGAGTGGGAGCGCCGCCTGACGCGCTTCGGCATCGCGTGCGCCAGTGAGACTTTGATCACCGACTACCTCAAGACCATGGCTGAAGACAATAGCATCCAGTCCATCTGCCATGAAGTCACGCGCACCCATGCCATAGATGAATGGAGCCATTCCAGTGTCTTCAGCTTCGTCGCCTCTGACATCGTTCATGGCCTGAGCCGCAAAGAGCGTGAGTACCTGCGCTCGGTCATTCTCAAAACCGTGCAGATGTTCGCCAACAATGAAATGGGCGCGTGGTCCACGGTGTTTTCGATGTTGGCGTTTCCCCACGCCAGAGACATCCTGCATGACGTGGGCGATAGCAACGAGATCAGCGTCTACACCGGCTCGGTCGAAGCCCTGATCAACCGCATCGGACTGACCGGCAACGGCCTTGGCAGTGCTGATAACGCCCTTGAAACCTTACGCGAAAAGGTCCGCGCATGAACAGCATCACCCTTCAGGCGCGCTGTGAGCGCGTGACCACTGAAACGACGGGCGTGAAGGTGTTCGCCCTGCGTGCGCAAGGCGCCCATGCCGAGTTTCTCCACAGCCTGGAACCCGGCAAACATGTGGCCCTGCATTACCCGAACACAGCGGGCACTCAGCACCAGCGGCTGTATTCGATCACCCGCAAACAAGGTGCGGATCTGTTCGAAATCGCAGTAAAGCGCGAAGGCCGCGGCGGGGTTTCGGACCATCTGCATGCCACCTTGCAGGAAGGCTCGATAGTGCCGATGCAATTTGTGGCCGGGGAGATTTCCCTGGCGTCGATCGTCGGCTGTCAACAGGTCGGTATGCTCGCTGGCGGCATAGGTATCACCCTGCCGATTGCCTTGCTGCGTGGGCTGCTCGAGCGTTCGCGTCGCGGGTTATCGGTGCCCAGGGTCGCATTGCTGCTGTGTGTACCGACCATTGCCGAGATTCCCTTCCTTCACGAGTTGCTGGAGCTGGAGCTGACCACGTCCTGGTTCGCCTTGCAGGTGTTCGTCACCCGCGAGACAGTCAAAAGCAACGGGCACTTTACGTCGGGCCGCCCTGGTGCCGAAGACTTGAGCTTTCTGGGTATGCCAGAGGCCGTGGTGATTTGCGGCAGCCATCGCTTTGCCCAAGGCTTGCGCGAGCACACTCTGGCGATGTTTCCCGCAAGCAAGCTCCTGATCGAGTCATTCACACCCCCGGCGGCAGCTGTAGCGACAGAGCAGTCAGATGCCCAGGCGCCAGGCTCGGTACGATTGCACCTGACAGATAGCGATCAGATCATTGAAGTGCCCGCAGGCAAGAGCCTGCTGGATATGCTCGAATCCAACGGTATTGCGGTGCGCAGCCTGTGTCGGGCCGGTATCTGCGGCAATTGCCGGATCAAGGTGTCGGACGGTGAATACACCCTCGAGCCAGACTTCTGCCTCAGTGATCAGGATAAGGACGAAGGGTATGCGCTGGCGTGTTGCACCTTCCCCCAGTCCGGGGCGGTCAAGGTAGGCCTGAACCCACCGGCCTGAATCATCTCCCTCTACTTCTTTCACAAGTGAGTTTTCCATGAAAACTGCAATTGCGTTGCGCCACATTCACTTCGAGGACGTTGGCACCCTTGATACCGTAATCGCCGAGCAGGGGTATGAGCTGCGTTACCTCGATCCCACCCTCGACACATTGAACAGCGCTCAGGTGCAGCAGGCCGATTTGCTGATCGTGCTCGGAGGTCCCATTGGCGCCTATGACGAACAGCTCTATCCGTTTCTTAAAGATGAGATGGCGCTGGTGCGTCAGCGCTTGCAGTCCGGCAAACCCATGTTGGGTATCTGCCTGGGTGCGCAACTGATCGCTCGTGCCCTGGGCGCCAGGGTGTATCCGCTGGGCGTCAAGGAGATCGGCTTTTCACCACTGACCCTGACCCCGGCGGGGCAGGATTCGGTGCTGGCCAAACTGGAAGACACGCCCGTGCTGCACTGGCACGGCGACCAGTTCGATATTCCCGAAGGTGGCGTGCATTTGGCCAGTACCGCTGTCGGCGCCCATCAGGCGTTTGCGGTGGGGCGCAACGTCCTCGGCCTGCAATTTCACCTGGAAGCCGATGTGCGCAAGCTCGAACAATGGCTGGTCGGTCATGCCAGCGAATTGGCGCAGGCCGGTATCACTCCTTGCGCACTGCGGGACGCTGCTGCAGCCGTCGGCGATCGGCTGACCCACGCGGCACACGCGGTACTTAGCGATTGGCTGAGTAACCTGGATGACCACGCGTCGGCCTGAAAGTGGTCTGCTTTGCTACCGGCAACCGGACTAGCAGACCACTCCATTTTCGCCGTATAAATCGGCCTGCAAGCCATCTTGACCAACATGACTCCCGAGGAACCAAGGAAGATTGAGAAGGCCCTGTCGGCGAGTCATCAGCCGTCTCACCACGGCCTTCTCATCACTCACCCAAACCAGGGTTTCACGTTTTGGTGGGTCAAGAAGTACGTTTTTTTATACCTATAAATGCAAGGATGAGGAGTCAAGAATGATCGTAGTTTTGTTTGAGTTGCAGGCACTGCCAGGTCAAGGCGAGACCTACGTTGACCTGGTAAACAAGCTGACGCCGATGCTCGAACCCATGGACGGCTTTATTTCGGTCGAGTGTTTTCAAAGCACGCTGAACCCCAAGAAAGTCATGTCGGTCACTACCTGGCGTGATGAGGAAGCCGTGGTGCAGTGGCGCAACGTGACCGCACACCTGTCGGCGCAGAAAGCGGGCCGCGACAAGATTTTCGATGACTACCGTGTACGTGTGACCTCGGTGATCCGTGACTACGGATTGCGTGATCGTGAACAGGCCCCCTACAACGAAGTAATCGACGGCGAACCCGCCAAAACAACCGCCGAGGCGTAGGGCCCAGGTTCTACCAGGCAGGACTCTTTACGCAATCCCGGGAAACACAGAAACAAGAACGCCGGTTTAATGGATGTTGTACTTGCGATCAAACACATCCAGAACCGGCGTTCTTATGCGCGAATCAATACTCTCCTTCCTTTTGGGAGGGCATGGGAGAGGCTCTTGCCCCTTAGAGCTGTCCATCGACTGCACAAGCAAGTCGATGGCATTACCCGTGAACACTTGGCCGATGCGCTGCAATATCGGCCGACAACGCTCTAGTCGACGTTACCCCTTGGTGAGATCAACCAACGGCGTCTGCCGCACCTCAGTTTCCCGCCCACCCTGAATCTCGCTCACCTGCTTCAACGCCTTATCCACAGCCGCCTTATCCGCCAGCAAGCTGTAGTTGATGCGGAACTGCTTCTGTTCCTTCGGCCCGATCGTCGGCACCAGGTTCAATGGCCGCTGATACCGGCGGTTGTAGGAAAAACTCGTCCCCGGTTCCAGCCCCGTGACATAGCCCTGCCCTTGGGTATCGGTGTTTTTCCACAGGGAGAACACGGGCAGTGTTTGCGTATTGAAGCCGACCGAGACGCCCAGGCTGCCGGCCTTGTTATGCAGCACGGTCAGCGTATCGCCCTTGGCATCGGCATACGGCACCACGTTGTAAACCGTTTCGTCGTAGTCCTTGGTCGGTGCGCGGTAGGTTTGCCAGTCCGGCAGATCGCCCTTGGCCTTGTCGTTGAACGGCGACACTTGTTTCACCGGCGCAGCGAAGCGGGCGCCCTGCTCCAGGAATGGGGTGCTGAAGTTGCTGTGATACAGCGCCTGGTATTCCTTCGGATAGTCGCCGTTGTTGGTCAGGGTGTCGTTGAGGGCGAACGCTACGCTGCCGGGTTCGGTGACCAGTTCGGTGGCGACGGAGAAGTCGACTTTCTTGAACGCCTGCTCCTTCAGCTCGCCGCGCAGGGTGATGGCATACGGCGGTTTTTCGTCGATGTGCAGGGTGACTTTGTTCGCCGGGATGTTAGCGGCGCGACCGTGCAGGGTCAGCAGTTCGCCGTTGTCCATGCCGGGGTGACCGACCCATTCGTAGCCGCAACGGGTGACCAGTTCATTGAAACCTTCCAGCCAGCCCAGACCACCACGGCCGTTGAGTTCGATGAAGGATGGATTGACCACTTCCTTGACCGGCGAATCCCAGCCCATGCGCACATCACCTACAGACGCTTGTAGGACGTTCATGCCGCGAGTGGGCACCACCGAGAGTTTCATCGTGCCGTTATCGATGTCGACGATGCTGACGCCTTCCTGCCGACCGCCGTGCAAAGTGCGCAGGGTCACGCTGAAGGGTTTGTCGGTTTTTGCCCCGAGTTGCTGGCTGGTGATTTGCCAGTTCTGGGCAGCTTTATCGGTGTCGAGCAGGACGTAGTCCCAAGCCATGGCCTGGGAAGCAGCGGACAGTGCGCTGAGAGCAACGAAGAGTTTGAGCGGAGTCATGGCAGCAGCCTTTCTTGGAGTTGTGCCAATTTTATAGACTTGAAGAAACGTTTCAGCAAGCATAAAAATCGAGACACTGGTGCTAAATGCCAAGGAATACCACTAGACAGGAATTGATCCGCAGATTTGGGGCAAATAGGGAATGGAGTCGATCCCTTCGCGAGCAAGCCCGCTCCCACATGATCTCGGGTGTTCACAGGTACTGTGTTCGCCGCAGATCTACTGTGGGAGCGGGCTTGCTCGCGAAGGCAATTTCAGAGGCGACTCAACGAAACCGGTCAACCTCATGCCGCAAATCCGCCGCGAGCTTCTCCAGCTCCTTGGCAGTCACCGCCAGGTTCGACACCACTTCTCGCTGTTCACTGTTCGCCAAAGCGATGCTTTGCAGGTTGCTGCTGAGCAAGGTCGCGGTGCTGCTTTGTTCCTGGGTCGCGGTGGTGATGGCGGCGAATTGTTGACCGGCCGAGCGGCTTTGTTCATCGATCCGCGCCAGCGCCGAGGCAACGTTGGCGTTGCGCGACAAACCTTCCTGCATCAGCACGTTGCCTTGCTCCATGGTGCTGATGGCGTTGCCGGTTTCCTGCTGGATGCTTTGAATCATCCCGGAAATTTCGTCAGTGGCCTGGCGGGTGCGTGAGGCCAGGTTGCGCACCTCATCGGCCACCACCGCAAACCCACGGCCCTGCTCACCGGCGCGGGCGGCTTCGATGGCGGCGTTGAGCGCCAGCAAGTTGGTTTGCTCGGCGATCGCGGTAATCACCCCGACAATGCCGCCGATTTCCTGGGAGCGCTGCCCCAAGGTATTGATCACCGTCGCGGTGCTGTTCAGCGCGCCGGCGATTTGCTCCAGGGATGAGGACGCTTCGTCCATCGACGTACGACCGATCTGAGTTTGCTGTGCGTTTTCCTGCGCCAGACGCTGGGTGTTGCCCATGTTGTCGGCGATGTTCAGCGAGGTGGCGCTGAATTCTTCTACGGCGCCGGCCATGCTGGTGATTTCGCCGGACTGCTGTTCCATCCCTTCATAGGCACCACCAGACAAACCGGATAACGCTTGGGCACGGCTGTTGACCTCTCCCGAGGCTTTACGGATGTGCTCGACCATGGTCGACAGGGCCTGGCTCATCTGGTTGAAGGCGCGGGCAAGTTGACCGATTTCGTCATTGCTCGACACGTTCAGGCGAACACTCAAATCACCAGCGCCCAAGGCTTCAGCCTGACGCACCAGATCACCCAGTGGCGCCAGTTTGCTGCGCAGCAACCAGACCGCCGCACCGACTGCCAGCAACATCGCCAGCAGACTGCCGATCGCCAATTGAATACCGACGCTCCAAGTCACGGCGCGGATTTCGGTTTTCGGCATGCTCGCCACCACCGACCACGGCCCGCCTTCGAACGGCACGGCAACACTGTAAAAGTCTTGCGACTTGTCGTTCCAGAAGTCGCCTTTGCCCGGTGTCTTGGCCAAACCGACGATGCTCGGGACCGCTTGATCCGGCGCTTGTACACCGGCAATCGGCACCAGCCATTTGCCTTGTTCATCCAGCAACGCCAGAGAACCGGTCTGGCCGATGCGGAAGCGTTTGAGGTTGGCGAACTGCGCGTTCTGCGCGTCGGTGTAATCGAATCCTACGTACAGCACGGCAATGATCTTACCGCTGCTGTCACGTACGGGAGTGTACTGCGACATGTAGAAGCGTTCGAAAAGCAACGCTCGACCCACGTAGCTCTGCCCCGCCATTAAACGGGCGTAAGCCGGGTTCGCGTGGTCGAGCAGAGTGCCAATGGCGCGGCTGCCATCTTGTTTGGTGACATTCGTGCTGACCCGAATGAACTCCTCACCACTGCGCACGAACACGGTCGCCACGCCTGCGGTCATCTGCTTGAACTCGTCGACTTCTGCGAAGTTGTTGTTCAACACTTCACTGCCCAAGTGCAGGCCCGGGGTCTGCACACCCGCCACGGTCACCGGCTCATCCGGATGCACGCTCAAACCGGCACTGAAGCGCTTCTCGAACAGGCCGGCCAGGCGCTGGGTACTTTCACGCAAGGTGCCGTGAAAGGTGCTCAACTGATCGGCCAGCAAGCGGGCCTCACTGGCCAGATGCTCTTCGCGGGTGGCGAGGTTGGCCGAGTCAAGCGAGCGCAGGGCGAATACTGTGCTGCCGCTGATGACAATCGCCAGAATCACGGCAAGCGCAAGACCCAGCTGTGAGGCAATCCGAGCACGAGGTTGAGACATGACAGCTCCTGACCCAGTGGCCGGATCATTCTGATCCCATCGCACACTCGGCAAAATTTCTGATTGTGGGGAAAACATGGAACCTGCACGACGGTGCCATCAGCAGATTTTCGGCGGCAAAGCTGAATACTTGAGTAATTAACGGGGATATGGCTCAAGGCCGCCATTGCGGCGACTCCATCGATTCAGCCAAGACGTTCTACATCCGGTAATTCCATGGCCCGGACTTCGCCTTGCAGGAAATCACTAAGGCGGCGCAAACGCTCACCGCCGGGGCGGGTTTTCGGCCAGACCAGGTAATAATGCTCACCACTGGCGACGGCCGTCGGCCACGGCAAACTCAGACGCCCCTGCGCAACATCCTCCGCCACCATCAGCAAATCGCCCATGGACACGCCGTAACCTCGGGCAGCGGCGATCATGCCCAGCTCCAGTGTGTCGAACACCTGACCGCCCTTGAGCGAGACTTGATCGGTCAAGCCCATGCGCTCCAGCCAATTGCGCCAGTCACGGCGGTCCGGCGTCGGATGCAGCAGCTCGGTGCTGGCCAGGCGCGCAACGTCCCACGGTTGATCCTTCAGAAGATTCGGCGCCCCCACCGGAATCAGCTCTTCGGGGAACAGCAAAGTCGTCTCCCAGTCCGGTGGAAAATGCCCGTTACTGAGGATGACCGCGCAATCGAAGGGTTCGTGGTTGAAGTCCACCGTATCGACATCCATCCAGGCGCTGGTCAATTGCACCTCGTTCCCCGGTCGCAGGTGCCGAAAACGGCTGAGTCGCGCCAACAACCAGCGCATGGTCAGGGTCGACGGGGCTTTCATGCGCAGGATGTCGTCCTCGGCGCGCAAGGTATTGCAGGCCCGCTCAAGGGCAGTGAAGCCTTCGCGAATGCCGGGCAGGATCAGCCGCGCCGATTCGGTCAGTTGCAGGTTTCGCCCGCTGCGATGAAACAGCCGACAGGCGAAATGCTCTTCGAGCGTACGAATGTGCCGACTGACCGCACTTTGCGTGATCGACAGTTCTTCGGCGGCGCGGGTAAACGAGCTATGCCGCGCCGCCGCTTCGAATGCTCGAAGGGCATACAAGGGAGGAAGACGACGAGACATCAGGAAAGCTCCTACAGCGTGATTGCTTCAACTTATCAGAAACTCTCTCGCATGAGTTTTAATCATGCCACCCATCCTTTTTATCCCTTTGTGCAAACCCCGCAGAGCGCCGAGAATCGACGCTTCCTGTTCTCTCTGACAATCGAGCGTGATGATCATGCAGCATCCAGCGCGTATTGAACTCTGGGCCATCCTGCGGCTGGCGGGGCCGTTGATTGCCTCGCAGTTGGCGCACATGTTGATGGTCCTCACCGACACGTTGATGATGGCGCGCCTGAGCCCCGAAGCACTGGCCGGCGGCGGCCTGGGCGCGGCGACGTATTCATTCGTGTCGATTTTCTGCCTTGGCGTGATCGCCGCCGTCGGCACCCTGGTGGCGATCCGTCAGGGCGCGGGCGACATCATTGGCGCGGCGCGGTTGACCCAAGCCGGGTTGTGGCTGGCATGGTTGATGGCGCTGGTGGCGGGTTTACTGCTGTGGAACCTCAAACCGGTGTTGCTGCTGTTCGGCCAGACCGAAACCAACGTTCAGGCGGCTGGGCAGTTTCTGTTGATCCTGCCGTTCGCCCTGCCCGGCTACCTGAGCTTCATGGTGCTGCGCGGCTTCACCAGCGCCATCGGCCGGGCGACGCCGGTGATGGTCATCAGTCTCGCCGGTACCGTGGCCAACTTCCTGCTCAACTATGCGTTGATCACCGGCATGTTCGGCCTACCAAAAATGGGCCTGGTGGGCATCGGTCTGGTCACGGCGATCGTCGCCAACCTCATGGCGCTGGCGCTCGCGCTGCACATTCGTCGGCATCCGGCCTACGACGCCTATCCGCTGCGTCAGGGTCTGTCGCGGCCCAACCGTCAGTACTTGAAGGAATTGTGGCGCCTGGGCCTGCCGATTGGCGGCACCTATGCGGTGGAAGTCGGACTGTTTGCCTTCGCTGCGCTGTGCATGGGCACCATGGGCAGTACGCAACTGGCGGCGCATCAGATCGCCCTGCAAATCGTCTCGGTGGCGTTCATGATTCCGGCGGGACTTTCTTACGCGATCACCATGCGCATCGGCCAGCATTACGGCGCCGGGCAATTGCTCGATGCACGGCTGGCCGGACGGGTCGGGATCGCTTTCGGTGCGGCGGCAATGCTGGGTTTTGCGATGGTTTTCTGGCTGCTGCCGCATCAGTTGATCGGCTTGTTCCTGGACCACAACGACCCGGCGTTCCGCGAAGTCATCAACCTGGCCGTGAGCCTGTTGGCGGTGGCGGCGTGGTTCGAGCTGTTCGACGGCACGCAAACCATCGCCATGGGCTGCATCCGCGGGCTCAAGGATGCCAAGACCACGTTCCTGGTGGGTTTGGGTTGCTATTGGCTGATCGGCGCACCGGCCGCCTGGTGGATGGCCTTCCATTTGAACTGGGGGCCAACGGGGGTCTGGTGGGGTCTGGCGCTGGGTCTGGCGTGTGCGGCGGTGAGCCTGACGCTGGCGTTTGAGTGGAAGATGAAGCGGATGATTCGGCGGGAGCCGGCGTCAGAGCAGAATTTCCAGGTCGCTCAGCCTGACTGAGGTCCCCTGTGGGAGCGAGGCTGTGTGGCGAGGGAGCTTGCTCCCGCTGGGTCGCGAAGCGGCCCCAAAAGCTTTGCGACTGCTTCGCAGCCGAGCGGGAGCAAGCTCCCTCGCCACAAAAGCATCCACAGTTGTTTGTGGTTAGCTCACGACTTCCAGTGCGGTCTGCTGACTGCTGCCAAAGGTCAAATACTCAACCAACTCCGCCAATGGCAACGGCTTGCTGATCAGATACCCCTGCACCTGGTCGCAACCAAACCCGCGCAATAAATCCAGCTGTGCCTGTGTTTCCACCCCTTCGGCGACCACTTCGAGGTTGAGGTTGTGCGCCAGGTTGATCATGGCGTGCACCAGTTTGCGATTCTCTTCCCGCTCCTCCATGCCGCCGACAAAGCTCTTATCCACCTTCAACAATGCAATCGGCAGGCTGTTGAGGTGCACGAATGAAGAGAATCCGGTGCCGAAATCATCCAGCGAGAAGCGCACGCCCAAACGCCCGAGGGCGTCCATGGTCTGCTTGACCAGATCGCTGCGGCGCATCACCGCCGTCTCGGTCAGTTCGAATTCCAGCCATTGCGCCTCGACGCCTCGCTCGGCAATCAGCCGGCTCAGGGTCGACAGCAATTGGCTGTCCTGAAACTGCCGGAACGACAGGTTGATCGCCATGTGCAACGCTGGCAGACCTCGTTCGCGCAACGCCTGCATGTCCCGCAGGGCCCGGGAAATCACCCAGTACCCCAGCGGCACGATCAAACCACTTTGCTCGGCCAGCGGCACGAATTCGCTGGGGGGCAACAAGCCGCGTTCGCCATGACGCCAGCGCACCAACGCTTCGAGGCCAACGATCTGACCGTCCTCAAGGTTCAGGCGCGGCTGGTAATGCAATTCCAGCTCATCGCGGCGCAAGGCCCGGCGCAGCTCGCTTTCAAGGTCGGCGATGCTGCGGGCATTGCGATTGATCCGTTCGTTGAAGATGTGAAAGGTGCAGCCCTGAGTGCTCTTGGCCTGCTGCATGGCGATGTGCGCATGCCACATCAACGGGTCGGCGCCGGCCTGCGCTCGTGCGTGGGCGATGCCGAGGCTGGAACCGATCAACAGGCTTTCGCCGTCGACCCAATAGGGTTCGGACAGGGCTTCGGTAATGCGTTCGGCCATCCATTCGGCGCGCTGAGGGGCGCGGCGGGTGTCGATCAGCAGGGCGAATTCATCGCTGCCCAGCCGCGCCAGTTGATCGCTGGCCTCCAGCTGGCTTTTCAGCCGCGAGACCACCTGCAGGATCAACCGATCGCCGGCCTGGTGGCCGAGGGCGTCGTTGGCGTGTCGGAAGTTGTCGAGGTCGAGGTGACCGAGGGCCAGGCCGCGACCTTCGTTTTCGGCCAGACGCGCCGCCAGCAAGGTCTGGAAACCCTGACGGTTGGCGATACCGGTCAACGGGTCCTGCTCGGCCAGGCGCTGCAACGTGTTTTCCAGCACGCCGCGTTCACGCACATGGCGCAGGCAGCGGCGCAACATGCCGGGGTCCAGCAGATTGCGCACCAGCCAGTCGCTCACACCGTCGGGCGGCGCCAGCGGCTCGTGTTCGAGCAGCAACACGGTCGGCAGGTTGCAACGGCCGGGTGCTGGCTGGAGAGCAGGAATCGTCAACAACACCGCGCTGCGGTTGTCATCGAACAGGTTGCTGACCGACTCCCAGCTCGGCGCGCTGAGCAGCACAGCCGAACTCCCCATCGGAGCCAGACACTCGCGCAACAACGCTGCCCACGCCGGCTCTTCAGCCAGTAGCAGCAAACGCAAGGGTTCGACAGGCGTAGACAAGCTAGCTCCCTAGACTCTGCAAAGATGTAGGCGGCGGGCATTATGCCGCGCAGATAACCAATGACAAAATGACATCGGTTATCAAACACGACTTTGGCGTATTGAATACGAACATTAGACGCAAATTCACTGCGCATCCTGCGTGAAAGTAGCAAAACCGGCAAATAGAGATAGCGTGTTGCGTCACAAGTCGGAGAGAGCAGCACAATTCGCTGAGCCTGTTAAAATGCCGGCCCATTTCGCTAATGACTCCCTGACTTCGTATGTCCCGACTCAATCCCCGGCAGCAAGAAGCCGTGAACTACGTCGGCGGCCCTCTTTTGGTGCTCGCCGGCGCAGGCTCCGGCAAGACCAGCGTGATCACCCGCAAAATTGCGCATCTGATCCAGAGTTGCGGCATCCGCGCCCAGTACATCGTCGCCATGACCTTTACCAACAAGGCCGCGCGGGAGATGAAGGAGCGGGTTGGCACGCTGCTCAAGGGCGGCGAAGGCCGCGGCCTGACGGTCTGCACCTTCCACAACCTGGGCCTGAACATCATCCGCAAGGAACACGTGCGGCTGGGCTACAAACCGGGCTTCTCGATCTTCGACGAGACCGACGTCAAAGCCCTGATGACCGACATCATGCAGAAGGAATACTCGGGCGACGACGGCGTCGACGAGATCAAGAACATGATCGGCTCGTGGAAAAACGATCTGATCCTGCCGCCTGAAGCCCTGGAAAACGCCCGCAACCCCAAGGAACAGACCGCCGCCATCGTCTACACCCACTACCAGCGCACGCTCAAGGCGTTCAACGCGGTGGACTTCGACGACCTGATCCTGCTGCCGGTAAAACTGTTCCAGGAACACGACGATATCCTGGAAAAATGGCAGAACAAGGTCCGCTACCTGTTGGTGGACGAATACCAGGACACCAACGCCAGCCAGTATTTGCTGGTGAAACTGCTGATCGGCAAGCGTAATCAGTTCACCGTGGTGGGTGACGACGACCAGTCGATCTACGCCTGGCGCGGCGCCCGTCCGGAAAACCTGATGCTGCTCAAGGACGATTACCCGTCCCTGAAAGTGGTCATGCTCGAGCAAAACTACCGCTCCACCAGCCGCATCCTGCGCTGCGCCAACGTGCTGATCTCAAATAACCCGCACGAGTTCGAAAAACAGCTGTGGAGTGAGATGGGCCACGGCGACGAAATCCGCGTGATCCGTTGCCGCAACGAAGACGCCGAAGCGGAGCGCGTGGCGGTGGAACTGCTGACCCTGCACCTGCGCACGGATCGGCCATACAGCGATTTTGCGATCCTGTATCGCGGTAACTACCAGGCCAAGTTGATCGAGTTGAAGCTGCAGCACCACCAGATTCCGTATCGCCTGTCCGGCGGCAACAGCTTTTTCGGACGTCAGGAAGTGAAAGACCTGATGGCCTACTTCCGATTGATCGTGAACCCGGACGACGACAACGCCTTCCTGCGGGTGATCAACGTCCCACGCCGGGAGATCGGTTCGACCACGCTGGAGAAGCTGGGCAACTACGCCACCGAGCGCAAAATCTCGATGTACGCTGCCACCGACGAAATTGGTTTGGGCGAGCATCTCGACACGCGCTTCACCGATCGCCTGTCACGCTTCAAGCGTTTCATGGACAAGGTCCGCGAGCAGTGCGCCGGCGAAGACCCGATCTCCGCCCTGCGCAGCATGGTCATGGACATCGACTACGAGAACTGGCTGCGCACCAACAGTTCCAGCGACAAGGCCGCCGATTACCGCATGGGTAACGTCTGGTTCCTGATCGAGGCCTTGAAGAACACGCTGGAGAAAGACGAAGAAGGCGAGATGACCGTTGAAGACGCCATCGGCAAACTCGTTCTGCGCGACATGCTGGAGCGTCAGCAGGAAGAGGAAGACGGCGCCGAAGGTGTGCAGATGATGACCTTGCACGCCTCCAAGGGCCTGGAGTTTCCCTACGTGTTCATCATGGGCATGGAAGAGGAAATCCTCCCGCACCGCTCCAGCATCGAAGCCGACACCATTGAAGAGGAACGTCGCCTGGCCTACGTCGGGATTACCCGAGCGCGTCAGACGTTGGCGTTCACCTTCGCTGCCAAGCG
Organism: Pseudomonas lini; assembly: GCF_964063345.1. Classification (NCBI taxonomy): domain Bacteria; kingdom Pseudomonadati; phylum Pseudomonadota; class Gammaproteobacteria; order Pseudomonadales; family Pseudomonadaceae; genus Pseudomonas; species Pseudomonas lini. Next base: position 3,030,935 of record NZ_OZ061318.1, read on the forward strand.
TAAGCAATACGGCGAGATCATCGACTGCGCGCCTAGCCGTTTCCTCGATGAACTGCCACCGGACGACCTGGCCTGGGAAGGTAATGACGACACTCCCGTTGAAGTCAAAGCGGTTCGCGGAAATACCGCATTGGCGGATATACGCGCGATGTTAAAGCGCTAGAATCGAGCACTTTTATAAGCATTCAGGGGCCACAAGGCGCCAAAAGAGGAACGCTTCATGGAAGCACTGCACAAGAAAATTCGCGAAGAAGGCATCGTGCTTTCCGACCAGGTTCTGAAAGTCGATGCCTTTCTGAATCATCAGATCGACCCGGCCCTGATGAAGCTGATCGGCGACGAATTCGCCACGCTGTTCAAGGATTCGGGCATCACCAAGATCGTCACGATCGAAGCCTCGGGCATTGCTCCGGCGATCATGACCGGCCTGAACCTCGGCGTGCCGGTGATTTTTGCCCGCAAGCATCAGTCCCTGACCCTGACTGAAAACCTGCTGTCGGCGACCGTTTACTCGTTCACCAAGCAGACCGAAAGTACCGTCGCGATCTCCCCGCGCCACCTGACCAGCAGCGACCGCGTGCTGATCATCGACGACTTTTTGGCCAACGGTAAGGCCTCGCAAGCGCTGATCTCGATTATCAAACAGGCCGGCGCGACTGTGGCGGGTTTGGGTATTGTGATCGAGAAGTCGTTCCAGGGTGGTCGTGCGGAACTGGATGCTCAGGGTTATCGCGTTGAATCGTTGGCGCGGGTGCAGTCGCTGAAGGATGGCGTTGTAACCTTCATCGAATAAACCAACAGCATCACCGAACCTGTGGGAGCGGGCTTGCCCGCGATGGCGGTGGAACATCCAACATCAATGTTGAATGTTATGACCTCATCGCGGGCAAGCCCGCTCCCACAGGTTTTTGTGGTGGCAGTTATTGTGCGGTGGCTTTGAGGCCGGTGAGCAGTAACCGCTGAAACAAATCCTCTTTCAGCCCTTCCGGGTTGGTCAGCTGCATCCTTTCCAGATGCACCGGGAATTCCGAAGGCTGCGGAGCATCCAGCGCAGCCTTGCCCAACTCCAGAATCTCCGTAAGCTTGAACTTGCTCTTCAACCAGTTCAGCGCCCGCAATAAGTCCCGTTCCTCAGCGGTGAAATCACAGCCCAGCGGATATTCCGGAAACAGATTCGAATGCCGAGCCTGAATGGCCTGCAACCGCTGTGGGCTGTTGTCGGCGAAACGCGGATCGAGGCGGAAATGCTTCGGCAATTTGCCAACATTCTGCGCCTGCTCGATCAGCCCCGGCTGGAAGCGTGAGTCGCTGACATTCAGCAACGTCTCGATCACTGCCGCGTCGGTCTTGCCGCGCAAATCAGCGATGCCGTACTCGGTGACGACGATATCCCGCAGTTGCCGCGGGATCGTGCAGTGGCCGTATTCCCAGACGATATTCGAACTGACTTCACCGCCCGACTCGCGCCAACTGCGCAGCAGCAGGATCGAACGCGCGCCTTCCAGCGCATGGCCCTGGACGACGAAGTTGTATTGCCCGCCGACGCCGCTCAGCACCCGCCCATCTTCGAGTTGATCGGCCACGCCGGCGCCGAGCAAGGTCATGGTGAAGACAGTGTTGATGAAGCGCGCATCAAGGCGCTGCAAGCGCTTGAGTTGTTCCTGACCGTAGAGCTCGTTGATGTAGCTGATGCGGGTCATGTTGAATTCGAGTCGTTTGCCTTGGGGCATCTCCCGCAGGCGTTCATAGAAACTGCGCGGCCCGAGGAAAAACCCGCCGTGCACGCAGATCCCATCCGTTTGGGCGGCCTCGTCCAGCGTGCCGGCATTCGCCTGCTGTTGGGTCGGCACGTCCGGGTAGACCTTGCGCCGCACGATCCCGGCGTCTGCTAATACCAGTAAGCCGTTGACGAACATTTCGCTGCAACCGTAAAGGCCCTTGGCGAACGGTTCGATGCCTCCTTCGCGCTCAATCAGCTGCGCCCATTGGCTGAGATTCAGATCCGCCAACAACGCCTTGTAACCATCACTGTCAGCCTGTCGCGCCAGCAACGCTGCCGTCAGGGCATCACCCATGGCACCGATGCCGATTTGCAAAGTGCCGCCGTCGCGCACCAGCGTGCTGGCGTGCAGTCCGATGAAATGATCCTGGAAACCCACCGGCATGTTCGGTGTAGAAAACAGTGTGGTTTCGTCCTTCGCGTCGATCAGCAGGTCGAAGCTGTCGATGCCGATTTCCGCATCGCCAGGCATGTACGGCAAATCGTTGTGTACCTGCCCCACCAGCAGGATCGTTTCCCCCGCCGCCCTGCGTTTGGCGATCATCGGCAACAGGTCGAGGGTGATGTCCGGATTGCAGCTCAGGCTCAGGCGATCGGGATGCTCGCTGTGGCTGGCGACCAGTTGCGCCACCAGGTTCAAGCCAGCGGCATTGATGTCCCGGGCGGCGTGGCTGTAATTGCTGCTGACGTAATCCTGCTGGGCCGACGCGCTGTTAAGCAGGCTGCCTGGCTGCATGAAAAATTGATGAATGTGGATGTTGGCTGGCAGGCTGTCGCGATGCAGGTCGGCGAGGAAATCCAGTTCCGGATAATCGCCGAACACCCGCTCGATGAAGGGTTCGAGGAAGCGCTTTTGCAAACCATCGCCCAATGGTGGGCGTCCGAGGCACAGGGCGGTGTAAATCGTCAGTTGCCGCTCGGGCAGTTGCGCGATCCGTTGATACAGCGCGTTGACGAAGTGATTGGGCTTGCCCAGCCCCAGCGGCAATCCCATGTGGATATGCGCCGGCAACCGCGCCAGAACGTCATCGACCGCCTGCTCGATAGAACACAACTGCACCATCTGATCCTCCCGCCCGCTCCATGAATTGGGATTGGACCGAGCTTGCTGGGTCTTTGCTGCAAAGCATAGCCTCAGGGGTAAATCGCAGGCACAAAAAAGCCGCTCGCAAGCGGCTTTTCGTTGAAGACCGGGCTTACTTCAGGCCAGACATCTTCTGGATGGCGCCCTTGAGCTCGGCGTCTGCGCAATCGGCGCAAGTGCCTTTTGGCGGCATTGCGTTGATGCCGGAGATTGCTTTCGCCAGCAAGCCGTCCAGGCCGCCTTCTTTCTTGGCGCGCTCGCCCCAGGCTGCGGCATCACCGATTTTCGGTGCGCCCAACAGGCCGGTACCGTGGCAAGCGTTGCAATGTTTCGCAATCACTTCGTCAGGGGTCTTGGCACCACCACCGCCACCAGCAGATGCAGCGACTTCCATCCCCTTGCATTCTTTGCCCTGCACACAAACCTGGCCGACGGGTTCAAGACGTTTAGCAATATCGTCGTTGGTCGCTGCTTGTGCGCTGACTGCCCAAAGGGCCAATACGGTTGCTGGTACAGCCAGCATTTTCATAATTAGATTCACGCGTTCACCCTCAATGGTGGCTAGTCACGCCCACGGCCACGGTTCGCAGGCGGGCGCAAGTATAGCGGTAAGCCCGTCACACTGAAACAACCCCAAAGTCGAAGGGGTTTTATCGTGGGCGGAAATACAGCATGGGCGTCTCCACAATCCGGGCAGGACGCCTCTTCTCTTAGAAATTCGCTGGGGTAGCTGCGCTGATTAGTCGCGCCGGGGCATCGAACGGATTACGGAAGCGGTGCGGCTTGGTACTCTCAAAGTAGTAGCTATCGCCGGCCTCGAGCACAAATGTTTCGAGCCCGACCACCAGCTCCAGCCGACCTTCCACCAGAATTCCGGTTTCCTCGCCCTCATGGGTGAGCATCTCGTCACCGGTATCGGCGCCAGGCGGGTAGATTTCGTTGAGGAACGCGATAGCCCGGCTCGGGTGAGCCCGACCGACCAGTTTCATGGTCACTGCCCCATCGGAAATATCGATCAGCTCGTGGGCCTTGTAGACGATCTGAGTCGGTTTTTCCTGCAGGATTTCTTCGGAAAAGAACTCGACCATGGACATGGGAATCCCGCCCAGTACCTTCCTCAGCGAACTGATCGAGGGGCTGACGCTGTTCTTCTCGATCATCGAAATGGTGCTGTTGGTAACACCCGCGCGTTTGGCGAGCTCACGCTGGGAAAGACCTTTGAGCTTACGGATCGATTGCAGTCGTTCACCGACGTCCAATGCTTGCGCCTCCAGGGATTCAGGTTGCAGGAATATTGAGCGTTATCATGGCGACAGCGTTCAGTATTTACAACACTTGGGCCTGAATCCTGTTTGGCGAAGCGACTTTCGGTCGGGAGTGTTATTCGTCAGGCCCCGGAATAGAGCAGCGGCACTCGACGCAGATTGCAGAAGATCTGGTAAGGAATCGTGCCTGCGGCCGTCGCAACGTCACTGGCGAGGATATTGTTGCCCCACAACTCGACGGGCGAACCGAGGCCGGCTTGCGGTACATCGGTCAGGTCGACACAGAGCATGTCCATCGACACGCGGCCAATCAACTGGCTGCGCTGCCCGGCGACCATCACGGGCGTACCGGTCGGTGCCTGGCGCGGATAACCGTCGGCATACCCCATCGCCACCACGCCAACGCGCATTGGCTTGGGGGTGACGAATTTCGCGCCATAGCCAATCGGCTCGCCGGCCGGCAGTTCACGCACGCAAATTACTTTCGATTCCAGGGTCATCACCGGTTGCAGGCGGGACGCCACGGCATTGGCCTCTTCGAACGGCGTTGCGCCGTAGAGCATGATGCCTGGGCGCACCCAATCGCTCGGAATCTGCGGCCAACCGAGCACCGCCGGCGAGTTACGCAGACTGATTTCGGCCGCCAAACCCTGACGCGCCGCCTCGAACACCGCAACCTGCTCGGCGCTGGCCTGGCAGTGCAGCTCATCGGCGCGGGCGAAGTGACTCATCAGCACGATCTTCGCCACTTTGCCGCTGGCCAGCAGCCGTTGATAGGCCGCCTGGTAATCCGCCGGGTGCAAACCAACCCGATGCATGCCCGAGTCGAGCTTGAGCCAGACCGTGATCGGTTTGCTCAGCGCGGCTTTTTCGATGGCTTCGAGCTGCCACAGCGAATGCACCACGCACCAGAAGTCATGCTCGACGATCAGTGACAGCTCATCAGCTTCGAAAAAGCCTTCGAGCAACAACACCGGTGCACGAATGTCGGCGGCACGCAGCTCCAACGCTTCTTCAATACACGCCACGGCAAACCCGTCCGCCTCGGCTTCCAGCGCCTGGGCGCAACGCACTGCGCCATGGCCATAGGCATCGGCCTTGATCACCGCGAGGGCTTTTGCCCCCGTGACTTCACGGGCGATCCGGTAGTTGTGGCGCAGGGCTTGAAGGTCGATCAGGGCACGGGCTGGACGCATGGCGGCAGACTTCTAGTCGGTCATTGGAATAAAAAACCGGCACTGGCTGACAGCGTGAACCGCCAACAGCGCCGGGAGAGGGATCTTTCTGGCTGAGCGTTATGGCAGCGCGGCGACAACCGACAGCTCAACCAGGATTTGCGGTTCGCACAGCTTCGATTCAACGGTAGCGCGGGCCGGGGCAACGCCTTTCGGCAGCCACTGGTCCCACACCGAATTCATGCCTTCGAAGTGCGCATCGATGTCTTTCAGGTAAATCGTCACCGACAGCAGACGGCTCTTGTCGGTCCCGGCCAGATCCAGCAAACGCTCGATGTTGGCGAGGGTTTCACGGGTCTGCTGTTCAATCCCGGCGCTCATGTCATCGCCGACCTGCCCTGCCAGATACACGGTACTGTTGTGGACAACGATCGGGCTCATGCGCTCATTGGTGAGCTGGCGCTGGATTGACATGTTTTGCGGACTCCTGAAGTTTGTTGCCATAACGGGAAATATCGAGGCCTTCGGCACTGATCTGCGGCGTTTTCTTCGCCATCAGGTCAGCCAGCAAACGACCGGAGCCACAGGCCATGGTCCAGCCGAGCGTACCGTGGCCCGTATTCAGAAACAGGTTTTTGAACGGCGTGGCGCCGACAATCGGGGTGCCGTCCGGCGTGGTCGGACGCAGGCCGGTCCAGAAGCTCGCCTGGGGCAGATCGCCGCCTTGAGGATAAAGGTCGTTGACGATCATCTCCAGGGTTTCGCGTCGACGCGGGTTCAACGACAGGTCAAAACCGGCAATTTCCGCCATGCCGCCGACGCGGATGCGGTTGTCGAAACGGGTGATCGCGACCTTGTAGGTCTCATCGAGAATGGTCGACGTCGGGGCCATCGCCGGGTTGATGATCGGCACGGTCAGCGAGTAACCCTTGAGCGGATACACCGGAGCCCGGATGCCCAACGGCTTGAGCAATTGCGGCGAGTAGCTGCCCAGCGCCAGCACGTAGCGGTCGGCGGTTTCCAGCTTGCCGTCGATCCACACGCCGTTGATGCGATCACCGGCGAAGTCGAGGTGCTGGATGTCCTGGCCAAAACGGAATTCCACACCCAGTTTCGTGGCCATTTCGGCCAGGCGGGTGGTGAAAATCTGGCAGTCGCCGGTCTGGTCGTTCGGCAGGCGCAAGGCACCGGCGAGGATGTCGGTGACACTGGCCAGGGCCGGTTCGACCCGGGCAATACCGGCGCGGTCGAGCAGTTCGAACGGCACGCCGGACTCTTGCAGCACGGCGATGTCTTTGGCGGCGCCATCAAGCTGCGCCTGGGTGCGGAACAGCTGGGTAGTCCCCAGGCTGCGGCCTTCGTAGGCAATGCCGGTTTCGGCGCGCAATTCGTCGAGGCAGTCGCGGCTGTACTCGGACAGGCGCACCATGCGCTCCTTGTTCACCGCGTAACGGCTGGCGGTGCAGTTGCGCAGCATCTGCACCATCCACAGGTATTGGTCGATGTCGGCAGTGGCCTTGATCGCCAGTGGTGCGTGACGCTGCAACAGCCACTTGATGGCTTTGAGCGGCACGCCCGGCGCGGCCCACGGCGAGGCATAACCCGGCGAAACCTGCCCGGCATTGGCGAAACTGGTTTCCATGGCCGCTGCTGGTTGACGATCGACGACCGTCACTTCAAAACCGGCTCGTGCCAGATAATAGGCACTGGCGGTACCGATGACGCCGCTACCCAAGACCAGAACGCGCATTTTCATATCCCTCATCGCGGCTTACCGCTGACGTTTATTGTGCAGACCGAAGATGTGGGCAGTTTAAAAAAGATTAGCCAGTGCTTTTCACTATATAAGTGCCTATATTTGGCGACAATTCTCGGCAAAAACCCTTTTCACGGAGGCGCATCCCCTATGCGGACCAACACTCAGACCAAACGTGAGCTGGACAAGATCGACCGCAACATCCTGCGGATCCTGCAAGCGGACGGGCGTATTTCCTTCACCGAACTCGGGGAAAAGGTCGGCCTCTCCACCACGCCCTGCACCGAGCGGGTACGGCGACTGGAGCGCGAAGGGATCATCATGGGCTACAACGCTCGCCTGAATCCGCAGCACCTCAAGGGTAGCTTGCTGGTGTTCGTCGAGATCAGCCTCGACTACAAATCCGGCGATACTTTCGAAGAGTTCCGACGCGCGGTGCTGAAACTGCCCCACGTACTGGAATGCCATTTGGTGTCAGGGGATTTCGATTACCTGGTGAAAGCACGGATTTCCGAGATGGCCTCGTACCGCAAACTGCTGGGCGACATCCTGCTCAAGCTGCCGCATGTGCGCGAATCCAAGAGCTATATCGTGATGGAAGAAGTGAAAGAGAGCTTGAACCTGCCGATTCCGGATTGAGGCTTTGTGGTGCATGTTCGGGCCCCATCGCGGGCAAGCCCGCTCCCACAGGTGTTGCGCCGATCTTGTGGGAGCGGGCTTGCCCGCGATGGGGTCGACTCGGTGACTCTGATTCACGCAACAGTCAGACCAACACCTGTCGGGTAGAAGCCATGTACTCATGAATCTGCTTCTCGACCCGCGGATGGATCAGCTCCACCGGTCGCCGTCCGTTGGGGCATGGCAACGTCTTGGTGGTACCGAACAGCCGACAGATCAGCGGGCGCTCGTCATACACCGTGCAGCCGTTGGGGCCCAGATGGACGCAGTTGAGCTCATCCATCGCCGCATCCTGCTCCGCCCGGGTCTTGCGCGGCAGGCGGGACATTTCTTCGGGCGAGGTGGTCACCGGCCCGCAGCAGTCATGGCAGCCGGGCACGCACTCGAAAGAGGGAATCTGCTGGCGCAGCGTGCGAATTTTCTGGCTGTTGCAACTCATCGAAACGGTGACCGAATGCGGAATAGACCGGGATTCTGACGCAAAAACCCCGATCCAGACAGCGCCAACCGACCGGTGTTGCCCGTGTCCGAAGCGGCGGCTTATGCTCCGTCAACTTTTTCAAACACACGAACTCAGGATGACGCACATGAACGCCCCCGTTCAGCAACCCGCCCCGAGCCATCAACACGCGGCCTCTTATTACGCCGCCAGCAGCTTGCCGCAACCCGATCTTGAGGCGCTCACAGGTGAGCTGGTTGCGGACGTGTGTGTGGTGGGCGGCGGGTTCTCCGGGCTGAACACCGCGATTGAATTGGCCGAACGCGGCTTCAGCGTGGTGCTGCTGGAAGCGCACAGGATCGGTTGGGGCGCCAGCGGACGCAATGGCGGGCAATTGATTCGCGGCGTCGGCCATGGCCTCGATCAGTTCGCCAACGTGATCGGTGCAGACGGTGTGCGTCAGATGAAACTGATGGGCCTGGAAGCGGTGGAAATCGTCCGACAGCGGATCGAGCGTTTTCAGATCCCTTGCGACCTGACCTGGGGTTACTGCGACCTCGCCAATAAAGCCCAGGACCTGGAAGGCTTTGCCGAAGACGCGATCGAGCTGCACAGCCTTGGTTACCGTTACGAAACCCGTCTGCTGCAAGCCAATGAAATGCACAGCGTGGTGGGTTCCGACCGTTATGTCGGCGGCTTGATCGACATGGGCTCCGGGCATCTGCACCCATTGAACCTGGCACTCGGCGAAGCGGCCGTCGCCGGGCAATTGGGCGTGAAGCTGTTCGAACAATCGGCGGTGACCCGCATCGATTACGGCCCCGAGGTCAAAGTCCACACCGCCCAGGGCTCGGTTCGCGCGAAGACGCTGGTGCTGGGTTGCAACGCCTACCTCAACGATCTCAATCCGCAACTCGGCGGCAAGGTGCTGCCCGCCGGCAGTTACATCATCGCCACCGAACCCTTGAGTGAAGAACAGGCTCACGCGCTGCTGCCGCAAAACATGGCGGTCTGCGATCAACGGGTGGCGCTGGATTACTACCGACTCTCGGCGGACCGACGTTTGCTGTTCGGCGGCGCCTGCCATTATTCAGGGCGCGATCCGAAAGACATCGCCGCGTACATGCGACCGAAGATGCTGGCGGTGTTCCCGCAACTGGCCGGGGTGAAAATCGACTATCAATGGGGCGGGATGATCGGTATCGGCGCCAATCGCCTGCCGCAGATCGGTCGGCTCAAAGATCAGCCAAATGTGTATTACGCCCAGGCCTATTCCGGGCATGGGTTGAACGCCACGCACCTGGCGGGGAAGTTGTTGGCTGAAGCTATCAGTGGTCAGCAGGGCGGTGGTTTCGACCTGTTCGCCAAGGTGCCGCATATCACCTTCCCCGGCGGTAAACATTTGCGTTCGCCGTTGTTGGCGTTGGGGATGTTGTGGCATCGGATGAAGGAGTTGGCCTGATCGGTTAGCTGCGTTCTTACGGGCCTCATCGCGGGCAAGCCCGCTCCCACAATGGTCGCTGGTGTTCACAAGAATTGTGTTCACCGCCAATCCCTGTGGGAGCGGGCTTGCCCGCGATGAGGCCCGTAAGAGCGCCCTGGAACTCAGATCCGCCAGAACGGTTTAAGCCCCTCCTCCCGCGCCTGCGCCTGACTCAATCCGACATCCCTGAGCTGTTCCGGCGTCAATTCCAGTAACACCTTGCGCGTGTGCAGACGATGCCAGAACAGGCCCCAGCGACCCAGGCAGGACGGTGCGTTGCGCATGACCGCCTCGCGTGCGCCGTTTTTTTGCCCTGCCGCCAGTTCCTGACTGTGTAACGTCAGCCGCACATCGCTCAAGCCGTTCATTTTCATTGCTCCTGTTTACTTGGGTAGCCAGAGCTTTCATGATGCGCGGACGGCGAAAAGCATTACAGATTCAACGATGGTGTATTAACTCCATACAGATTTTCCGTTTCAGCCTCTGAATCACATATTTTTGCCCCATCTGTACTGGTTAACCGAATCATCCACACCGAGACTGCGCCATGACCCTTTACGTCAACCTCGCCGAATTGCTCGGCACTCGTATCGAACAGGGCTTCTATCGTCCCGGCGACCGGTTGCCCTCGGTGCGGGCACTGAGTGTCGAACATGGGGTCAGCCTGAGCACGGTGCAGCAAGCCTATCGAGTGCTGGAAGACGTCGGTCTGGCGATGCCCAAACCCAAGTCCGGCTACTTCGTACCAGTGAGTCGTGAGCTGCCGGAGCTGCCAGTGGTTGGCCGGCCAGCCCAACGACCAGTGGATATTTCGCAGTGGGATCAAGTGCTGGAACTGATCCGCGCCGTACCGCGCAAGGACGTCGTGCAACTGGGTCGCGGCATGCCGGACATCACCACGCCGACCATGAAACCGCTGCTGCGCAACCTGGCGCGAATCAGCCGTCGACAGGACATGCCCGGCCTGTATTACGACAACATCTACGGCACCCTCGAATTGCGCGAGCAGATCGCTCGCCTGATGCTCGACTCCGGCTGCCAGTTGAGCGCCAACGATCTGGTGATCACTACCGGTTGCCATGAAGCACTGTCCACCAGCATCCGCGCCATCTGCGAGCCGGGTGACATCGTCGCCGTAGATTCGCCGAGCTTTCACGGCGCCATGCAGACGCTCAAGGGTTTGGGCATGAAAGCCCTGGAAATCCCCACCGACCCGCTCACCGGCATCAGCCTCGATGCTTTGGAACTGGCGCTGGAGCAATGGCCGATCAAAGCCATACAGTTGACCCCCAACTGTAACAACCCGCTGGGCTACATCATGCCGGAGGCGCGCAAACGTGCGCTATTGACACTCGCACAGCGTTTCGACGTGGCGATTATCGAGGACGATGTGTATGGCGAACTGGCCTACACCTACCCGCGCCCGCGCACGATCAAATCCTTCGACGAAGACGGCCGCGTCCTGCTCTGCAGTTCTTTTTCCAAGACTTTGGCACCAGGCCTGCGCATTGGCTGGGTCGCACCGGGCCGTTACCTGGAACGGGTGCTGCACATGAAATACATCAGCACCGGCTCCACCGCGCCGCAACCGCAGATTGCGATTGCCGAATTTCTCAAGGCCGGGCACTTCGAACCGCATTTACGCAAGATGCGCACGCAATACCAGCGCAATCGCGACGCGATGATCGACTGGGTGACCCGCTACTTCCCCGCTGGCACTCGGGCCAGCCGTCCGCAAGGCAGCTTCATGTTGTGGGTCGAACTGCCGGAGGGCTTCGACACCCTGAAACTTAATCGGGCGCTGCATGATCAAGGCGTACAGATCGCTGTCGGCAGCATCTTTTCCGCCTCGGGCAAATACCGCAATTGCCTGCGGATGAACTACGCTGCCAAAACAACCCCGCAGATCGAAGAAGCGGTGCGCAAGGTCGGTGCGGCAGCCATCAAACTGCTGGCGGAAGCCGACTGACCTTTCTTCGGGATCCGGCGTCCATATAACTAACAAGGCCGCCAACGGAACATGCTCCGTGAGAATCAGACAGCCCCTGCTTGCTCTTCTGTTACTCGCCTCGTTCCTGGGTGGCTGCGCGACGCTCGACGTCCCTCGCGAACCGAGTCAGGCCCTACCGGCAGCAGACTCGGCGTTCGGCCGTTCGATCCGGGCCCAGGCCGCCCCCCATCAGGGCCAATCGGGCTTTCGCTTGCTCTCTGACAGCGCCGAGGCCTTCACCGCCCGCGCCGAGCTGATTCGCAACGCCCAAAGCAGCCTCGATCTGCAGTACTACATCGTCCACGACGGCATCAGCACACGGATACTGGTGAGCGAGCTGCTCAATGCCGCCGACCGCGGCGTACGGGTGCGGGTTCTGCTCGACGATACCACCAGCGATGGCCTGGACCGGATCATCGCGACCCTTGCCGCCCATCCGCAGATTCAGATCCGCGTGTTCAACCCGCTGCACCTGGGCCGCAGCACCGTCGTTACGCGAACCATGGGCCGGTTCTTCAACCTGTCGCTGCAACACCGGCGCATGCACAACAAACTGTGGGTGGCGGACAACAGCGCAGCGATCGTTGGCGGGCGCAACCTGGGGGATGAGTATTTCGATGCCGAGCCCAACATGAACTTCACCGACATCGACATGCTCAGTGTCGGCCCGGTTGCAGAGCAGCTAGGGCACAGCTTCGACGAGTACTGGAACAGCGCCCTGAGCAAGCCGATCGAGCAGTTTCTCTCGACCAAGCCGACAGCCAGGGATCTGAGAAACACCCGGACCCGACTGGACGAATCCCTGGAGGAAACGCGCAAACAGAACCACGCGCTTTATCAGCAGCTAATGGCCTACACCACTCACCCTCGCCTGGATGTCTGGCGCCGGGAGCTGATCTGGGCCTGGAACCAGGCGTTGTGGGACGCACCGAGCAAGGTCTTGTCCAAGGGTGAGCCGGAGCCGCACTTGCAGCTGACCACCCAGTTGGCGCCCGAGCTCAATGGGGTCAGCAAGGAGCTGATCATGGTTTCGGCCTACATTGTGCCCGGCCAACCGGGCCTGGTGTATTTGACCGGTCGCGCCGATGCAGGCGTGTCGGTTAGTTTGCTGACCAATTCACTGGAAGCCACCGATGTACCGGCCACGCACGGTGGTTACGCGCCTTATCGAAAAGCCTTGCTGGAGCATGGGGTGCAATTGTTCGAATTGCGCCGCCAGCCCGGCGATAGCGGTGACAGCGGCAGCGGACCGAGCCTGTTCCACAGCGGGAGCAGCACCTACCGTAGTTCCGATTCCAGCCTGCACAGCAAGGCGATGGTTTTCGACCGACAGAAAACCTTCATCGGCTCGTTCAATTTCGACCCGCGCTCGGTACTGTGGAACACCGAAGTCGGGGTACTGGTGGACAACCCGCAGCTCGCCGGGCGGGTGCGCGAACTGGCACTTGAGGGCATGGCGCCTGCCCTCAGCTATCAGGCCCGGTTGGAAAAGGGTCAGATCGTCTGGGTCACCGAAGATGACGGCAAGCAGCACACATTGACCAAAGAACCGGGGGGCTGGTGGAGGCGTTTCAATTCATGGCTCAGCAGCATGGTCGGTCTGGAGCGGATGTTGTAGCCAGAAGGCTGGTGATGAATTGTGGCGAGGGCGCTTGCCCGCGCTCGGCTGCGCAGCAGTCGCAAATCGGCATCCGCGTTCTATCTGAATAAGCGGTGGCGCATGATTCAGGGCCGCTGCGCGACCCAACGGGAGCAAGCTCCCTCGCCACAGACAAGCCCCCTCACCACAGGTTTGTGCAGCGTTCAGGCCGGTTCGGCAACCGTGCCAAACGCCCCTTGCCGCGATACCAGAATCACCAACCCCAATGCGCCCGCTGCCATCAGCAACGGCAAGGCATGCCCGCTGATCCATTGGCTGCCGGCACCCGCCGCCAATGGCCCGATCAGGCAACCAATACCCCAGAGCTGCGCGATGTGGGCATTAGCTCGCACCAGGGCATCGTCGCGATAACGCTCGCCAATCAAGATCAGCGACAAGGTGAACAAACCACCGGCACTGGCGCCAAACAACACCCACAGCGGCCAGATCAGCAGCGTGTCGATCAGCAACGGAATCGCCAGGCTCGACAGCAGCAAGAGCATCGCGCAACCGGTAAATAACGTACGCCGCGACAAGCGATCGGCCAGCGCGCCAATCGGCAATTGCAGCAAGGCATCACCCACCACCACCGTGCTGACCATCGCCAAGGCGATTTCCGTGGTGAAGCCCTGACGCAGGCAATAGACCGGCAGCAAGGTCAGGATCATCGCTTCGAACGCCGCGAACAGCGATACCGCCCAGGCAATCGCCGGCAAGCCACGGCAGAAGGTCAACAAGTCTGCGAGGGTTACGCTGCAGGCTTCACTGGTGGGTGCGCCGCTGCGGCCCAACAGCAGGAACGGTGACGTCATCAGCAAACCGACGCCGACCCAGAAACCATAATCATGCTCGGTACCCAACGCACCCAACAGTAACGGCCCGGCCAACTGACTCAGCGCATAGCTACTGCCATACAGCGCCACCAGTCGACCGCGCCATTGCTCGACCACCAGTTGGTTGATCCAGCTTTCACCGAGGATGAAGACGAGCGTCAGAATTACCCCGATCATCAACCGCAACACCAGCCAGACTGGATAGCTCGGCCACACGGCCAGCAAACCGATGGACACCGCCCCGGCCCACAGGCATAGGCGCATCAAATTGGCCGTGCCTAGACGCGCCGCGAGGTGGCTGGAGATTTTCGCCCCCAGCAATACGCCAATGGCCGGCATCGCCGCCATCACGCCGATTGCGAACGAGCCGTAACCCCAGCCTTCCAGACGCAGCGATACCAACGGCATGCTGACACCCAGGGCCAGGCCGACACTCAAGACAGACGCCAAAACGGCGAAATACGTCGCCCAACGCATGTTCCACGCTCCTGTGGATATTCTATGTGCAACACAAAACAGTGTGGGAGCGGGCTTGCCCGCGATGGCGTACTGACATTCAACATCGAGGCTGACTGTCAGATTGCTATCGCGGGCAAGCCCGCTCCCACAGGGATCTGGGTCATTCAGGAGCCCGATACTCAGTCGGGCTCCTTCACAGGCTTACAACTTGATCCAGGTCGCCTTCAGTTCGGTGTACTTGTCGAATGCATGCAACGACTTGTCGCGACCGTTGCCGGACTGTTTGAATCCACCGAACGGTGCGGTCATGTCGCCGCCGTCGTACTGATTGACCCACACGCTACCGGCACGCAAAGCCTTGGCGGTCAGGTGAGCCTTGGAGATGTCGGCGGTCCAGACTGCTGCGGCCAGACCGTAAGGCGTGTCGTTGGCGATCTGGATGGCTTCTTCAGCGCTGTCGAAGGTGATGACCGACAACACTGGCCCGAAGATCTCTTCCTGGGCGATTTTCATCGCGTTGCTTACGCCATCAAAAATCGTCGGCTCGACATAGGTACCCCCGGTTTCCTGGAGAATACGATTGCCACCGACGACCAGTTTGGCGCCGTCGGCATGACCGGATTCGATGTACGACAGCACGGTGTTCATCTGCTGGGTATCCACCAGCGCACCGACGTTGGTCGCCGGATCCAGCGGATTACCCGGTTTCCAGGCCTTCAGGGCCTCGATCACCAGCGGCAGGAATTTGTCCTTGATCGAACGCTCCACCAGCAGGCGCGAGCCAGCGGTGCAGACTTCGCCCTGGTTGAAGGCGATGGCACCGGCAGCGGCTTCGGCGGCGGCTTGCAGGTCCGGCGCATCGGCGAACACGATGTTCGGGCTCTTGCCGCCAGCTTCCAGCCAGACGCGCTTCATGTTCGATTCGCCGGAGTAGATCAGCAGTTGCTTGGCGATCTTGGTCGAACCGGTAAACACCAGGGTGTCGACGTCGTTGTGCAGGGCCAGGGCCTTGCCGACGGTGTGGCCGTAACCCGGCAGCACGTTCAGCACGCCTTTCGGGATGCCGGCTTCAACGGCCAGCGCCGCAATGCGAATGGCTGTCAGCGGCGATTTTTCGGAAGGCTTGAGGATCACCGAGTTACCGGTGGACAGCGCCGGACCGAGTTTCCAGCAGGCCATCATCAACGGGAAGTTCCACGGCACGATTGCACCCACCACGCCGACCGGCTCGCGAGTCACCAACCCCAGTTGATCGTGCGGGGTAGCAGCGACTTCGTCGTAGATCTTGTCGATGGCTTCACCGCTCCAGCTCAGGGCTTGCGCCGCGCCGGGAACGTCGATGTACAGGGAATCGCTGATCGGCTTGCCCATGTCCAGGGTTTCGAGCAGGGCCAGCTCTTCGGCGTGCTGTTTCAGCAGGCCGGCAAAACGGATCATGGTGGCTTTGCGTTTGGTCGGCGCCAGGCGCGACCAGGCGCCGGAATTGAAAGTGGCGCGGGCGTTGTCCACGGCGCGCCGGGCATCGGCGGCGTCACAGCTGGCAATCTTGCCCAGCAGACGGCCATCGACCGGGCTGATGCACTCGAAGGTCTCACCAGAGACGGCATCGGTGTATTCGCCATTGATGTAGGCGCGGCCTTCGATCTTCAGATCGCGAGCCCGTTGTTCCCAGTCGGCACGAGTCAGGGTGGTCATTCGAGTGTCCTCCTCTTATTGAATACGAGTGCCCCGCGTTCTATGCGGGTGCTGTCAGGAATTCTGCCCGGCCAGCCTGCTTTTCGGCTCAAGGCAACCGTTACCCTAAACCAGCGGCCGGTGAAGTTTCAATATATTTGACACAAGGACGGCAAACGGCCTTGCGATGTTCATTTTAATAAACATAGACTTTCCATTTTCCAGCGCAAACGGGGGAATACCAGCATGAGCATTCAGGATATCGTCGATTTCAGCCAGGCCAACACCCAGCCCGATCGTTATCGGCCCGACCCTGCAAAAGTCCTCAAGGGCGACCCCGAGCAAGCGGTGTACAACCATTACAACAGCCCGTGCGGCCAGATGAGTGCAGGTGTTTGGGAAGGCGAAGTCGGCCAGTGGCTAGTGAACTACACCGAGCACGAATACTGCGAAATCGTTCAGGGGGTTTCAGTGCTGCGCGACGGCGATGGCAACGCCAAGACCCTGCGTGTGGGCGATCGCTTCGTGATTCCGGCCGGTTTCAAAGGCACTTGGGAAGTGCTGGAGCCGTGCCGCAAGATCTATGTGGTGTTTGAACAGAAGGCTTGAGAATTTGTGCTGTTTGGGCCGGCCCCTTCGCGAGCAAGCCCGCTCCCACAGGGATCTGTGTCAATCACAAAACCTGTGGGAGCGTGGCTTGCCCGCGATGAGGCCCTGACAGACAACACAAAACCCACAGGCAACAAAAAAGGCCCGTATCTCGCGATACGGGCCTTTTTCGTAAGAGGGAAAAATCAATTACTTGATTTTGCCTTCTTTGTAGATCACGTGCTTACGAACAACCGGATCAAATTTCTTGATCTCGATTTTGTCCGGAGTAGTGCGCTTGTTCTTGTCGGTAGTGTAGAAGTGACCAGTACCGGCGCTCGAAATCAAACGAATCAATTCACGCATGATTAGCTCCCTTAGATCTTGCCGGCTTTGCGGATTTCGGCCAGCACGACAGTGATGCCACGCTTGTCGATGATACGCATGCCTTTGGCAGATACGCGCAGACGCACGAAACGTTTCTCTTCTTCAACCCAGAAGCGGTGATGCTGCAGGTTCGGCAGGAAACGACGACGGGTTTTGTTGTTTGCGTGGGAAATGTTATTCCCAGTCACCGGACCCTTACCGGTAACTTGACATACTCTCGACATGCCTCAGCCCTCTAAAACCACATGCCCAACCCGGCATGGGTTGGCCGCTTAATCTCTCAGTCATTTGGCGCCAGGCGCCGCGTTTCTTTAGAGGTCTTACCGGCTACACCTACAGTGAAGGAACCGGGCCCCTAGAAAAGAGCGCTGCTTTATACCAGAAAGACTGGAGAGCAACAACATTCCGTGTGCGCGAACTTGATAAATTCCCCCTTTTCCGGGCGCCGGACGCCTTGGATAAAGGCTGTCGCCGATTAAGACCGCTCGTCGCAGAGAATCGGCTAACCGACCGATTCCGGGTTTTCCTCGGCCCGCATCACCGAAAACAAGCGCACATAGTCCCCTTAAAATGAAAAAGGGGATAGTCATTTGCAAAAGAGCCCACTAGGGTAAGCCTTTTCCAGACTGCACTTGCAGATGGGCCTTCGATCTGTAAAGGAATCCGACCATGCGCCTTGCTGCCCTACCGCTGCTGCTCGCCCCACTGCTGCTGAGCCCATTGGCCCATGCCGCCGCCCTGACCGTCTGCACCGAGGCCAGCCCTGAAGGGTTCGATGTGGTGCAATACAACTCGTTGACCACCACCAATGCCTCGGCCGACGTGCTGATGAACAGTCTGGTGGACTTCGACACGGCCAGCGGCAAAGTGGTCGCCAGCCTGGCGGACAGCTGGGAAGTCACACCCGACGGCCTGACCTACGTCTTCAAATTGCACCCGCAGGTGAAATTTCACCGTACCGAATACTTCAACCCGACGCGTGACCTGACCGCCGAAGACGTGAAGTTCAGCTTCGACCGCATGCTCGACCCGGCAAACCCGTGGCACAAAGTGGCGCAGAGTGGCTTTCCGCACGCGCAATCGATGCAGTTACCGGCGTTGATCAAGAAGATCGACGCACTGGACCCGCTTACCATTCGCTTCACCCTCGATCACCCGGACTCGACTTTCCTGCCAACCCTGACCATGGGTTTCGCCTCGATCTATTCGGCTGAGTACGCGGACAAACTGCTGAAGGCCGACACCCCGGAGAAACTCAACAGCCAGCCGATCGGCAGCGGCCCGTTCATCTTCACGCGCTTCCAGAAAGACGCCTCGATTCGCTACAAGGCCAACCCGGATTACTTCCGTGGCAAGCCGTCGGTAGACCCGCTGATCTTCGCCATCACCCCCGATGCCAATGTGCGCTTGCAGAAATTGCGCCGCAACGAGTGCCAGATCGCCCTGTCGCCCAAACCGCTGGACGTACAGGCTGCGAAGCAGGAACCGACACTGAAGGTGGAAAAAACTGACGCCTTCATGACCGCATTCGTTGGCATCAACAGCCAGCATCCGCCGCTGGACAAACCTGAAGTGCGCCAGGCCATTAACCTGGCGTTCGACAGGGCCAACTACGTCAAGGCTGTGTTCGAAGACACCGCCGAACCCGCCAATGGCCCATACCCGCCTAATACATGGAGCTACGCCAAAAACCTTTCGGGCTATGCCCATGATGTCGAGAAAGCCCGGGCATTGATGGCCAAGGCCGGCCTCAAGAATGGCTTCCAGACCACCATCTGGACCCGCCCCTCTGGCAGTCTGCTGAACCCCAATCCGAGCCTTGGCGCGCAATTGCTGCAGTCCGATCTTGCGGAAATCGGCATTCAGGCCGAGATTCGCGTGATCGAATGGGGCGAACTGATTCGCCGCGCCAAGGCCGGTGAACATGACTTGTTATTCATGGGCTGGGCTGGCGATAACGGCGACCCGGACAACTTCCTCACACCGCAGTTTTCCTGCGCGGGGGTCAAATCCGGCACCAACTTCGCCCGCTACTGCAACCAGGACCTGGACAAGCTGATCAGCGCCGGCAAGACCACTGGCGAGCAAGGTGTACGCACCAAGCTCTACGAACAGGCCCAGGCGCAGATCCAGCAACAGGCGTTGTGGCTGCCACTGGCTCACCCGACTGCCTTTGCGCTGACGCGCAAGGATGTGCAGGGCTATCAGGTCAGCCCGTTTGGTCGCCAGGACTACTCCAAGGTAGTCCTCAAACCATAAGCACCAATACAAAACCTGTGGGAGCGGGCTTGCCCGCGATAGCGGACTTTCAGGCGACAACTATGTTGAATTTGCCGACGTCATCGCGGGCAAGCCCGCTCCCACAGGGACTTACTTAGCTCCGCCCCCCTCGCTCACATCCACCCATACTCGGCCATGGACAGCGGATCGCCGTCACCGACGATGAAATGGTCGAGCACCCGCACGTCGATCAGGTCCAGCGCCTCTTGCAGGCGCTTGGTCAGCATTCGGTCGGCCTGACTGGGGTCGGAGTTGCCTGACGGATGGTTGTGGCAAAGGATCAAAGCTGCGGCGTTATGGGCCAAAGCGCGCTTGACCACCTGACGCGGATAAACGCTGGTGCAGTCGATAGAGCCACGAAATAGAGATTCAAACGCCAGCACTCGGTGTTTCGAGTCCAAAAACAGGCAGCCAAATACCTCATGAGGCTCGTGTCGCAGCATTGACTTGAGGTAATCACGCACGATCAGCGGACTCTCCAACACTGAGCTGTGGCGCAAGCGCTCAGCCAGATGCCGACGGGCCATTTCCAACACTGCCTGCAACTGCGCAAACTTTGCCGGGCCGAGCCCCAACTGCCCGCTGAATGTCTTTAGATCGGCCTCCAGCAAGGCGCGCAGGCTGCCAAACTGATTCAACAGATGCCGCGCCAGATCTACCGCGCTTTTACCCGACACGCCGGTCCTCAAAAAAATCGCCAGCAGCTCGGCGTCCGAAAGGCTCCCCGAGCCCAACTCAAGTAACCTCTCTCGCGGCCGCTCCGCCGCCGGCCAATCACGAATACTCATAGCACCTCCCTGGAATGTGGGCGCCGCTGTTCCATAGCGGTCGCTGTGATATCGTAGCCCATCTTTTTTGCTGGCGAATTCATCCCTGGGGAGGGGGTATCGCCATGCAGTCATCAACGAAATGAAAGGCAGACCTATGCAGCGGCTGTATCGGAAACGCATCGTTCTGGGCGTCGGCGGCGGCATTGCTGCCTACAAGAGCGCCGAGCTGGTTCGCCGCCTGATCGACCAGGGCGCCGAAGTGCGCGTGGTCATGACCCGTGGCGGCAGCGAATTCATTACCCCGCTGACCATGCAGGCGTTGTCCGGGCATCCGGTCCATCTCGATTTGCTGGACCCGGCGGCCGAAGCCGCGATGGGCCACATCGAGCTGGCCAAATGGGCCGATCTGGTACTGATCGCTCCCGCCACTGCGGACCTGATCGCCCGACTGGCCCAAGGCATTGCCGACGACCTGCTGACCACGCTGGTGCTGGCCACTGACGCGGTGGTCGCGGTTGCCCCGGCGATGAACCAGGCCATGTGGCGCGACCCGGCGACCCAAGCCAACCTGCAAACCCTCGAAAGCCGCGACCTCAAAGTCTTCGGCCCAGCCTCTGGAAGCCAGGCCTGCGGCGACGTCGGCATGGGTCGCATGCTCGAAGCCACCGACCTCGCCCAGTGCGCGGCAGACTGCTTCCAGCGTCAGGCACTGACCGGCAAACACGTGCTGATCACCGCCGGCCCGACCCAGGAAAACATCGACCCGGTGCGCTACATCACCAACCACAGCTCCGGGAAAATGGGCTTTGCCCTGGCCGAAGCCGCGGTAGAAGCCGGCGCCCGCGTGACCCTTATCACAGGCCCCGTGCACCTGCCGACCCCGGATCGCGTCACGCGCATCGACGTGGTCAGCGCCCGTGACATGCTCGCCGCCTGCGAAGCGGCGATCCCTTGCGACCTATTCATCGCCTCTGCTGCGGTCGCGGACTACCGCCCGGAAGTCGTCGCCCCACAGAAACTCAAGAAAGATCCTACGAACGGCGACGGCTTGTTGCTTCAGATGGTGCGCAACCCAGACATCCTGGCCACCATCGCCACCCGTCCCGACCGTCCGTTCAGTGTCGGCTTCGCCGCCGAAACCGAACATCTGCTCGATTACGCTGCACGCAAGTTGAAAGACAAGAACCTCGATCTGATCGTCGCCAACGACGTCGCGAACCCGAGTATTGGCTTCAACAGCGAAGAAAACGCCTGCAGCGTGATCGACCGTGAGCTGCACGCCACACTCTTCGCCCAGACCAGCAAGAGCAAAATCGCTCGCCAGCTGATCACTTTTATCGCCGAACGTCTGAACCAGGTTTAATTTACATGCACGCTTTGCAAGCCAAGATCCTCGACCCACGCATCGGTACCGAATTCCCGCTGCCGCAATACGCCACGCCAGGCTCCGCCGGCCTCGACCTGCGCGCCATGCTGGAAAAAGACACCGTCATCAAGCCGGGCGAAACCCTGCTGATTCCGACTGGCCTGTCTGTCTACATTGGCGATCCAGGTTTAGCCGCGCTGATTCTGCCGCGCTCAGGCCTGGGCCATAAGCACGGCATCGTGCTGGGCAATCTGGTCGGCCTGATCGACTCCGATTACCAGGGCCCGCTGATGGTGTCGTGCTGGAACCGTGGCCAGACCGATTTCAACATGGTGGTAGGCGAACGCCTGGCCCAACTGGTGCTGGTACCGGTGGTTCAAGCGCATTTTGAAATGGTCGAAGAGTTCGTCGAAACCCAGCGCGGCACCGGCGGTTTCGGACATTCCGGCAGCCACTGATCTGATAGAGAACCCTGTGGCGAGCGAGCTTGCTCGCGCTGGGCTGCGAAGCGGCCCCAAGATTTTATGGGTGCTGCGCACCCAAGCGGGCTCCCTCACCACAAATTGCAAAGACGTCATCTGGAAGGTTTACCACTGAAAATCAAGGCATTGAACGGACAATTGCTCGCCAGTGCTGATGGCATGGCCTTTTCACACCACGAACTCTCGGTGGAAAACACCGTCATACCCTTCAGTTTGAGCCTGCAGACGAGTTTTTCGCCGGCAGGTCCAGCCACTTTCAAGATGGAGCATTCCTACAGATGAGCACCCCAGCCCAAGTCCCACCCAAGTTCCCCGACAGCATCTTCCGCGCCTACGACATTCGCGGCACCGTCCCGGAATTCTTGAACGCTGAAACAGCTTATTGGCTTGGTCGCGCCATCGGCTCCCAGAGCCTGGCCCAAAACGAACCCAACGTGTCCGTCGGCCGTGACGGTCGCCTCTCCGGCCCGGAGCTGGTCGAGCAACTGATCAAAGGCTTGGCCGACAGCGGTTGCCACGTCAGCGACGTCGGCCTGGTGCCAACCCCTGCGCTGTACTACGCCGCCAACGTATTGGCCGGCAAATCCGGCGTGATGCTCACCGGCAGCCACAACCCGTCGAACTACAACGGCTTCAAAATCGTCATCGCTGGCGACACTTTGGCCAACGAACAGATCCAGGCCCTGCACGACCGCCTCAAGACCAACAACCTGAGCAGCGGCAAGGGCAGCATCACCCAGGTCGAGATCCTCGACCGTTACAACACCGAAATCGTCCAGGACATCAAACTGGCTCGCCGCCTCAAAGTCGTGGTCGACTGCGGTAACGGCGCGGCCGGCGTGATCGCCCCGCAACTGATCGAAGCCCTGAACTGCGAAGTCATCCCGCTGTTCTGCGACGTCGACGGCAACTTCCCGAATCACCACCCGGACCCGGGCAAGCCTGAAAACCTGGTGGACCTGATCGCCAAGGTCAAGGAAACCAACGCCGACCTGGGCCTGGCCTTCGACGGCGACGGCGACCGCGTCGGCGTAGTGACCAACACCGGCAGCATCGTCTACCCGGACCGCCTGCTGATGCTATTCGCCCGTGACGTACTGGCGCGCAACGCTGACGCGGAAATCATCTTCGACGTCAAATGCACCCGTCGCCTGACACCGCTGATCAAGGAATACGGCGGTCGCCCGCTAATGTGGAAGACCGGTCACTCGTTGATCAAAAAGAAAATGAAACAAACCGGCGCCCTGCTGGCCGGCGAAATGAGCGGCCACATCTTCTTCAAAGAGCGCTGGTTCGGTTTCGACGACGGTATTTACAGCGCCGCGCGCCTGCTGGAGATCCTCAGCAAAGAGAAATCCACCGCGGAAGAGCTGTTTGCGACCTTCCCGAACGATATTTCTACGCCAGAGATCAATATCCATGTGACCGAAGAGAGCAAATTCAGCATCATTGATGCACTGCACGACGCGAAGTGGGGTGAAGGCGCCGACCTGACCACCATTGACGGCGTGCGAGTCGACTACGCCAAAGGCTGGGGCCTGGTTCGCGCGTCCAACACCACACCGGTGCTGGTGCTGCGCTTCGAGGCCGATGACGAGGCTGAATTGCAGCGCATCAAGGATGTGTTCCACGTCCAACTGAAACGCGTTGCCCCTGATCTCCAATTACCGTTTTGATCTTCTGAAGCACCCGGAGCCCTGAATGACCCTCGAACGCGAAGCCGCCGCCAACACCGCCAAGGTCCTGTCCGAAGCGCTGCCTTACATTCGCCGCTATGTCGGCAAGACGCTGGTGATCAAATACGGCGGCAACGCGATGGAAAGCGAGGAGCTGAAAACCGGCTTCGCCCGCGACATCGTGCTGATGAAAGCCGTCGGCATTAACCCGGTGGTGGTTCACGGCGGCGGCCCGCAAATCGGCGACCTGCTCAAGCGTCTGTCGATCGAGAGCCACTTCATCGATGGTATGCGCGTGACTGATGCGCAAACCATGGACGTGGTGGAAATGGTCCTCGGCGGCCAGGTCAACAAGGACATCGTCAACCTGATCAACCGTCATGGCGGCAGCGCCATCGGCCTGACTGGTAAAGACGCCGAGCTGATTCGCGCGAAAAAGCTCACTGTTACCCGTCAGACGCCGGAAATGACCCAGCCGGAAATCATCGATATTGGCCAAGTGGGCGAAGTGGTCGGGATCAACACCGACCTGCTGAACCTGTTGGTCAAAGGCGACTTCATCCCGGTGATCGCGCCAATCGGCGTCGGCGCCAACGGCGAGTCGTACAACATCAACGCCGACCTGGTGGCCGGTAAAGTGGCCGAAGCGCTGAAGGCTGAAAAGCTGATGCTGCTGACCAACATCGCCGGCCTGATGGACAAGTCGGGCACGGTTCTGACCGGCCTGACGACTCAACAGGTCGACGACCTGATCGCCGACGGCACTATCTACGGCGGCATGCTGCCGAAGATTCGTTGCGCGCTGGAAGCGGTACAAGGCGGTGTGGGTAGCTCGTTGATCATCGATGGTCGGGTGCCGAACGCGATTCTGCTGGAAATCTTCACCGACACCGGTGTGGGCACTTTGATCAGTAATCGCAAGCGTCACTGATTCAAACCTTAAAACGATCGCAGCCTTCGGCAGCTCCTACAACAGCGGATTTTCGGATGTACGAAAACTCTGTAGGAGCTAGCGAAGTCTGCGATCTTTTTTATGCGTGCAGGAAATACCTGACCTGATTGGGCGAAACGTCCGACATCGCAAAAGAATCAATCTGCATAGGATCGTCCCTGAATCCACAGGAGATCTATCCATGCAAAAAGACTATGTCCCATACGGCAGTGATGTTTCACCTGGCACCTATGCCTGCGTCGATTGCGGTCATGAGTATTCGAACCAAGCCAAAACCTCGATGCCGCCGTGCCCGCAACTCCGGAAAACCCCGCACACCCGTCATGGCTGGAAAATTCTTACCGGTCAGGGCGACGCCGCTGTTGATCCGTACCCAGAGAAAACCAGTAAACCCGTCTAGATCAAAAAAATCCCTTGTAGGAGCGAGGCTTGCCCACGAAGAGGTCATCACATCCAACATGAACGTTGGCTGTTAAATCGCTTTCGCGGGCAAGCCTCGCTCCTACAGGTCCGTGCTGTCAGACGCCGAACTGGGCGCGATACGCTTCGACGGCAGGCAAATGTTGCTTGAGCTGCGGATCATCGGCCAGGAACTCGAGAACCTGATTCAGCGAAACAATGCTGATCACCGGGATACCGAAGTCACGCTCCACTTCCTGGATGGCCGACAATTCGCCGTTGCCACGCTCCTGACGGTTCAGGGCGATCAACACGCCCGCGGCTTTGGCGCCGTCCTGGGAAGCGATGATCTGCATCACTTCACGGATGGCGGTGCCTGCGGTGATCACGTCGTCGATGATCAGCACGTCGCCAGTCAATGGCGCGCCGACCAGGCTACCGCCTTCGCCGTGGGCCTTGGCTTCCTTGCGGTTGAAGCACCATGGCAGATCACGGCCATGATGTTCGGCCAGCGCCACGGCAGTAGTCGCCGCCAACGGGATGCCTTTGTAGGCCGGGCCGAACAGCACATCGAACGAAATACCGCTCTCGACGATGGCTGCCGCATAGAAACGACCCAGCTGCGCCAGGGCAGAGCCCGAGTTGAACAGGCCGGCATTGAAGAAGTAAGGACTGGTGCGTCCGGACTTCAGGGTGAACTCACCGAAGCGCAAAACGCCACGATCAATGGCAAAACGAATGAAGTCGCGCTGATACGCTTGCATGAAAAAAACCCCAAATACCACGGATTTAGCTAATTAGGTAGACGCCGTGTATCATACCCGCACGCGATTTTTGGGGCCACTTATGCGGATCATCAGTGTGAACGTCAATGGTATTCAGGCTGCAGTCGAGCGTGGTTTGCTCAGTTGGCTGCAAGCACAGAATGCCGACGTCATCTGCCTGCAGGACACCCGCGCCTCCGCCTTTGAACTGGACGATCCAGCCTTCCAACTGGATGGCTACTTCCTTTATGCCTGCGAAGCCGAAGTTCCCGCCCAAGGTGGCGTGGCTTTGTACTCGCGGTTGCAACCGAAGGCAGTCATCAGCGGTCTCGGCTTCGAGACGGCCGACCGCTACGGGCGTTACCTGCAAGCCGATTTCGACAAGGTCAGCATCGCGACCTTGCTGCTCCCTTCGGGGCAGAACGGCGATGAAGACTTGAACCAGAAGTTCAAGCTAATGGACGACTTCGCCCGTTATCTGGATAAACAGCGACGCAAACGTCGCGAGTACATTTATTGTGGCTCGCTGTACGTGGCGCAACAGAAGCTGGATATCAAGAACTGGCGCGACAGCCAGCAATCTCCGGGCTTCCTGGCGCCTGAGCGTGCCTGGATGGACGAGATTGTCGGCAACATGGGTTATGTCGATGCCCTGCGTGAAGTCAGCCGTGAAGGCGACCAGTACAGCTGGTGGCCGGACAACGAACAGGCCGAGATGCTCAACCTGGGCTGGCGTTTCGACTACCAGATACTGACGCCGGGCCTGCGGCGTTTTGTACGCAGTGCACGCCTGCCGCGTCAGCCACGGTTCTCGCAGCATGCACCGTTGATCGTGGACTACGACTGGACGCTGACTATCTAAGCGTCTTTTCGCAGATGCAAAAAAGCCGACTTCGCTGTCGGCTTTTTTGTGGGTGATGATTTGCTTTCTGTGGGAGCGGGCTTGCCCGCGATGAGGCCGTCACAATCAACAGATGTGTTGCCTGCCAGATCGCTATCGCGGGCAAGCCCGCTCCCACAGGAAATCTTTGCTGGCTATTATTTGACCAGGCGCCAGGTGAACGGATACCGGTAAGGGAACCCTTCATTGGCTTTCACGCCCGCAATAATGGTCAATACCAATGCACCGATCGCGACCAGACCAAACAGGAAGAACCCGACGATCACCACCATCAGCAGGAAGCAGATGGCGGAAGCAATGGCGACGGTGATCTGAAAGTTCAGCGCCTCCTTGCCTTGCGCATCGATGAACGGGTCTGACTCGCGCTTCATCTGCCAGAGAATCAGCGGCCCGATCAGCGTGCCGAACGGCAGCCAGATCCCCAGCAAGGCGGACAGGTGACAAAACATCGCCCACTGACGAGCCTCTCGGCTCGGCGTGGGTAGCGGCAGTTGCTCGTCACTCATGGCATCCTCCTTGCGTGGAGCAGGTCCGATCAGTCGGCCAGTGCAGCCTTCTGCAGTTCGAAAATCTCGTTCATGCCTTTCTTCGCCAGCGCCAGCATCGCGTTCAGCTCTTCCGGCTGGAACGGCGCGCCTTCGGCAGTGCCCTGAACTTCGATGAAACCGCCAGTGCTGGTCATCACCACGTTGAGGTCAGTCTCGGCAGCCGAATCTTCCAGGTAGTCGAGGTCAAGCACAGGCTCGCCCTGGTACATGCCCACCGAAACGGCAGCGATCATTTGCTTGAGCGGGTCGCCACCTTTCAGGCCGCCGCGCTTCTTGATCACTTTCAAGGCGTCGATCAGTGCAACCATGGCACCGGTGATGGACGCGGTGCGGGTGCCGCCGTCAGCCTGGATCACGTCGCAGTCGACGTACAGGGTGACGTCGCCCAGCTTGGACATGTCCAGCGCAGCACGCAGGGAACGGCCGATCAAACGCTGGATTTCCAGAGTACGGCCGCCTTGCTTGCCGCGGCTCGCTTCACGCTGGTTACGCTCGCCAGTGGCGCGCGGCAGCATGCCGTATTCGGCGGTCAACCAACCCTGGCCCTGACCTTTGAGGAAGCGCGGCACGCCGTTCTCGACGCTGACGGTGCAGATGACTTTGGTATCACCGAACTCGACCAGTACAGATCCCTCGGCGTGTTTGGTGTAGTTGCGGGTAATGCGGATCGAGCGGAGCTGATCGGCAGCGCGACCACTTGGACGTTTCATAGGGATTACCTGTACGGAGGACGGAAAACTGCCGAGCATTATAGAGCCGTGGACCGCCCGTGGGCACTTCTAAAAAATCGCCCGACGATTGAAGCCCCTGAATAGAGCTTAGCCGACGGCCTGCAGCTCTTTGTCACAGCGTGTGTTTGGGCGCATCCGCCCCACTGCGCTACAATCCTGCGCCTTTGCTGCCTGTCGGCTTTAATTCACAGATAGCGGGTCCGCGAAACCATGGGTTACGCGCCGACCTGCATTGCGAGGTACCTCCATGGTGCACAGCATGACCGCCTTCGCCCGCGTCGAAAAAGCCGGCGTCCAGGGCACCCTGAGTTGGGAACTGCGCTCGGTCAACAGCCGCTACCTGGAACCCCACCTGCGCCTGCCGGAATCTTTCCGCGACCTCGAAGGCGCGGTCCGCGAAGCCCTGCGCCAGGAACTGTCCCGGGGCAAGCTCGAATGCACTCTGCGCTTTACCGAAGAAAGCACCGGCAAACCGCTGCAAGTGGACCGCGAGCGCGCCGCGCAACTGGTCGCTGCCGCCGAGACGGTCGCCAGCCTGATCAAGAACCCGGCCGCACTGAACCCGCTGGAAGTCCTGGCCTGGCCCGGCGTGCTGGTGGCCGATGCCGCCGACCCGCAAGCGCTGAATGCCGAAGCCCTGGCGCTGTTCCATCAGGGACTGAAAGAACTCAAGGCCGGGCGCGAGCGCGAAGGCACTGAGCTGGCGCGATTGATCAACGAGCGCCTGACCTCTATTGAAGGGGATGTGGTGATCCTGCGTGAACTGGTCCCGCAGATGCTCGCCACCCAACGCCAGAAAGTCCTCGACCGCTTCACCGACATGAAGGCCGACCTCGACCCACAGCGACTGGAACAGGAAATGGTCATGCTCGCGCAAAAGAGCGACGTCGCCGAAGAACTGGATCGCCTGAGCACTCACATCATCGAAGTTCGCCGGGTGCTCAAATCCGGCGGCGCTGCCGGTCGGCGCCTGGACTTCCTGATGCAGGAACTCAACCGCGAAGCCAACACACTGGGCTCCAAAGCCTTCGACCCGCGCAGCACGACAGCGGCGGTCAACCTCAAAGTGTTGATCGAGCAGATGCGCGAACAAGTGCAGAATATTGAGTAAGGCAAACCCGACATGACCCACAGCACCGGCACCCTGTACATCATTTCCGCCCCTTCGGGCGCGGGCAAGAGCAGTCTGGTCAAGGCCCTGACCGACGCTGATCAGGAGATCCGTGTCTCGGTCTCCCACACCACCCGTGCCATGCGCCCCGGTGAAGTCAACGGCGTGAACTATCACTTCGTCGAACGCAGCGAGTTCGTGAAGATGATCGAGCACGGGGATTTCCTCGAGCGCGCCGAAGTGTTCGGCAATCTCTATGGCACCTCGCAAAGCCACCTGCAGCAAACCCTGGATGAAGGCCACGACCTGATTCTGGAAATTGACTGGCAGGGTGCCGAGCAGGTGCGCAAGTTGATGCCCCAGGCGCGTTCGATCTTCATTCTGCCGCCGTCCCTGGAAGCCTTGCGTCAGCGCCTGAACAATCGCGGCCAGGACAGCAACGAGGTCATCGAAGGCCGGATGCGTGAAGCCGTCAGCGAAATGAGCCACTACGTCGACTACGACTACCTGATCATTAACGACGATTTCGCCCACGCGCTGCGTGATTTGCAGGCGATTTTCCGTGCCAACCAGCTGCATCAGAAGCGTCAGCAGCAGCGTAACGGAAAACTTTTGGCTGAATTGCTCGGCTAAACAGCACTTCCCAAAACTGCTGCAAGGGCTTTACATTGGCACTTATAGCGCGTTGAAGAGCCTGGTCAAAAAATCAGCGCTTCCCTAATCGCTGGTGATTTTTTAAACTGTTGAGTCCGCTCGCCCACCCGGGCAGCGCGCATATTGCATTCGCTCCGAGGAATACCATGGCCCGCGTAACCGTTGAAGACTGCCTGAACCACGTGGAAAACCGTTTTGAACTGGTCATGCTGTCCACCAAGCGTGCCCGTCAACTGGCCACCGGCGGCAAAGAGCCCCTGGTTCAGTGGGAAAACGACAAGCCTACTGTTGTAGCGCTGCGTGAAATCGCCGAAGGCCTGATGAGCTACGAGTTCATCGCCAACGCAGAAATCGTCGAAGACGAACCGCTGTTCGCAGCGTTCGAGGACGAGTCCAACGAGGCAGTATAAGCCTATGCCTGGTCGACGTAGCACGGCGCGGGGTCACAACGAACGGCAGGAATTATCATGCCGAGCATAGACGCCCTCGCCGATCGCTTATCGACCTACCTCGGCAAGGACCAGGTCAATCTGGTCCGCCGAGCGTACTTCTACGCCGAACAAGCCCACGATGGCCAACGCCGCCGCAGCGGTGAGGCGTACGTCACGCACCCACTCGCGGTTGCGAATATTCTTGCCGACATGCATATGGACCATCAGAGCCTGATGGCGGCCATGCTGCATGACGTGATCGAAGACACCGGTATTGCCAAGGAAGCGCTGCAAGCGCAGTTCGGCGAAACCGTGGCCGAACTGGTCGACGGGGTCAGCAAGCTGACCCAGATGAACTTCGAGACCAAAGCCGAAGCCCAGGCCGAAAACTTCCAGAAAATGGCCATGGCCATGGCGCGCGATATTCGCGTGATCCTGGTCAAGCTGGCCGACCGCCTGCACAACATGCGCACACTGGAAGTGCTGTCCGGCGAAAAGCGCCGGCGAATCGCCAAGGAAACCCTGGAAATCTATGCGCCCATCGCCAACCGGCTGGGCATGCACGCCATCCGCATAGAGTTCGAAGACCTCGGCTTCAAGGCCATGCACCCGATGCGTTCCGCGCGGATCAACCAGGCGGTCAAACGCGCCCGGGGCAATCGCAAGGAAATCGTCAACAAGATCGAAGAATCCCTCAGCCACTGCCTGGCCATCGATGGCATCCAGGGCGAGGTCAGCGGTCGTCAGAAACACCTCTACGGCATCTACAAGAAAATGCGCGGCAAGCGTCGGGCCTTCAACGAGATCATGGACGTCTACGCGTTCAGGATCATCGTCGACAAGGTCGATACCTGCTACCGCGTGCTAGGCGCTGTACATAATTTGTACAAACCGTTGCCGGGTCGCTTCAAGGATTACATCGCGATCCCCAAGGCCAACGGCTACCAGTCGTTGCACACCACGCTGTTCGGCATGCACGGTGTACCGATCGAAATTCAGATCCGCACCCGTGAAATGGAAGAGATGGCCAACAACGGCATCGCTGCCCATTGGCTGTACAAATCCAGCGGCGACGAGCAGCCCAAAGGCACTCACGCCCGCGCCCGTCAGTGGGTCAAAGGTGTGCTGGAGATGCAGCAACGGGCCGGCAATTCGCTGGAATTCATCGAGAGCGTGAAGATCGACCTGTTCCCGGACGAGGTCTACGTGTTCACGCCCAAAGGCCGGATCATGGAGCTGCCCAAAGGCTCAACGGCGGTCGACTTCGCTTACGCGGTGCACACCGATGTGGGCAACAGTTGCATCGCCTGCCGGATCAATCGTCGTCTCGCGCCGCTGTCCGAACCGCTGCAAAGCGGCTCCACGGTCGAGATCGTCAGCGCCCCGGGCGCACGACCAAACCCGGCATGGCTCAACTTCGTGGTTACCGGCAAAGCGCGGACGCACATCCGCCATGCGCTGAAACTGCAACGCCGTTCCGAGTCCATCAGCCTCGGCGAACGCCTGCTGAACAAGGTACTCAACGGTTTCGACAGCTCCCTGGAAAAAGTCCCGGCCGAGCGCGTGCAGGTGATGCTCCACGAATATCGCCTCGAACTCATCGAAGATTTGCTCGAAGACATCGGCCTGGGCAATCGCATGGCTTACGTGGTCGCCCGTCGCCTGCTCGGGGAAGGCGAACAATTGCCAAGCCCGGAAGGCCCGCTGGCGATTCGTGGCACCGAAGGTCTGGTGCTCAGTTACGCCAAGTGCTGCACGCCGATCCCGGGCGACCCGATTGTCGGCCACCTCTCCGCCGGCAAAGGGATGGTGGTGCACCTGGACAACTGCCGCAACATCAGCGAAATCCGCCACAACCCGGAAAAATGCATCCAGCTCTCGTGGGCCAAGGATGTCACCGGCGAATTCAATGTCGAGCTGCGCGTCGAACTGGAACACCAGCGCGGCCTGATCGCCCTGCTGGCCAGCAGCGTCAATGCAGCCGACGGCAATATCGAAAAAATCAGCATGGACGAACGCGACGGTCGTATCAGCGTGGTCCAACTGGTGGTCAGCGTGCACGACCGCGTGCACCTGGCCCGCGTGATCAAGAAACTGCGCGCCCTGACCGGGGTGATTCGCATCACCCGCATGCGCGCGTAGCCCACCCTTCACAAGGAGTCATACATGACCAAGACCGTTATCAACAGCGACAAGGCCCCGGCCGCCATCGGTACTTATTCCCAGGCGATCAAGGCTGGCAACACCGTTTACATGTCGGGTCAGATTCCTCTGGACCCAAAAACCATGGAACTGGTCGAAGGCTTCGAAGCCCAGACCGTCCAGGTGTTCGAGAACCTCAAAGCCGTGGCTGAAGCGGCCGGTGGTTCGTTCAAGGACATCGTCAAACTGAACATCTTCCTCACCGACCTGAGCCACTTCGCCAAGGTCAACGAGATCATGGGCAAGTACTTCGACCAACCTTACCCAGCCCGCGCCGCCATCGGCGTAGCAGCCCTGCCAAAGGGCTCGCAGGTTGAAATGGATGCCATTCTGGTCATCGAGTAATGTGTCCGGCGCAGCCCCTCTAATGCTGCGCCGATCTTGTTTTGAAAGGATTCCACCATGCGCCAAGCGCTAGCTCTCTCGCTGGTCGCCCTTCTCTTGGGCGGTTGTGCCAGCGACCCTGCCGACCGTGATATCAGCGGCACCTGGATCAATCAGTCGGCGATTGATGCTGCATCCAAAGGCGGCCCCCTGCGGGAAGCGCTTCAGGCCTATGGCCCGAACCTGGAATGGGACGTCAACACCAGGGCCGGTCAGGCCCGCTACACCAATGGTTTTGAAAATGTCGAAGGCAAGCTGCTGGGCGAAGAGTCCGGCGCCTGGAAAGTCGACTTTTATGGCAGCTCCGCCAGCGAGTTGAAGCGTGATGGCAAGCAACTGAGCCAGGCCGCCAACGACAACGAGCCGGAGCAAGTCTTCGACCGTGCAGCGGTCCAGGTGCCGGAAGGCGCACCGATTGGCGCGAGTTTCGAGCGGGCACTGTATTCGGCTTATATGGGCGGCAGCTGGAAAATTCTCAGCGGCCCGGGCGAAGGCAATACCGTGCAATTCCAGGCAGACGGCCAGGTTGCCGGCCTGCCCGGTGCGGATCGTTATGCCCTATGCCTGGCGGGCGATTGCGCATCGATGAGCGGCGGCAACGACAACATCTGGCTGCAGGTGAATGGCCAGGGCAATACCTGGATCTTTGCGCGCAAGGGCAAAGAACTGGAGATCTTCCAGACGGTGAATACCGCACTGGCGGACGAGATGCCTTCGTTTACGCCGGGCGATCGCAAATGGTTGCTGGAAAAGCAGTAACCCGGTTCTGAAGCCAACAGATAACCCTGTGGGAGCGGGCTTGCCCGCGATGGCGGTGTAACAGTCAACCTGGATGTTGAATGTTATGGCCTCATCGCGGGCAAGCCCGCTCCCACATCTATGGTTACCCCCTTTTCTGCAATACTGTTTGTGATGCGTGGTTGGCTTGCTTTCATCTATCCGGCGTCTGAGTGGGGACTGTGCCCCGCGCCTCGATGAGAATCGATGCCCGACGATCCTAATTAGTTGAACGGCCTTTCAGCCGTGTGGGAGCTCAGGGTTGTCGTCAGGCCGGTTGGCCGTTCACGTCATCAGTTATCCAGCATCGCAAAACCAGGTGGGTGGTGCTCGGGTGACAGCAGGGTCAGGCGTTCATTGCGCTTGGCCCTGCATCGAATTCAGTGTGGTGGGCCGCAATCGCCCAGGCGATCCTCGCCAGCTTGTTGGCCAGCGCGCAGACCACATGGTTGGAGTGATGGTGGGCCAATAGCTGCCGGACCCAGTCCGCCAGCCAGCCTTTCTGGCGGTCCAGTTGCATCAAGTAAACCCGGGCGCACTGGACAAGCAGGCGCCTCTGGTTTCGATCACCGCGCTTGCTGATGCCCAACAGGACGGTCTTGTCGCCCGTGGAATGCTGCTTGGGTACCAGCCCGATCGACGCCGAATAGCCCCGGCCGCATTTGAACTGTTTGCCATCGCCCAACTCGGCAGCCAGGACGGTGGAGGTGATCGGGCCGACACACGGCATGGTCATCAGACGCGCCGCCAGATCATCTTCGGCGGCCTGGCACTCCACGTCTTTGTCCTGCGCCTTGACCTGCTCATCCAGATAGTTGAAGTGCTTATGCAACCCCATCAGGATTTTTTTGAAGGGCTCAGAAAGTGAACTCGCTTGCAGCAGCGCCGGCAGCTCTTTGATTGATTTGAAGCCGGGGCCAGGCTGACGCCCACCTCCAGCAGGGCCGCGTGAATCCGATTGGCGGCCGCGGTGCGCTCCTTGATGAACGAGTCGCGTGTCGAGTTGAGCATGGCCAGCAACTGCTGAGCCTGGGTTTTGGGATGCACAAAGCGCATCAAGGGGCGAGTCGCCGCCTCGCAGATCGCCTCGGCATCGGCGAAGTCGTTCTTGTTGCTTTTCACGAAAGGACGCACAAGATGCGGCGCAATGAGCTTGGGCGTATGGCCCTGCTTGGCCACCTCTTGCGCCATGAAGTGGGCGCCGCCACAGGCTTCCATCACGACGGTGCAGGATTCGAGGTTCGCCAAGTGTTGAATGAGCGCCACTCGGTTAAACTTTTTGCGGTAAAGCTCATGACCACGATCATCTTGTGCATGCAGATGAAAGGTGTGTTTTCCCAGGTCGATGGCGGCAATAGCTACTTTCATGGCAACGGTCTCCGATAGGCCCCCTGCGAAAGCTTAGTGGGCGATCGCAGGGGGCGGCGGGGGTAGCCATTTCATTAGTTGTTGTGTGTAACTGGATTTCAGCAGCGGCCTTCGAGGATCGCGGCATAACCTTCGCGGAAACTCGGATACTTCGGTACCCAACCCAACGCCTTCGCCCGGGCATTGCTGCAGCGCTTGCTGCCGGCACGACGCACACTCGCATCCTCGGCCCATTCGGTCACGCCCAGATACTCACGCAACCAGCCCACCACCTCCGCCAATGACGCGGGCGCATCGTCGACGCCTATATAGTCATCATCCAGCGTCACCCCACGCCGATCTGCCTCAAGCAAAAACGCCAGCAACCCCGCCGCGTCATCGACGTGAATGCGGTTGGCGTACAACGGTGGATCGATCGCCACGCGATAACCGCGACGGACCTGGGTCAGCAGCCATTCCCGGCCCGGACCATAAATGCCGGTCAGGCGCACGATGCTGGCCGGAATGCCGCTATCACGCGCCACTTGCTCGGCCTCCAGCATCACACGCCCTGAATAGCCAGCCGCCACGGTCGGCGAGTTCTCGTCGACCCACTCGCCCTCTTGCTGGCCGTAAACGCTGCTGCTGGAAACGAATAGCAGCCGATTGGGCACTTGCCCGTAGTCGCCGAGCCATTCCAGCACGTGCTGCAAACCCTGAATATAAGCGGCGCGGTATCCGGCCTCATCGTGATCGGTAGCCGCCGCGCAATACACCAGGTAATCCACCGCTCCGATTGGCCAGGTCGCCGGGCAGTCTTTATTGAACAAGTCGCCGGCAACGCCAATCACCCCTTGGGGCAGGCGTGAGACGTTACGCCGCAAGCCGTGAACCTCCCACCCTGAATTCAACAATTGCGTGGCCAGACGACTGCCAACATCACCGCAGCCGGCGATCAAAACAGAAGGCGCGGACATCAGAAAACTCCTATCGGAAAGCTACAGACTAGCGCCGGCAAAGGACACGCGGCTAGCAATGAAGGAAAAAAAGATACTCTATTACTTTTGTTAACAAGAATTACTTGCAATAATGCACGCCACTTTTGTTCTCGGCCTCACGAGGCCTGGAAGAACATTTACCGTCTTTTCCTCTCAGGTCCGGCCAGCATGACACCCAATCAATTCCCCGCTTCGCCAACCAAACGACCTCGCGCCTGGAGCGCGGTGGCCGCCCTGCTGCTCAGCCTGATGCTGGCGCCGACCGCCGCCTTCGCTGATGCACAAGCGCCGGCCACACAGCCTGCCGCCGCTCAAACACCCGCTGCGCCTGCCGTGACACCTGCCGCGACCGATCCGGTCCAGGCCGTGGACGCCGCTGACGTACCGGAAGTCCTCGAAGCCGACAATACCTTGGGCATGGCCCATGACCTGTCGCCGTGGGGCATGTACCAAAACGCCGACATCATCGTGAAGATCGTGATGATCGGCCTGGCTATCGCCTCGATCATCACCTGGACCATCTGGATCGCCAAGGGCTTCGAGCTGATGGGCGCCAAGCGTCGTCTGCGCACTGAAATCGTTCACCTGAAAAAAGCCGCCACTCTCAAAGAAGCCAGCGCCACGGCGGCCAAGCAAGGCACCCTCGCCAACCTGCTGGTCCATGACGCGCTGGAAGAAATGCGCCTGTCGGCCAACAGCCGCGAGAAGGAAGGCATCAAGGAACGCGTGAGCTTCCGCCTCGAGCGCCTCGTCGCTGCGTGCGGTCGCAACATGAGCAGCGGCACCGGCGTACTCGCCACCATCGGTTCCACCGCGCCGTTCGTCGGTCTGTTCGGTACCGTGTGGGGCATCATGAACAGCTTCATCGGCATCGCCAAAACCCAGACCACCAACCTCGCCGTCGTAGCCCCCGGCATCGCCGAAGCCCTGCTGGCAACCGCGCTGGGTCTGGTTGCAGCGATTCCTGCGGTGGTCATCTACAACGTCTTCGCCCGCTCCATCGCCGGTTACAAGGCGCAAGTGTCCGATGCCTCGGCAGAAGTCCTGCTGCTGGTCAGCCGTGATCTCGACCACCTGCCGACCGAGCGCAGCTCGCAACCGCACATGGTGAAAGTGGGGTAATCGGCCATGGGCCTGCATTTGAAAGAAGGCGCAGACGACGATCTGGCCGAGAACCACGAAATCAACGTCACGCCGTTCATCGACGTGATGCTGGTGCTGTTGATCATCTTCATGGTGGCTGCCCCGCTGGCCACCGTGGACATCAAGGTCGACCTGCCTGCTTCCACCGCCAAACCGGCGCCGCGGCCAGAGAAACCGGTGTTCCTCAGCGTGAAAGCTGACCAGCGCCTGTTCCTCGGCGAAGATGAAGTGAAGGCCGAGACCCTTGGCGCCACACTCGACGCCAAGACCAAGGGCAAGAAAGACACGACGATCTTCTTCCAGGCCGATAAAGGCGTGGACTACGGCGACCTGATGAGCGTGATGGACGCCCTGCGCGCCGCCGGCTACCTGAAGGTCGGCCTGGTCGGACTCGAGACGGCAGCCAAGAAATGATCAACACGCGCCAAAAGCTGACGCGTTACAGCGGGAGCCTGGCCGTGGTGCTGGGCGTCCATGCGCTGGCCATTGCGCTCGCGCTGAACTGGACGTCGCGCCCGCCGATCGAGCTGCCGCCGCAGGCGATGATGGTCGAGCTGGCGCCGGTTCCGGCCCCGCCACCGCCCGCACCGCCGAAGGTGATCACGCCGCCACAACCTCCGGCCCCGGTGGAGGAACTGCCGCTGCCGAAACTCGCTGAAGCGCCGAAGGCCGAGATTGCCGTGCCGAAACAGGTCAAACCCAAGCCGAAGCCTCAACCGCCCAAGCCTGTGGAGAAAAAGCCGGAACCGCCGAAGGAAAAGCCTTCCGAGGAAAAACCGAGCGACGCGCAACCGACCCAGGCACCGACGGAGAAATCCGCTCAGCCGGCACCCGGCCCATCGCCCGCGCAGCAAGCTGCCAAGGCTAGCTGGCAAGGCACCCTGCTCGCGCACTTGGCCAAGTACAAAAAGTACCCGGCCAGTGCACAGCAGCGCGGCAAGGAAGGTTTGAATCGTCTGCGCTTCGTGGTCGATGCTGAAGGGAACGTGTTGTCGTTCGAACTGGTGGGCCGCTCCGGCAACGCCGATCTGGACCGGGCCACCCTGGAAATGATCCGCCGCGCCCAACCGCTGCCCAAGCCACCGGCCGACATGCTGAACAACGGCTCCATCGAAATCGTTGCACCGTTTGTTTACTCGCTGGAACGTCGCCGTTAAGACACAACACAAAACCCTGTGGGAGCGGGCTTGCCCGCGATAGCGATATAACAGCAACAAAGATGTTGGATGTGATGGCCTCATCGCGGGCAAGCCCGCTCCCACAGGGTCATGCTTACTTCAGAAAGATCCGCGATCTCGCCAAAAGGCACCGAAAGGTGCCTTTTGCATATCCGCAAACGCCAAACCCGCATTGTCCTGTGTCACTCAGCACACTCAGTCTGATAACGTGCGTCTATCGATTGCAGCCGGTATGCTTGGCCCGCAACTTCATGGACGCTTGCTATGACTCTCACAGAATTACGCTACATCGTTACCCTCGCCCAAGAGCAGCACTTCGGCCACGCGGCCGAGCGTTGCCACGTCAGCCAGCCGACCCTGTCGGTGGGCGTGAAAAAGCTTGAAGACGAACTCGGTGTGCTGATTTTCGAGCGCAGCAAGAGCGCCGTGCGCCTGACGCCGGTCGGCGAAGGCATTGTCGCCCAGGCGCAGAAAGTCCTGGAACAGGCTCAAGGCATCCGCGAACTGGCCCAGGCCGGCAAGAATCAGCTGACCGCGCCGCTGAAAGTCGGCGCGATCTACACCGTCGGCCCGTACCTGTTCCCGCACCTGATTCCACAACTGCACCGGGTCGCCCCGCAGATGCCGTTGTACATCGAAGAAAACTTCACCCACGTGCTGCGCGATAAACTGCGCAACGGCGAGCTCGACGCGATCATCATCGCCCTGCCGTTCAACGAAGCCGACGTGCTGACCTTGCAACTCTACGACGAGCCGTTCTACGTCTTGATGCCGGCCCAGCACCCGTGGACCCAAAAAGAATCCATCGACGCCGCCCTGCTCAACGACAAGAGCCTGCTGCTGCTCGGCGAAGGCCACTGCTTCCGCGATCAAGTGCTGGAAGCCTGCCCGACCCTGGCAAAAGGCAACGACGGCGCCAAACACACCACGGTGGAATCCAGCTCCCTGGAAACCATTCGCCACATGGTCGCGTCCGGCCTGGGCATTTCGATCCTGCCGCTGTCGGCGGTGGACAGCCATCACTACGCTCCCGGCGTGATCGAAGTTCGCCCATTGAGCGCGCCAGTGCCGTTCCGCACCGTGGCCATCGCCTGGCGCGCGAGCTTCCCGCGGCCGAAGGCGATTGAAATTCTCGCCGACTCCATTCGCCTGTGCTCGGTGGCCAAGCCGCCAGCGCCGGTGGTGGCCGGTTAAGTCGCTGCCATGACCGAGTTGTCGCAAGTGTCGGTAACGGCACTCAAGGGTGTCGGCGAAGCCATGGCCGAGAAACTGGCCAAGGTCGGCCTGGAGAATCTCCAGGACGTGCTGTTCCACCTGCCACTGCGTTATCAGGACCGCACCCGCGTGGTCCCGATCGGCCATTTGCGACCGGGCCAGGACGCCGTGATCGAAGGCACCGTCAGCGGCGCCGACGTGGTCATGGGCCGGCGACGTAGTTTGGTTGTCCGTTTGCAGGACGGCACCGGCGGGCTCAGCCTGCGCTTCTACCATTTCAGCAACGCCCAGAAAGAAGGCCTCAAACGCGGCACGCGCATTCGCTGTTATGGCGAAGCGCGGCCCGGTGCGTCGGGACTGGAGATCTACCACCCGGAATACCGCGCCATCACGGGCGACGAGCCGCCGCCGGTGGATGAAACCCTGACACCGGTCTACCCGCTCACCGAAGGCCTGACCCAGCAGCGTTTGCGCCAACTGTGCATGCAAACCCTGACCCTGCTCGGCCCCAGCAGCCTGCCCGACTGGCTGCCGACCGAACTGGCCCGGGACTATCAGCTGGCGCCGCTGGCCGATGCGATCCGCTACCTGCATCACCCGCCCGCCGATGCCGACGTCGACGAACTCGCCCTCGGTCATCACTGGGCCCAACACCGTTTGGCATTCGAAGAACTGCTGACCCATCAACTGTCCCAGCAGCGCCTTCGCGAAAGCATGCGTGCCCTGCGTGCCCCGGCAATGCCAAAAGCCACGAAGCTGCCCGCTCAGTATCTGGCCAACCTCGGCTTCACCCCGACCGGCGCTCAGCAACGGGTCGGCAACGAAATCGCTTACGACCTCAGTCAGCACGAACCCATGCTGCGGCTGATTCAGGGCGACGTGGGCGCCGGCAAAACCGTGGTCGCTGCCCTCGCCGCATTGCAAGCGCTGGAGGCCGGTTATCAGGTCGCATTGATGGCGCCCACAGAGATTCTCGCCGAGCAGCATTTCATCACCTTCAAACGCTGGCTCGAGCCACTGGGCATCGAAGTCGCGTGGCTGGCCGGCAAGCTCAAGGGTAAAAATCGCGTGGCCGCGCTGGAGCAAATCGCCAATGGCACGCCAATGGTGGTCGGCACCCACGCGCTGTTTCAGGAAGAAGTGCAGTTCAAGAACCTGGCGCTGGCGATCATCGACGAACAGCACCGCTTCGGCGTGCAGCAGCGCCTGGCATTGCGGCAGAAAGGCGTCGGTGGGCGGATGTGTCCGCACCAGCTGATCATGACCGCCACGCCGATTCCCCGGACGCTAGCCATGAGCGCCTACGCCGACCTCGACACCTCGATCCTCGACGAACTGCCGCCCGGCCGTACGCCTGTAAACACGGTGCTGGTCACCGATACCCGGCGCGTCGAAGTGATCGAACGCGTGCGCGGCGCTTGTGCCGAAGGGCGTCAGGCTTATTGGGTGTGCACGCTGATCGAAGAGTCTGAAGAGCTGACCTGTCAGGCCGCCGAAACTACTTTTGAAGACCTCACCGCCGCCCTCGGCGAGTTGAAGGTCGGGCTGATCCACGGCCGCATGAAGCCCGCCGAAAAAGCTGCGGTGATGGCCGAGTTCAAGGCTGGCAACCTGCAACTGCTGGTCGCGACCACGGTGATCGAAGTCGGCGTCGACGTGCCCAACGCCAGTCTGATGATCATCGAAAACCCTGAACGCCTCGGCCTCGCGCAGCTGCACCAACTGCGTGGCCGTGTCGGTCGGGGCAGCGCCGTCAGCCATTGCGTGCTGCTTTACCATCCGCCGTTGTCGCAGATCGGCCGTCAGCGGCTGGGTATCATGCGCGAAACCAACGACGGTTTTGTCATCGCCGAAAAAGACCTCGAACTGCGCGGCCCTGGCGAAATGCTCGGCACGCGCCAGACCGGCCTGCTGCAATTCAAGGTCGCGGACCTGATGCGCGACGCCGATTTATTGCCCGCCGTGCGCGACGCCGCTCAGGCCTTGCTCGAACGCTGGCCGGATCACGTCAGCCCGCTACTCGACCGCTGGCTACGCCATGGGCAGCAATACGGCCAAGTGTGAGCACTGTCGCAGTTTCTGGACCCTGGCTTTAAACAAGCTGGTTATACTCCTGCAATTGTTTGCAAACGGATACAGACCATGACAGAAGCTGCCCTCGCCCCCGAAACCTCGCACGCTCCGTCTGTTATTCGGCTGATGCTGGGCAAGCTGGGCATCGCCTACGAAGAAGTCCTCGACCATCACGGCCTGAACGCCGCGCGTAAAGTGCAGGCAGTTCTGCTGGACGATGCCGTCGGCACGCTCATGGTGCTGTTCCCCCAGAATCAATTGCTCGACCTCAACCGCCTCGCCGAACTCACTGGCCGCCGGTTGACTGCTGTACCCACCGAACGCCAGGTAAAGATGCTCGGCAAACAAAACCTGAGCCTGCTGCCCGGCCTGCCGGCACTCACCAGCTCGCCGTGCCTGTATGAAGAAAGCCTGCTGCGCGAACCGACGCTGCTGATCAACTCGGGCGAGCCGGGCGTGCTGCTGGAAATCGCCAGCGACGATTTCAAAATCATGCTCACCAAATCCAGCGCCGGCAATTTCGGCGAAGCCGTGAACCGCATCCGCCCGAACCTCGACCGCCCCGACGATGACCGCGAGGAAATCACCCAGGCCGTGCAAGCGTTCACCGCGCGGCGCATCCAGCAACGTTTGGAAGAGACCATCGAGATTCCGCCGCTGGCCGAGACCGCGCAGAAAATCATCAAGCTGCGCGTCGACCCCAATGCCACCATCGACGACATCACTGGCGTGGTCGAAACCGACCCGGCCCTGGCCGCACAAGTCGTCAGCTGGGCAGCATCGCCGTACTACGCCTCGCCGGGCAAGATTCGTTCAGTGGAAGACGCCATCGTCCGCGTGCTGGGTTTCGACCTGGTGATCAACCTGGCGCTGGGTCTGGCCCTGGGCAAAACCCTGAGCCTGCCCAAAGACCACCCGCAACACACCACGCCGTACTGGCAGCAATCGATCTACACCGCCGCCGTCATCGAAGGCCTGACCCGTGCCATGCCCCGCGCCCAGCGCCCGGAAGCCGGCCTGACCTACCTCGCCGGCCTGCTGCACAACTTCGGCTACTTGCTGCTGGCTCACGTGTTCCCGCCACACTTCTCGCTGATCTGCCGCCACCTGGAGGTCAACCCGCACCTGTGCCACAGCTACGTGGAACAACACCTGCTGGGCATCAGCCGCGAACAGATCGGCTCATGGCTGATGCGCTACTGGGACATGCCCGATGAACTGGCAACTGCGTTGCGCTTCCAGCACGATCCGGGCTACGACGGCGACTACGCCGAATACCCGAACCTCGTCTGCCTGGCCGTGCGCCTGCTGCGCAGCCGCGGCATCGGCTCCGGCCCGGATGAAGACATCCCCGACGCCCTGCTCGAACGCGTAGGCCTGACCCGCGAGAAAGCCAACGACGTCGTCAGCAAAGTGCTTGAGGCTGAAGTGCTTCTGCGTGAACTCGCCTCGCAGTTCAGCCAGGCATAAAAAAACCGCTCCCACACTCGGTCCAGTGTGGGAGCGGGCTTGCTCGCGAAGAATCCCTCGCGGACTAGCTGACCAGCTCATCCCAAGTAACGGACCACATGTCCCTGAACGGGCTTGATGATACGGCCGCAAACTACGACCTGATTGCCTACCGTAACTACGCTGTCCCTGTGGAGAACTAGCCCTGCACCATCATTGAAGTCGGCCCAACCATCATCTCCAAACAACTGATCCCGGGAGCCATCGGCGAGATAGCGGGCAGTTACCATCGTGCTATTTTCATCGAGAGGCTCACTGCCGCCCTGCCCGGTGACGATGATTTTTCCATCCGTCTGCAATGCACACCGCCTCCAGGACAATCCATTCGGCAGGAAATCAGAGATCACTGGCTTTCCATTGTTGAAGACGAGGTTGAAATCCCCGCTAGGGTTTAGAGCGACGAGCAATCCTGCCCCTTTACCATGAGTTGTCGAGGTGCCGGCGGCGACGATCCCTCCGTCCGGTTTTAGGGCCATCGCTTCAAGGGAGAATTTTGTTCCGTTACCTTTGATGGTCACCAATCCGCTAGCACCGTATTCCGAATCGACTGTTCCGTCCTCAAGGTAGCGCAGCACATAAGCCTCTTGGAACGCACCCGTCTCATTACGGATGAAATCACCACAGACCAAAACCTTCCCGTCCCCCTGAATTGCGACACCCTGAGCAAATGTCCAAGAATGCGTCACGCCAGGAAGATTGACGAATACAAAGCCTGTCTGATTAAAGGTCTTATCCAGCGAGCCATCAACATCAAGACGCAGCACAATCCCCAGAGAATTGTCGAAATCAAAGACAACTGTGCTGACCAAGACGAGTTTCCCGTCCTGTTGCTCGGCTGCCGACACAGCAGCTGTAACCGGAACATTACCGTGCGTCTCAGCTGACTTTTCGTTGTGACGGCGAGTTAAAAACTTGGCGTCAGCTCCGACACAGCTATCCAAAAGTTCGTTGGTTTTAATGATGACTTTACCGTCATTACCAAATGAAGCATCCAGCTGCCCATCTTCAAACTGGCGGACGATGGCCAGATCGCCGTAAAAATCAGCTGGGCTTTCTTCTAGCGTGCCAACAATCATCCATCCGCGTTTTTGAAGCGGACGCAGTTGATATGGCACAAACCGTCCCGCATCCCCGAAAGGGATATCAACGAAACCGCCCGTACCAAACAAATCA
The DNA here is from genome assembly GCF_964063345.1 of Pseudomonas lini. Lineage (NCBI taxonomy): Bacteria > Pseudomonadati > Pseudomonadota > Gammaproteobacteria > Pseudomonadales > Pseudomonadaceae > Pseudomonas > Pseudomonas lini. Next base: position 3,075,229 of record NZ_OZ061318.1, read on the forward strand.
TCGATCTTTCCAGCCATATCCAGCCGTATCACCTTGACCGGTAAATTTTGCGCACTCGTTAGGCTAATAGCGATAAGTAATTTGTTATTTGGCAAAGCGAGAACAGCCGCCGGAATGCCTCCGACAATGTCAGGGAACGGCAGCTTCACCACGCCATCGCTACCAAACGACGGATCGAGAGTGCCTGCTGCATTTGTTTTTATCTGATCCATAATCGCGCTCCATCGTGGTGCAAAAGGATGTCCCTTCTAGGGACACAATCGCAGTGGAGCACGGAGACACCGCCCGAAACACCTGTCACAAATGGCAGTTCTGCATTCATTAAAAGCCAAGTGCTTGACTTTTCGAGCCACTGAATCAGTTCAACGAACAGCAGCAGGCCTCCTCCCAGGCTTCAAATACTTGGTCACCCCCTGAGGCCAGATCACCAACGCCGGATTCCCCTTGGCTTGAGACCGGCTAATGGGCGTCCCTTTTCCATGACCCGCGACAAAGCCAACGACGTCGTCAGCAATGTTCTTGAGGCTGAAGTGCAGCTGCGCGAACTCGCCTCGCTACACTACCCTGGGCCTTTTCGGGGTTCAAACATGACCCAATGTCCATAGATTTTGACCTTTGAGCCAGCGACGACAAGCAGCAATCGCCCTGCTATGATTTGACGGCAAATAGAGGGCTTTCCGATGACCCAATCAGCTGCTGTCAGTGTTGCAAACCAGGTCCGTAAGCTTGCGAAAGAAAACAAAGTCACCGCCGAACGTGACGGCATGAGTCGTATGGCCGTGAGCATTACCCGTTTGGCTGGCGATGTCGTCGAGTTGGATGGCATCGAACAGTTGCTCGTCAATCTCAAGAGAAAAGGCGTTCTGAGCAAGTCTGAAATCCTGGCGCTTCAAGGACGTTATCTTCAGGAAAGGCGTGCACAGAAACGTAGCGCATGACTTTTGATCCGTTCGGCGACTTCGAAACGGCTGGATACCTTCAAAACTCGCTGCAACTGAAAGATCCCACTGAAGTAAAAGAGTCAGAGCATCTTTCGTTCGAGTTGAGTATCGAAGAAGCGCTTGCCTATTTGGCCAAGAAAAAGCCAATCGATTACAAGACTGTACTCAACGTTCACGAAATCCTGTTCTCCGGCTTCTATCACTGGGCAGGAAAAGACCGGAACGAGCTTGTCCCTCACCTGGCAGTCTTCAAGGGTTCCCTCGACGATCCCCGCAGCACCATCTTCGAGCGCCCGGACTCCATCAAAATGTCTGTCGACTATGCGCTTAAGCTAGCAGCAGACGAGAAACGCTTCAGAGACCATCCCGGCGGGGTGATGGGTCAGCTGGCTTTCGCACACCCCTTCCTGGACGGCAATGGGCGCACGATTCTATTAGTCTTCATGGAACTCTGTTATCGGGCCGAGTTCGCCATCGACTGGTCAAAGACAAGCAAAGACGACTACCTGCGGGCACTCAGCGACGAGATCCGAGAGCCTCGCGAGAGGCATCTCGATAATTACCTCAACCCGTTCGTAGTCGATATATCCAGCCGTGACGAGTGGCCAGAGACCATTAGTGGTATCAGAGGCCTGGATGGCCTGGACAAGGAAGACATCACCTACGAGAACCTGGATAACCCGCAAGTCCAGCAGATCTACAAGACATACCGGGCCCAACCGCTCGACGCCCCTGCGCCTCCTGAGTCGGATGGCTGAAGAGGCGAACTTGCTCTCGATGAATCCCGGCGAGCCACCTGAAAGACCTAGGCCTTAGGCTTGGCCTTCCTCGGCTTCAAATACTTGGTCAACCCCTGAAACCAGATCACCAACGCCGGGTTGCCCTTGATCTGAATCGACTTGTCCTGAATCCCCGTCATAAACGCCAACTGCTTGCTCTTCGCCTGCATCGTGGCAAAGCCATACGCCGCGTCCTTGAACGCAATCGCAAACGCCGGCTCGGCATACACGCCCGACTTGCTGGTAATGCGCTGATCCTTCACAAAGAAATGCCGCGCCACTTTCCCGTCCAGGGTCTGTAGCTGAAACACCAATTCCTTGTCACCCAACTGCTGCTGAAACGCAGGATTAGTCCGACTGGCCTTACCCATCAACAAACCCAGCATCCACAGAAGAAAACGAAATTTCATGCGCGTAGCCTCAATAGAAAAATGAACGGCCGGCGCAGTGTAGCCGCTTCAAGCAAGAACACCACTGTTAGGTTGCGTTAGAAGAAGATGAACCGCTTTTCCCGCATGATGACCGCCAAGTCACGCTTTCCCGCCTCAACCTTGATCGTTCCCATGCTCCCGCGTGGGAATGCATCCCGTGACGCTCCGCGTCATACCCAACACCCGCCCTACACCTGAAGAAACACATTCCTGTAGGAGCTGCCGAAGGCTGCGATCTTTTGATCTTGATGCCCTCAAACCTCTGGGAAATTTCCTTCAAAACGCCGGGCTGTCCATGAACTAGGCAACCCTCATCTTCACCGATAACCTCTGTTCGTCACCGCAAAATCGGTGACTCGGACGTGCAAGTCCAGAATCGGCACACAATCGGTTATGGCTATTCATCGAGCGTTTTCTTATGCTCGCGAATCGTTATGGCGGCTGTGTGTGGGAGGCCTTCGGGTCTGCCGGTTTGCCGATTCCGGTCTTGCACACCTATACACAGCCGCCACCTCATTCGAAGTGCAAGCGAAACGGTGTTAGCTCCTAATATCGGTACTATTCCAATGATCAAGCCAACACCGAATCCGCCAGAAAACCCAGCCACATCCCCCTACGAATCCTTCGATTCCAGAAAACTCCACGAAGCCGCCGAACGCGCCCTCGACCACCATTTCGCCCCACCGCCCAACGAAAAACCCAAACGCAAAGGCAAACTCTTCACCGTCTCCCCCGATATCGACACCGAAGCCCTCCTGGCCAACGCCTCAGAAGACCTGAAGTCCATCAGCGCCATTGCCGCCGACCTGGCCGACGACATCGAAGGCACCCGCCGCTCAGTTGCCCTGGCGCTCAGCAGAATGGCCGATGGGGTTCAGTTGTTGGTAGAACGAGCGCTGGATCATATTGATTCGCCGAATCCGGCGGAGCATCGGGCGAAGGCATAAAGGGACCACAGAAAGAAAAAGGGGACATTGAGTCCCCTTTCTCAATGATCTCGACTCACCACTGGCAGCCTGTCTCCGGTGACGCCTTCATGCAGATATTTCAAACCGATCATTCCTTTAGCGGTTCATAGATAACTGAAAGCGCATTCGCACAGCGCAATAGACAAGGTCTTCACGAAACAGACGGAAACTCATCTCGCACTGCCCGTCCGCATATTGCTAGATACAGATACTGCTTGCGGATCTTCAAACCGGAAGAGTTCTTGGGACATCCGCAGCCCCCGGCAGCACCGGTGGCTTAATCCCAATCCCGGTCCCATTCCCCGCCGACCCGCCGGCATTAATCTTCACCACCGGCCCAACAACCGTCACACCACCTGCATCGAGCTTGATAAAACTCCCACCGACCTTAACCGTGAGCTCCATCCCTGCTTCGATAACAATCTTGTCCCCAGCCTTAAGGTGAATCTCTTTCCCGGCACTGGTCAGCAGCGCATTCCCGAGTTTGATGTGCTGGTTCTGCCCAATCGTCAGGTGATCATCCACCCGCACTTCAGTCTTGCGGTCGGCGATGGTGGTCCGATGTTCCTCAGCCTTCAGCTCGGTGTAAGTGTTCTTCTCAACGGTGTCGTGACGCTCGTTGCCGACCCGAATCTTCTGATCATGCTCAATGTTTTCATCCCAATCGCGCTGAGCATGAATAAAGATCTGTTCCGCCCCTTTCTTGTCCTCAATCCTTAGTTCATTGAACCCACCGCCCCCCGGTGAGCTGAGGGTTTTGAGCACGGTGCGAGTCTTGTTCGCCGGCAGTTCGTACGGAACCTGGTTTTCCTTGTGGTACAGGCAACCGGTCACCAGCGGTTGGTCGGGGTCGCCTTCGAGGAAGGTGACGAGCACTTCCATGCCAATACGCGGAATGGCGATGGGGCCATAACGGTCGCCAGCCCAACTGGAAGAAACGCGCATCCAGCAGCTGGTTTTGTCATCCGCCAAACCTTCGCGGTCCCAGTGGAATTGCACTTTGATGCGGCCGTATTGGTCGCAGTGGATTTCTTCGCCTTTGGGGCCGGTGACCATGGCGGTCTGGCAGCCGAGGACGCGGGGTTTCGGGTGTTCCAGTGCCGGGCGGTAGAACATGGCCCATGGGGTGGCGAGGAAACGGTTGCGGTAGCCTTGGTGGAAGTCGTCTTTGTTTTCGGTGGTATCGCTGGTCACCGCCTCTTCGAGCACTTGCGGCTGTTTGCCTTCGTGGACGATTTCGGTGAGCAGCCAGAGGTCGTTCCACTCGGTGCGTGGGTGGTCGGACATTTCCAGGAAGTGGCCGCTGACGAGGGTGGTTTGGTCGCCATGGCCTTCGGCTTGGTGGTAGTCGGCGCGGTGGCGTTCGAGGACGCGCTGGCTAAGGAATTTGCCGCGCGCGCGCTCGAGGAAGCGACCGGGGTAGTCGTAGTCTTCCAGGTCTGGCTCGGTGCTTTCGCCGTCGGGTTTGTACGCGGCTTCAAGTCGCAGGCTGGGCTTTTCGAAGTCGTAGTCGCGGCGCGTGACGCGGCCGGTGCGGGTTTCCAGGCGCAGTTTGAAGCCTTTGATCACCGGTTCGTCGGCGACCATGCCGCTGCCTTGCACATAAGCGGTGGGCTGGCCGAGTTTCGGAAACACCGTTTGATCGTCACCGAAGACCAATAAATGACCTTTGGAGGTGTGCTGGAAGTGGTAGTGAATGCCTTCCTCCTCACACAGGCGCTGGACGAAGTGCAGGTCGGTTTCGTCGTATTGCACGCAGTAGTCGCGGTCCGGGCACGGGGTGCTCAACTGGAATTTGTAGGCGTTGCCTTTGATGCCGTGTTCTTCGAGGATCAGCGCGATGATTTTCGGCGCCGACATCTGCTGGTAGATGCGCTGGTTGGTGCGGTGATGCAGGTATTGCAGGTGCGGCACCAGGGAGACTTTGTAGCGGGTCAGGCGCTTGCCGGCATCGCCTTGGGCGACGCGGTAGATCTGGCCGTGGATGCCGGAACCCTTCGGGTCGAATGCGAGGAACGCCTGTTTGTGCAGGAGCTTTTCCAGGTCCAGGTCCGGGTTTTCGCTGACCAATTCGAGGTCGAAGCGATACGGCTGGCTGATGCCTTCAGTGCCGGTGAACGACAACACATGCAGGTCGCCTGCGTAGTCTTCGACTGTGAGGCTGAAGTGCGTTTCGTTCGCTGAGTTGAACATTGCTTGCTCCCTGTTCGGTAGTCATCCGTTACCCCCGCAGTCGAAGGCGTTGCAGCCAAGACGATGTGGCACCCATAGCGTCACGCAGTTGGGCAGCAGTGATCGTTCGATCTGCCGCATCGAAAGCCAGCGCCGTTCGCAGGGCTGGCCAGCAGTGTTTCGGTAGATTTCGAGGGGCGTGCAGCTCGCGTTCGAGTTGGCCGTCGCGGGCCTCGGTCGACGGCAAGCGGCGGAACGGGTGTTTGCCACCCGCCAGTTCGTAAATCACGCAGGCCACGCCGTACACGTCCGCGCTGGCCGACAGCGGCTGGCCTTCGAGCAGTTCGGGGGCCGCGTAGCCGGGGGTCCAGGCGTTGAAGCGGTTGCGGCTCAGGTGCGGCAGGCCGGGCAAGATGCCCTCTTCCGCTTGGCCGAGGCCGAAGTCGAACAGGCGCACGCCTTCTTCGCTGAGCATGACGTTGCTTGGTTTCATGTCGCCGTGCAGCACGCCGCGAGCGTGGGCGTAACCAATACTTCGGTAGGAATCTTGGTTTCGATTTCGCCCATGCTTTCGAAATGGTGCAACGGCAGGTCTTCAACCGCGCCACCGCTCTGCGGGCCGATGATGTTCGGGCACCAGCGGAATTTGGCGAAACTGTCGGTCAGCTTGGTGCCGAACGCGTAGGCAGTGTTGCCCCACAGGTAGTGCTCGTGGCTGTTGGCGACGGTTTCTTTGTACACGAACGATTTGACCGGATTCTCTTCCGGGTCGTACGGGTTACGCAGCAGGAAACGCGGCACGGTCAGGCCAACGTAACGAGAGTCTTCCGACTGACGGAAGCTCTGCCATTTGGCGAATTGCGGGCCTTCGAAGTGATCTTTCAGATCCTTCAGGTCCGGCAGACCGGTGAAGCTTTCCAGACCGAAGAATTTCGGGCCGGCCGCGGCGATGAACGGCGCGTGGGACATGCAGGCAACACTGGCCACGTACTGCATCAGTTTCACGTCCGGCGAGCTTGGGGACATGAAGTAGTTGGCGATGATCGCGCCCACAGGTTGACCACCGAACTGACCGTATTCAGCGGTGTAGATGTGCTTGTACAGGCCCGACTGCATCACTTCCGGTGAATCTTCGAAGTCGTCCAGCAGGTCTTCTTTGGAGACATTGAGGATTTCGATCTTGATGTTTTCGCGGAAGTTGGTGCGATCGACCAGCAACTGCAGGCCACGCCATGACGACTCCAGAGACTGGAAGTCCGGGTGGTGGAGGATCTCGTCCATCTGACGGCTGAGCTTGGCATCGATCTCGGCGATCATTCGATCGACCATGGCCTTCTTGACCGGCTCACCGTTGTTCTGCGGCTTGAGCAGCTCTTCGATGAATGCCGATACACCGCGTTTGGCGATATCGTAGGCTTCGTCATCCGGGGTCAGGCGGGTTTCGGCGATGATGCTGTCGAGAATGCTGTATTCGCCGTTCTCGTTGCTCTTTTGCTGTGCTGCGCTAGTGCTCATTGTTAGCTTCCTTGACTGATAGAGGCTCAGACGTTTTTAGCGGCGTCCTGGGCTGCGGCGTTCAGGCCCAGTTCACCCAGCACGCGACCGCGGGATTCGTCGTCGGCGAGCACGCCTTCGATGGCTTTGCGGAACGCAGGCGCGTTACCCAGCGGGCCTTTGAGGGCCACCAGCGCGTCGCGCAGTTCCATCAGTTTTTTCAGCTCAGGCACTTGCTCGACCAGCGAGGCCGGGTTGAAGTCCTTCATCGAGTTGACGCGCAGTTTCACGGCCAGCTCTTCAGTGTCGCCTTCTTCCTGAAGACGGTTCGGCACGCTCAGCGTCAGGCTCAGCTCTTGCTTGGCCAGCACTTCGTCGAAAGTCATTTTGTCGATGCTGATCGGCTTGCGATCTTCGACTTTGCGTTCGTCCTTGCGGTGGGTGTAGTCACCGATTGCCAGTAGCTTCAGCGGCAGTTCAATCTCTTCCTGAACACCGCCGGTGGCGGGTTTGAAGGTGACGTTGATGCGTTCCTTGGGGGCTACCGAGCCTTCTTTGGCCATGGCTTTTCTCCTTGCGGTTGTGGCCCTGGGGCCTATTCGAGTACCACTTCGAGATCGAGGTGGCACAGCCTGCGATAAATCTCTTCCTTGCGTTCACGCACTGCATGGTTCTGCGGTAACAACTCGCAGCAGCTATGCAGCAAATGCAGCACTTCCAGCGCAAGATCGGGCTCCCAGGCGTGCAGGCCTGAGTCCTGTAATATTTGGTCGAGGGTTTCGAGTTGGGTCTTGGCCAGTTCGTACTTCTTGGCCATGAAGCACAGCCGCGCGAGGGCGAACTGCCAGAAGAATCGAACCCGCCCGCCGTGGGCACTTTGCAGGCCTTGTTTGAGGATTTGTACGGCGGCCTTGAGGCCGTCCTTGCGCAGAATCGGCAAGACCTCTTCCAAGGCCACTTCCCAGGCCGGCTGGGTATCGGCGACTTCCACCTTGCGCGGCGCACTGGCGCTTTGCAGATGCGGCATGACGTGGGCACCGATCCAGGCCCGGGTGGCCGGATCGGCGAACGGCGCGCCGTCATGGAAACGCAATTCGATAATGCCGGGCAGGCGCTGAAAAAAAAGCGCGAAGTGGATTTCCACTTCGCGCATCGCCATCTCGGCGCTCAGCCCTTGAAGGCATTCCCAGACCATTCGCTGGCCATCGAACCAGAACGGCGCCTTCGCCAGGCTCGCCTCCAGCTCTACCAGCAGATCAGCGTATTTCCCCTGGTCGTAGCGGTCCTGATAGGCCTTGAGCTTGTCGGCAGGCAAACCGCGCAGAACGGTGATCTGTTCAGCGTTGCGCTCGGGCACCGCGTCGATGGGCAGCCACAACAACGTGCGATTGAGGCGCAGGGCACGCAGATCAGTAGCCTTCTGCTTGAGCCACCAGGCACACAACGGACGGGCGTTTTCCTGCTGGGCACGCAGGGCCTTGTGGGCTTCTTTCTCGTTGTCGATTGGCGCGCCGGGGGTGAACAGCTGAGTCGCGGCCTGCTTGACCTGCGCCACTGCGGCGCCCACAACACCGGGTTCCGGCTGATTGTCGGCGGCGCGTTGGACCATGTTTTTCAAGCGACGGGAAATCGGCAACAGCAACGGCGCCTCGTCGCCCAGATGCTCGGTGCATGCGGTGTCGAGGCCTTCAAGATGCTCGACCAGACGGCGGAACAGCGGCAGCTGCTCTTTGATCGCGACGTTTTCGTTCAGCACCTGCTCAAGACGCGGCACCAACCAACTGATGGCAGCAGCGCGAGTACGAGCCTTGCCAGGGTGAACCTCGGCCCAATAGTTTTCACAGAGATGGTGCAGCAAACCGAGGCCGGCCAGCAGCCCCTGGAAGGATTCGCGCTGGTACAGCGCCCAGGTCAGCCACGCTCCGACACGCAAATCCTTGGATTGAGCACGCAGCAGGTTTTCACTGTTTTCGCGGATTTTCAGCCAGTCGATCTGACCGCTTTCGTACATGGATTGGGCTTTGCCCAGCTCGCTTTCCAATGCCTCATATTCGCTCGAAAAGCGAACATCCTCACCCGCGAAATTCTCTTCTGAAACGGAGCCTTTTGCGAGTTCAAGGTAATGAGCGGAAAGTTTGCTTGAATAGGACATCCATGGCCTTTAATTAGGATTACGGTCATACGGCCATTGAAGTTGCAATGGTGCCGGACAGTATCAAAGAGCTGCGATGAATCTCATCCAATTGAATTCGCGCTCTTTCAAGGCGCGCACCCCAATCACAACGATGGCCATTTGCAAGCATCCGATTAAACAATAAAACCGCGTCTTTTTGTTACTGTAGGAGATCCGCCCTATATGGCACAGTGGATCCCTTGACTTTGGTTTTGACTTCCCCTCTCTCGACGTATCACCCATGCAACAACGAGCCAGAGCGGTTTATTAACCGCGCCAATAATCACAGAACATTCACGCGCTGAAACGGAACTCAGCATGACAAAAATAAACAATAAAAAATGTAGGAGTTTTCCGAAAGTTACAGTCATTCATGGATATAGCGATAACTGACAATAAGCAATATAAGGCGCCACCAATGACGGCACCTTGTATTTACCCCTCAACCTTCTTACAAAAGTATCGAAAGCCATTCGCGCATTACTGACGCAACATTCTGAAATGGGGAAAACTCTGACGCATTTTCTGGACGTGTCCGACATTCATTCTTTTGCCCTCTTGTTAGCGTGCTGGGCAGTTTGCGTTTGCTCACGCCGGGCATGGCTTTGGCACTGCGACTTGTCTGCTCTTTAGGCTTAAGGTCTCCCTGCGTTTCAGCACCCCGCCCCAACACAACCACCCGCCACGAGAAAAGCGCGGTAAATAGCTCGCCCGGCAGACGCTGGGACGGCACCGTACCGATTACCAATTGGCCGAAGCGAACGCGATCAGTCGACCCTGTGCAGCGGTCATTTTTTCCGCCTGATGCAACACCCACGCGAAACGTACAACGATCTATGGCTGCTGTACGGGGTCACTCACGCTGGAAATCAACCCCAGGTACTTAAGAGTCAGTCACCAGCGCTGCCGAACCTGAGGACGATTTTACCCAGGGCTACCGCAAACGCTTCAACGCGATTCCTTGGGGACGTGTTCTATCGGCTACCGATGCCTCCCCGAAAACCTGTGCTGGTCTGCCAGAACGCGCGTGCCACAGGCCGGCCCGGCGAAGAGATCTATTGCGATGAATATGGTCGCGTCAAAGTCGAATTTATTGGGTGCTGAGCGGCAATAGCGAACACAGCAGTTGTTGGCTGCGGGTGTCCTCCAGCTGGGCGGGGAGGGAATTTCGGCGCGGTGATCATTCCACGCATCAGCATGGAAGTCGTGGTCACACTATCTGGATGGCAATCCCGACCATATGCTGCAAGCCGAGTTTTTCACCGACGCAACTATATAGAGCTGATGGACGCGGACTACCAGCGACGCAAAACGGTAGTTGACTGGACCAGTGACGGTCTTGCGCCGATCGATGCGCTCAATCTGGAGCATGGCAATTCGGCCATCGACTTCTACAGCCCGACCAGCTATCTGCATCGCCTGGAACAACCGGCATCTACCTGCAAGACCTCATCGAGACGGATAAGTGGCATGTCTCTTTGGGTCTGCGTCAGGACTGGGTTGAAACCACCCATGAAAATCAATGCACGCAAGGCCTGGATCTGACCCGTTCCGGATTGAAGTTTCTATGGCCCTAGAAAGACAAAACCCCTGTCTGCATAAGCAGACAGGGGTTTCGGAATTCAATCTTGACGATGACCTACTCTCACATGGGGAAACCCCACACTACCATCGGCGATGCATCGTTTCACTGCTGAGTTCGGGATGGGATCAGGTGGTTCCAATGCTCTATGGTCGTCAAGAAATTCTGTGACCAGCCCGTTACAGCGGTAACGTGCCAGCAAAAACGGTGACTTCTACTAAAACAAAACCCCTACCTGCATACGCAGATAGGGGTTTCGGAATTTAATCTTGACGATGACCTACTCTCACATGGGGAAACCCCACACTACCATCGGCGATGCATCGTTTCACTGCTGAGTTCGGGATGGGATCAGGTGGTTCCAATGCTCTATGGTCGTCAAGAAATTCGGTAGCCAGGTCGTTCTCTCTTGCGAGATCACGCTCCAGCGAATGGGTATGTGATAGATCTGGTGTTTCGTGAGTGTCACAAACTTTCGGTTCGTTTCGTCTTCACACACCGCAATCTGGTGCCTTCTCAGGTCAGCAAATTGCTTGGGTGTTATATGGTCAAGCCTCACGGGCAATTAGTATTGGTTAGCTCAACGCCTCACAGCGCTTACACACCCAACCTATCAACGTCGTAGTCTTCGACGGCCCTTCAGGGGACTCAAGGTCCCAGTGAGATCTCATCTTGAGGCTAGTTTCCCGCTTAGATGCTTTCAGCGGTTATCTATTCCGAACATAGCTACCCGGCAATGCCACTGGCGTGACAACCGGAACACCAGAGGTTCGTCCACTCCGGTCCTCTCGTACTAGGAGCAGCCCCTCTCAAATCTCAAACGTCCACGGCAGATAGGGACCGAACTGTCTCACGACGTTCTAAACCCAGCTCGCGTACCACTTTAAATGGCGAACAGCCATACCCTTGGGACCGGCTTCAGCCCCAGGATGTGATGAGCCGACATCGAGGTGCCAAACACCGCCGTCGATATGAACTCTTGGGCGGTATCAGCCTGTTATCCCCGGAGTACCTTTTATCCGTTGAGCGATGGCCCTTCCATACAGAACCACCGGATCACTAAGACCTACTTTCGTACCTGCTCGACGTGTCTGTCTCGCAGTCAAGCGCGCTTTTGCCTTTATACTCTACGACCGATTTCCGACCGGTCTGAGCGCACCTTCGTACTCCTCCGTTACTCTTTAGGAGGAGACCGCCCCAGTCAAACTACCCACCATACACTGTCCTCGATCCGGATAACGGACCTGAGTTAGAACCTCAAAGTTGCCAGGGTGGTATTTCAAGGTTGGCTCCACGCGAACTGGCGTCCACGCTTCAAAGCCTCCCACCTATCCTACACAAGCAAATTCAAAGTCCAGTGCAAAGCTATAGTAAAGGTTCACGGGGTCTTTCCGTCTAGCCGCGGATACACTGCATCTTCACAGCGATTTCAATTTCACTGAGTCTCGGGTGGAGACAGCGCCGCCATCGTTACGCCATTCGTGCAGGTCGGAACTTACCCGACAAGGAATTTCGCTACCTTAGGACCGTTATAGTTACGGCCGCCGTTTACCGGGGCTTCGATCAAGAGCTTCGCGTTAGCTAACCCCATCAATTAACCTTCCGGCACCGGGCAGGCGTCACACCCTATACGTCCACTTTCGTGTTTGCAGAGTGCTGTGTTTTTAATAAACAGTCGCAGCGGCCTGGTATCTTCGACCGGCGTGGGCTTACGCAGTAAATGCTTCACCCTCACCGGCGCACCTTCTCCCGAAGTTACGGTGCCATTTTGCCTAGTTCCTTCACCCGAGTTCTCTCAAGCGCCTTGGTATTCTCTACCCAACCACCTGTGTCGGTTTGGGGTACGGTTCCTGGTTACCTGAAGCTTAGAAGCTTTTCTTGGAAGCATGGCATCAACCACTTCGTGTACTAAAAGTACACTCGTCATCAGCTCTCGGCCTTAGAATCCCGGATTTACCTAAGATTCCAGCCTACCACCTTAAACTTGGACAACCAACGCCAAGCTGGCCTAGCCTTCTCCGTCCCTCCATCGCAATAACCAGAAGTACAGGAATATTAACCTGTTTTCCATCGACTACGCTTTTCAGCCTCGCCTTAGGGACCGACTAACCCTGCGTCGATTAACGTTGCGCAGGAAACCTTGGTCTTTCGGCGTGGGTGTTTTTCACACCCATTGTCGTTACTCATGTCAGCATTCGCACTTCTGATACCTCCAGCAAGCTTCTCAACTCACCTTCACAGGCTTACAGAACGCTCCTCTACCGCATCACCTAAGTGATACCCGTAGCTTCGGTGTATGGTTTGAGCCCCGTTACATCTTCCGCGCAGGCCGACTCGACTAGTGAGCTATTACGCTTTCTTTAAAGGGTGGCTGCTTCTAAGCCAACCTCCTAGCTGTCTAAGCCTTCCCACATCGTTTCCCACTTAACCATAACTTTGGGACCTTAGCTGACGGTCTGGGTTGTTTCCCTTTTCACGACGGACGTTAGCACCCGCCGTGTGTCTCCCATGCTCGGCACTTGTAGGTATTCGGAGTTTGCATCGGTTTGGTAAGTCGGGATGACCCCCTAGCCGAAACAGTGCTCTACCCCCTACAGTGATACATGAGGCGCTACCTAAATAGCTTTCGAGGAGAACCAGCTATCTCCGAGCTTGATTAGCCTTTCACTCCGATCCACAGGTCATCCGCTAACTTTTCAACGGTAGTCGGTTCGGTCCTCCAGTTAGTGTTACCCAACCTTCAACCTGCCCATGGATAGATCGCCCGGTTTCGGGTCTATTCCCAGCGACTAGACGCCCTATTAAGACTCGCTTTCGCTACGCCTCCCCTATTCGGTTAAGCTCGCCACTGAAAATAAGTCGCTGACCCATTATACAAAAGGTACGCAGTCACCCAACAAAGTGGGCTCCCACTGCTTGTACGCATACGGTTTCAGGATCTATTTCACTCCCCTCTCCGGGGTTCTTTTCGCCTTTCCCTCACGGTACTAGTTCACTATCGGTCAGTCAGTAGTATTTAGCCTTGGAGGATGGTCCCCCCATATTCAGACAAAGTTTCTCGTGCTCCGTCCTACTCGATTTCATGACCAAGAGATTTTCGCGTACAGGGCTATCACCCACTATGGCCGCACTTTCCAGAGCGTTCCGCTAATCTCAAAGCCACTTAAGGGCTAGTCCCCGTTCGCTCGCCACTACTAAGGGAATCTCGGTTGATTTCTTTTCCTCAGGGTACTTAGATGTTTCAGTTCCCCTGGTTCGCTTCTTAAGCCTATGTATTCAGCTTAAGATACCTAACTTATGTTAGGTGGGTTCCCCCATTCAGACATCTCCGGATCAAAGTCTGTTTGCCGACTCCCCGAAGCTTTTCGCAGGCTACCACGTCTTTCATCGCCTCTGACTGCCAAGGCATCCACCGTATGCGCTTCTTCACTTGACCATATAACCCCAAGCAATCTGGTTATACTGTGAAGACGACATTCGCCGAAAATTCGCGATTAAACTCACAAATTTTACCTTAGCCTGATCCGTTACCAGTGAAAGTAACGTTCAGTCTATCTTTCTATCACATACCCAAATTTTTAAAGAACGATCTAATCAAAGACTAGAAATCAACATTCATCACCGTCTTGGTGGAATGCTCATTTCTAAGCTTTCAACAAACAGAAGCAGTAGTGGTGGAGCCAAACGGGATCGAACCGTTGACCTCCTGCGTGCAAGGCAGGCGCTCTCCCAGCTGAGCTATGGCCCCGTATTTCTACAGGCGTTTCCCACACAAAATTGGTGGGTCTGGGCAGATTCGAACTGCCGACCTCACCCTTATCAGGGGTGCGCTCTAACCAACTGAGCTACAGACCCAATTTCGGGCTGCTTCTTATCGTCTTCTTCAATGAATCAAGCAATTCGTGTGGGAACTTATGGAGCAGCTGATGTCGTCGATTAAGGAGGTGATCCAGCCGCAGGTTCCCCTACGGCTACCTTGTTACGACTTCACCCCAGTCATGAATCACACCGTGGTAACCGTCCTCCCGAAGGTTAGACTAGCTACTTCTGGTGCAACCCACTCCCATGGTGTGACGGGCGGTGTGTACAAGGCCCGGGAACGTATTCACCGCGACATTCTGATTCGCGATTACTAGCGATTCCGACTTCACGCAGTCGAGTTGCAGACTGCGATCCGGACTACGATCGGTTTTCTGGGATTAGCTCCACCTCGCGGCTTGGCAACCCTCTGTACCGACCATTGTAGCACGTGTGTAGCCCAGGCCGTAAGGGCCATGATGACTTGACGTCATCCCCACCTTCCTCCGGTTTGTCACCGGCAGTCTCCTTAGAGTGCCCACCATGACGTGCTGGTAACTAAGGACAAGGGTTGCGCTCGTTACGGGACTTAACCCAACATCTCACGACACGAGCTGACGACAGCCATGCAGCACCTGTCTCAATGCTCCCGAAGGCACCAATCCATCTCTGGAAAGTTCATTGGATGTCAAGGCCTGGTAAGGTTCTTCGCGTTGCTTCGAATTAAACCACATGCTCCACCGCTTGTGCGGGCCCCCGTCAATTCATTTGAGTTTTAACCTTGCGGCCGTACTCCCCAGGCGGTCAACTTAATGCGTTAGCTGCGCCACTAAGAGCTCAAGGCTCCCAACGGCTAGTTGACATCGTTTACGGCGTGGACTACCAGGGTATCTAATCCTGTTTGCTCCCCACGCTTTCGCACCTCAGTGTCAGTATCAGTCCAGGTGGTCGCCTTCGCCACTGGTGTTCCTTCCTATATCTACGCATTTCACCGCTACACAGGAAATTCCACCACCCTCTACCATACTCTAGCTCGTCAGTTTTGAATGCAGTTCCCAGGTTGAGCCCGGGGATTTCACATCCAACTTAACGAACCACCTACGCGCGCTTTACGCCCAGTAATTCCGATTAACGCTTGCACCCTCTGTATTACCGCGGCTGCTGGCACAGAGTTAGCCGGTGCTTATTCTGTCGGTAACGTCAAAACAGATACGTATTAGGTAACTGCCCTTCCTCCCAACTTAAAGTGCTTTACAATCCGAAGACCTTCTTCACACACGCGGCATGGCTGGATCAGGCTTTCGCCCATTGTCCAATATTCCCCACTGCTGCCTCCCGTAGGAGTCTGGACCGTGTCTCAGTTCCAGTGTGACTGATCATCCTCTCAGACCAGTTACGGATCGTCGCCTTGGTGAGCCATTACCTCACCAACTAGCTAATCCGACCTAGGCTCATCTGATAGCGCAAGGCCCGAAGGTCCCCTGCTTTCTCCCGTAGGACGTATGCGGTATTAGCGTCCGTTTCCGAGCGTTATCCCCCACTACCAGGCAGATTCCTAGGCATTACTCACCCGTCCGCCGCTCGCCACCAGGTACAAGTACCCGTGCTGCCGCTCGACTTGCATGTGTTAGGCCTGCCGCCAGCGTTCAATCTGAGCCATGATCAAACTCTTCAGTTCAAACATCTTTGGGTTTTTAAGAAACCCTAAACTTGGCTCAGCAATCGTTGGTTACATCTTTGATTTCTCGCGGAGTAACTTGTGATGCTGATAATCTTGTTGACTATCAGTCTGACTCCACAAGCACCCACACGAATTGCTTGATTCAGTTGTTAAAGAGCGGTTGGTTAAGATCTTTCGTCTCAACCGAGGCGCGCATTCTACAGCAGCCTCTGTTGCTGTCAAGCGGTTATTTTCAGAAGCTTTCAAAGTTTCCCTTGCAACTTCAACCACTTGCGCTTCCGATCTCTCGTTAGCGGGAGGCGAATTCTACAGCGTTACTCGCTGCTGTCAACACCTCTTTTTCTCCGCTTTCGACCGAGATGATCGAACCGTCAATAAGGCGAAAACACACGGCCTTACCAACTCCTTCTGGCTTCGATGAACTGAAGCGTAACCGCTGTCGAAAACTGCGTAACTCTTTGTTTACCAAGGAGTTTTCCGTTTCGACTGCGCCGGAAGTGGGGCGAATTATAGACTTCCAGAATCTGCCGTCAACCCCTGATTACGCTTTTCTATCAATAACTTGCGCAAAGCCGGAAAACTGCGCATTTCCCTCTATATAGGAGAGCAAAACCAGCCCTGCTATATAGAAGGAATGCTCAGAGCACTCCAGACGCCTTAAATCCAGCAACCACGCCGACATCCAGACCCAACACCCGCTGCAGAACCTCCAGCGTGTGCTCACCCAACAAAGGAGGCGCACTACGGTACTCCACCGGAGTCTCGGACAGACGAATCGGGCTCGCAACCTGCGGCACCATCCCGGCCAAAGCATGAGGCAGCTCAATGGCCAACCCCCGCGCCTGAACCTGAGGATCGGCAAACATCTGAGCCAGATCATTGATCGGTCCGCATGGCACACCTGCCTGCTCCAGCTGCGCCACCCATTCGGCAGTAGTCTTGAACACCGTCGCCTGACGGATCAGCGGAATCAATACTGCCCTGTTAGCCACCCGCAATTTGTTGGTCGAAAAACGCGGATCATCCACCCACTGCGGCTGACCAGCCACCTGCGCAAACTTGCGGAACTGCCCATCGTTCCCCACGGTGAGGATGAAATCGCCATCGGCCGTAGGAAAGTCCTGATAAGGCACGATATTCGGGTGAGCGTTGCCCAGGCGTTTAGGCGCAACGCCTGTAGTCAGGTAGTTCATCGCCTGATTGGCCAGACAAGCCACCTGAACATCCAGCAATGCCATGTCTATATGCTGCCCGCCACCGCCCTGAGCCCGATGAGCCAAGGCCGCCAGGATCGCTACCGTTGAATAGAGACCGGTCAAAATATCTGTTAGCGCCACACCGACTTTCACCGGGCCCGCACCTTCATCTCCTTCGGGACGACCGGTCAAGCTCATCAGACCGCCCAAGCCCTGGATCATGAAGTCATAACCCGCACGCTTGGCATACGGACCTGTCTGACCGAATCCAGTGATCGAGCAATAGATCAGCTTCGGATTAATTGCCTTGAGCGACTCATAGTCCAGCCCATAAGCCGCCAGACCACCGACCTTGAAGTTTTCAATGAGGATGTCCGACTTCGCCGCCAGCTCACGCACGAGCTGCTGCCCCTCTGGCCGCGTGAAGTCGATGGTTACTGATTGCTTGTTGCGGTTGGCGGACAAGTAATAGGCCGCCTCGCTGGTGTTCTCGCCATAGGCGTCTTTAAGGAACGGAGGTCCCCAGGCGCGCGTGTCATCGCCATTGCCCGGGCGCTCGACCTTGATGACTTCGGCGCCAAGGTCCGCCAGGATCTGCCCGGCCCAAGGCCCGGCAAGCACCCGCGACAAATCCAGTACCCGTAGATGCGAAAGCGCGCCCATGGCCGTTCTCCTATTAATAGAACGCCTGGATGCCGGTCTGCGCGCGACCGAGGATCAGCGCGTGGACATCATGCGTACCTTCATAGGTATTCACCACTTCCAGGTTGACCAGGTGCCGAGCGACACCGAACTCATCGGAGATGCCGTTGCCACCCAGCATGTCGCGCGCCATGCGGGCAATATCCAGGGATTTGCCACAGGAGTTGCGCTTCATCATCGAAGTGATTTCGACGGCAGCCGTGCCTTCATCCTTCATACGACCCAGACGCAGGCAGCCTTGCAGCGCCATGGTGATTTCGGTCTGCATGTCCGCCAGCTTCTTCTGGATCAACTGCGTGGCCGCCAATGGACGACCAAACTGCTTACGATCCAGGGTGTACTGACGAGCGGTGTGCCAGCAGAACTCGGCAGCGCCCAGTGCGCCCCAGGAAATGCCGTAACGCGCCGAGTTAAGGCAGGTAAAAGGACCTTTCAAGCCCCGGACATCCGGGAAGATATTCTCTTCAGGGACAAATACGTTGTCCATGACGATCTCGCCGGTGATGGATGCACGCAGGCCAACCTTGCCGTGAATCACCGGTGCACTCAGACCTTTCCAGCCCTTCTCCAGAACAAAACCACGAATGTCGCCCGCGTCGTCCTTGCCCCAAACCACGAACACATCGGCGATCGGGCTGTTGGTGATCCACATTTTGCTGCCGGTGAGGCTGTAGCCGCCTTCCACTTTGCGTGCACGAGTAATCATCGCACCCGGGTCGGAACCGTGGTCAGGCTCAGTCAGACCGAAGCAACCGATCCATTCACCCGAAGCCAGCTTCGACAGGTATTTCTGCTTCTGTGCTTCGGTACCGAATTCGTTGATCGGCACCATGACCAGCGAGGACTGCACGCTCATCATGGAGCGATAGCCAGAGTCGACACGCTCGACCTCACGGGCAATCAGACCGTAACTGACGTAGCTCAGGCCGCTGCCACCGTATTGCTCAGGAATGGTCGCGCCCAACAGACCCACTTCACCCATCTCGCGGAAGATCGCCGGGTCGGTCTTCTCATGACGGAAAGCTTCGAGAACGCGCGGCGCGAGCTTCTGCTGAGCGAATTGCTGAGCGGTGTCGCGAATCATGCGTTCTTCTTCAGTGAGCTGTTGATCCAGCAGCAGAGGATCAATCCAGTTGAAGCTAGCTTTACCGCCCATGAGTGAGTCCTCTCGAATCGGGTCAAATAACGTGGAGTGATCCTAGGCCGGCTTCGGCTTCACGACAAACGAGGATTTTGCATACTGTTGTGCTAATTTCTCACTCCGTAACGTCGAAAAATAGCTCATATGCGATGTATTAGTGAGGTTGATGTACATGCGCCGGAAGATCCCCAGTACAACTGCCCTGATCAGTTTTGAAGCGGCAGCGCGCCACGAGAGCTTTACCAAGGCCGCCCAGGAACTTTCCCTCACGCAGGGAGCGATTTGCCGACAGATCGCCAGCCTAGAGGAGTTCCTTAGCGTCGAACTATTCCGACGCTCCCGGCGCGGAGTGAAGCTGACGGAGGCCGGGCTTTCCTACAGCCGCCGAGTGGCCACCCAACTCGACGCGGTCGAACGGGACACCTTGTCAGTGATGGGCCAGCAAGGCGCCAACGTGATCGAGCTGGCGGTGGTGCCAACCTTCGGCACTCAATGGCTGTTGCCGCGACTCAAGGATTTTCAGCACAAACATCCGGAAGTGACGGTCAACCTCACAAACCGCACCCGCCCCTTCCTGTTTGCCGACACCGAATTCGATGCCGCGATCTATTTCGGCGACGCCGATTGGTCGGGTACCGAATCCCACAGGCTAATGGGCGAAAATCCGATGCCGGTGTGCAGCCCCACGTTACTGGGAAAAAAAACCAACCTGACCCCCAGTGAAATCGCCGAACTGCCCCTGCTTCAGCAGACCACACGCCCTTATGCCTGGCGCCAGTGGTTCAACTCTCAAAACCTGAATATCCCGCGAGACATGACAGGGCCGCGTTACGAGCTATTCTCCATGCTTGCTCAAGCTGCGATGCACGATATGGGGATCGCGCTGATTCCACCGTTCCTGATTCAGCGCGAATTGGCAGAGAAGCGCCTGGTGATTGCGAACGCCCAGGCACTATCGAGCATTAAGGCCTACTACCTGATGATTCCCGAGCGAAAAGTCGAATCAGCCTCTTTAAAGGCGTTTCGCGATTGGCTGGTGAATCAGGCACAAGGCTACAGCCTAGAAGGATAAAGGCTCCGCCTGTTAGCTGACCCCGTAGTCAGGAAGACAAAAGCACTACAGATGTAAGTATTTGTCGCATATTGGCAGACTGTACTGAGGAGTAGCACAAACGTCCTACAAAGGCCTGAATACGTGGCCTTGAGCCTCTATTGGTAGGCAATGACAACTCATTCACCGGGCCGATGTGTAAATTCTTGAATTTTGGACATAATCCTCACAAGCCACGGCTTGCAAGGGATTGAACGGATCGGTGCGACATTCGGTCACGGGGTGACTTGTAGTTAATTTTCCGTCACCCGTCATAATCCCTTGAAGGGCACAAAGTTCGCCTGCAAAATGCCGCGCCCCGCCCTGATTTTGGCGGGATCGTGCTGATCGGCCGCCCCAGTCGCACCATCCGAAGTGCCTGGGTTTACTCAATAAGATCACGCAGGAGATTTGACGTGCACATTGGTGTTCCTCTCGAAACCCAGACGGGTGAAACACGGGTTGCTGCAACCCCGGAAACCATCAAGAAGCTGATCGGCCAGGGTCATAAAGTCACTGTGCAAAGCGGCGCCGGCATTAATGCCAGCGTTGTCGACAGTGCTTATGAAGCGGCAGGCGCAACCATTGGCAGCGCCAATGATGCGTTTGGCGCCGAGCTGATTCTCAAGGTGGTAGCCCCCAGCGATAGTGAGCTGACGCTGATCAAGAGCGGCACCGTAGTGGTGGGCATGCTCAACCCGTTCAGCAATGAAACCATTGCCAAACTGGCCGAGTGCGGCATTACTGCGTTTGCGCTGGAAGCCGCGCCGCGCACCTCCCGCGCACAGAGCCTGGATGTGCTGTCCTCTCAGGCGAACATTGCCGGTTATAAATCCGTGTTGTTGGCCGCCCACTACTATCCACGCTTCATGCCGATGCTGATGACGGCTGCGGGCACCGTGAAAGCGGCGCGCGTGCTGATTCTCGGCGCTGGCGTAGCCGGTTTGCAGGCGATTGCCACGGCGAAACGTCTGGGTGCAGTCATCGAAGCGTCCGACGTGCGTCCTGCGGTGAAGGAACAGATCGAATCTCTGGGTGCGAAATTCGTCGATGTGCCGTACGAAACCGATGAAGAGCGCGAATGCGCCGTCGGTGTCGGCGGTTACGCGCGCCCAATGCCGGCTAGCTGGATGCAGCGCCAGGCCTTGGCCGTGCATGAACGCGCCAAGCAGGCTGACATCGTCATCACCACCGCACTGATCCCGGGCCGCAAGGCGCCGACGCTGTTGAGCGCCGAAACCGTGGCGCAGATGAAGCCCGGCTCGGTGGTCATCGACCTCGCGGCAGCCCAGGGCGGCAACTGCCCGCTGACCGTGGCCGATCAGGTGGTCGTCGAAAATGGCGTGACCATTTGCGGCCCGACCAATCTGGCCGGCGCAGTCGCGGCCGATGCTTCGGCTCTGTACGCGCGCAACCTGCTGGACTTCCTGAAGCTGGTCTTCAACAAAGAAGGCCAGTTCGAAGTGAACCTAGAAGACGACATCGTCGCTGCGTGCCTGATGTGCCGCGACGGCCAAGTCATCCGCAAAAACGCCTAAGCAGGGATTCAGACGATGGAAGAGCTTATCTCCCCCGGTATCTACAACCTGATCATCTTCGTGCTGGCGATTTATGTCGGTTATCACGTGGTCTGGAACGTTACACCTGCACTGCACACACCATTGATGGCGGTGACCAACGCCATTTCGGCGATTGTGATCGTCGGCGCCATGCTGGCGGCGGCTTTGACCGTGACGCCACTGGGCAAGACCATGGGCACCCTGGCGGTAGCTCTGGCGGCGGTGAACGTGTTCGGTGGTTTTCTGGTAACGCGTCGCATGCTTGAGATGTTCAAGAAAAAAGCCCCGAAAGCAGTAAAAGAAGAGGCGCCTAAGTAATGAGCATGAATCTTGTAACGACGCTCTACCTGATCGCGTCGATCTGCTTCATCCAGGCCCTCAAAGGCCTGTCGCACCCGACTACATCGCGGCGCGGCAACCTGTTCGGCATGCTTGGCATGGCGCTGGCCATCCTGACCACCGTGGGCCTCATCTATAAGCTCGGCGCAGAGCTGGCCACCGCCGGGATCGGCTACGTCATCGTCGGCCTGCTGGTCGGCGGCACGGCCGGTTCGATCATGGCCAAACGCGTTGAAATGACCAAGATGCCGGAACTGGTCGCCTTCATGCACAGCATGATCGGTCTGGCCGCAGTGTTCATCGCCATTGCGGCGGTGGTCGAGCCGCAGTCGCTGGGCATCGTCAAACAGCTAGGTGATTCGATTCCGGCCGGTAACCGCATGGAACTGTTCCTTGGCGCAGCGATTGGTGCCATCACCTTCTCCGGTTCGGTAATTGCCTTCGGCAAGCTCTCGGGCAAGTACAAGTTCCGTCTGTTCCAGGGCGCACCGGTACAGTTCAGCGGTCAACACAAGTTGAACCTGGTGTTGGGCCTGGCGACGCTCGGCCTGGGCATCACTTTCATGCTGACCGGCAACCTCGGCGCCTTCGCCCTGATGCTGGCCCTGGCCTTCGTGATGGGCGTGCTGATCATCATCCCGATCGGCGGTGCCGATATGCCCGTGGTGGTGTCGATGCTCAACAGCTATTCCGGTTGGGCAGCAGCGGGTATCGGCTTCTCGCTGAACAACTCGATGCTGATCATCGCCGGTTCGCTGGTGGGCTCTTCCGGTGCAATCCTCTCGTACATCATGTGCAAAGCGATGAACCGCTCGTTCTTCAACGTACTGCTAGGCGGTTTCGGCGGTGCAACGGAAACCGCAGGCCCCGCCGGCGCCAAGGAAGCTCGTCCGGTGAAGTCCGGCTCGTCCGATGACGCCGCGTTCCTGCTGACCAACGCCGACACCGTGATCATCGTGCCGGGCTATGGCCTGGCGGTGGCACGTGCCCAGCACTCGCTGATGGAACTGGCGGAGAAGTTGACTCACCGTGGTGTCACTGTGAAGTTTGCGATCCACCCGGTCGCCGGGCGGATGCCAGGCCACATGAACGTCCTGCTGGCCGAGGCCGAAGTACCTTACGAGCAAGTGTTCGAGATGGAAGACATCAACTCCGAGTTCGGTCAGACCGACGTGGTGCTGGTGCTTGGCGCCAACGATGTGGTCAACCCGGCGGCGAAGAACGATCCAAAATCGCCGATTGCCGGCATGCCGATCCTCGAGGCCTACAAAGCCAAGACCGTCATCGTCAACAAGCGCTCGATGGCCAGCGGCTATGCCGGTCTGGACAACGAACTGTTCTACCTGGACAAGACCATGATGGTTTTCGGCGATGCCAAGAAAGTCATCGAAGACATGGTTAAAGCCGTCGAGTAACACCCTTCGGCAACCTGAACGCCCCGACTCGTCGGGGCGTTTTTGTTTGTGGCTGTTACCGATCCTGTAACGGTGTTTTGCCTGAAAGACCCAGAATAGACGCCTCGAATGCGACCTTGGTAGCGGGACGGGCACTGATCAAATTCACTAGACTGCGTACCTTGCTTCCGTTGCCCCGAGAAAACAATTATGTACCGTGACCGTATTCGCTTGCCTTCATTGTTGGACAAGGTAATGAGCGCCTCCGACGCTGCCGCTCTGATTCAGGACGGCATGACAGTCGGCATGAGTGGCTTTACCCGAGCCGGCGAAGCCAAGGCCGTGCCTCATGCCCTGGCCGAGCGTGCCAAGGTCGCACCGCTGAAAATCACCCTGATGACCGGTGCCAGCCTGGGCAACGACCTCGACAAACAACTGACTGAAGCCGGCGTACTGTCGCGACGTATGCCGTTCCAGGTGGACAGCACCCTGCGCAAGGCGATCAATGCCGGCGAGGTCATGTTCATCGACCAGCACCTGTCGGAAACCGTAGAGCTACTGCGTAACCAACAACTCAAGCTACCGGACATCGCAGTGATCGAAGCCGTGGCAATCACCGAGCAGGGCCATATCGTGCCGACCACCTCGGTAGGCAACTCGGCCAGTTTCGCGATTTTCGCCAAACACGTGATCGTCGAGATTAATCTGGCTCACAACCCGAATCTCGAAGGTTTGCACGACATCTATATCCCGACCTATCGGCCGACCCGTACGCCTATTCCGCTGGTGAAGGTAGACGACCGCATCGGCAGCACCGCCATCCCGATACCGCCAGAAAAGATCGTCGCGATCGTGATCACTAATCAGTCTGACTCGCCGTCCACTGTCTTGCCGCCGGACAGTGACACTCAGGCCATCGCTGATCACCTGATCGATTTCTTCAAACAAGAAGTGGCTGCCGGGCGCATGACCAACAAGCTCGGCCCGCTGCAAGCCGGTATCGGCACCATCGCCAATTCGGTGATGTGCGGCTTGATCGACTCGCCGTTCGAAGACCTGACCATGTACTCCGAAGTGCTGCAGGATTCGACTTTCGACCTAATCGACGCCGGCAAGCTGAGCTTTGCTTCCGGCAGTTCGATCACCCTGTCGAGCCGGCGCAATGCCGATGTATTCGGGAATCTGGAGCACTATAAGGACAAGCTGGTGCTGCGCCCCCAGGAAATCTCGAACCATCCCGAAGTGGTGCGGCGCTTGGGCATTATTGGCGTCAACACTGCTCTGGAGTTCGACCTGTACGGCAACGTCAACTCCACCCACGTATGCGGCACGCGGATGATGAATGGCATCGGCGGCTCAGGCGATTTCGCGCGCAATGCGCACCTGGCGATCTTTGTCACCAAGTCGATTGCCAAGGGTGGCGCGATTTCCAGCGTGGTCCCCATGGTCAGCCACGTCGACCACACAGAACATGACGTCGACATTCTCGTGACCGAGGTAGGCCTGGCCGACTTGCGTGGCCTGGCCCCGCGTGAGCGCGCCCGGGTCATCATCGACAACTGCGTTCACCCGGACTATCGACCAGCCTTGAATGACTACTTCACTGCCGCTTGCGCAGTCGGCGGGCATACCCCGCACATCCTTCGCGATGCCCTGAGTTGGCACATAAACCTGGAAGAAACCGGGCGCATGCTGGCGGTGTAATTGATACAGATTGCAGCTGACGCAAACACAGTTTCGTCAGCTCGCGGTGATAACACTCCACACTGCCAAAAACTGTACTGCTGTACCGGTCTTTTCCTACAGTATTTTCCTACCCTTTGCGCAGAATTGAGCAAAAATGCACCGTATCAGTGCGGACAGGTACAGTTGCCTCAATTTCGACCAGTACACTGCCTTTTAACAGTTAACTGGTCGCTCACAATACAGGTCAACTGTATCTACAGAGACTGGCCAAACGAGAGGATCATTGGCATCAGTTAAACCACTACCTAATCCCGCCATAAGCGGAAGGATGTCAACCATGGAACGTACACTCAGTTCCGAACTGTTCTTCGAAGATACTGCTGCAAAAACCCAGGCTTCCATGCCTCTGCGCGTTATCGCCAACCTGATGCTGTGGCAGCGCCGCATTACCAGCCGCCATCAACTGGCTCGTCTGGATTCGCGTCTGCTGGCTGATGCCGGGATTAGCGAAGCACAACGCTACGAAGAGCTGAGCAAGCCGTTCTGGCGCTAAGTTAGCGTCGCTGGCTCTGATCCTCCGGATCCACCGCCAGCACCCGAATTGAACAAACAAAACCCGTCGTGGGAAACCACGACGGGTTTTGTCGTTTTGGAGCTTTCATATTCGGCCGTACAGAAGAGAAAACCACCAATAGGTACAGTTTATGATTTGTACCAGTTGAACAAGTACAATTTCATCGGAGTGAGTCTGTGCCCGCAGGCGTAAGGGGGTTCACCATTGAATCCCGACACGTTGGCAAAAGGACTGCGCCCATAAATAACTTACTAAATGTTTCGATCGTCATACCTCAAGCGAAGCCCCGCTTGGCCAAGGCTTCGAGGATTACCGAGAGCGCTCACCGACAGCCTGGAAAGGGCTCGCACCCGACGGTTACTGGGCCAACTCAATGATCAACAGCTCTCGGATTTGGGCATCAGCATGCCGACCGCCTCAACGAAGTAGACAAACCCTTCTGGCGCTAGCTTTCTCCATTAACAGACAGGACTGTTCTAACCGAGGTGCACAGGCCTAATATCCAGATAGAACGTGGCGAACGCTTTACGACAGGCGTCTGATCCCGAGCCACCTCTAAATCGGTCTATCCAAAGGAGCTACCCCATGTCCCGTCTACGTCTGCTCAGCGCTGCCGCCCTGCTTGCCGTTGCTGCCAATTCCCACGCCACCAGTTTTATCGTGACCACCGATTCCATTGTTGGTGGACTGAAGGCGTCCTCTGACGCAACGTCGGATGTCTCGTCTTCCTTTCGCGACGACAAAATCGTCCGTGCTGCTCGTGACGATGCCGCCAGCTTCGTCGCCAGTGAAGGCGCTATTCGTGGCGTGAAACTGGAAAGCGCGCTCGACCATATCCGCCAACAGACTCCACAACTGAATGCGACCGACGCACAGCTGGCCCAAGCCATCCTGACGATCTAAGCGACAGCTCGGAAGTGGGACACGCCCGTCGTGTCCCAATGTTTCGGCACTGGCTCTAGCCCGGGCATTACGCTAGCCTTGGGACTCGCTTTCAGCTATCGAGTCTCATGCGTTTTCTTTCCAATCTTTCGATCACTGCGGTTTTTCTTGCGGCTTGCTGGTCGGGTTCGGCCGATGCCTTCGACGCTTTCAACCTATCTACGCAAGGCACCGTGGCCAGTGGTTATGCCTCCAGCATGGTGAGCTCCGCACCCTTCGACCATAAACTGCTGATCGCCGCCCGGGATGACGCTGCCGCGTTCATTGCCAGTGACGGTCAACTGCGAGGATCGCAACTGGAGGCCGCCTTGATTTACCTGCGTCGGACCCAGCCAAAACTTCATGCCAGCGACCTTGAACTGGCAGAGGCAATTCTCGTCCAATAGTTATCCCTTGTTCCTCCGGAGTCGTTCCATGCGTAGCCCGCTGATTGCTGCCACCCTTGGCCTGCTGTTGTTGGCCGACGTGGCCCAAGCGCACACCCTGGTAGCCACCAGTAACATCATCATTCGTGCCTCCCAACGCACGCTTGATTTCACGTCCGATACCACCACGTCCATCCGTGATTCGAAAATTGTCCGTGAAGCCCACGACGATGCGGCCAGTTTCGTCGCCAGCGACGGTGAAATCCGCGGCGCGCACCTGGAAGCGGCCTTCGACACCTTGCGCACCCGCGTACCGGAAGCCCGCGACGCCAGTGATCAGGTTCTCGCCGAAGCTATCCTCGCACTGTGAAGTCGCTAGGCGCCTGGCTGTTGGCCGGGGTTGTATTGCTGCTCGGCAATACGGCTCAGGCCGGCCTGCAACTACGGCTCAAGACCGACGGTCTGAGCCCCGCGCAACAGCAGGCCAGTCAGGCGCTGCTTGATGAAGCCATGCAGGCGTTACCGCCGCGCTTCATCGAGCAACTGGACCGGCGCATTGATGTCGGCTGGACCGACGACATGCCGAGCGATGCTTACGGTCAGGCGTCGCTGGTATCCGAGCTGGACCTGAATCGCAATCTGCTCGCCAGCCTCACCAACGGCAGCGCCGCGACCCAAAAAACGTATCGCCCCCACGGCACTGTGCGCCGGGAAATGCTCGCCACGGTGTTGCACGAACTCACCCACATTTATGACCGTGCGCGCCTGTGGCCAGCTGCCGAGCGCACGCTGATCCAGCGTTGCACCCAACGTAACAGCAGCTCCGGGCTGATCGGCATCCCCGATCAATGCCGTGGGCAGACGGAGCGGCGCTGGACCCTCAGCGATGACCCTCGTCTGCTGGATTTGGCCGGCTGGCCGCAATACGTCGGTCGGCGCGGCGAGCGCGAACAGCACAACCGGCAGATTGCCCGCAGCCCGGACATCTACGAGACGAGCAGCCCGAAGGAGTTCGTCGCGGTCAATATGGAGTATTTCCTCCTCGACCCAAGCTATGCCTGCCGTCGCCCTGCGCTGTATCGCTACTACAAAGAACATTTTGGTTGGGCGCCCGCCGCAAAAGATACGTGCGCCCAATCATTCGCCTTCCTCAATGCGGGTAACGACTTCGCCAAGCAGCCACTGGGTCAGGTCGATCCGGAGCGGGTTTACGCGGTTGACTATCTATTGGCAGAAGCCAACCAGAACTGGGTCAGTCGCTGGGGCCACAGCATGCTGCGACTGGTGATCTGTGCACCGGGTCGGCCTCGCGGGCCGGATTGTCGACTGGATCTGGATCAGCATCTGGTGTTGTCCTACCGCGCCTTCGTCGGTGACCTACAGCTGTCGAGCTGGGATGGGCTAGTGGGTAAATACCCGTCGCGCCTGTTTGTCTTGCCGCTGGCCCAGGTGATCGACGAATACACCAAGACCGAACTGCGCAGCCTGGCATCGGTGCCGCTGAACCTGTCGCACAGCGAGATCGAAGACGTGGTGGAACACGCTGCGGAGATGCACTGGAGTTACGACGGCAACTATTTTTTCCTGTCCAACAACTGTGCGGTAGAAGGCCTGAAATTACTGCGCAGCAGCACCAACAATACGCAACTGGTCGGCCTCGACAGCATCATGCCCAACGGTTTGCTGGAAGTGCTCAAGGGCCGCGGATTGGCAGACACCAGCGTGCTGGACGATCCCCGCGAAGCACTGCGTCTGGGCTATCGCTTCGACTCCTTCCGCGAGCGTTATCAAGCGATGTTCGAAGTGCTGAAAAAGCATTTGCCGATCAAGCAGGACAAGGTCGAAGACTGGCTGTCCTTGAAAGCTGAGGAACGCCGCAAATGGATTGATCAGGCTGACTTACGCACCAGCGCGGCATTGCTGCTGCTGGAGCAGGCCAGTTTCCGTCAGCAGATGGTGCTGGCCCAGGACGAAGTGAAGCAACGTTATCTGGGCGCTCGGGAATTGAAGAATGGCGGCATGGATAAGGCCAATGCGACCTTGCAGGAGATTCTCGCCAACAGCGGCTTCCTCAGCCGTCCGGCCGAACTGCTCGGCACCGGTGGTTATGGTTTGCCGCAGCCGAATGAATGGACACGCCTGGAGTCAGAAAGCAGCTTGCGCCAGAAGCAGCTTCAAGCGCTGACCGGGGATCTCGACAAGGAAGTGAGAGCGTTGCTCGAGCCGAGTCGTGCCGCCGAAATGGCCGCCAACGAAGCCAACCTGAAGCAGGTTGGCGAACATCTGAGGAAGTTGCACAAGGCTGCGGGTGGGTTGGAATTGCCCTGAAGCATAAGCCCCCGAGAAAGCAAAATCCTCTGTGGCGAGGGAGCTTGCTCCCGTTCGACGGCAAAGCCGGCGCGATAGGGTGCCTGGTCGATTTTGGGGCCGCTTCGCGCCCCAGGGGGAGCAAGCTCCCTCGCCACAGTGGGTCGCCTGATTGCTTAGCTGTGGGTCAATACAAAACCCCATCAAGAATCTCATAAACAATTCCGGTGCCTACGGCGATCAGCACAATATCCTCACAGCCATACAGCAAAAGGGCCTCAGAACGTAATCCTGAAGCCCTCGGTCTTGCTCTTTACTCTGTGCCGCGAGGCGCTAATTCCTGTGTATCAGGTACCTTCAGCTGACCCGCGCTTTACGTACGCCCTCAGACAAGGCTGCGCACAGGCTGAGTACGCCCTCCACAGCCTGATCCGGCGTCGAGGCATTGGCGATGTGATCGATCAGTGCCGACCCCACCACCACACCGTCGGCCAGACGCGCGATGGACGCCGCTTGCTCCGGTGTGCGAATACCAAAACCGATGCTGATCGGCAAATCGGTATGGCGACGCAGACGGGTGACGGCTTCTTCGACATGTTCCAGAGTCGCCGCGCCCGCGCCGGTCACACCCGCCACCGACACGTAGTAAACAAAGCCGGAGCTGCCGTTCAATACTGTCGGCAAGCGCACGTCATCAGTCGTAGGAGTGGTCAGACGAATGAAGTCCAGGCCCGCCGCCTGTGCCGGGTCGCACAGCTCGCCGTTATGCTCCGGCGGCATGTCGACCACGATCAAGCCATCGACACCGGCCTCTTTGGCTTCAGCGATGAAACGCGGCACGCCGTACATGTGAATCGGGTTGAAGTAACCCATCAGCACCAGCGGCGTCTCGTTATTGCCTTCGCGGAACTCGCGAACCATTTGCAGGGTTTTCGCCAGGTTCTGTTTGGCGCCCAAGGCACGAATGTTGGCCAGTTGAATCGCCGGGCCGTCGGCCATCGGATCGGTGAAGGGCATGCCCAACTCGATCACGTCGGCACCCGCTCCCGGCAAGCCTTTGAGAATCGCCAGAGACGTGTCGTAGCTCGGGTCGCCAGCGGTCACGAAGGTCACCAGGGCGGCGCGGTTCTGTTCCTTGAGTTCGGCAAAACGCGTTTGCAGGCGGCTCATCAGTGTTTCTCCTGCTTGGATTGCTCTTGTTGAGAGTGTTCCATGTGGTGCATCACGGTCTGCATGTCTTTGTCACCACGGCCAGACAGGTTGACCACCATCAAGTGATCTTTCGGCAACGTCGGTGCGCGTTTGAACACTTCGGCCAGGGCATGGGCGCTTTCCAGTGCAGGAATAATCCCTTCCAGACGACAGCATTTGTGGAACGCGTCGAGGGCTTCATCGTCGGTTACCGAGGTGTACTGGACGCGGCCGATGTCATGCAACCAGGCGTGCTCCGGGCCGATACCCGGATAGTCGAGGCCGGCGGAAATCGAATGAGCGTCGATGATCTGGCCGTCATCGTCCTGCAACAGGAAAGTACGGTTGCCGTGCAGAACACCCGGTACGCCGCCGTTCAGGCTGGCCGCGTGCTTGCCGGTTTCGATGCCATAACCGGCAGCTTCGACGCCGATAATCTCGACGCTCTTGTCATCGAGGAACGGGTGGAACAGGCCCATCGCGTTGGAACCACCGCCAATGCACGCCACCAGGCTGTCGGGCAGACGGCCTTCCTGGGCTTGCAATTGCTCGCGGGTTTCCTTGCCGATCACAGCCTGGAAGTCGCGAACCATGGCGGGATACGGGTGTGGGCCGGCCACGGTGCCGATCAGGTAGAAGGTGCTGTCGACGTTGGTTACCCAGTCACGCAGGGCTTCGTTCATCGCATCTTTGAGGGTGCCGGTGCCAGCGACCACCGGGATCACTTCGGCGCCCAGCAGCTTCATGCGAAACACGTTGGCTTGCTGACGTTCGATGTCGGTGGTGCCCATGTAGATCACGCAATCGAGGCCGAAACGCGCAGCCACGGTGGCGGTCGCCACGCCGTGCATGCCAGCGCCGGTCTCAGCAATGATGCGTTTTTTGCCCATGCGCCGCGCCAGCAGGATCTGACCGATGCAGTTGTTGATCTTGTGCGCGCCGGTGTGGTTCAGCTCTTCGCGCTTGAGGTAAATCTTCGCGCCGCCACAGAACTCGGTCAGACGCTCGGCGAAATACAGTGGGCTTGGACGTCCGACATAATCACGCTGGAAGTAGGCCAATTCTTCTTTGAACGCCGGATCTTCCTTGGCCGCTTCGTATTCGCGGGCCAGATCGAGGATCAACGGCATCAGGGTTTCGGCGACGTAACGGCCGCCGAACGCGCCAAACAGGCCGTTGGCGTCGGGGCCGTTGCGCAGATTAGTCTGGGTCATGGGTCGCTCCAGTTGTATTCGAGAGGTGACGATGGGGTTCACTCTACCCCTGACATCCCGCACTGAAAACCGATAAGATCGCCACAACCTGTCAGGAAAACTCACAGATCCAATGAGCCACGACCTTCCTCCACTGAACGCCCTTCGTGCCTTCGAAGCCACTGCCCGCCTGAACAGCGTCAGTCAGGCCGCCGAACAGCTGCACGTCACTCATGGTGCGGTCAGCCGACAACTCAAGGTGCTGGAAGAACACCTCGGCGTGAGTCTGTTCATCAAGGAAGGACGCGGCCTGAAACTCACAGATGCCGGTGTCCGTTTGCGCGATGTCAGCGGTGAAGCCTTTGAGCGATTGCGCAGCGTTTGCGCCGAACTGACCCAAAGCACCGCCGATGCGCCGTTCGTACTCGGCTGCTCGGGCAGCCTGCTGGCGCGCTGGTTCATTCCGCGTTTGGGGCGGCTCAATGCGGACCTGCCGGATCTGCGTTTGCATCTGTCGGCTGGCGAAGGCGATCTCGATCCACGGCGACCCGGCCTGGATGCCTTGTTGGTATTTGCCGAGCCGCCCTGGCCGGCGGACATGCAGGTCTACGAATTGGCCAGCGAACGCATCGGCCCGGTCATGAGCCCACGATTCGTCGGCTACGAAAGGCTGCAGAACGCACCGGCAAACGCACTGTTGACCGAACCCTTGCTGCACACCACCTCACGCCCGCAAGCCTGGCCGAGTTGGGCACAGCAAAGCGGCCTCGACGCCAAGGCGTTGAAGTACGGTCAGGGGTTCGAGCATTTGTATTATTTGCTGGAGGCGGCAGTGGCCGGACTGGGTGTAGCCATCGCGCCCGAGCCGCTGGTGGCCGAGGATTTGAAAGCCGGTCGCCTGGTTGCGCCATGGGGTTTCTGTGAAACCCCGGCGCAACTGGCGTTGTGGCTACCCAAGCGCGCCGCGGACGGGCGCGCTCGGCAATTGGCGCAATGGCTTAAAAACGAACTGCGCCAGGCGCCTTAATTACCGCGTTTGCACAGCAGGTAGGCCGCGAGCAGACCCAATGCACCAACGGCGACACCGGCGGTAGTCCAAGGGTGTTCCTGGGCGTAATCACGTGTCGCGATCCCGGTTTCACGGGTTTTGACCTTGACCTCTTCATAAGCATCGGAGAGCAGATGACGCGAATGTTTCAGCGCGTTTTCGGCGTTGATTTTCAGCGTTTTAAGGGTTTTACGCGACTCGTCCGAGGCATCGTCCTTCAGGCTTTCCAACGATTTCAGCAGACTCTCGATTTCGGCTTCCATGCTTTGCAATGAGGCTTTGCGTAACGAGGTATTGGCCATGGTGGCTCTCCTGCATTGTTTGAGTTGCGTGTGTTGGTTGGGACTTCAGGGGTTCGAGAAAGTGCAGTAAATCTGAACTTCCACCTCGAATTGGTCGACAGAAGAAATAAAAAAAATCACTGCTAGGCTGTATTTCACACCCTTAGGAGAACGCCATGACTGACCATCACACCTACAAGAAAGTCGAGCTGGTTGGCTCATCCACCACCAGCATTGAAGATGCCATCAACAATGCCCTGGCCGAAGCCAACAAAAGCCTCAAGTACATGGAATGGTTTGAAGTGACCGAAACCCGTGGGCACATCAAGGACGGGAAAGCTGCACACTTCCAGGTGACGCTCAAAGTCGGATTCCGGATTGCCAGTAGCTGAGCTTAAGCCAGCCTTCTGAACTTGCGCGCCGGCCGACTGCCATAGGGATTGGCAAAGCGCTACGTGGCGAGCGCCTCCGGCCGATGGCTGGATGTCCTCACCCTATTGTTCCGACCAAGGAGTGCAACCGATGAAGAAGTTTATTTTGGCAGTAGGTTTGTTGAGCCTTGCGGGAACAGCCTTTGCCCAGGGCAAACCGTGCGAAGAGCTGAAAGCCGAAATCGCAGCGAAACTGGATGCCAAGGGTATTTCCAATTACACACTGGAGATCGTCGACAAAGGCGCTGCAGCTGACGGAAAAGTCGTCGGCACCTGTGAAAAAGGCTCCAGGCAAATCGTTTACAAGCAGGGCTGACTGCCCTCGAAAATGAAAAAGCCGACGCAATGGCGTCGGCTTTTTTGTGAGCGCTGTTTGCGCTTCAACCCTTCATGACCTGCGCCAGCAATTCATAGGAGTGCAGGCGATCGGCATGTTCGTACAGGTCACAGGTGAAAATGAGCTCATCGGCCTGAGTCTGTTCGATCAACACTTCCAGCTTGGCGCGGATTTTCTGCGGGCTGCCGACCATCGCAAGGCCAAGGAAATCACCGACCGCTTCTTTCTCATGGGGCAGCCACAAGCCGTCCATGGTCTTCACTGGCGGGCGTTGCACCAGGCTCTGGCCACGCATCAATGCGAGAATCCGCTGGTAGACCGAGGTGGCCAGGTAATCGGCCTGCTCATCAGTATCCGCTGCCACTAACGGCACGCCGAGCATCACGTAAGGCTTATCCAAAACCGCAGAAGGCTTGAAGTGGTTGCGGTAAACGCGAATCGCCTCGTGCATGAAGCGCGGTGCGAAATGTGAGGCGAAGGCGTAGGGCAAACCGCGCTCACCGGCCAGTTGGGCACTGAACAGGCTCGAACCCAATAACCAGATCGGGACATTAGTGCCGGTACCCGGCATGGCAATGATCCGCTGGTCTGGCGTGCGTGGGCCGAGGTAGCGCATTAGTTCGGTCACGTCTTCCGGGAAGTCGTCGGCACTGCCGGAGCGCTCACGACGCAAAGCGCGGGCGGTCATCTGATCGGAGCCGGGGGCACGCCCCAGGCCCAGGTCGATCCGACCCGGATACAGACTTTCAAGGGTGCCGAACTGCTCGGCGATCACCAGCGGCGCGTGGTTGGGCAGCATCACACCACCCGAACCGACACGAATGGTCGAAGTGCCGCCAGCCAAATAACCCAGCAGGACCGAGGTCGCCGAACTGGCGATCCCGTCCATGTTGTGGTGCTCAGCAACCCAGAAGCGGTTGTAGCCGAATTTTTCGACGTGCTGCGCCAGGTCCAGGGAATTGTGCAGGGACTGGGCCGCACTGCCGTTCTCCCGCACGGGCACCAGATCGAGGGTCGAGAACTTGATATCGGATAGTCGTTTCATAAACCTGCTTCTCCAATGGGTAAGCAGGTTTTTTCACGAACGAAAACCTGCCGAGTCTATAAGCGTGTTCTATGCAATGAGGGCATATACCCGAGTTTCAATAGGAGCGACAAAATTCCTACGCGATTAGAGGACCGATCAGATGAGGTGAACTTTGCCTGACGGTCTATCCTCAGAACCCTGGTAACCGAAAACCACGAAGGCGCGACGTTTCGCGCCGGATCTTGAGGAGGCAGACATGGCTATCACAAAGAAAGCATCGGCTCATTGGGAAGGTGATCTGAAAACCGGTATCGGCTCGATTTCCACGGAAACCGGCGTCCTCAGAGAAGCGCCCTACGGCTTCAAGGCCCGTTTCGAAGGGGGTAAAGGCACCAATCCGGAAGAGCTGATCGGCGCGGCTCACGCGGGCTGTTTCTCCATGGCGTTTTCAATGATTCTCGGCGAGGCCAACCTTAAGGCCGACAGTATCGACACCACTGCCGAAGTTACCCTGGACCAGGTAGACGGTGGCTTTGCAATCACAGCGGTAAAGCTGATTCTCAAGGCGAAAATCCCCGGGGCGACCCAGGCGCAATTCGAGGAACTGAGCAACAAGGCCAAAGAAGGCTGCCCGGTGTCCAAAGTGCTGAATGCGAAAATCAGCCTGGATGCGACGTTGGTCAGCTGATAATGGGTTGATCGCTTATAAAAGATCGCGGCCTTCGCGGGCTCCCTTGCGCAGGTTGCGGTCTTTTTTTGCCCTGAAACATAACCTGACAGACAAAACTGTGGTCGAATAAATGACAGCAGCTTCAGCGCATCACCCTGCGCGCTGCCCTAAGGGAGCTTCAACCATGAAACGTTTTGCCTTGGCGGTTATCTGTTGCACGCTGGCCACATCGGCCCTCGCGGCACCGAAATCCTGTGAGGAACTCAAGGCCGAGATCGAAGCCAAGATTCAGGCCAATAACGTCTCGTCCTACACCCTGGAAATCGTCACCAACGACGAAGTTCACGATCAGAACATGGTCGTCGGCTCATGCGAAGGCGGCACCAAGAAAATCATTTACCAAAAAAATGACCGTTGATTCGTCTCACATGACGCAATTGCTCAGCCGATCTTCGGCGACAATCTCCCGCTTGGCGTTGTACAGCCGGGCGCTGGGGGTGAACGCTATAGAACGCGCTTCCAGCAGATAACGCTGGCCGGCCTCGAAATGGTCGTAGTTGATGGTCAGGTAGCACAGCCGCTCCAGCGGAGCATTCATCAAGCCCGAGCCGCCACCAAACACTTCAAAATCGAAACGTACCCTCAGTTCATGGCTACCCGGGGTGACCTGGAAGTAACGCCCGTCGCTCAGCCGCTGGTTGTCCAGCCGTTCGGCCATCAGCAGTTTCCCGCCGGGGCTCGGCGTAGCGAAGTCGACCCAGGCCATCTGCGGATCGACCGCCGGCAACGGACTCGTGCAACCGACAAAGGCGCCTGCAGCGAGCAACAGCAACAACCTGCGCATGATGAATTTCCCAAGGACTGATAATTCAGCATAGCGTCGATCAAGTACGTTGGCAGCCTGCCGGTGTGCCCTGCCCAATCACTTTTCGCTGTTGATCGTAGAGCTTCGCCCA
The DNA here is from genome assembly GCF_964063345.1 of Pseudomonas lini. Taxonomy (NCBI): domain Bacteria; kingdom Pseudomonadati; phylum Pseudomonadota; class Gammaproteobacteria; order Pseudomonadales; family Pseudomonadaceae; genus Pseudomonas; species Pseudomonas lini. The sequence goes on from NZ_OZ061318.1 coordinate 3,111,677, forward strand.
CGGCCGAAAGCCGATATACCCCGCTTGCAGCTGATACCGCTGACCGGCGTTGAAGTCCTTGAATTTCACATTCAACTGGCAGTCGCGCCACAGCGGCTCGGCGTCGGGGCCAATGTTGGTCGGCTGGACTGCGAACAAGTAGCGAACCGTCAGCTCATGGCTACCCGGCTGCACCTCGAAGTAGCGCTTATCGATGGAAGCCTTGTCATCGACTTCCACGGCTTGCAGAGCGGTGTCTTCCTGCCGTGAATCCAGATCGATCCATGCCTGCGAAGGATCAGGGGTGGGCAGTCCAGCACAACCGGCCAGCATCAGCAGGCCTCCCGTCAGCATCAACTTACGCATAGCGGAGCTCCAATAGGCGGGATAGTCTTGCGGGCAGACTTTCCAGGGATGATTCATTTTGATCAGGCCGCGTCCAAGCCTTGGGTTACTTGATCGCGTTTTACGCATTTTGTTTCCGGGGATGTTTCTTTTGTTATTGAACGGCTGCACCAGCATCAGCTATTACGGCCAACTGGCCAGTGGTCAGCTGCACTTGCTGCGGGCACGGGAGCCGGTATCCAGTGTGATTGCCGATCCCGGCCGCGATCAGCAATTGCGCGTGCATCTGGCGCAATCACAAAAGGCCCGGACATTCGCCAGCCAACATCTGCACCTGCCGGACAACCAGAGCTACCGCCTGTACGCCGACATCGGCCGACCGTTTGTAGTCTGGAACGTCTTTGCCACGCCGGAGTTTTCCCTGAAGCCGCAGAACCATTGCTTCCCCATCGCTGGCTGCGTCGCCTATCGCGGGTATTACAGCCAGAGCGCTGCCCGCGGTGAGGCCGCGTTGCAACGGTTGCAAGGTATGGACGTGTCGATTGGCGGCGTCGAGGCCTATTCGACGCTCGGTTGGTTCAACGACCCGATCATGAGCTCAATGATGGGTTGGGGCGACGAACGGCTGGCGACGCTGATTTTTCACGAACTCGCACATCAACGTTTTTATGTGAAAGACGACACCGAGTTCAACGAGTCCTTCGCCACCTTCGTCGAGCAGGAAGGCACTCGCCAATGGCGCACATTCCGCGGCATGCCGCCGGATAATGGAGTTTTGGGGCAGCAACGCGATCAGTTCATCCAATTGGTTCTAAACACCCGCAAGAGGTTGGAACAGATTTACGCCTTGCCGCTGCTGGCAGAGCAAATGCGCGAGCGCAAAGCCGCAGAGTTCGAACAATTGCGCCGTGAATACCGGACGTTACGCGACAGCCAATGGGCCGGGAACAAACGCTATGACGCCTGGATCAACACCCCGATGAACAATGCCAGGCTACTGCCGTTTGGTTTGTACGACCAATGGGTGCCGGCGTTTGCCGCATTGTTCGGGCAGGTCGATGGGGATTGGGTGAGGTTTTATGCTGCGGTGGAGAAATTGGGCGCAATGCCGGTTGGGGAGCGTAAGGCGACGTTGAAAGTGCTGGCGGGATCAAAGAGCCCCGGTGGCTGAGCGGGCCTCTTCGCGGGCAAGCCTCGCTCCCACATTCGATCAGTGTATGCCAATGTCCCTTGGCCAAACACAAATCCCTGTGGGAGCGGGCTTGCCCGCGAAGGGTTTTGATCAGCGCTGCAAAAACGCCTGATGCATCTCCTCCAGCGTTTCAAAGTGATACGCCGGCGCTTCTGCGCTCAACTCTTCCCGGCTGCCAAACCCATAACCCACCGCCGCCGCGTCCAGTCCATTGCTGCGAGCGCCGATCAGATCGTGTTTACGGTCGCCAATCATCAGCGTGTTGGCCGGGTCCAGGCCTTCTTCGCTCATCAAGTGCGCAATCAGCTCGACCTTGTTGGTCCGCGTGCCATCCAGCTCACTGCCGTAGATCACTTTGAAATGCTTGGCGAAGTCGAAATGCCGGGCGATTTCCCGGGCGAAAATCCATGGCTTGGAAGTCGCGATGTACAGCTGTCGCCCTTGCCCACCGAGGGTTTCCAACAGCGGCATGACGCCGTCGAACACCCGGTTCTCATACAGCCCGGTGACCTTGAAGCGCTCACGATAGAAGTTCACCGCTTCCCAGGCCTTAGGCTCGTCGAAGTCGTAGAACTGCATGAACGCCTGCAACAACGGCGGGCCGATGAAGTGCTCGAGCCTGGTCAGGTCCGGCTCATCGATGCCCAATTTGCTTAGGGCGAACTGGATGGAACGGGTGATGCCTTCACGCGGATCAGTCAGCGTGCCATCGAGGTCGAACAGTACGGTTTGGTAATGCATGAAAATTCCTGGGCAATAACGAGACGCTTTCTATTATCAAGAGGCTTAGAGCTGGTCGTAGCCTTCGGCCAGATGCAGATCCTTGAGCTTCACGTAGTTCGCCGCGCTGTAGGTGAAAAAGGCTTTTTCCTTGTCAGTCAGCGGCCGGATTTGTTTCACCGGGCTACCGACATAAAGGAAACCGCTTTCCAGGCGCTTGCCCGGGGGTACCAGGCTGCCAGCGCCGATGATCACATCGTCCTCGACCACCGCACCGTCCATGACGATGCTGCCCATGCCGATCAGAATCCGGTTACCCACGGCGCAACCATGAAGCATGACTTTATGCGCGATGGTCACATCGTCACCGATCAACAGCGGGAAGCCATCGGGGTTGAATGGTCCGGCGTGGGTAATGTGCAACACGCAGCCGTCCTGCACGCTGGTGCGCGCACCGATTCGGATGCGATGCATGTCGCCGCGGATCACCGTCAGCGGCCAGACAGAGCTGTCTTCGCCGATTTCGACGTCGCCGATCACCACTGCCGAGCCGTCGACAAAGGCGCCTTTGCCCAGCAGCGGCGTGTGGTTCTGATACTTGCGAAGGGTCACGATAGGCTCTCTCTCTTTTGCTGATAGCTGCGGTGAGCGTCGATTGTAATTAAGATGGGGCCATGTTTCTTCCCGCATGTTTTCCAGCCAAGGTGCCAACCGTGAGCGTGAACAACCCTCTTCTGCAGTCCTACGACCTGCCGCCGTTCTCGGCGATCCGTGCCGAACACGTGCAACCGGCCATTGAAAAGATCCTGGCTGACAACCGCGCCGCCATCGTCGATATCCTCCAAACCCAAGGCACACAACCGACCTGGGCCGGCCTGGTGCTGGCGATGGATGAACTCAACGATCGTCTGGGCGCCGCCTGGAGCCCGGTCAGCCACCTCAATGCCGTGTGCAACAGCGCCGAGTTGCGCGAAGCCTACGAGTCCTGCCTGCCGGCCTTGAGCGCATACGCCACCGAACTGGGCCAGAACCGCGAATTGTTTCAGGCCTATGAAGCGCTGGCCAACAGCCCAGAGGCCGTCGGTTTCGACGTGGCGCAGAAAACCATCCTGGAACACGCCCTGCGTGACTTCCGCCTGTCGGGTATCGACCTGCCTGCGCCAGAGCAAAAGCGTTACGCCGATGTGCAGAGCAAACTGTCGGAGCTGGGCAGCCGCTTCTCCAATCAATTGCTCGACGCCACCCAGGCCTGGACCAAGCACGTCACCGACGAAGCCGCCCTCGCCGGCCTGACAGAGTCGGCCAAGGCGCAAATGGCCGCCGCCGCGCAAGCCAAAGAGCTGGAAGGCTGGTTGATCACCCTGGAATTCCCGAGTTACTACGCGGTGATGACCTACGCCCAGGACCGCGCCCTGCGTGAAGAAGTCTACGCCGCCTACTGCACCCGTGCGTCGGACCAAGGGCCGAATGCCGGTCAGAATGACAACGGCCCGGTCATGGAAGAAATCCTCGACCTGCGTCAGGAATTGGCAAAGCTATTGGGTTTCTCCAGCTTCTCGGAGCTGAGCCTGGCCACCAAAATGGCCGAGTCCAACGATCAGGTGCTGAGTTTCTTGCGCGACCTGGCCAAACGCAGCAAGCCGTTCGCCGCCCAGGATCTGCAACAGCTCAAGGCCTATGCCGCCGAACAAGGTTGCCCGGACCTGCAAAGCTGGGACAGCGGTTTCTACGGTGAAAAACTTCGCGAACAGCGCTATAGCGTCGCCCAGGAAACCCTTCGTGCTTACTTCCCGATCGACAAGGTTCTGGGAGGCTTGTTCAGCATCGTCCAGCGCCTGTACGGCATCGAGATCGCCGAGCTGAAAGGCTTCGATACCTGGCATCCGGACGTTCGCCTGTTCGAAATCAAGGAAAACGGCCAGCACGTCGGCCGGTTCTTCTTCGACCTGTATGCCCGCGCCAACAAGCGCGGCGGTGCCTGGATGGACGGCGCTCGCGATCATCGCCGCACGATCAACGGCGTGCTGCAAAGCCCGGTGGCGAATCTGGTGTGCAATTTCACCCCGGCCGACAGCGGTAAACCGGCCCTGCTTACCCACGATGAAGTGACTACGCTGTTCCACGAATTCGGTCACGGCCTGCATCACCTGCTGACCCGCGTCGAGCATGCTGGCGTGTCCGGCATTAATGGCGTGGCTTGGGATGCGGTCGAGCTGCCAAGCCAGTTCATGGAAAACTGGTGCTGGGAGCCAGAAGGCCTGGCGCTGATTTCCGGTCACTACGAAACCGGCGAGCCGTTGCCTCAGGACTTGCTGGAGAAAATGCTCGCGGCGAAGAACTTCCAGTCCGGCCTGATGATGGTCCGCCAGTTGGAGTTCTCGCTGTTCGACTTCGAACTGCACGCCACCCACGACGACGGTCGCAGTGTGCTGCAAGTGCTCGAAGGCGTGCGCGATGAGGTCTCGGTCATGCGTCCGCCGGCCTACAACCGCTTCCCCAACAGCTTCGCCCACATCTTTGCCGGCGGTTACGCGGCGGGTTACTACAGCTATAAATGGGCTGAAGTATTGTCGGCCGATGCCTTCTCGAAGTTCGAAGAAGACGGCGTGCTCAATGCCGAGACCGGTCGTGCGTTCCGTGAAGCGATCCTGGCGCGGGGCGGTTCCCAAGAACCGATGGTGCTGTTCGTCGACTTCCGTGGCCGTGCGCCATCGATTGACGCACTCTTGCGCCACAGCGGCCTGAGTGAGGACGCGGCAGCATGAGTGAGGGATCTGTGATTACCAAAAAACGCTTTATCGCCGGGGCGGTCTGCCCGGCCTGCAGCGAGCCGGACAAATTGATGATGTGGAGCGAAGACGCCGTTCCGCACCGCGAGTGCGTGGCCTGCGGTTATTCCGACACGCTGAATGAACAAGGTCTGTCGGTGCCCAAGGAATTGGGCACGCGGGTCAATACCTCGGCACTCAAGGTGCCGGACGCCAAGGTTCAGGCCGTGCAGTTTTTCCCGAACCCGAAGCTGAAGAAGAACCCAGACGAGCAACACTGAGTGCTGGAAACCACCTTCCACTGCGCCATGCAGTGGGAGGTATTACTTACTCGACATGGGCCGATTTGAACCAGTTCTTCATCGAGCAACTGGCAAATGGGCTGGTGCTGCAATCACCATTGGCCAGCGCCGTACGAAGTTTGTCGACATCGGCCTGCATCATGTAACGCACACCATCCTTGAAATGGGTGCTGTCACCAAAGCCGCCTTGGGTCATTTCACTCAAGGCATCTTCCTTGCTCCAGCCCTGCACGACCACCCGATACATTGCGGCCATAAGGCCGGTGCGGTCAGAGCCGTGCTTGCAATGCATAAGCACAGGGCCTTTGGCCTCGGCGGTCTGAATTGTGCGAAGGGCCTTGAGTACATCGCTGTCATCCACGTGATTGGTGCGGTAGGGCAGCTGTAGCCGGGTGATTCCGGGTGTGGACAACCAGGTTGAGTCCGATTCGGGCAGGAAATTGATGACAGTGCCGACCTTGAGTTTCTCCAGCAACGGTAGCGCTGTGCGGTCGGGCAATGCACTGCGGTACAGCGTCGGGGACATTTTAAAAAGGTTGTATTTGGCTTCTACCGGTTGAGCCCACTCCGAGGGACGAGGTAAAGCCGAGTCGTCCGCATGGGCCAGCGTCAGGTTGAAAAGTGCGGCCAGCGACAAAAAGAGCATCGCGGGTAAAAGGCGCAGTAGGGGCATGCTCAGGTTGACCGTAAAGGGTGAAGAAGTAACCGACATCCTGAACCCGGGGCAGTCAAAGGCCTGTGAGGCCACTGTCAAAGAATCGTGAATAAATAGCTGATTTCCGACACAGAGGGTCATCCAGGGTGTTGCAGTCAAAGTACCGACTTCGCTGATTGACGTTATATACAGAAAAAACTCTGACGTTCAGTGATGCATTAGTTTCGAGACTCACTCCGGCACGGGACTGAATCAGCAAAGGGAGATAAGCCAAACCTGCACGTACACTCATGCAGGTTTGGCAATAACTATAAACTTCAGGGATTTACAATGCTGGAATAAGCCTTGGCCAAAGCCAGAAGTTTAGCCCTGTCATCATTATCAATATCGCCGTCCCCATCCACATCGCTGTTGATGGTCTTGATCGTGAAGGACCGGCCAGCATCGTTGGAAACCGCTGTCACATAGACGGAGTCGACCAGTGCTGTGGTCTCCACCTTATTTACCGCATCCCACTCCAACTCTTTACGTGCAAGTTGCATCGATACCCGGGCTTCACGAGGGCTGGTGATATTTGGCGCCAGCAGTTGTAAAAAAATACCGCGCTGATTAAAAAACGACATGATTAGATCCTTCTAATTATTGATCCACGACAACTTCGTGTGGAATGGATAGTAATGGTATTTATTGTAAGCGCACCACTTTATATCTGTTTCTCGCGATGACTACTGCGGAGCACAATTCATCGTGTTAGTTAATATGGTTACCTAAGGTATGAAGCTGCCGAACGGCACTAGTCTGTCACCTGACCTTCGGATACTGTATGCACATACAGCCATTGGACTTTGTCGATGAATACGCCTCTGCCACCCCGTGGCCGCGGTACCGCCACCAACCCGCACAACCGCTTTGCGCCTAACTGTTCAGTGGCCGAGGATGACGGCTGGTATCAGGAAGCGCCGATCACCCAAGGCACCGAGGTGCGCATTGAGACGGCGAAAACCATCATCACCCGCAATAACTCGCCAGATCTGCCGTTCGATCGTTCGATCAATCCCTATCGCGGCTGCGAGCACGGCTGCATCTATTGCTACGCACGGCCCAGCCACGCCTATTGGGATATGTCACCGGGGCTGGATTTCGAAACCAGACTGATCGCCAAGACCAACGCCGCCGATGTGCTGGAAGAACAACTGTCCAAGCGCGGCTATCAATGCGCGCCGATCAATCTGGGTTCCAATACCGATCCCTATCAGCCCATCGAACGTGAACACAGAATCACCCGCAAGACTCTCGAAGTGCTGCTGCGTTACCGCCATCCGGTGACCATCATCACCAAGGGCTCGCTGATTCTTCGCGATCTGGACTTGTTGGCCGAACTCGCCGAACAAAGGCTGGTGGCGGTGATGATCAGCCTGACCACGCTGGATGATGAACTCAAACGCATTCTCGAACCTCGCGCCGCGGCACCCAAGGCACGACTGCGGGCCATCCGGGTGATGCGCGAAGCCGGGATTCCGGTGGGAGTTTTGTGCTCACCGATGATTCCAATGATCAACGACAGCGAACTCGAAAGCCTGCTGACCGAAGCCCATGCGGCCGGCGCGCAAAGTGCGGCCTACATGATGTTGCGCCTGCCGCTGGAAGTGGCGCCGCTGTTCGAAGAGTGGCTGGCTGCCCACTATCCTCAGCGTGCAGCTCATGTGTTGAGCCTGATTCGCCAAAGCCGTGGTGGTGAGCTCTACGACAGCCGGTTCGGTGCCAGAATGCGCGGTGAAGGACCGTTTGCGGATCTGTTGGCGCAGCGCTTCGCCAAAACCATCAAACGCCTGGGGCTCAATCGTCGGGAAGGTTTCAATCTGGATTGCGAAGCCTTTTGTCCGCCGGGTCGCCAAATGTCGTTGATTTAAGGACAATTGGCCCTATGGTTGAGTAGAGAAAACGATACGCCGCGTTTAGGCTGGTCACGTTTTTGGTGACCTGGAACACTCGTTCTAGAGCGTTTTATTCAGTTTGAGTTAAGTTTCAACCGCTACCTTGTTCATCGAGTGACTGACGGGTCTGGCCTTTCGACCTGGACGTTTTTTAAACAGCCACTGGCTTCATACCGGACAAAACGGGAAAATTCCCTGACTCCGCCAAAGAGGATGAATCATGAGTGACAAGGATAAACAGCCGTTGGCTGCGTCGGCTTCAGCCCAACCCGAGGCGGAAACCGCCGATGCAGCGCTGCAGCATATCGTTGACGGCTTTTTGCATTTTCATCACGAGATCTTTCCACAGCAGGAAGAACTCTTCAAAAAACTCGCCACGGCCCAGCGGCCTCGAGCGATGTTCATCGCGTGTGCCGATTCACGCATCGTTCCCGAACTGATTACCCAAAGCGCCCCCGGCGACTTGTTCGTGACCCGCAACGTCGGCAACGTCGTGCCGCCCTATGGGCAAATGAACGGCGGTGTTTCCACGGCCATCGAATACGCGGTGCTGGCTCTCGGCGTGCAGCACATCATTATCTGCGGGCACTCTGACTGTGGCGCCATGCGTGCAGTGCTCAACCCACAGAGCCTGGAAAAGATGCCGACGGTAAAGGCCTGGCTGCGTCATGCGGAAGTGGCGAAAACCATGGTTCAAGACAATTGCCATTGCACTGACGAAAACGAGAGCATGCATATCCTCACTGAGGAGAATGTGATCGCTCAGTTGCAGCATTTGCGCACACACCCGTCGGTGGCCTCGCGCATGGCCAATGGTCAGCTGTTTATCCATGGTTGGGTCTACAACATCGAAACCAGCGAAATCAAAGCTTACGACGCGGATCAGGGGTGTTTCCTGCCGCTCGATGGCAGTCATCCGATTCCGGTGGCGACGCCTAAAGCGCGCTTCTAAATCCTCCGTGTGGTTTAGCCGAGGCTGCTGATCTGGCAGCCTGCTTTGCCATGCCTGAAGAAAACTTCGGGAGAGTCACCATGCGTGCTGCTCAACTAAAAGCTGTTCTGCCACGGGAGCTACTGGCTTCGGTGGTTGTGTTTCTGGTCGCCCTGCCCTTGTGCATGGGTATCGCCATCGCCTCGGGGCTGCCGCCGGCCAAAGGTCTGATCACCGGCATCATCGGTGGCCTGGTGGTCGGCTGGCTTGCCGGATCGCCGCTGCAAGTCAGCGGCCCGGCGGCGGGTCTGGCGGTATTGGTGTTCGAACTGGTGCGCCAGCATGGTATTGCCATGCTCGGGCCGATCCTGCTGCTGGCGGGTTTTCTGCAATTGGTGGCCGGGCGCCTGAAACTGGGTTGCTGGTTTCGGGTCACGGCGCCGGCGGTGGTGTACGGCATGCTCGCCGGGATTGGGGTGCTGATCGTGCTGTCACAAGTGCATGTGATGCTCGATGCTGTGCCCAAGCCTTCGGGGCTGGATAATCTGGCGGCCTTCCCCGCTGCAGTGATTCAGGCTTTGCCGTCGTTTGGCTGGCAAGCGGGTTTGCTCGGGCTGTCGACCATTGCCGTGATGTGGCTGTGGGAAAAATTCCGTCCGCATTCCCTGCGTTTCGTTCCTGGAGCATTACTGGGGGTTGGTCTGGCAACGGTCGCCAGCCTGATGCTCGCATTGCAAGTCAAGCGTGTGGAAGTCCCGGCCAACCTGGCAGAAGCCATCGATTGGCTGCGCCCGGCGGACTTGCTCAATCTCGCCGACCCGACTCTGCTGATCGCCGCCTTCGCCGTGGCCTTTATCGCCAGTGCCGAAACCTTGCTCTCGGCCGCCGCCGTGGACCGAATGCACAACGGCCAGCGCTCGGACTTCGATCGTGAACTGTCGGCGCAAGGTGTGGGCAACATGCTGTGCGGACTGCTCGGCGCGCTGCCGATGACCGGGGTAATCGTGCGCAGCTCGGCCAACGTTCAGGCCGGCGCTACTACTCGACTATCGACCGTGTTTCATGGTCTGTGGTTGCTGGCTTTCGTGCTGCTGCTGTCGAGCGTGTTGCAAAGCATTCCGGTGGCGAGTCTGGCGGGGGTTCTGGTTTATACCGGTTTCAAACTGGTGGACCTCAAGGCCTTTCGCGGTCTGGGCCGTTATGGCCGGATGCCGATGTTCACGTATGCGGCGACCGCACTGGCAATCATCTTCACCGACCTGTTGACCGGCGTATTGATCGGCTTCGGCCTGACACTGGCCAAACTGGCCTGGAAGGCTTCGCGTCTGAAAATCAGCCTGATCGATCTGCCGGCGGACGGCAAGATGGAGCTGCGACTGGTGGGGGCGGCGACCTTCCTCAAGGTACCGGCGTTGACCCAAGTGCTGGGGAGCATTCCGGCAGGCGCAACGGTGCATGTGCCGCTCAATAACCTGAGTTACATCGATCACTCGTGCCTGGAGTTGCTGGAGGAGTGGGGCCGGGCCAATGCGGCCAAGGGTTCGAAGCTGTTAATTGAAGCACGAGGGTTGAAGCGCAGGCTTGAAGGACGGTTGCGAACTACAACCGGAGTAGGTTCAGCCGGTTAAACCACTTGTAGGAGCGAGGCTTGCCGGCGAAAGCGCTCTTAAGGACGCCTTCACCGGCAAGCCTGGCTCCTACATGTCCGAGTTGCCCTTAACTGACTGGCATTGGGGCAAGCCTCGCTCCTACAGGTATTGCGTAGACTTACGCCGCTGGCTGATCCAGTTCCAGGCCTACGCCCAGGCGGCGCGACATGCACGGCCAGCGTTTCCACGCGGCGCCGGTGTCCGGGCTGTTGAGTTTCTCACGGTAGGCTTCCACCGATTCCAGCGCAAAACTCTCTTCGTTGAGCATCTCGTCGATGGCGTGATGTACCGCTTCATCCAGTTGGTTGGCAAATTCCTCACCGATCAATTGGTGAGCAATCAAGTTGGCGACCGTCATGTCCAAGGGGATCAGTGGCTGGCCGAAATGCTTGATGTACAGGTCGTTGACCTCTTCTACAAAGCGGTGCGCCAGATAGGCTTCATCCAGCAGGCCATCCAGACCGACATGCCCGGCCATGATGGCCGGCGGCTGGAGGAAATACTGCTCGGCGATTTTCAGCACCGGTTTGATTTGCGATTCGATACCCGCTTCCCTGGCGACTTCATTGGCTGCTTCCAGCAGGTCGGGCACCTCTTCGATGTAGGCGCAAACAAAACGCGTCAGCACGCCGTTGGCATCGGCCTCCGGCAATTGGATAGCAGGGTGCAGGTGAGGCAGTTGGGACTGCAGCTGACGAGTCAGCAGGCCGGTCTCGGCCTCATGTTGTTGGGCTTTTTGGATCTGCTCGCGCAATGCGGCGGTGTTCATGAAAACTCCAGGAAACAAAGGCAATGAAATAGGGAAGACATAACTTAGCTGGCTTACGAAAAATGCTAAGACGCATTTGTCATAATTATTTCATCCTTGAGACATCGAAGTTATATCGATTTGCCACCACTCGTCTGCATCCTTCTCCATTCACGACCTGGAACGCAAGTCCAACCTGTTTCGGTTGATTTACGCCATCGCGTTGCGAGGTGGCAGTCGCTGTCTATACTCGGTTCTGAATGGAGTTAGCTGATGACGCCCGACTGCATATGCAGCAAGGCTCGGCGATTCAAGTTCGTAGTCTGAAAAAGCCGCTCCCTTGCCGCAGGTGAAAGCCGGCGGGATAAAAAGAACTATAAGGGGAACCCGCAATGATGCGACATCCACATGTCTGGATGGGCCTCCTGTTGTGGTCGATTTTCAGTCAGGCGCAAGCGGCCTGGACTGTGAATATGGCGCCTGGAGCGACTGAAATCAGTCACGCAGTATTCGATCTGCACATGACCATTTTCTGGATATGTGTAGTGATCGGCATCATCGTCTTCGGCGCCATGTTCTGGTCGATGATCCTCCACCGCCGCTCTACCGGGCAGGTGGCCGCAAAATTTCATGAAAGCACCACCGTCGAAATCCTCTGGACCATCGTGCCCCTGCTTATTCTGGTGGCCATGGCGGTCCCCGCAACTGCCACCCTGATCAAGATGTACGACAACACTGAGCCGGATATCGATATCCAGGTCACCGGCTACCAGTGGAAGTGGCACTACAAATACCTGGGTCAGGACGTCGAATTCTTCAGCAACCTGACCACCCCCGCCGATCAGATCCACAACAAAGAAGCCAAGGGCGAGCATTACCTGCTGGAGGTCGACAAGCCGCTGGTGCTGCCGATCGGTGCCAAGGTGCGCTTTCTGGTGACCTCCGCCGACGTCATCCACTCCTGGTGGGTGCCGGCCTTCGCGGTCAAGCGCGATGCGATTCCGGGCTTCGTCAATGAATCCTGGACCCGTGTCGAAAAGCCCGGCATCTACCGTGGCCAGTGCGCCGAGCTGTGCGGCAAGGACCACGGCTTCATGCCGATTGTGGTCGAGGTCAAGGAAAAGGCCGACTACGAAACCTGGCTGGGCGAACGCAAGGCGGAAGCTGCGCAGCTCAAAGAGTTGACCAGCAAGGAATGGACCCTCGACGAGCTCAAGGAGCGCGGCGACAAGGTCTATCACACCACCTGCGTGGCCTGTCACCAGGCCGAAGGTCAGGGCCTGCCGCCGATGTTCCCGGCACTCAAGGGCTCGAAAATCGCCACCGGACCGATCAAGGATCACCTGAGCATTGTCTTCCACGGCAAGCCCGGCACCGCCATGGCGGCGTTCGGCAAGCAGCTTTCGGAAGTCGATATCGCAGCGGTCGTGACCTACGAACGTAACGCCTGGGGCAACAACAAAGGCGACATGGTCACCCCTAAAGAAGTGCTGGAGCTGAAACAGGCGGAAAGCAAATGACCCGGTCTATTGCGTACGTAAGGAACCGCTCGGGGCATGACGCCCCGGCCCGCCCAGCCCATCCGTTTGCAGGAGACAGGACATGACAGTTGTCGTCGATGAGCATGTTCATACCGGCACCGCCCACGCCCACGGCCCCGCCAAAGGCCTGATGCGCTGGGTGCTGACCACCAACCACAAGGATATCGGCACGCTGTACCTGTGGTTTGCGTTCACCATGTTCCTGTTGGGCGGCTCGTTCGCCATGGTGATTCGTGCCGAGCTGTTCCAGCCGGGACTGCAAATCGTCCAGCCGGAATTCTTCAACCAGATGACCACGATGCACGGCCTGGTGATGGTGTTCGGTGCGGTGATGCCGGCCTTCGTCGGCCTCGCCAACTGGATGATCCCGTTGATGATCGGCGCGCCGGACATGGCCTTGCCGCGGATGAACAACTTCAGCTTCTGGCTGTTGCCGGCAGCGTTCCTGCTGCTGGTATCGACCCTGTTCACCCCCGGTGGCGGGCCGAATTTCGGCTGGACCTTCTACGCACCGCTGTCGACGACCTATGCGCCGGAAAGCGTGACGTTTTTCATCTTCGCCATCCACTTGATGGGGATCAGTTCGATCATGGGGGCGATCAACGTGATCGCGACCATCCTCAACCTGCGCGCCCCCGGCATGACGTTGATGAAAATGCCGCTGTTCGTCTGGACCTGGCTGATCACCGCGTTCCTGCTGATCGCAGTAATGCCGGTACTGGCCGGCTGCGTGACCATGATGCTGATGGACATCCACTTCGGCACCAGTTTCTTCAGTGCCGCCGGTGGCGGAGACCCGGTGTTGTTCCAGCATGTGTTCTGGTTCTTCGGTCACCCCGAGGTGTACATCATGATCCTGCCGGCCTTCGGTGCCGTCAGCTCGATCATTCCGGCCTTTTCGCGTAAGCCATTGTTCGGCTACACCTCGATGGTCTATGCCACGGCGAGTATTGCGTTCCTTTCGTTCATCGTCTGGGCGCACCACATGTTCGTGGTCGGCATTCCGCTGGTGGGCGAGTTGTTCTTCATGTACGCCACGCTGCTGATCGCGGTGCCCACCGGGGTCAAGGTGTTCAACTGGGCCAGCACCATGTGGCAAGGCTCGCTGACCTTCGAGACGCCGATGCTGTTCGCCGTGGCGTTCGTCATCCTGTTCTCCATTGGCGGGTTCTCCGGGTTGATGCTGGCCATCGCCCCGGCGGACTTCCAGTACCAGGACACCTACTTCGTGGTCGCGCACTTCCATTACGTGCTGGTGCCGGGGGCGATCTTCGGGATCTTCGCCTCGGCCTACTACTGGATGCCGAAATGGACCGGCCACATGTACGACGAAACCCTCGGCAAGCTGCACTTCTGGCTTTCCTTCATCGGCATGAACATGGCGTTCTTCCCGATGCACTTCGTGGGCCTGGCGGGCATGCCGCGGCGGATTCCGGACTACAACCTGCAATTCGCCGACTTCAACATGGTGTCGTCGATCGGCGCGTTCATGTTTGGGGCCACGCAGATCTTCTTCCTGTTCATCGTGATCAAGACCATTCGTGGTGGCGAGCCGGCACCGGCCAAACCGTGGGATGGGGCAGAAGGCCTGGAGTGGAGCATTCCGTCGCCGGCGCCGTATCACACCTTCACCACACCGCCGGAAGTGAAATGAAACGCCTCGGTCTTGTAGGAATTCCTGTGGGAGCTGGCTTGCCTGCGATGCATGCGGCGCGGTGTGTCAGATATATCGCTATCGCGGGCAAGCCCGCTCCCACAGGGTTCGGTGTAGAGGGCTCGTGCGATGGCTGATTCGATTTCGACGAAGAAACTGGTCACCCGCCTGTTACTGGTGGTGGTGGCGATGTTTGTCTTCGGCTTTGCCCTGGTGCCGATCTACGACGTGATGTGCCAGGCGTTCGGCATCAATGGCAAAACCGCCGGGCAGTATGAAGGCGAGCAAACGGTCGACGTCTCGCGGCAGGTTCGCGTGCAGTTTCTGTCAACCAACGCCGCCGACATGGCTTGGGACTTCTATCCCAAGGGCGATGAATTGGTCGCACACCCGGGGACGGTGAACGAGATGATTTTTATCGCCCACAACCCGACCGATCGCCCGATGAGCGCCCAAGCGGTGCCGAGCATCGCACCCAGCGCAGCCGCGGCGTACTTCCACAAGACCGAATGTTTCTGCTTTACCCAGCAAGTGCTGCAGCCCGGTCAACGCATCGAGATGCCGGTACGGTTCATTGTTGACCGCGACATGCCCAAGGATGTGAAGCACCTGACGCTGTCCTACACGCTGTTCGATATCACCGCACGTCATCCGCCCGTGGCTGTTGCAGCAAGCACCGGCGGCTAGGCGTTAAAGCGTGCCCGATAAGGAGAACAATAAATGGCAACTCATGAACATTATTACGTTCCAGCCCAGAGCAAATGGCCGATCATCGCCACGATCGGCATGCTGGTCACGGTGTTCGGCCTGGGCACCTGGTTCAACGACCTTAAGGCTGCGCGGCCGGAATCCCACGGCCCGCTGATCTTTTTCGTCGGCGGACTGTTGCTGGCCTACATGCTGTTCGGCTGGTTCGGTACGGTGATCAAGGAAAGTCGCCAAGGGTTGTACAGCGCACAGATGGACCGCTCGTTCCGCTGGGGCATGAGCTGGTTCATTTTCTCGGAGGTGATGTTCTTCATCGCGTTTTTCGGTGCACTGTTTTATGTGCGCAACATCGCAGGCCCGGCACTGGGCGGTGAAGGCACCAAAGGCATCGCTCACATGCTGTGGCCGGCGTTTGAATTCACCTGGCCGCTGCTGAACAACCCGGACTCGAAACTCTTTCCTCCCCCCAAGGAAGTCATCAGCCCCTGGGGCCTGCCGCTGCTCAATACCGTGCTGCTGGTGAGTTCCAGCGTCACCGTGACCATCGCTCACCATGCCTTGAAGAAAGGCCATCGCGGCGCACTGAAAATCTGGCTGGCGCTGACCGTGTTGCTCGGTTGCGCGTTCCTCGGTTTCCAGGCCGAAGAATACCTGCACGCCTACCACGAGCTGGGCCTGACCCTGGGCTCCGGCATCTACGGCGCGACCTTCTTCATGCTCACCGGTTTCCACGGCGCCCACGTGACCATGGGCACCATCATTCTGTTCGTGATGCTGATGCGGGTCATGCGCGGGCACTTCGATGCCGACCATCAATTCGGCTTCGAGGCGGCGAGCTGGTACTGGCACTTCGTGGATGTGGTGTGGATCGGTCTGTTCGTTTTCGTCTACGTGCTCTGAGACTTGGCTTCATGACTACCAAGGTACGTGAGACACCAACTGGCCGCTGAAAAAACCCCAGGCGATCAAGCCGACAGTGGTGGCGGCCAGCGCAACACGAACACTCAAGGCGATGACCAGGCGATTCGAGTGGCTGTCGTCCTTGACCAGAAAAAACAGGCCGCTGAACAGGCTGACAACCGTGGCAATCAGCATCAGGACGATGGCTGCTTTGAGCATGGTGACACTCCGGGGGAAAGGCGATGCATTTGAGTATAGCTATCGCGACTACCGACTTTCTGGCGACGCCATGAAGCGCTTCCGGCCGGGCCTCGTGCCGACCCTGGTGGTGGCGATGCTGCTGCCTTTGCTGGTGTCACTCGGGTTCTGGCAGTTGAGCCGGGGCGCGGAGAAAAGCGCGCTGCTGCAAAGCTACGCCGAGCGCCGGGCGGCCGAACCGATGGCCAGCACTGAACTGCAACACACCGAAGATCCGGCCTTCCGCCGGGTTAGCCTGCACGGCCAGTTCGATGCCGAACACAGCCTGTTGCTGGACAACCGTCAGCGCGACGGCAAGGTCGGGGTCGAGCTGCTGCAACCGTTTCAGGACCGGGCAACCGGGCTCTGGCTGCTGGTCAATCGCGGCTGGTTGCCGTGGCCGGATCGGCGCACACCGCCGTCATTCACCACACCGACTCAGGCATTGAGCCTCGACGCCTGGGTCTACGTCCCCCCCGGCGCAACGTTCCAGTTGCACGCCGACCCAGACGCCACGAACTGGCCACAACTGGTCACCGCCATTGAACCGGCCAGGCTCTGGGCGGCGCTTGACCGTGACGGTTTCGCCTACGAATTACGCGCGCAAAGCGGTCCCGCGACCTACCAGGCCGATTGGCCGGTGGTGGCCATGGGGCCGGAAAAACACTTGGCTTATGCCGTGCAGTGGTTCGCCCTGTCGATCGCCCTGCTCGGCCTTTACCTCTATCTCGGATGGCACAACGCAAAGGAGAACAATAATGGGAGCGGCCATGAATCCACTCGGCATGTCTGAGGCGAAAACGCCGGTAAATCGTCGGCGCGGGCGCTTGCAGTTGTTACTGATCCTGTTGGGAGTGGTGGGTCCGATGATCCTCGCCACCGGCATGTACAAATTGCAGTTCTGGGTGCCGGAGGGCCGCAGTTATCACGGTGAACTGATCGGAAACGGCCAGACCCGCGCCGACATCGGCGTACCGGCGCAAGAAGACCGCTGGCAGTTGCTGGTGACGGCGCCCAAGGACTGTTCGGTGGACTGCCAGCAACTGGTGTATCTGGCGCGACAGATCCAGATCGGCCTCGGCCGCGATGCTGCCCGCGCCAGCCATGCGCTGGCCATCGCGCAACCGCTGAACAGCGATTACGCGACTAAACTTCAACGAGAGTACCCGCAGCTGCAACGTTATTCACTGGACTCGCCGACCTACATCAAAGGCGCACAGGGCAATGACACGCCGCACCTGTGGATCATCGACCCTCACGGCAATCTGGTGCTGCGCTACGACCCGACGGTGAAGGGCAAGGACCTGCTCAACGACCTGCGCCATTTGCTGAAACTGTCGAACATCGGATAAGGGCATCGTCATGGCCAAACCTGGATTTCGCCTCGCGCTGTTTGCCACCTTGCTGGCACTGATTGTGGTGTTGCTCGGCGCCTACACACGCCTGACTCACGCTGGCCTTGGCTGTCCGGACTGGCCCGGCTGCTACGGCTTTATCAGCGTGCCGAACAGCGAAGCCCAACTGGCCCATGCCGAACTGCATTTTCCCGATACCCCGGTAGAAGCCCACAAAGGCTGGAACGAGATGCTTCACCGCTACTTTGCCGGCACATTGGGGCTGTTGATCACGGTACTGGCGGGCCGCGCCTGGACCCATCGTCATCACCCGGGGCAGCCGGTGAAATTACCGTTGTTCTTGCTGGCGGTGGTGTTCGCCCAAGCGGCGTTCGGCATGTGGACGGTGACACTCAAGCTATGGCCGCAAGTGGTCACCGGGCATTTGCTTGGCGGCTTTGCGACCTTGAGCCTGTTGTTTCTGCTGACCTTGCGCCTGTCCGGCGTGTTGCCGGCGCTGACCGTGCCACGGCGCTTGCAGCACTGGGCGACCGCCGGGTTGCTGCTGGTGATCCTGCAAATTGCCCTGGGTGGCTGGGTCAGCTCCAATTACGCGGCGGTGGCCTGCATCGACTTTCCAACCTGCCACGGACAATGGCTGCCACCCACTGATTTCGCCAACGGCTTTCACCTGACCCAACACATCGGCCCCAATTACCTGGGCGGGCAACTGGACAGCGATGCCCGCACTGCGATTCACCTGACTCACCGTATCGGCGCGCTACTGGTCACTCTCGTTCTGCTCGGTCTGGCCTGGCAACTGAAGGTCGTCGGCATGACGCGCCTGGCCGCCATGGTGCTGATCGCCCTGGCCGCACAAATCACCCTGGGCATCAGCAATGTGGTGTTCCACTTGCCGCTGCCGGTGGCCGTCGCCCACAACGCCGGCGGTGCAGCCCTGCTGCTGACGATGGTGCTGGTCAATTATCACGCGCGAACCAGTCTGGTTCGGGTCAAGCATCAGCCCCCAGTGCGCTGGCGTTTCAGCCTGCGTAAACACTCGGCCGGGCCCATAACAATAAAAGGAGAAATGCCATGGCGACCCTGATCGGCGAACGTCACAGTCAGGCAATCTGGCGCGATTACCTGGAGCTGACCAAGCCGAAAGTGGTGGTGCTGATGCTCATCACCTCGCTGGTCGGCATGTTCCTCGCGACGCGCGCCGGGGTGCCGTGGACGGTGCTGGTGTTCGGCAATCTGGGGATTGCCTTGTGTGCCGGCGGTGCCGCGGCGGTCAATCATGTGGTGGACCGGCGCATCGACGCGGTCATGGCCCGGACCCACAAGCGGCCCTTGGCCGAAGGGCGGGTAACTCCGAGTGCTGCGCTGACTTTCGCTCTGGTGCTGGCGCTGCTCGGCCAGGCTTTACTGCTGGCCTTCACCAACCCGTTGACGGCATGGCTGACCCTTGCATCCTTGCTCGGTTATGCCGTGGTTTACACCGGTTTCCTGAAACGTGCGACGCCGCAGAACATCGTCATCGGCGGCCTCGCTGGTGCGGCCCCGCCGCTGCTCGGCTGGACCGCCGCCACCGGTCATGTCAGTGCCGAACCGTTGCTGCTGGTGCTGATCATCTTCGCCTGGACCCCGCCGCACTTCTGGGCGCTGGCGATTCATCGCAAAGAGGAATACGCCAAGGCTGACATTCCGATGCTGCCGGTGACCCATGGCGAGCACTACACCAAAGTCCACATCTTGCTTTATACCTTTGCGCTGCTGGCCGTCAGCCTGATGCCCTACGTAATCCACATGAGCGGCGTGCTCTACCTGATGTGTGCCCTCGCACTGGGCGCGAGGTTTCTGCAATGGGCCGTGGTGCTGTACCGTGGCACTCGGCCGCACGCGGCGATCAACACGTTCAAATACTCTATTTACTACTTGTTCCTGCTGTTTATCGCGCTGCTCGTAGATCACTACTTACTGTTGAACCTATGACTCGAACCCAGAAAACCGTCTTCATTCTCGTCGCCCTGATCGCGCTGATCCTGGGCCTCACCATCAATAAAGTACTGAGCGGAAAAAACCAGGGCGACCCGACGGCACTGATTGATGCGGGGATCATCCTGTTGCCCCAAAGCCGTAACCTGCCGGACGTGAAGATGACCGATCAGGACGGTAAGCCGGTGGCGGTCAACGAGCTGAAAGGCAAATGGAGTGTGTTGTTCTTCGGCTACACCTTCTGCCCGGACATCTGCCCGACCACCCTCGCCCAGCTGCGGCAGATCAAGAGCGAACTGCCGGCGGATGCTGTGGACAAGTTGCAGGTCGTTTTGGTCAGCGTCGACCCGAACCGCGACACGCCCAAGCAACTCAAGCAATACTTGGGCTACTTCGATCCACAGTTCATCGGGCTGACGGCATCCTCGGTCGAAGACCTTCAGAAACTGGCCAATGCGGTGAGTATTCCGTTTATTCCGGCGGACACCAGCAAGCCTAATTACACCGTCGACCACAGCGGTAACCTCGCAGTGATCGGCCCGGACGGGACTCAACGCGGGTTCATTCGTGCACCGTTGAACAACCAGAAACTGGTGGCGCAGTTGCCGGTGATGCTCAAGCGCGAGTAACCGACACAATACCCTGTGGGAGCGGGCTTGCCCGCGATGACGGAGCGTCATTCAACATTGATGTCGACTGTTTCACCGCCATCGCGGGCAAGCCCGCTCCCACAGGTACGGTGTTTCATGTCTAGTCCTGAAACAGGTGTAAACCTTATTCAGGACGGAACAACAGGCACAAAAAAGGGGCGCAGTGATTGCGCCCCTTTTTTCGCTTACATCAGCTGATCAGAACGCCGGCAATACCGCGCCTTTGTACTTCTCGAGAATGAAGGCTTTCACTTCCGGGCTGTGCAGGGCAGCAACCAGTTTCTGCATCGCTGTGCTGTCCTTGTCGTCCGGACGGGCAACGAGGATGTTCACGTACGGCGAGTCGCTGCCTTCGATGACCAGCGCATCCTTGGACGGATCGAGCTTGGCTTCCAGCGCGTAGTTGGTGTTGATCAGCGCCAGGTCGACCTGAGTCAGCACGCGTGGGATGGTCGCGGCTTCCAGTTCGCGGAATTTCAGGTCCTTGGTGTTCTCGGTGATGTCCTTCACGGTCGACAGGATGTTGTTCGAATCCTTCAACTTGATCAGGCCAGCCTTCGCCAGCAGCAACAGCGCACGACCACCGTTGGTGGCGTCGTTCGGGATCACCACGTTGGCGCCGCCCGGCAGCTCGGTCAGCGTTTTGTACTTGCTGGAGTAAGCGCCCAGCGGCTCCAGGTGCACGCCTGCAACGCTGACAAGGTTGGTGCCCTTGGCCTTGTTGAACTCATCCAGGTACGGCTGGTGCTGGAAGAAGTTGGCGTCCAGACGCTTCTCGGCCACCTGCACGTTCGGCTGGATGTAGTCGGTGAAGACTTTGACCTTCAGGTCCACGCCTTCTTTGGCCAGGGCCGGTTTAACAAACTCGAGGATTTCCGCGTGAGGCACCGGGGAGGCCGCGACGGTCAGGGTGTCGGCAGCGTGTGCAGAAAAGGCTGCAACGGCAGCAAACGCGACGAGTAGTTTTTTCATTCAGCTAACTCCTTGTGAGGCGCCCGTTTGGCGCCTGCCAGCGAATGGCCGGCTCATGACTTATTTACGTGAGAAGTGGACAACCAATTTGTCGCCAACGGTTTGCAGCACTTGAACCAGCATCAGCAGCAACACCACCGTCACAACCATCACATCCGTCTGGAAACGCTGGTAACCGAAACGGATCGCCAGGTCGCCCAGGCCGCCAGCGCCGACCACACCGGCCATTGCCGTGTAGGACACCAGTGTAATCGCTGTCACCGTAATCGCCGCGAAGATGCCCGGGCGGGCTTCCGGCAGCAAGGCATTGATGATGATCTGACGTGTCGTCGCGCCCATGGCCTGGGTCGCCTCGATGATGCCGCGATCCACTTCACGCAAGGCGGTTTCCACCAGTCGCGCGAAGAACGGCGTGGCACCCACCACCAAGGGTGGAATCGCACCGGCGACACCCAGGGAGGTGCCCGTGATCAACACAGTGAACGGAATCATCACGATCAGCAAAATGATGAATGGCAGCGAACGCAGAATGTTCACCACCAGCGACAGCATCGCGTAGACACCTTTGGCTTCCAGCAACTGGCGCGGGCTGCACAGGAACAACAGCACGCCCAGCGGCAATCCCAAAAGCACGGTGAACAACAGCGAACCGCCGAGCATCAGCAGGGTGTCGCCGGTGGCCAGCCAGATTTCGTACCAGTCGATATTGGAAAAGAAACTCATCAGGACTTCCATCAGCGCAGCACCTCCATGTGGACGTCAGCTGCAGTGAAGTGAGCAAATGCCGCTTCCATATCGCCACCGGTGACGGCCAGGGTCAATTGCCCGTAAGGGACGTCTTTGATGCGGTCGATACGACCGGCCAGGATGCTGTAGTCCACACCCGTTTCCCGGGCAACGGTACCCAGCAACGGCGCGTAGGTCGCTTCGCCCTGGAAGGTCAGACGCACGATGCGCCCCGGAACGTGAGCGAAGTCATCGCGCTGTTCGCTTTCGTCGATTTGCTCGTCTTCCTGCACGAAGCGCTTAGTGGTCGGGTGCTTGGGGTGCAGGAACACCTCGGCCACCGAACCTTGCTCGACAATCTTGCCGGCATCCATCACCGCCACCTGATCGCAGACCCGACGGATCACATCCATTTCGTGGGTGATCAGGACGATGGTCAGTTTCAGTTCGCGGTTGATCTCGGCCAGCAGTTGCAGGACCGACGCCGTGGTTTGCGGGTCCAGGGCACTAGTGGCTTCATCGCACAGCAGGATTTTCGGTTTGGTTGCCAGGGCGCGGGCGATGCCGACACGCTGTTTCTGACCACCAGACAGTTGCGCCGGGTACTTTTTCGCATGGTCGGCCAGGCCGACCCGCGCCAGCAACTCCGCCACACGCCGGTCGATTTCGCTACGGGACAGTTCACCGGCGAGGGTCAGCGGCAGCGCGACATTATCGGCCACGGTTTTGGACGCCAGCAGGTTGAAGTGCTGGAAAATCATCCCGACCTGCTGACGGAAGCGCCGCAGGCTATTGGCGTCCAGCGCGGTGATTTCTTCGCCATCGACGATGATCTTGCCGCCACTGGAGTTTTCCAGGCGATTGATCAGACGCAGCAGGGTACTTTTTCCCGCGCCCGAATGGCCGATCAGACCAAAGACCTGACCATTCTCAATCGTCAGACTGGTCGGATGCAGGGCGGGAATATCCTTACCGGCGACGCGGTAAGTTTTGTGGACGTTTTGAAACTCGATCACGTAGCGAACCTTGTGGGCGCGTTAGAAAAGGATCAGCGGTTAGCCGGGCGCGCATTTTAGCCTGTCTGTATAGAGGTTCTTAGCATTTATTTCGCATTCAACCAGCGATTTGGCAATAACGCGATCAAAGGTCGAGGCAAAACCCGGCGCAAACCACCGTGAACGCCCGGATATTCGCAATCACCGGGTACATCCTTTTCTGCCAAGGAGGGGAACGACTGAGGTCTCCGCCAGACCGCCACAGTGATGAAAAACCATGTTTTAACATAACTTATAATTAGTTGTTTTATTACTTCAACCACATGCGCTGTTGCATTTCCGGCAGAACTTTTAGTTGTATAAGCCTTTCCGCCTGTTATTTTAAAATCTCTTCAAATCAACAACTGGACAGCGATCTAATTGATCAGCTTGCATTGGAAATAATAAAAGGAATTAAAACTTGAAGAAACATAAAGTACTTTTGGCTGGAGTGTTTGCACTGAATTTAATCGGGAGCGCAGTCGCCGCAACTTCAACACCTTCAGAAACACTGATGGTATTTGGGTCTCCGCCCCCCGGTACCGGCACTGAAAACGTGCAGCGCACTCAACGATTGGCCACAGCGCTGAGCCAGGCGGAGTTAAATAAATCAGCGGATAACAATAATTCTTCCACCATGGCTTTCCTGGATATTGGGTCAATAGCTGATGATGAAAAGGTCATCGGACAAGTGACGGATATCTTCCGCTCAGGCATTCCGGTACTGCTGAAAATGAATAGCCATTCTCCAGAACTTGCAAAGGAAGTGAGCACTGTTTTCGGGATTTCCGGATCCTTCGACTATGCA
Source organism: Pseudomonas lini (assembly GCF_964063345.1). Lineage (NCBI taxonomy): Bacteria > Pseudomonadati > Pseudomonadota > Gammaproteobacteria > Pseudomonadales > Pseudomonadaceae > Pseudomonas > Pseudomonas lini. The sequence continues at coordinate 3,135,462 of NZ_OZ061318.1, forward strand.
CTGTTTCATCGCCAGAATAGTTCAAAAATCGAAGTTTACCGACTAGAAGGCTACGACGATAAGAATATTATGGAGGCCGCATGGTTGCTGGTGAAAGAATTGAACCTCAAGAGCGACCCACCGGAAGATGAATTTATTGGTCTGCCAAAGCTGACTTACAACATTAATGTCCAAAGCCCTACTCGCGAAATGACATCCGTGGTGAATATCGACATTATCAGGAGTGCTCAGCGAAGCCAGGATAAAAAGTTTGTTTCCATAACAACTGTCCCGACGACTGTGCGCTCTGCAAAAAACGGCATAACCATTGGTGGATTCGGGCCAGGTGGCAACGGGCTTAATCTGTGGGGTTCCTATTTGCCTCACGCCTATCGATTTACCCATCAACTGACTGCTCCGCAAATTGCTCCTGTACTGGTAAAGTCCGCCCCTTCCAGTGATTCAAGGACCGAATTCAGTTTCACCGAAACGAAAACCACAGGACTTTCTATTGGTGGGTCATTGGGTGGCGAGTTTGGTGGAACGAAAGCTGACAATATCGCGTATGCGGCAAAATCACCGTTCAACGTGAACTTCGGCTTAAGTTACGCACACACTAAAACGATGAGTTACAACTTCAAAGACTATTCATTGCTGGCGGCACAAAATGGTTCCAGAGTGACATGGAACGCTCCGATAGACACAAAGCTAAGGGGCGCATTGATCAAGCAGCTGACCAGCACGACGCCCATTTTATCCGAAGACAAAATGACGCCCATGATGCGTTCTGCTGCGCTTGAATCTTATTCATTATGGGAGTTACCGGGCACTTATACAGGCGTCGCTACCGTGAGTGTGGGGGGAGGTTACGATCTGGATCGAACTGAGTGGTGGTGGGATAGAACCCAGGTCAAGACACACCAAATTACCGACATCTATAACACCGAGGAAAAGTACACACTGGATATGAATAATCCATTCTTGACACGTGAGATGACCGTGCTGATTCGTTCGGCGGAGGGTACCGGCAAATGTATGTCTGGAAATGCCAACTCCAGTATTACCCTTGAGTCGTGTGCCGCCTCGGATGCGCAGCAATTATGGGGTCTGGATTCCGAAAGCCGCTATGTTAATAGAGCAACACAGCGATGCCTGAGTGTTCGCGAAACTGACGGAGCACTGATAACCAATAGTTGTGCGCTCGATAACAGACAGCAGTGGGAGTGGCAAGCGGATCGGCTTCATTCACTGTACAACCGTGAATGGCGTCTATATTCCGATAACAGTCGATTGAAAATTATTCCAGACGGCTCGATGCACTTTCAAAACACTCCGAAAAACGTGTTCAACCCACTGAACATCCCTTGGGCCAGCTACCCGTTGGCGCCTTCCATCCAAGACGTCATGCCCAACCATTTAGGACCTTCGCCTCAGATCAGTCCGGAGTGGGTGGACAGGTATCAAGGTGTTGATACTCGTCAAAGATGGCGAATTGAAATCCTGCGCGACGGCATCTAGATCCTGACCATTTGCCAATCGGCCACGCCAGAAATGTGCCTGGTCGTACGCCGGTTGGCATTCAGGGGGCAGAAAAAAGGAACGGCTAAAAACGTTATCAGTCACTAATCAGGCAACTCGAAAACGCCCCCGGTGCCGTGCCTGGGGAATTGCTCAAGAGTCCTGGCTACGGCAGGAGTCGCAACGAGGAGTTCAAAACTGATGAGTACCAAGAAGCCTGCCGCCCCCAAAAGCGCACTGGCCGGGACCGATACCCTGGACCGCGGCAACACCAACGCCAAGCTCGACAGCCTGGAAAAATTTCGCTCCGATGCCACCGAACAGGCCCTGCGTACCAACCAGGGCGTGAAGGTCGCGGACAATCAGAACACGTTGAAGGGCGGTGCCCGCGGGCCGTCGTTGCTGGAAGACTTCATCATGCGTGAAAAGATCACGCACTTTGACCATGAACGCATTCCCGAGCGCATCGTCCATGCCCGCGGTACCGGTGCCCATGGTTACTTCCAGGCGTATGAAACCCATTCCGTACTGACCAAGGCCGGGTTCCTACAAGACCCTAGCCAGAAAACGCCGGTTTTTGTGCGCTTTTCCACGGTGCAAGGCCCGCGCGGGTCCGGCGATACCGTGCGGGACGTACGAGGTTTCGCGGTGAAATTTTTTACCGACGAAGGCAACTTCGATCTGGTGGGCAACAACATGCCGGTGTTCTTCATTCAGGATGCGATCAAGTTTCCTGACTTCGTACATGCGGTAAAACCCGAACCCCACAATGAGATTCCTACCGGCGGTTCGGCCCACGATACTTTCTGGGACTTTGTTTCTCTGGTGCCGGAATCCGCGCACATGGTGATGTGGACCATGTCCGACCGAGCGATCCCCAAAAGCCTGCGCACCATGCAGGGTTTCGGCGTGCACACCTTTCGCATGATCAATGCCGAAGGCAAGGCGCGCTTCGTAAAATTCCACTGGCGCCCCGCCGCTGGCACCTGCTCGCTGGTGTGGGATGAAGCGCAGAAGCTTGCCGGTAAAGACACCGACTTCCACCGTCGTGATCTCTGGGAGTCCATCGAGATGGGGGACTACCCGGAATGGGAATTGGGCGTACAGGTTATCGAAGAGGAAAACGAACATGCCTTCGATTTCGACCTTCTCGATCCAACCAAAATCATTCCCGAGGAAGTCGTGCCGATCACTGCGCTGGGCAAGATGGTGCTCAACCGCAACCCGGACAATTTCTTCGCCGAGACCGAACAGGTTGCCTTTTGCCCCGGGCATATCGTGCCGGGAATCGACTTCTCCAATGATCCTTTGCTGCAAGGGCGGTTGTTTTCCTACACCGATACGCAGATCAGCCGACTGGGTGGGCCGAATTTTCATGAGATCCCGATCAACCGTCCGGTGTCACCATTTCACAACGGTCAACGAGATGCGCAGCACCGCACCACCATCGACAAGGGACGCGCCTCCTACGAGCCGAACTCTATCGACAGCGGCTGGCCGAAGGAAACCCCACCGGCCGCGCAGAACGGTGGCTTCGAGACTTATCCGGAGCGCATCGACGCTGCGAAAATCCGTCAGCGCAGCGAGTCTTTCGCCGACCACTTCTCTCAGGCCCGGCTGTTCTTTCACAGCATGAGCAAGCACGAACAGGAACACATCATCGCGGCCTACAGCTTCGAGCTGGGCAAGGTCGAACGCGAATTTATTCGTGCGCGGCAGGTGAATGAGATCCTGGCCAATATCGATCTGGAATTGGCCAAACGCGTGGCGCAGAACCTGGGCTTGCCGGTACCGAAGGCCGGAACGGTCGAGGTGCGTCAAACTTCACTCGACCACTCCCCCGCCCTGAGTCAGGCCAACCTGCTGTCGGGGGACATCAAAACCCGAAAAGTGGCCATTCTGGCGGCCAACGGGGTGGATGGCGCGGCGATTGATGCGATGAAGAAGGCTCTGATGGCCGAAGGCGCGCACGCCAAATTGCTCGGCCCGACCTCGGCCCCCGTGACAACCGCCGATGGCAAAGCGCTGCCGGTGGATGCGTCGATGGAAGGTTTGCCTTCTGTAGCGTTCGACGCCGTGTTCGTGCCGGGTGGCGCGACGTCGATCAAGGCGCTGAGTACCGATGGTGTAGCGCTGCATTATCTGCTGGAGGCGTACAAGCATTTGAAGGCAATCGCGTTGCATGGCGAAGCGAAGCAGTTGCTGGATGTATTGAAGCTGGAGGTTGATGCGGGGTTGATCGTGGGGACGGATGCCACGCTGTTCAAGGCGTTTTTTGCCGCGATCGGTCAGCATCGGATTTGGGAGAGGGAGCCTAAGGCGAAGGCGATTCCGGCTTAGGATTTTTTCGTTAGTAAGGACGCCTTCGCGGGCAAGCCTGATCTGGCCTAATAATTCCGGACACCTCTTAAGGGCGATATGATTTCGCCAATTTGGAGGTTCCATGAAAGAAAGAAGAGTCTTTTCCCGCGAGTTCAAACATCGTGCAGCCAGCATGGTGATTGATGACGGTTGTTCGGTACAGGAAGTCTGCGCGTCGCTGGACATTAGCGCCACCGCGTTGCGGCGCTGGGTGGATCAGGTTCGCAAGGAACACAAGGGGCAACCGGTTCAAGGCACCAAGGCCATTACTGAGGATCAGCGCCAGATTCAGGATTTGAAAGCCAAGATCAAACGCATGGAAATGGAAGCCGAAATCTTAAAAAAGGCTACCGCTCTCTTGATGTCGGATCCCGATCGTTTTCGATGATCGCGGAGCTAAGAGAGTCATTCCCGACCGCCATCCTGTGTCGCGTTTTCGATGTGAAGCGCAGCAGCTTTTACGAATGGCTACAGCGTCTCTCGCGGCCTAAGATCGAGCGCGAAGAGCTCAAGGGGAAGGTGGTCGAACTGCACAGCGAAAGCCGGGAAGCCATGGGGTCCAGAACGATCAGCAAGCATCTGCAGGCCCAAAACATAGCGGTCGGAAGAAGCCTTGTTAAAGCCCTGATGAGGGAAGCCAACATTGTCAGCAAACAACGCCAGCCTCATCCATTCAGATCCAAAGGAGTTGAAGCATTTGTCGCGCCCAACCTGCTCAAGCGCAATTTCAAGCCGACCGCGGTCAATCAAGTCTGGTGTGGCGACGTTACAAGCTTGATGGTAGGCAAGCGCTGGGTTCATCTGGCCATCGTGATCGATTTGTTTGCTCGTCGGGTCATTGGTTGGGCATTTTCGCTGGTCAATGACGCCAACTTGGTGAGTAAAGCGCTACGCATGGCGACAGAGCTTCGAACCTGCCCACCTGGGTTGATGTTCCATTCGGATCAGGGCTGTCAGTACACCAGTCGCAAGTTTCAAGAAGAGCTGATGCGCCATGGCATTTTGCAGAGCATGAGTCATCGCGGGCAGTGTTGGGACAATGCTCCAACGGAACGCTTTTTCGGCACCCTGAAGTCAGAATGGGTCCCTCGCAACGGCTACAGCACGAGCGAGGAAGCACAAACCGATATGGTGCGTTTCTTCATGTACTACAACCGCACCAGGCTCCACAGCTACAACAACTACCTGTCGCCAATAGCTATGGAGCTAAAAGCGGCATAAACACCGTAACTGGTGTCCGGGATTACTTGACCAGATCAGCCTCGCTCCTACAGAAGCGAGGCTTGCCCGCGAAGCTTTTAAGGCTTGCGCGGACTCAAAACCATCTGCGCCGCAATGTTGCGCAGAATCTGCTTCTCCAGCTTCAGATCAAACTCCGAATCCAGCTTCTTCACCCGCTTGGTCAGCAACGTGGCCAACCAAGGGTAATCCTGAGTGCGCGGAGCCTGAATACTCACATCGCACTGATAATTCACCACATCGGCGGCGATGGCATCCAGTTGGCGACGAAGCTTGCTCATATCGGTGAGGTTCAACGCCACCGTAGTGCTTTCAGCCGTCGGGTCGATGACTTTGGCCTGCGGTTTGGCTTCGGCAGCCTTGAGAGCCGCTTCGGCTTTATCCAGTTCAGCCTTGCGCGCATGGACAATGGCGCTGTTGACGCCACCCGTCAGCGCCGGGGCCTTGGGCATCAACACCCGGGCACGGCTGAGGGCAGTGGCTGCGGCATTCACATCGCCTTTTTGCAACACGATCTGGCTACGCAGCAAATAAGCTTCGGCCAATTGCCGCTGGTATTGCTCGAGGGATTGATCGTTGGGTGACTCTGCCTGCAAGGCGGCCAATTGGTCCTCGGCGGTGGCCAGTTCGCTGCTGGCCAGGCTTTGTTCCAGCTGTGCGATAGCCGTGGCCCGCGCATCGGGGGCCTCGGTGGCCGCCGGTGGTGTGCTTTGGCAAGCGCCCAGCAGCAGCGAAAATGCGACAAGGAGCAGATAACGGGAGGCGAACAGCTTCATTCCTGCGACTCTCTATTTGCGCAAAAAACGAGCAAGTCTACACCCCTCTACGGGGCAGGACAAAACTCAGCAGAAACAGCGCGGCGGCCGTCACCACAATCGACGGGCCGGCCGGGGTGTCCTTGAACCAGGACAACGCCAGCCCGCCACACACCGCGAGCATGCCCAGCAGGCTCGCGCCCAGTGCCATCTGCTCCGGCGAGCGGGCGTGACGCTGTGCCGCAGCCGCCGGAATAATCAGTAACGAAGTAATCAGCAACACGCCAACGATTTTCATCGCCACCGCGATCACCACAGCGATCAGCAACATCAGGACCAGACGCAAGGCTGCCACTGGTAAACCTTCCACTTTGGCCAGCTCTTCATGCACCGTGATTGCCAGCAAAGGTCGCCACAGGGTGACCAGCAAGGCCAGCACCGCCGCGCTACCGCCGAGGATCCAGACCAGATCAGTCGGGCTGATCGCCAGCAAGTCGCCGAACAGATAGGCCATCAGGTCGATCCGCACTTCATGCATGAAGCTTAGTACCACCAAGCCAAGCGAGAGCGTGCTCGGTGCGAGAATTCCCAAAAGCGTGTCGGACGCCAGTGGCTGCCGTTGTTGCAACGTCACCAGCAATACCGCTAGCAACAAGCAGCCTACAGTGACGGCAACCGTCGGGCTGACATCCAGCAGAAAACCCAGCGCCACACCGAGCAGTGCGGCGTGGGACAGGGTGTCGCCGAAATAGGCCATGCGCCGCCAGACCACGAACGACCCCAACGGGCCCGCGACCAGCGCCAGGGCCAGACCTGCAAGCAGGGCGAAGAGCAGAAAATCAGCCATGCTTGCAGCTATCTCCATGAACGTGGGTAGGGGTCGACGGGGCCGCGCTGACCACCGAGCCATGCAGATCGTGGGCGTGGTCGTGGTGGTGGTGATAAATCGCCAGGCTTTGTGCGTTTTTTCCGAATAACTCGACGAATGCCGGATCGCCGCTGACTTGCTCGGGATGTCCGGAGCAGCAGACGTGACGATTCAGGCACACCACCTGGTCGGTGGTGCTCATCACCAGATGCAGATCGTGAGAGACCATCAAAACGCCGCAACCATGCCGGTCGCGCAAGCGTGTAATCAGGCTGTAGAGCTCGGCTTGACCGGCCACATCGACGCCTTGCACCGGCTCATCAAGCACCAGCAATTCCGGCTCGCGCAACAATGCCCGCGCCAGCAGCACCCGCTGCATTTCGCCACCGGAAACACTTTGCACCGGGCTGTCGATGACCTGTTCGGCACCGACTTCCTTGAGAGCGGCCAAGGCGCGAGCGCGGTCCACGCCCGGCACCAGACGCAAGAAGCGCAGCACCGAAAGCGGCAGGGTTGGGTCGACATGGAGTTTTTGCGGCATGTAACCGACGCGTAACTTCGGCTTGCGCCAGACGCTGCCACTGTCTGGTTTCAACAGACCGAGTACGGCGCGCACCAGCGTGGTTTTGCCTGCACCATTGGGGCCGATCAAAGTGACGATCTGCCCCGGCTCGACGCTCAGCTCGATATTGTCCAGCACGTTTTGCCCGGCAAAGGTGACAGCCACCTGCTCAAGGCGAATCAGCGCGTTGCTCATCAAGCCCCCTGGCAACCCGAGCAGAGACCGATCACTTCAACGGTCTGGGCCTCGACGATAAATCCGACATCTTTGGCGCTATTGATGATCGCGTCGCTGATGGATTTCTGTTCGAGTTCGATGGCGGCGTGGCATTCGCGGCAGATCAGGAACTGGCCCTGGTGAGCGTGTTCCGGATGATTGCAGCCGACGAAGGCGTTCAGCGAGGAGATGCGGTGTACCAGTCCGTTTTCCAGCAGGAAATCCAGCGCGCGGTACACGGTCGGAGGCGCGGCGCGGCGGCCGTCCTGCTCGCTGAGCACCGCCAGAATGTCGTAGGCACCCAACGGTTTGTGGCTTTGCCATACCAGTTCCAGCACCCGCCGACGCAAAGCGGTCAGACGCAGCCCCTGACGTGCGCACAAGGCATCGGCCTCAGACAATGCGCTATGCACGCAATGAGAGTGGTCGTGGGGACGGCTGGCAATCGGTGTTTTAGGCATGAGCGGCGACGAGTTTTGTGAGAGACGTTATTATGTTACCCGTTCTCGCCTCTTCGAGTGGTCATCGTGTCCCGACTTTTTTCTATCTTTGTCGCATTTGTCGCCAGTTTTCTGCTGATCGGCTCGGCTCAAGCCGAGGTCAAAGTCCTCACCAGCGTCAAACCCCTGCAGCTGATCGCCGCAGCAGTGCAGGACGGCGTAGCGGTTCCGGAAGTCTTGCTGCCGCCCGGCGCCTCACCCCATAACTACGCCTTGCGCCCTTCCGACGTACGGAAAGTGCAATCGGTGGATCTGCTGTACTGGATCGGCCCGGACATGGAAGGTTTCCTGCCTCGCGTACTGAAAGGTCGTACGTTGCCCAGCGTCTCGGTGCAGGATTTGCCTGGCCTGAAACTGCGACACTTCGCCGAAGATAACCACTCCCACGCCGAAGAAGCCGACGAGCATGACCACGATCACCGCCCCGGCAGCCTGGATGCACACTTGTGGTTGTCACCGATCAACGCCCGAGTGATCGCCAGCAAAATGGCCACCGATCTGAGTGCTGTCGATCCGGCCAACGCAGCGCGCTACCAGAGCAACCTCAAGGCGTTCGATGAGCGTCTGGATGCTTTGGACCTGCGCCTGAAGGCTCGCCTGGCGGGCATTGCGGGCAAGCCTTACTTCGTGTTCCACGAAGCCTTCGACTACTTTGAAGACGCTTACGGCCTCAAGCACACCGGCGTGTTCAGTGTCGCTGCCGAAGTGCAGCCCGGCGCCCAACACGTGGCAGCGATGCGCACGCGATTGCAGGAAGTCGGCAAGACCTGCGTGTTCAGCGAGCCGCCGCTACGCCCGCGCCTGGCGGAAACGTTGGTGGCGGGTTTGCCGGTGAAGTTGGCGGAACTGGATGCATTGGGCGGGTACACGCCAGCGACCGCTCAGGGGTATGAGCAGGTGTTGGAAAAGCTGGGGAATGATTTGGCGGGGTGTCTGGAGTCGCTGTAGTTCCGAATATTGTGTCGGCCCCAATCGCGGGCAAGCCACGCTCCCACAGGGTTTGTGTCGTTCGCCAAAATTATGAACGACACAAACCCTGTGGGAGCGTGGCTTGCCCGCGATGCTTTTTAGAGGGCGAACGGCAGCGGCGTGCTGACCTTCTGCCGCTGCGCCAAGCGCAGCTGAAACTCCATCGGATCGTGAATCAACACGTCCTGCCCGGCGAAAGACTCCGCGGCGATCAACCGCGACAACCAGAACCGTACGCACGCCACGCGCAGCATGGTCGGCCATAGCTCGGCTTCGGCAGCGGTAAACGGTCGCAGCGCGGCATAAGCCCCCAGCAACGCCCGCGCCCGAGCGCCATCAAGCTGTCCTTGCTCGTCCGAACACCAATCGTTCAAGGCAATCGCCACGTCATAGAGCATCGGCCCCGAACAGGCGTTGTAGAAGTCGATCAACCCGGTCAGGTGCGTGCCTTCGAACATCGCATTATCGCGGAACAGGTCCGCATGGATGTTGGCTCGCGGCAGCGCCAGAATTTTCGTCTTCTGCTGTGTGATTTCATCCAGCGCCCGTTGCAGCAAATCGCTTTGCTCGGCATTCAGATGCGAAAGCAACTGCGTGCCCTCCTCCAGCATCCAGTCCAGGCCGCGATCGGTTTTGCGTTTGATCATGTTGGCCTGGGTTGCCAAGTGCAAATGAGCCAGCAGCTCGCCGACCTGAGCGCAATGCTGCGCGTTGGCGTCCTTGATGTGCTTGCCCGCCAGACGCGGTTGCAACAGCGCAGGCTTGCCGGCCAGTTCGCGCAAGGCGACGCCGTCGGTGGTGCGCAGGGCATAAGGCACGGGCAGGTTGGCGTCGTGCAGCACATCGAGCAGCTCGATGAAGAACGGCATCTCCTGCACCGGACCGCGCTCCACCAGCGTCAGGACAAATTCGCCCTGCTCCAGGCTGATAAAGAAATTGGTGTTTTCGCTACCGGCGGCGATCCCCTGGAAATCAAGCAGGCGGCCAAGCCCGTAAGGGGCGAGAAAGGTTTCCAGCTCGGGCCGAGCCAGGGGGGTGAACACAGACATGGTTAAAACTGCCAGTACGGGCGCCGCGACTGCCGGCGCCGATTTAAGTTAGGAGCGGTTTACCACTCGAATATTTTCCACGACGGAATCAGCATATCCGGCTGGTCCGAGCGAATGAAGTTTGCATCAGTCCCATCCGAGCGCACCAGGAAGTACGGTTTACCGCCCTTCGGAGTGATCTTGATGGCATACAGAAAGCCGTTTTGCCGGTATTCCTGAATGGTTTTGTCGCCTTCCGTGCGGATCGTTACATCCGGGTCCGCCGAGGGCGCGTCGTCCGCCGCCATGACAGCCAATGGGGTGATTGCAAACAAACCAGCCAGCAACAAGCGATTTAGTGTGCGCATGATAACCTTGTCCCTTTGTCGTCAACGGTCCCGCTATTCTAGCGCCGGACCCGCCGAAAAGGTTGATCCTGCTCATGAGCCAAGCCCCCCTCGTCCTGGTGGACGGTTCTTCTTATCTGTACCGCGCCTTTCACGCGCTGCCACCGCTGACCACGTCCAAAGGCCTGCCGACCGGAGCGGTCAAGGGCGTCTTGAACATGCTCAAGAGTCTGCGCAAGCAGTACCCGGAGAGCCCGTTTGCCGTGGTGTTCGATGCCAAGGGCGGGACGTTTCGCGATGCGATGTTCGCCGAATACAAGGCCAATCGCCCAAGCATGCCCGACGACATGCGGGTCCAGATCGAGCCGTTGCACGCCAGCGTCAAGGCCTTGGGTTTTCCATTGCTGTGCGTGGACAACGTTGAAGCGGACGACGTGATCGGCACCCTGGCCCGCAGCAGTGCGGCCGCCGACCGCCCGGTGGTGATCTCCACCGGCGACAAGGACATGGCGCAATTGGTCGACGGGCACATTACCTTGGTCAATACGATGACCGGTAGCGCGCTGGACGTAGAAGGCGTGAAGGAGAAATTCGGCGTCGCTCCCGAGCAGATCATCGATTATCTGGCACTGATGGGCGATTCGTCCGACAACATCCCGGGCGTTCCGGGTATCGGTCCAAAGACCGCTTCCGGCCTGCTGGTCGGCGTGAACGGTGGCCTGACCGAGCTCTATGCACAGCTCGACATCGTCCCGACCCTGCCGATTCGCGGCGCCAAAACCTTGCCGGCCAAGCTCGAAGAGCATAAGGAGATGGCATTCCTCTCCTATCAACTGGCAACCATCAAGATCGACGTGCCGCTGGACATCGGTCTCGATGACCTGCAAATGGGCAAACCGGATCACGACAAGCTCGCCGAGCTCTATACCCTGCTGGAATTCAAAAGCTGGTTCGAAGAGAACCAGCGCGACGCGAAGCGATCGGGCCAGGACATTGTCGAGGTCATCCAGGAACAGCCGGGCGCCGCCGAAGCGAAATACGAGACCATCCTCGACCAAAAGCACTTCGAGGCTTGGCTGGACAAGCTCGACAAGGCGCCATTGATCGCCTTCGTCACCGAAACCAACGGCAGCGATGCGCAACATGCACAATTGGTGGGCCTGTCGTTTTCCGTCGCAGCCAACGAAGCGGCCTATATTCCGCTGACCCATTCCTACATGGGCGTGCCGGAACAACTGGATCGCGACACCGTGCTGCTGGCGTTGAAGGCGCTGCTGGAAAACCCGAATAAGCTGAAAGTCGGCCAGCACGCCAAGTTCGAAACCAATATCCTCGCCAACTGTGCCATCGGTGGCGATCAGAGCAACGGGATTATTGTTCAGGGTATTGCCTACGACACCATGCTCGAGTCTTACGTCCTGGACTCGACGGCCACCCGTCACGACATGGACAGCCTGGCGCTCAAGTACCTGAGCCAAAGCAAGACCGACATTCAAGAGATTGCCGGCAAAGGCGTCAAACAGCTGAGCTTCGATCAGATATCTCTTGAGCTCGCTGGCCCCTATGCCGCCGAAGACGCCGACGTCACCTTCCGCCTGCATCTGGCTTTGCAGGAAAAACTGGCAGCAACGCCAAGCCTGGGCAAAGTGCTCAACGAGATTGAAATGCCGCTGATGCCGGTTCTGGCCCGTATCGAGCGCCAGGGCGCGCTCGTGGATGCCAACCTGCTGGGCATCCAGAGCGTCGAGCTGGGCGAGAAACTGGTCGCCCTTGAACGTGAGGCGTTCGCCATTGCCGGTGAAGAATTCAATTTGGGTTCGCCGAAGCAACTGGGCGTGATCCTCTACGAAAAGCTCGGTTTGCCCGTACTCAGCAAAACCGCCAAGGGCCAGGCTTCGACTGCCGAAGCGGTATTGGCCGAGTTGGCCGAACAGGACTATCCGCTGCCCAAAGTACTGATGCAGTACCGCTCGCTGAGCAAGCTCAAAAGCACCTACACCGATCGTTTGCCAGAGCAGATCAACGCTCGCACCGGGCGCATTCATACGTCTTACCAGCAAGCCGTCGCCGCCACCGGACGTTTATCGTCGATCGACCCGAACTTGCAGAACATTCCGATTCGCACTGCCGAAGGTCGTCGGATTCGTCAGGCGTTCGTCGCGCCGAAAGGCTACAAGCTGCTGGCCGCGGACTATTCGCAAATCGAACTGCGGATCATGGCGCATCTGGCCAAGGACGAAGGCTTGCTGCACGCCTTCCGCAACAACCTCGATGTACACCGGGCAACGGCCGCAGAGGTGTTTGGCGTCGAGCTGGATGCAGTCACTAACGATCAGCGTCGTAGCGCGAAAGCCATCAACTTCGGTTTGATCTACGGCATGAGCGCGTTTGGCCTGGCCAAGCAGATCGGCGTTGACCGCAAACAGTCCCAAGCCTATATCGACCGCTACTTCGCTCGTTATCCCGGCGTGCTGGAGTACATGGAGCGCACGCGCGCCCAGGCCGCCGAGCAAGGTTTCGTCGAAACCATCTTTGGTCGTCGCTTGTACCTTCCGGAAATCAACGCAAAAAACCAGGCACTGCGCAAAGCTGCCGAGCGCACAGCAATCAACGCCCCGATGCAAGGCACGGCGGCGGACATCATCAAGAAAGCCATGGTAACGGTGGATAACTGGCTGACATCGTCAGGCCTGGACGCCAAAGTCATCCTGCAGGTACACGATGAATTGGTGCTTGAGGTGCGTGAGGACCTGATCGACCAGGTGCGTGAGGAGATTCGCGTGCACATGAGCAGCGCCGCAAAACTGGATGTACCGCTTCTGGTCGAGGTAGGCGTAGGCAACAACTGGGATGAAGCGCACTGATCAGCCTGAAAGACGCCTGTGCTGCGGCCTTATGCCGCAGCACAAAATAACGAAGGGCTATAGTGCGGAAAATGACATCGATTATTTCCAATGGTTTTTGAAAATAGTCTGAACTAAATCCGTGAACCGCCACTCAGAGATACTGAATGGCTGGTGAAGCCCTTCGATGCTCCTATGTTGTGTTAAGTGTTGGCAGATATCTGGACCCCGCCCTAGCGGTCCGGAGCTTGAACCCCGGAACTTCTCCCTCCCCATATGAAGTCCGGGGTTTTTTTTGCCTGCAGATTTGTCTGGAGAGCTTTACTCGGCAGTCTCGCTGCCCTTGTCCGCCAGCTCCATCCAGCCCGCCAATACAGTGTAGGCGTCTTCCAGACCCATGCGTTTGGGTGCCGAAAACAGCTGGATAGTGATCGTATCGCCCCAGCCCTTGCGGATTTCCGCCTGAACCTTGAGCAGCGCGTTTTTCGCCGCGCCGTAGGTCAGCTTGTCTGCCTTGGTCAGCAAAATATGCATCGGCATGCCACTGGCCATGGCCCAATCGAGCATCAGCAGGTCGAAATCGGTCATTGGATGACGGATGTCCATCATCAGAATCAAACCTTTCAAACTCTCGCGACCACCCAGATAGGCTTCCAGGTGACGCTGCCAGTGCAGCTTCAACGGGATCGGTACTTTCGCGTAACCGTAACCCGGCAGGTCGACCAGACGGCGTTCATCGTCTAGCTTGAAGAAGTTCAACAGCTGCGTGCGACCCGGAGTTTTCGAGGTCCGCGCCAGGCTGGCGTGTGTCAGGGTGTTCAACGCGCTGGACTTGCCGGCGTTGGAACGCCCGGCGAAGGCCACTTCAAAGCCTTCGTCGTCGGGGCATTGATCGACTTTGGCGGCGCTGAGCATGAAGGTGGACTGTTGGCACAGGCCGAGGATGGGGTTCTTGAGTTGCATGGGATTTCCGATGTGGGCGGCGCCGGGAATGGACGCGGCAAGCTGTGTCGTTTCCGTTTCAGTGACGCCAGTATATAATGCCGCAGATTTTGTGTGCGCTTTGTCCCAGCGTAGGATGAAGTTCACGAGAGCGATTGACCTTGATTGCGCACTAGAACGCAGCACGCTCTCAACCCTGAAAAGGTCGTTTTATGACGAAATGGCTGCTAGCTGCCGGTGTCTTGATGCCGCTTTACAGCGCTCAGGCTACACAGGATCCGGAAGCTGTGTACAACCGTGTTTGTGGTGCCTGTCATTCCGGCCAACTACCCATGGCGCCCAAAAAGGGCGATCAGGAAGCTTGGACGCCGAGGTTGGCGAAAGGTATGGAGACGCTGGTGCAACACGTGACCCAGGGTTTCAAGGCGATGCCGCCGCGTGGTTTGTGCATGGACTGCAGTGCCGAGGATTACCAAGCAATCATCCAGTGGATGAGCGAGTGATCCCGGCCCATAACTCTTTAACCCTTAGCCGTAGTTGGATTAGCTGATGAACAAATTGATCGTGAGTCTGCTGTTGACCGTGGGGATCTCCGGCATTGCCCATGCTGCAGGTGATGCGACTGCTGGTCAGGCGAAAGCCGCAGTATGTGGCGCCTGTCATGGCCCGGATGGCAATAGCATGGCGCCAAACTTTCCGAAACTGGCAGGTCAGGGCGAGCGTTATCTGAACAAGCAGCTGCACGACATCAAGTCCGGCAAACGCACGGTACTGGAAATGACCGGCCTGCTGACCAACCTGAACGATCAGGACCTGGCTGATATCTCCGCCTGGTTCGCCAGCCAGAAAGGCAGCGTTGGCGCCGCCGACCCGAAAGTCGTGGCTCGCGGTGAAGCACTGTTCCGTGGTGGCGACCTGGCCAAAGGGCTGCCAGCCTGCACCGGCTGCCACTCTCCAGATGGCAAGGGCAACGCTGCTGCCGGCTTCCCGCATCTGGGTGGCCAACATGCTCAGTACGTTGGCAAGCAACTGACCGACTTCAGAAAAGAAGAAGGTGGCCGGACCAACGACGGCGATACCAAACCGATGCAGAGCATCGCTAAAAAGCTGAGCGACGAAGATATCGCCGCCGTCTCCAGCTATATTCAAGGCTTGCACTAAGGCCTGCGATCGAGCGTTGCGAGTGATGTACATCTCTTGCAACGTTAACACTCGATTAATCCGTCGATGCAAACATAAAAAGGGTGGCTTTGGCTGCCCTTTTTTGTGGCCGCTGCCGTTACACTACAAACTCAAGCCCGCCAGGATCTGTCTGAAAACAGGTCGCGCGAGGCGACCCAATTGTCCAGGAGTAAAGCATGCGTAATCTGATCATCAGCGCCGCACTCGTCGCTGCCAGCCTGTTCGGCATGACCGCCCAAGCCGCCGAAAAACCTGAAGCGCCCTATGTCGAGCTGAGCAATCCGGTCCCGGTGGCCGCGCCTGGCAAAATCGAAGTCGTGGAGCTGTTCTGGTACGGCTGCCCGCATTGCTATGCCTTCGAACCCGTCATTAACCCATGGGTTGAAAAGCTGCCTTCCGACGTGAACTTCGTGCGCATCCCGGCCATGTTTGGCGGCCCTTGGGACGCACACGGCCAGATGTTCCTGACCCTCGAAGCCATGGGCGTCGAAAGCAAGGTTCACGCCGCAGTTTTCGAAGCGATTCAGAAAGAACACAAGAAACTGACTGACAAAGAAGACATGGCGGACTTCCTGGCAACCCAAGGTGTAGACAAGGACAAGTTCCTGGCCACCTTCGACTCCTTCGCCATCAAGGGCCAGATCAACAAGGCCAAAGAACTTGCAAAGAAATATGAAATCACCGGCGTGCCTACCATGATCGTCAACGGCAAGTATCGCTTTGACATCGGCTCTGCCGGCGGTGCCGAACAAGCGCTGAAACTGGCCGACCAACTGGTAGCCAAAGAGCGAGCGGCAACCAAGGCCGTCGCCAACTAAGCGCGGCACCTGCCATGCGCCGCTGGGGAACTGAACGCATCGTTGGCCTGCATCATCCGCGGGTCAACGAGCATCACCTGGAATCGACGGGGTTGCCCGTGGACAGCCGTCTGCGTTTGCTCAGTTTCAATATCCAGGTCGGTATCAGTACCGAGCGCTACCGGCACTATCTGACCCGCGGCTGGCAGCATCTGTTGCCGCACACCGGGCGTGCCGACAATCTGCAAAAAATCGGTAATCTGCTGGGCGACTTCGATCTGGTCGCCTTGCAGGAAGCCGATGGCGGCAGCCTGCGATCAGGCTACGTCAATCAGGTCGAACACCTGGCGCAGCTCGGCGCCTTCCCCTATTGGTATCAACAACTCAATCGCAATCTCGGTCATCTCGGCCAGCACAGCAATGGCGTGCTCAGCCGCCTGCGCCCGTGGGCGATTGAAGATCATCCGCTGCCGGGGCCCAAGGGTCGCGGGGCCATTCTGGTGCGCTTCGGCGAAGGTCCGGAGGCGCTCGTGGTGGTGATGATGCATCTGGCGCTGGGCGCTCGCGCCCGAAGCCTGCAACTGGCTTACATCCGCGAGTTGATCGGCGGTTATAAACACCAGGTGCTGATGGGCGACATGAACACCCATGCCAGTGACTTGCTGCAAAACTCCCCGTTGCGTGATTTAGGCCTGCTCGCGCCGCAACTGGAAGCGACCTTCCCCAGCTGGCGCCCACAGCGTTGCCTGGACCATATTCTGCTCAGCCCTACCCTGACCCTTGAAAAGGTCGAAGTGCTGGCACAACCCATTTCCGATCACCTGCCGGTCGCGGTAGAGATTCGTCTGCCGGGTTCGCTCACGGCCGATGCATTGCCCGCGTTGAGTCCTGCCTGAATGAGCGACGAAGCACAGCGCTGGAAAGAGAAATACCTCAAAAGCATCGAACAACAGGAAAAGCTGGAACGTCGATGGGACGCCCGGCTCGACCTGCTGCGTCGCGGGCTGGTGCGCAGCACCCTGGCCGCAGAAGGTACCGATCGCGCCGTTGACCAATGCATGAAGGAAATGCGCGAAGTCGTCCGCACCGATGACATGGACGCCGGCCTGGCTGCCTTGCTGCCGCGCCTGGAAAAAGCCGTGCTCGACTCCGAGCAGCGCCGGGAAACCCGGGTCGATCAAGTCAGTGCCGCCCTGACGTCGCTGGTCTCTCAGCTGCAAGCGTTGCCGCTGCCCAGGGAAGTGAGCCGGCCGCTGAAACAATTCGCCAAACAACTGGACGGACGCGTAAGTCAGGCTCGCGAAATCCCGTTGCTGCTCAGCGAACTGAGCGGCTTGCAGGGCAAAGCCTTGAACCTGCTGGAGAACCCTGCCGAACCTGATCGACCGGGTTTCCTGCAGCGGTTGTTCGGTAGGGAAACGGAAGAGACCGCGCAACAGGTCGCTGTCCCCGAATCGCAAATGCCTGCTCCGCAACCTGTCGAACCGGTTGCAGCATCGGCCGAGTCCCCACAACCGATGGCCAATCTCACGCCAGCCATCGATAAGCCGCAAGTGGTGTTGCCAACCATAGAAACCGCCCTGCCCGCCGCCGCGCACCCTGAGCCAGCGCAAATTCAGGCGCCAACATCAATGGCGCCTGCGGCTGAAGTCGTGGCGTTTGTCCCGCCCGTCCTTGAGCCCGAAGCTACGAGCAGCCAGATCCCGGAGTTACAAACCCGACCGAATGTCGAGCAACCACAAGAGCCGGTTCCATCGATCGCCCTACCGGCTACTCAGGCTCCATCGGCAATCAATCCTGATGAACTGACCCCGATGGCCATCGACCCAGAGCCGTCCGAGCACGATATTCTGTATGCCCTGCCAGACTCGCCTGAGCCGTCCTACAGCTCCGTCGCCAAGCACATCGAAGACACGCTGCTGGGCCTTCTCGATGACTTGGCGTTGCCCGAGCGCCATCGTCCGCAAGCCGAGGCGATGCGCGATCGCCTTCAAAATGGCTTGAACTGGTACGAGTTGCTACCGATCCTCGATGATCTTGCAACGTTAATGCTGGCGATCACCGACAGTGGCCAGCACGAATTCGAAGCGTATTTGCAGCAACTCAACGAACGCCTTGAGTCATTCCAGAGCAATCTGCAAGCGGCGAGCGACGGCCACGCCGACAACCGCTCGGCTGCGCGGGAGATGGACACGCAGATTCGCGAGCAAGTCGACGGCTTGCAAAACAGCATGCAGGAAGCGGCAGACCTTGATGATCTCAAGCATGTGCTGGAAAACCATCTCGAAGGCCTGCTCGGCACCATGGACCAACACCAAAAGCAGCGCGACGAGCGTGAACAGGAAGTAGCTGCCCGCCTGCAAAGCCTGGCCGAAAGGGTTGCCCACATGGAGCAGGAAGCCCTGGGCTACCGCGAGCATCTCGAAGAGCAGCGCCAGAAGGCCTTGATCGATCCGTTGACCTGCCTGCCGAATCGAGCAGCCTGGAGCGAGCGCCTGGAGCATGAAATCGGTCAATGGCAACAACATGGCAATACCCTGTTGCTGGCAATGCTCGACCTCGACCATTTCAAACGCATCAATGACAACTATGGCCATCTGGCGGGTGACAAGGTGCTGAAAATCATCGCCAGCGTGCTACGTAAGCGTCTGCGCGGGACTGATTTTATTGCCAGGTTCGGTGGTGAGGAGTTTGTACTGTTGATGCCTGCCACAGTGCCGGCTGTGGGCGCGAAACTTCTGGAAACCTTGCGCGCATCAATCGAAGCCTGCCCGTTCCACTTCAAGGGCGAGCGAGTCACCATCACCATTTCCATGGGGCTGACCGCCTTCAGATCGGGCGAACATAGCGATCTGGTACTTAAAAGAGCCGATCAGGCGCTATATCGGGCGAAAAATAATGGCCGGAATCGAGTAGAACTGGGCTGACTGCCAATTGTTCCATTTTGTTTAAAACAGCATTTTTTGCCATCTGCGCGCAAGGCAATACCGTTACACTGTTGCATTATTGTCTTGCGTGTACTGCCTCCCGCCATGAAATGTCTTGTTCTTATTGCGTCGCTGCTTCTATTAGCCGGTTGTGCCAGCGGCCCCCGAATTGATACCAGCCACCCTTCGGCCAATCACGACAGTCGTATCCAGTTCGTGGTGATGCATTACACCTCCGCATCCCTGGAGACCTCGCTGCAATTGCTGACCCATGGCGAGGTCAGCAGCCATTACCTGATTAGCGACGACAAGCGCGCCACTATTTATAAGCTGATGGATGAAAATTTCCGGGCCTGGCACGCTGGCGAAAGCGAATGGCAAGGCCGGACCTGGCTGAACTCCAGTTCCATTGGTATCGAGATCGTTAATCAGGGCTTTGAGGACACCCCGAACGGGCGTCTCTGGTATCCCTACAGCGAAGCCCAGATTCAGTCGATGATCTTCCTGCTCAAGGACATCAGTAAGCGCCAAGGGATCAGCCCTCGCCATATCATTGGTCATAGCGACATCGCACCGATGCGCAAGCTCGACCCCGGCCCGCTGTTTCCCTGGAAGCGCCTGGCTGCCGAAGGCTTGGGGATCTGGCCGAACGAGCAGGCCGTGGCGCGGCAGCAAGCGCAGTTCGCCGTGCAACTGCCAAGCATCAGTTGGTTTCAGGGACAGCTTGCCCGCGTAGGCTATGCCACGCCGCAAACCGGCGAACTGGATGTAGAGACACGCAATGTACTGGCAGCCTTTCAGCTGCATTTTCGCCCTTCCCGTTTCGACGGTACACCGGACGCACAAACCGCGGCGATTCTTCAGGTGTTGAATCAGACAAAATAATGACGCCCGCCCGACGGTCAGCGCTTTTTCCAAATCAGCAGCTATAACTCATTGGTAATCCTTCGGATATTCCATGATGCCTGCTGCTCGGGAGAGACTGCATAGCTGGTTCTATCGCCCTTGGTTTTTGGCGATGCTGGCTACTGCCTTGAGCGCAACGCTTCTGACAGTCGGCAGTTTGTTCGTGGCGATGAATCAAGTCGAGCACAACGAAAGCCAGGAAATGAACGCCCAGGGAGAACGCTTTCTGGTCCGCCTGGAACAGCTGTTCGGGCAGTTGCGCGAAAGCCTCGATGACTTGGAAGCCCAGCCGCTGCGAGGCTGCGATGACGAAATGATCGCCACCCTGCAGCAGGTCAGTTTCAATTACCGCTTCGTTTATGAAGCCGCTTATATGGACACTTCGCGAACCTGCTCCAACCGCCCCCGCCAGGAAGGGGTATCGCTGATCCGACCGCCGGACATCAAGGGCCCCACCTACAGCTATTGGCTGAACACCACCACCGAACCTGATGAGAACCGCGCCGCACTGATGCTTGGGCGTGGCAATTTCCGGGTGGCGACGTCGCGCGGACATTTGACCGACATGGTCGATCTGTCTGCGGGGAGCAGCCTGTTGGTGGTGCTTGACCACGGCACCCGGGCGATTCCGGTACTCGGTGTCGCGCAGCCCTGGCCCCCCGCGGAACCCTGGCCCCCGAAAAGCCCCGATGCGCTGCAAGTCACCCATACCCGCCTGATTTACCGAATGCCCACTAACACCCCCGAATACCAACTGGTACTGATCACCCCACGCACAGGAATGCATGTACCGGCGGTATGGTGGTGGCTACTGCCGGCCAGCCTGGCGCTGAGTGCCTGTGTAGGGATTCTGGTGTTTTTGCTGGTACGCCAGCGTCAGTCGCTGGATGCCGAACTGCAAGGCGCCATGCGGCGAGGCGAGCTACAGGTGTTGTATCAACCGATCTTCGACCTCGACAGCCGCAACTGCGTCGGTGCCGAAGCCCTACTGCGCTGGCGAAGACCGGACGGCACGCTGACCAGCCCCGACCTGTTCATTCCGATGGCGGAGAATACCGGCCAGATCCGCCAGATGACCGACTTCGTATTGCAGCGCCTGCTGGAACAGCTCGGCCAACTGTTGCGGTCCAATCCGCAGCTGTACATCTCGGTCAACCTGGCGGCCTGCGATGTCATGGTGCCGCGTATCGGTCAGGTGATGGCCCGTCTGCTGAGTGTGCATCGGGTGGCGGCCAGGCAGATTGCTTTTGAGGTGACCGAACGCGGATTGGTCGATGTGGTGGTGGCCAGAGAAAACCTGCAAGCCCTGCGGGATGTCGGGCATCAGGTGCTGATCGACGACTTTGGCACCGGTTATTGCAGCCTCGCCTACCTGCAAACCCTACCGGTGGACTGCCTGAAAATCGACAAGGCGTTTATCGACGCACTGGGCCATGATGCCGCCAGCAGCGGCGTGGCACCGCACATCATTCGCATGGCTCAGGCCCTGCAACTCAAGGTGATTGCAGAAGGCATCGAACATGAAGCCCAAGCGGTGTTTCTGAGCAGCGAAGGGGTAAAGTTTGGCCAGGGTTGGTTGTTCGCCCACGCACTGAGCGCCGTGCAGTTCATCGAACTGATTACCCGTGGCCGCCGACTGAGCACGCGACGCCTGGACGACGAAGCCTGAGAGGGCTCCGGTTTATATCGCCAGTGCCATGTAGAACTGCGTCCCCTGCCCCGGCCGCGAATAGACACCCATCCGCCCGCCGTGCAGCTGCACGATTTCCTTGCACAGCGCCAGACCAAGCCCGGCACCGCCCTTTTTGCGGCCGACCTGAACAAAGGGCTCGAAGATCCGTCCCTGCTGGCCGTAGGCAATGCCTTCGCCATTGTCCTCGACACTGATAATCATCCGCTCCCCATGGCGCCGGGCCTGCAAACGGATCAGTCCGTCATGAGAGGTATGGCGCAAGGCGTTGTCGATCAGGTTGTCGAGCACCCGCTCCAGTTGCGCCTGATCGGCTTGTAGCCGCGGTAATGGTCCCTGCACTTCCACCAGCAGCTCAATGCCCTTCTCCTGCGCCGAGCCGGCAAAGCGTATCTGGGCCTGATCCAGCAAGTCTTCGATGGAGCACGGTGCCAGCGTGAGTTTTTGCAGGCCGTTTTGATAGCGAGAGAAATTCAGCAGGTCGTTGATCAACTGCATCAGGCGCTGCATTTCTTCGTTGACGGTGTCCAGCAGGTCGGCTTCGCGGGAGTCTGCGGCAAAATGCGTCCGCTCGCGGAACAGGCCGAATGCCATGTGCATGCCGGTAACTGGTGTGCGCAACTCATGGGAGGCGCGCAAGACAAATTCGCTGCGTACCCTTTCGAAAGCACGCTGTTCGGTGACGTCGTGCAACACCATCACGGCGCCGAGAATATGACCTTCGGTATGGCTGACCGGCGTCAGGCTATACGTCAGCAATCGCGACTCGCCATCGACCTCGATACTCAGGTCGTCCGGCGCCTGCTCCAGAGTGCCGCCGCGCAACACCAACTGCAGCTGTTCATCCAGTTCGGGACGCCCAAGCGCTGTGCCCAGCCCTTGGCCGAGACGCTCGGTGTCCCAGCCTAGCTGGCGCTGAGCCACCGGGTTGAGGTGCTCGAGATGACCTTGACGATCGATAATCAGCAAACCGTCGTCGATGCTGTCGAGCACCGCTTGCAAACGTTGCTGGCCGGCGAGCAGCTCGTCGATATTGGTCGCCTGGTGCTCACGCAAGGCCTCGGCCATGATTCCGAACCGCCGGGTCAACTGGTTCAGTTCCACTGCGGAAGAAATCGGCAGGGTCACTTCGAAATTGCCCTGGCCGATGTTGTCAGCTGCCTGCACCAGAGCCTCGATCGGAGCCCCGAACCTCCGGGCGATCGCATGGGCGGTAATGAACCCGATAAACAACACCGCCACCCCGACCAATCCAAGCAGACCGGCAATTAACAGTGCCCGCTCTCGGGCCTTGCGTTCGATCTCAGTGATGTTTTCCAGCGCGCGCTTCTGTTCAGAGATCAAACCGTTTCGCAAGGCATTGAATTTTTCCGTGAGATCCCCGTCATCACTGACTACCTGTACCGGAACGCGGGAAAGATCAAAGGCCTGCAGTAAGCTCTGATAATCAGCCTTGGCCTTTCTGAAACCATACGGGGCTCCCTCGCTGGACGGCTCGCGAGCAATGCCTTGGTCAAGCAATTCGAGGGAATGCTGCCTGGAGGCCTCGAACTCCGCAGGGTCAGGGTTCTGACCAAGCACGATAATCAGCTGATCACCCAGGCTCTGACGCAGCTTCAATCCCAGATCCAGCGTGACGAAGTTGTCACGGATCAGCGCTTCCTGAGTCCCTGCCATCTGCATCACACTGACCAGCCCGAGCAAGAGCCCAAGCAGCGCCACGGTAATCAGTGCGGAAATACTCAGAAACAGCCGGGTGCGCAACGTCATCGCCAGTTTCATCGATTACGACTCACAGGTTGTACTGCTTGCGTTTGCGGTACAGGGTCGAGGCATCGATACCCAAGGTCTTGGCCGCCTGATCCAGTGTGTCGGCCGTGGCGAGGACCGCGCCAATGTGAGCTTTCTCCAACTCATCCAGGCTCAACGCAGCACCAATGCGCGGCGTGTGGTTGGCCGGGGCCTCAGCCATGCCCAAGTGGCTGAGTTCTACCCGCTCCTGCGGACAAATAATGCTCGCGCGCTCCACCACGTTGCGCAGCTCGCGAATGTTGCCCGGCCAGCGGTAGCTGAGCAGCGCTTCGCGGGCCTCGTCGCTGAAACACCGGGCCGGACGCGAGTATTCCTTGACGAAGCGCGCCAGGAAGCGGTCTGCAAGGTTCAGAATGTCTTCCCTGCGCTCGCGAAGCGGCGGCAGGTGCAAGGTGATGACGTTCAGGCGATAGAGCAAGTCTTCACGAAAACGACCATCGCGAACCATGTCTTCCAGGTTGAGGTTAGTGGCTGCGAGGATTCGCACGTCAGCGCGACGGGTTACCGGGTCGCCCACGCGTTCGTATTCCTTGTCTTGAATGAAACGCAGCAATTTTGGCTGCAATGCCAGGGGAAAATCGCCGATCTCGTCGAGAAACAACGTTCCGCCGTCGGCCTGGTTGACGCGACCCAAAGTACTTTCGCTGGCACCGGTAAAGGCGCCCCGGCTGTGGCCGAAAAGCTCGCTGTCCATCAACTCTGCTGTCAGGGATGGGCAGTTAATGGTGACGCAAGATTTCTTCTGGCGTTTGCTCCAGCCGTGAATCGCCTGGGACAGTTCACCTTTACCGGTGCCGGATTCGCCGAGAATCAGGATGTTGGCGTCGGTACTGGCAACCTGGCGTGCGGTTTCGAGCACCACTTTCATGGCCGGACTGTGGGAATCCAGGCCCTCCTTGGGTTTGCGCACTTCACCTTCGAGGGCTTCCAGGCGCGCCGAGAGTTGCCGAACTTCCAGCTGTTTGGCAGTGGCCAGACGCAACTGGTCGGGGCTGCAAGGTTTGACCAGATAGTCGGCAGCACCGGCCTGAATCGCATCCACGGCAGTGTCCACGGCCGAGTGAGCAGTAACGATCACCACCCGCATCCAGGGTGCCTGGATGCGCATTTGGGCCAGCACATCGAGCCCATTGTCTTCACCCAGGCGCAAATCGAGGAAGCACAGATCGAAAACCTGGCGCTGCAACAAGGCTTCGGCCTGAGCAGCGCTGGTCGCGGTGGCCACGCTGTAGCCTTCGTCTTCGAGGCAATAGCGAAAGGTTCGAAGGATGGCGGATTCATCATCCACCAGCAGAATGCGGCCTTGATGCTCAGTGGCTGATTCCATGTTCCTGCGCTCCTTTAATTGTTGATTTTGGTTAGGCCCAGAAAAAATCGGGCAAGTTGCATGATTGATTGTGGTCGATTTCAGCCAAATCAGCGGAGCTATCTACTTATCAACAAGATAACCATCTGATTTATTTAATTTTTTATTAATAAACCGTTCTTCGGTGATTGCCTGCGTCCCTTTCTGACATCTGCGCCCTTCCCTCAATTCCAAAAATATTGAAAGTATTCGCGAGTCCATCGTGCATTACGCACGACCTCAGAAGGGCCATCGTGCAGGATGCGTTCAGAACGATTTTCACAAATCATCCAACGTATTGATTTATAACGAATTAATACCAACAAAAAGGTGGCATGCAGGCTGCAGGAGTCTGGGTAACCAGGGCATTTAATGAACCAGCGCCCACCAAAGATCACTACCCCAGCGTGGGAGGAACTTCAGGATGAATCGCCAAGGTGCCGCCCAATTGCGTCTCTCGCCATTGCACCTCCAGCAAGGTTTGTTTGCCCTGCTGGCGCTATTGATCACCTTGATTGGCGGCCAACAGTACTTGCGTTGGGAACAGAGTCAGCAGCCAGAGACGCCGCACCTGTCGATTCCACACACTCCCCAAACCCACTTCAGCGCCGTCAGCAGCAGCCTGGCTGACAGCGACTCGATGCGAATGATGGATGTCGACCAGGCCCAGCCTGTGGAAGAGACGCCTCAGGAACGTTGGGTGTTTTAAGCAAACGAACTTGGCGCGCTCGACGCGCCGGGAAAAGCACCACCAGCAACACCTTTAAACAGAACGCGTAAGGAGAATCACCATGTTGAGTTGGGCAATCACATTCTTGATCATTGCCATCATCGCTGCAGTACTGGGCTTTGGTGGTATCGCGGGCACCGCCACGGGTATCGCCAAGATTCTTTTTGTCGTATTCCTGGTGATGTTCATTGCTTCCTTCTTCTTTGGCCGCCGCGGTAGAGGCTGAACATGCGCATTTCGTTAAAGACAGTGGCTGCCGCCCTGCTTCTGGGCGGCAGTGCCATGGCAATCGCGGCGAATGATGGCCAGATGCGGGCCAATGAATTGCTCACTGCCGACCCGCAGTACCGTGAAACCTGGCAAGGCGTTGTGAAGAAAGAAGAACGCCTGCCGGAATGGGTGATGAACCTGTCCGGCGATGCCGAGCAAATGAATGCTGTCGAAGAGGATGGCGACAAGTATGTAGTCGGGCCGCTCTGCGAAACCCGGCAGACGTGTCTGAACAAGCGCCTGATCGTGGCGTTCAGTTTCGACAAGAAAGATGCCTACGCCATGCTCGTCGAAGTGCCAGCAGGCCTGCCGGCCGACAAGTCGCCCACACGACACGCCGACTACCGCTTCCTCGGCAAGCCGGACGAAGGCATGCAGAAGTTATTGATGGAACAACTGAAGAAAGATCCGAATTGGTACTGAGTTTCGAAACACGAAAGAGGCCACCGCGCTTCTTTCCACTGCGCTACCCGAGGACGGTAGACGCATGACCAAGGGGTCGGGACGTTCTGACTGTTTCAGGGTCGGAGTGACCTACGGGTACAGGGAGTACCTGCTCACGGGCCGGGTCAGGTAAAGCTGCGACGCAAGTTCGCCGGGGCCAAAGCGGCTCGACGGACTTGCGGAGAGCTTCAACGTGCAAAACGTTGATCTAGAGCATTCAGCTCATCTGTTTTTGCTGCATATTCCCCGCCAAACCGTTTCGCGGTGTTTCTTCGTGACCGTATATCGAGAAAGCTCCGACTTCCGCTGAAAGAGAATTCGCAGCCCAACGTAGGCTTTTTCCCAAATTTGCGTCTGTTTAAAAAACATCCACCTGCGCTGAAATGGCCGCCTCACGGCACTTATGCCCGCCGAAATGTCGCCTTCGAACCGCTTGGGACGCGGACTTCCGATAGAAAATCTCATGCCGATTCGGCATAGGGTAGGCGTTTACGGCATTAGACGGCGCTTCGCCGCATCGGAATAGTTGCGCCTTTTTCGCTGCCTGAGAGCTGTAAATGCTCGCTCGCGGGAACCTTATACGGGGGCCGGTGCAAGACTTGTTCGCCATTGAGCGTTTCAGTTCTTGCATCGGTCTGAGTCAAATGCAAGTAAGGGTAAAGATATGAAGAAGGCAAAGCTTAGCCTCGCCTGGCAGATCCTGATCGGTCTGGTTCTGGGGATAGCAATTGGTGCAGTGCTCAACCATTTCAGTGCCGAAAAAGCCTGGTGGATCACCAATATTCTGCAACCGGCAGGCGATATCTTTATCCGTCTGATCAAGATGATCGTGATCCCGATCGTGATCTCCTCGCTGATCGTCGGTATCGCTGGCGTAGGGGACGCGAAAAAACTCGGGCGTATTGGTCTGAAGACCATTCTTTACTTCGAGATCGTCACCACCATCGCCATTCTGGTCGGTCTGGTGCTGGCCAACGTGGTCCATCCGGGCAGCGGCATCGACATGAGCACCCTGGGTACGGTGGATATCTCCAAGTACCAGGCCACTGCCGCCGAGGTTCAGCATGAACACGCGTTCGTGCAGACCATCCTCAACCTGATCCCGTCGAACATCTTTGCGGCCATGGCGCGCGGCGAGATGTTGCCGATCATCTTCTTCTCCGTGTTGTTCGGCCTCGGTCTGTCGAGCCTGCAATCGGACCTGCGCGATCCGCTGGTGAAGATGTTCCAGGGCGTGTCGGAAAGCATGTTCAAAGTCACCCACATGATCATGAATTACGCCCCGATCGGCGTGTTCGCATTGATCGCGGTGACCGTGGCCAACTTCGGCTTCGCCTCCCTGCTGCCGCTGGCCAAACTGGTCGTTCTGGTTTACTTCGCCGTCGCCTTCTTCGCCTTCGTGGTGCTGGGCCTGATCGCTCGCCTGTTCGGCTTCTCGGTGATCAAGCTGATGCGCATCTTCAAGGATGAGCTGGTCCTGGCCTACTCCACCGCCAGTTCCGAAACCGTGCTGCCGCGCGTGATCGAGAAGATGGAAGCCTACGGCGCGCCGAAAGCCATTTGCAGCTTCGTGGTGCCGACCGGCTATTCGTTCAACCTCGACGGTTCGACCCTGTACCAGAGCATCGCGGCGATCTTCATTGCCCAGCTCTACGGCATCGACCTGTCCATCAGCCAGCAATTGCTGTTGGTACTGACGCTGATGGTCACCTCCAAAGGCATCGCCGGCGTACCGGGTGTGTCCTTCGTGGTACTGCTGGCTACTTTGGGCAGCGTCGGCATTCCGCTGGAAGGCTTGGCGTTCATCGCCGGTGTCGACCGCATCATGGACATGGCCCGTACCGCACTGAACGTAATCGGCAACGCCTTGGCCGTGCTGGTCATCTCGCGTTGGGAAGGCATGTACGACGACGCCAAGGGCCAGCGCTACTGGAACTCCCTGCCGCACTGGCGCAGCAAGGAAAAGCTGCCGGTTGGCGAAATTTCCAGCAACTGACGCATAACCCTGTGGGAGCGGCCTCTGTGGCGAGGGAGCTTGCTCCCGTTGGACTGCGCAGCAGTCCTTTTTGGGGCCGCTTCGCGACCCAGCGGGAGCAAGCTCCCTCGCCACAGTTCGCTCCCACATTGGTTCCCCGCTAGCGGTGCCAAACAAACCCCGGAGAAATCCGGGGTTTGTCGTTTCTGACTACCCCGCTATCATTCGCCGCATCTTCCGGGGGATTTGACTGATGCTTAATGGCCTGTGGCTTGGCTTCTTCATCGTGGCAGCCGTATCGGCGCTCGCGCAGTGGCTGATCGGCGGTAACGCCGGGATCTTTGCGGCGATGGTGGAGAGCATTTTCGCCATGGCCAAATTGTCGGTCGAGGTCATGGTCCTGTTGTTCGGCACCCTCACCCTCTGGCTCGGTTTTCTGCGGATCGCCGAAAAGGCCGGGATCGTCGAATGGCTGGCCAAGGCGCTGGGCCCGCTGTTCTTGCGCCTGATGCCGGAAGTGCCGCCGGGGCACCCGGCCATCGGCCTGATCACACTCAACTTCGCCGCCAATGGCCTGGGCCTGGACAACGCCGCCACGCCGATCGGCCTCAAAGCCATGAAGGCGCTGCAAGAGCTCAACCCCAGCGACACCATCGCCAGCAACGCGCAGATCCTCTTCCTGGTACTCAACGCCTCCTCCCTGACCCTGCTGCCGGTGACGATTTTCATGTACCGCGCCCAGCAAGGGGCGCCCGATCCGACCCTGGTGTTCCTGCCGATCCTGCTCGCGACCAGTTGTTCGACCCTGGTCGGTCTGTTGTCGGTGGCATTCATGCAGCGTCTGCGCCTGTGGGACCCGGTGGTGCTCGCCTACCTGATTCCCGGTGCCCTGGCCCTCGGCGCCTTCATGGCGCTGCTGGCGACGCTCTCGGCGACCGCGCTGGCGAGCCTGTCATCGATCCTCGGCAACCTGACGCTGTTCGGGCTGATCATGCTGTTTCTGGTGATCGGCGCATTACGCAAAGTGAAGGTCTACGAGGCGTTCATCGAAGGCGCGAAAGAAGGCTTCGACGTGGCCAAGAACCTGCTGCCGTATCTGGTGGCGATGCTCTGTGCCGTGGGCGTGCTGCGAGCATCCGGGGCACTGGACTTCGGTCTGGACGGGATTCGTCATCTGGTAGAGTGGGCCGGTTGGGACACGCGCTTCGTCGATGCGCTGCCGACGGCCATGGTCAAACCCTTCTCCGGCAGCGCCGCACGGGCAATGCTGATTGAAACCATGAAGACCTCCGGGGTAGATAGCTTCCCGGCGCTGGTGGCGGCGACGATTCAGGGCAGTACCGAAACGACCTTCTATGTGTTGGCGGTGTACTTTGGCGCGGTGGGCATCCAGCGCGCGCGGCATGCAGTGGGGTGTGCGTTGCTGGCGGAGTTGGCGGGTGTTCTTGGCGCGATCGGGGTTTGTTACTGGTTTTTCGGCTGACCGAGAATCCTGTGGGAGCGGGCTTGCCCGCGATGACGGTCTAACCCTTAACACAGATGTTGAATGCTCCGGCCTCATCGCGGGCAAGCCCGCTCCCACAGGGGTTCAGTGGTGGCTTCAAGGCCTCAGCGGCGGGGCAACCTTCTGACCTTGCTCCACCGTCCAAGCCACCACCTGCGCCGTCAATTGATCGCTGGCCTGGCCAAAACCGGTCACCACCGCCGACACCTTCACATCGCTTAACGGCTGACGCACTTCAAAGCGTCGGCTGGCGAGGATTCGCTGGTCATACCCACGTACCAACAACGCATCCAGGCGCACGACCACGCTCGCCGCCGTGCCTTGGTACTCGGTCTGGAACGCTTGCAGGTTACCGCCCAGCTCCAGGTCCGCCTGGAAATTACTGTCATCGGTGCTGAGCAACGGCACGCGACCGTCACGCTGGAAACCATCGAGCAGACGATTGCGCAACAGCACCGGTGCCGGGTCGCTCCAGCGTGAAGCCTTGTAGCTGCTGATCAGGTCACCTTGAGGGATTACGGCAATTTTCGGGTTGTTCAAGGCTTCGCTGGTCTGAGGCTTGGCCAGCCGCAATGACCAGCGCTGCGGTGTGCCGTGTTGGGCCGATACGTCGCGCTGCGCCGATGGCAGTCGATAGACATCGGACGGCTCGGTCTTGGGGAAAATCGAACAGGAAGCGATCAACGCAAAACCGGCGAGGAGGGCGAGATGAGCCAGCTTCATGGCGTGAACTCCTTGTTTTTGTCACTGCCCAGCAGGTAACCGCTGGGGTTGGCCTCAAGCCGCTGGGAAATGGTTCGCAGCGAACTCAAGGTATCGCGCAGCTCGCGCACCGCCGGTGCCAGGCCATTGAGGCCCTGCATGCCGTTGTTGAGGGAATCCTGATTGGCGGAGAGCAACGTGTTGATGGTCGCGCTGCTTTGTTCCAGGGACTTCATCGCTTGCCCGGCACTGCCGAACATCTGCTTGCCCTGATCGTTGAGCAGGCCGTTGGCGTTGCGCATCAACGCGGTGGTCTGTTCCAGGGTGGCGCTGGCCTGCTTGCCGACCGAAGCCAGTTGCTGCATCGCCTGACGAATGTCGCCGCGCTGGTCGGCGATGGTGCCGGTGGTTTGCTCCAGGTGCTCCAGGGTGCTGCTGATACGCGCGACGTTCTCCGAGGAAAACAACTGATTGGCGTTGTGCATCAACACGTTCACGCCCTCCATCAGATCGTTACTGTCATTCATCAACCGGGCAATGGGCGAGGGCGATGCAACGATTGTCGGCAAATTGCCGTCCTTGCCCTTGAGCGTCGGACTTTGCGGCGTGCCACCGCTGAGCTGGATGATCGAGGTCCCGGTGATCCCGGTCAGCGCCAGTTTGGCTTGGGTGTCTTCTTTGATTGGAGTGTCTCCGCCCAGGCGAATCCGCGCTAACACCCGGCGCGGATCGTTCGGGTCCAGGCGCAGCATCACCACGTCGCCGACCTTGATCCCGCTGTACTGCACCGCGCTGCCCTTGGACAAACCGCTGACCGCCTCGTTGAAGACAATTTCGTAATCCTTGAATTCGGTATCGACGCTGGACTTGGCCAGCCACAGACCGAAGAGCAGGGCGCCTGCCACCACTATGACGGTGAACAGGCCGATCAATACGTGATGGGCTCGGGTTTCCATGTCAGACCTCCTTGAGCTGGTTAGCGGCCGTCAGCGCCGCGCGGCCGCGAGGGCCATGGAAGTATTCGTGAATCCACGCATCATCGGTTTCCGACACCTTGTCGATGGCGTCCGCGACCAGCACTTTCTTCTGCGCCAGCACTGCCACCCGGTCGGTGATGGTGTAGAGCGTGTCGAGGTCGTGGGTCACCAGAAACACACTCAGCCCCAAGGCATCGCGCAGGGTCAGGATCAGTTGATCGAAGCTCGCGGCGCCAATCGGGTCTAGACCGGCGGTGGGTTCGTCGAGAAACAGGATGTCCGGGTCCAGGGCCAAGGCACGGGCCAGGGCCGCGCGTTTGATCATGCCGCCGGACAATGAAGCAGGGTATTTGTCGGCCGCCGATAACGGCAACCCGGCCAACGCCATTTTCACTGCCGCCAGATGCTCGGCGTCGGCACGGCTCAGGCCGGCGTGTTCAATCAGAGGCAGGGCGACGTTCTCGGTCACGGTGAGCGAAGAGAACAAGGCACCTTTCTGAAACAACACTCCGAACCGCCGTTCGACCAGCGAGCGCTCGTGTTCCGACAGGCTTGGCAAGTTCTTGCCGAAGACCTTCACCAGCCCTTCGCTGGGCTGACGCAGGCCGACAATGCTGCGCAGCAGCACCGATTTACCGCTGCCGGAACCGCCGACAACGGCAAGGATTTCGCCCTTGTACAAATCCAGGTCGAGGTTTTCGTGCACGCTCTGGCGGCCGAAGCGATTGCACAGCCCACGGACTTCAATCACCGCCTCTGAAGGCGCTCGGGGTAAACGACTCACCAGTCCATCTCCATGAAAAACAACGCAGCCACGGCGTCGAGCACGATCACCACGAAAATCGACTGCACCACACTGGACGTGGTGTGCGCGCCGACGGACTCGGCGCTGCCGCTGACCTTGAAGCCCTCGAGGCAGCCGATAGCGGCAATCAGGAACGCAAAAATCGGCGCTTTGACGATCCCCACCAGAAAGTGCTGAACGCCGATGTCCGATTGCAGCAGTGACAGAAACATCGCCGGCGAGATATCCAGCGACAGCGCGCAGACTACGCCACCGCCGACAATCCCTGACAACATCGCCAGAAAGGTCAACATCGGCAACGCCACCAGCAACGCCAGGACGCGGGGTACTACCAGCAATTCCATCGGGTCGAGGCCGAGGGTGCGGATCGCGTCGATTTCTTCATTGGCCTTCATCGAACCGATCTGCGCGGTGAACGCGCTGGCGGTGCGGCCGGCCATCAGGATCGCCGTGAGCAACACGCCGAACTCCCGCAGAAAAGAGAACGCCACCAGGTCCACGGTGAAAATACTCGCGCCAAAACTCGCCAGCACCGTCGCCCCGAGAAACGCCACCACCGCGCCTACCAGAAAGGTCAGCAAGGCGACGATGGGCGCGGCGTCGAGACCGGTTTGTTCGATGTGAGCGACCATCGGCGTGAGGCGCCAGCGCTTGGGCCGAAACAGCCCGCGAGCGATGGTTTCCAGGATAAGGCCGACGAAACCCAATAGTTGCAACGTGTCCTGCCAGACCGCATCGACTGCGCGGCCGATGCGGGTCAGCAGTTGAATGCCGACACTGATTTCCGGCTCTTTGATCGGCACGCAGAAATCGGTGAGTGAGCAGTACACCGTCTGCAATAAGGCGCGATCAGCGGAGGAAAGGGTGCAATCGGGGTGTTCGGCAGATTTGCCCAGACGCTCGGCCCCCAGCAGCTCCACCAGCAATGACGCACCCGCCGTATCGAGCGCGCCGAGGCCATTGAGATCGATGTGGGTGTCGTTGTCGTATTGGCCACGGAGCTTTTCGCTCAGGCGGCTGAGATCGGCGTAATGGGCGAGCGTCCAGTCACCCGTGACCCGCAACAGGGCAGGGCTGTGCGAGGTGTCCAGTCGGGCACTGCCGGGCATTGTGCTGCTAGTCATAAGCTCCGTGCTTGTTCGGCTATTGCGCAGACCTGACTAATAGCACGAACCGCGTTACT
Source organism: Pseudomonas lini (assembly GCF_964063345.1). Taxonomy (NCBI): domain Bacteria; kingdom Pseudomonadati; phylum Pseudomonadota; class Gammaproteobacteria; order Pseudomonadales; family Pseudomonadaceae; genus Pseudomonas; species Pseudomonas lini. The sequence goes on from NZ_OZ061318.1 coordinate 3,168,838, forward strand.
TTTCTTTGACGGGTGTGCTGTCCATCACCTTGAAGCGCAGCACGCCAATCAACTGACCGTCCTCAGTCAGCACCCGGACCTGCCATTTGCCTGCGGGGTTGCCGGGGAAGTTCTGCTTGTGGGTCCAGGCGCGGTAGCCTTCCTTGCGCCCCCCGTTGATATCCAGCGGGATACGGTCGACTTCTTTACCGTTGAACATCCAGACGTGATAAATCCGCTCGGCCAGACCCCGAGGGGCGTTAATCGCGGTGTACGCGTACAGCCCACCTCCGCGAATCTGTTCGGCGCTGACTTCTTCCAGGCTCTTGCCGGGGGTGCGGTCCTGCATTTGGGTGCTGATCGCCACATCGGTCATCCACAAGGTCGCCGGTGGCACCCAGGAACGCAGCACCCAACCGGCGGCGCCAATGCCGACGGTGATGCTGAGGATCGCCAACGCATTGCGCACGGTGCGAATCGGGAAGATCGAGGCCAGGCTCGGGAATGACAGCAACATGGCAATGCCCAGCGCCAGCTTGAAGCTCTGGGCGGTGGTCAGGTGCAAAATGACGGGCAGGGCGGTCAACAGGGCCGCGAACAGGGTCAGGGTGTGCAGCGCCAGGAACGCCCAGCGGCGCGGTGCCAGCCATTTGTAATAAAGCGGATCGATGATCGAAATCAGCGCCGCCATGCTCAGTAATCCCGTGAAGAACAACTGGCCGCTGTTCCAGGTGGTGGTGATCAAAAAGAACGGCAGGACGAAGAACAGGCTTTCCTGATGGATCATCTGCGTTGCGTAACGCAGCAGTGGCTGGGGTATTTCGCGCTTGAAGACCCTGGCGAACAGCTTGGTGAGGCTGTTTTCCAGCATCAGCCAGACCCAGCTGACCAGCATGATGGTGGTGATCCACGTCGCCAGACCTTGTTGGCGATCCACCAGCATGAAGCTGCCGACCCCGGAGATGAAACCACCAAGCGCAATGACCCCAGGATAGCGCTTCATCAATTCGAGGATGCGCTGTATGTACAGGGTCAGATTCGGCATTCGGCGATTCACAATAGTCGTGGGAAAAATCCTCGACAGGGTACCGCCCGAGGGGCCCTGTGGCGAGGCTTGCGGTCACTTTGATAGAACCCAAAACCCTGTGGCGAGGGAGCTTGCTCCCGCTCGGCTGCGCAGCAGTCGCAATATCGGTGAATGCGGTGTGTCTGATAAACCGGGGTGCCGTTTTTCAGGGCCGCTTCGCAGCCCAACGGGAGCAAGCTCCCTCGCCACAGGGAAATCATTGCTTTGTGCGGTGAACGCGCCAACCCAATATTCCAAGCACCATCAACCCAAATCCCCCGACAATCGCCCACATCACCTGGTCATAACTCACCAGCGGCTTCTCGATCCGCAGATACCCCGGTTGCAGCAGCAACTCGCGCATTGCCTTGTTCGCCTCGGCCAGTGTCACGTCTTGCAGCGCCTTGGCCGGGTTGACGAAATGGCCGTCCTCGTAGTCGCCAAGGGCTCTCCAGTAATAGTCCGCCAGGGCGCTGTTGCCTTGCACGGCCCAGGCCTGGCGAGCGATGGCGGCTTGCTTGAGACGGGCGAAGGTGGCGGCGTCGAGGCCGTTCTTGAGCAGATCGGCTTGAAGCTCATCCAGCACCTGTTCCGCTGCCAGCACGTCGTCGCGATCAAGGTCGGCGTTCAGGCTCATGAAGCCCACCCCGCCAAATACCTCGCGCTCGGCCGAGGGCCCGTAGGACAACCCATGGGCCAGGCGCAATTGGCGATAGAGCGCCCAGTCCAGATAGTCCTTGAGCAGGTCGAAGGTTTCGTCGTGCTGGTCTTCCAGCACCGGTTCTGGCACTAGCCAATGCAATTTGGCGCCGCCGCCGACGAAACCGTTACTCAAATTGCGCTCGTGGGCCGCGCTGGCCTGAATGTCTGGCAGAGGCCGGTGCTCAGTCGGCTCAACCGCCTCGAGTGCGCCATAGGCCCGTTCCAGATAGGCCGGCAGCAGGCGGTCGAGGTCTCCAACCACGATCAGGGTCATGTTGTTGGGCGCGTACCAGGTCTTGCGCACCTTCTCCAATTGCTCGCGGGTCAGGTGATCGACTTGCGCGCGCTCGGGGCATTTGAGGCCCAGTTCCACCGCCAACTGATTACTGGCGGTGTGGCCCAGATCCTGGCGATCCAGCCAGCGTTGCAGGTGCGAGTAATGGCCACCGTCTTCGCGCTCGACCACTTGCTTGGCGACGTTGATCGCATTGTCGTCGATCCGGGTCTGGGTCAGCAGCGCCAACAACAGGTCGAGGACCTTGCGCTGGTTTTTCGCCGGGGCTTCGATGACGAAGGTCGTGTCGGCATTGCTGGTGTAGGCATTCCACTCACCGCCCAGGGCCTGCATGCGTTCTTCCAGACCGCCTTCGCCGGTGGCGTCGATGCCGCTGAACAGCAAATGTTCGAGCAAATGCGGCAGCTCTTTGTCGGCACAGCTGAAATCATCCAGGCCTACGCCAACCACCAACCGGATCGCCACATGCCCGCGCTCGGTGCCCGGCTTAAGGACCAATTGCAGGCCGTTGGGCAACGTGTAGCCCTCGACCTGAAAGCGATCCAGGGCAAATGAAGGCAGTGAGCCGAGCAACAGACAAGCGAACAACAGACAACGCATAACGAGTTTCCGTACGACCAGCGTAAGTTCAACAGACTTCAAGCAACTGTGGACGTTCAGGGTGAATGAGTGATGTCAGTCAAATCGTCGACCGCCAGAGCGCCGGTGTCCGAAGTGCCCAACACCGCATAAGCGCTGCTGCAGAACAGGGAATTCAAGCGTCTCATGTCGGCAATAAGTTCCAGGTGCAGCGAACTGGTCTCGATACTTTGCACGATCTTACGGTTTAAACGGCTGACATGAGCGTGGGCCAGGCGGCGCTCCTGTGCGCGAAAGCGACGTTTCTCACGCAGTAACTGGCGAGCACTTTCCGGGTCGGCACTAAGGAACACTGACAACCCCAAACGCAGGTTGGCAATCAGCTGACTGTGCAGCCCCGCCAACTCCTCCAGACCGACCTCGGAAAAAGACCGGCGTTGCGAGGTTTTCTGCTGCTGAACCTTGCGCAGCATGCGTTCGATCAGGTCACTGGCCAGTTTCAGGTTGATCGCCAGCTCGATGGTTTCCGCCCAGCGCCGACTGTCCTGTTCGCTGAGGTCTTCGCGGGGCATTTGCGCCAGATAGAGTTTGATGGCGCTGTACAGCGCTTCGACATCATCGGTCAGGCGACGCATTTCCTGAGTGACGGCGGTCTGTTTGCCGCGCAGCACGTCGAGCATGGCTTCGAGCATGCTGTCGACCAGATCGCCGATGCGCAGGGTTTCCCGAGCAGCGTTGGCCAGCGCCAGACTCGGGGTAACCAGTGCAGTCGGGTCAAGATGCCGCGGTTTGGCCGTGCCGTTGATGTCCGGCCGCTCTGGCAACAACCACGCGCAGAGCCTGGCCATCGCCCCGACGCTGGGCAACAGGATCAGGCAACGCGCGGTGTTGTAGAGCAGGTGGAAGCCGATGACCATTTCCTGAGGGCTGAAGTCGAGGCTGTCGATCCAGTGCACCAATGGGTCGAGCACCGGAATGATCAGCAGCAGGCCAATCAGTTTGTACAACAGGCTGCCGAGCGCCACCTGACGGCCGGCCGCGTTCTGCATGCTGGTACTGAGGAAAGCAAGAATACCGCTGCCGATATTGGCACCGATCACCAGGCCGATGGCCACTGGCAAACTGATCACGCTGGCACCGGCGAGGGTCGCGGTCAGCAGGACGGCAGCCAGGCTGGAATAGGAAACCATCGCGAACAGCGCGCCGACCAGAGCATCGAGCAGAATGTCGCCGGTCAGCGAGGCGAAGATGACCTTCACCCCTTGCGCCTGAGTAATCGGCGCGGCGGCCTCGACAATCAGTTGCAGCGCCAGAATGATCAGTCCCAGACCGATGCTGACCCGTCCCATCTGTCCGACCCGGGTCTGCTTGCGCGACAGAAAGAAAATCACCCCAAGGAAAATCAGCAACGGCGACAGCCACGACAAGTCGAGGGTCAGTACTCGCGCCATCAGTGCGGTACCGACATCGGCACCGAGCATGGTCGCCAGAGCCGGAGTCAGCGCCATCAGGCCCTGACCGACAAATGAGGTGACAAGCATGGCGGTGGCATTGCTGCTCTGGACCATGGCGGTCACCATTATCCCGGCGGCAAACGCCAACCAGCGCCTGGACATGTTATGGGCGATCACGTGGCGCAAGTTGGAACCATAAACCCGCAGGATGCCGGTTCGGACGATGTGCGTGCCCCAGATCAACAGGGCCACGGCTGATAACAAATTGAGCAGGGTGAGCATGCAGGCCCCCTGTGGTGGTAGCGCCCCAGTGGGGCAAGTTCGTAGTGCCGCGTTTTTCTTCTACTTCTGTACTTAAGCTGTAGTTGGCTAACGGTCTGGACGCCAGCATCGCATAGCTAAAGAGATGATTGAAACAAAACTGTCATAAAAACAGCTTGCTGCAGAAACGAACAAAGGGCCGTTAGGCCCTTTGTTCTTGTGGCGAGGGAGCTTGCTCCCGTTCGGTTGCGAAGCAGCCGCAATACAGGCTTCCGCGGTTTTACTGCGTAATCGCGGTGACTGGTTTCAGGGCCGCTTCGCGGCCCAGCGGGAGCAAGCTCCCTCGCCACAGAGGTCCCATTGAGACCGATTACTGACCCGGAACATCCTTGCGCAGTTTCACTGGGTCTTGCTGCTTCTTCTTTTTCATCATTGCGGTGCGCATCTTGATGTTGATCGCTTCCACCGCCAACGAGAACGCCATCGCGAAGTAGACGTAGCCTTTTGGCAAGTGCACGTCTAGCGATTCGGCAATCAGCACGGTACCCACCAGCAACAGGAACGACAGCGCCAGCATCTTCAGCGACGGGTGCTTGTCGATGAACTCGCTGATGGTGCCAGAAGCCCACATCATCACTAGTACCGCAACGACAATCGCCGCGACCATGACCGGTACGTGGGACACCATGCCCACCGCGGTGATCACCGAGTCCAGCGAGAACACGATGTCGATGATCGCGATCTGGATGATGGTGTACAGGAAATTGCCGCCCTTGCCCGAAGGCTCGTCGCCGCCTTCATCTTGACCTTCCAGCGCGTGGTACATCTCTTGCGAGCTCTTCCACAGCAGGAACAGACCACCGAAGAACAGGATCAGGTCACGCCCGGAAATACCCTGGCCGAACACTTCGAACAGGTCTGCGGTGAGGCGCATGACCCAGGTGATCGACAGCAGCAACAGGATCCGCGTGATCATGGCCAGCGCCAGGCCGAAGATCCGGGTGCGCGCCTGCATGTGCTTGGGCATGCGGCTGACCAGGATCGAAATCATGATGATGTTGTCGATGCCCAGGACGATCTCCAGGGCAGTCAGGGTGAAGAAGGCAACCCAGATTTCAGGGTTGGTCAGCCATTCCATGTGTATTCCTTTGAGGATGTGTTAAACCACGAAGGGCCCGGGCTTCAACAACAAAGCCTGGACCCGTCATGGTGAGTCTTGAGCTTATAGAGTGCTGAACAGCGGAAAAATCCCCATCAGCAATGCAGCGACCAGTATGCACAGGCAAACCAGCACTGCCCACTTCAAGGTGAACCGCTGATGGTCACCGAATTCGATACCGGCCAGGGCCACCAACAAGTAAGTCGATGGTACCAGCGGGCTCAGCAAGTGGACGGGCTGACCGACGATCGAGGCACGTGCCATTTCTACCGCGGTTATACCGTAATGACTGGCGGCTTCGGCAAGTACCGGTAACACGCCGTAATAAAAAGCATCGTTCGACATGAAGAACGTGAACGGCATGCTCACCAGCGCGGTGATCACGGCCAGGTACGGGCCGAGGAAATCCGGGATGACCGCCAGCAAGCTTTTCGACATCGCATCGACCATGCCGGTGCCCGACAGGATACCGGTGAAGATGCCCGCGGCAAAGATCAACCCGACCACTGCCAACACGCTACCGGCGTGGGCCGCAACGCGATCCTTCTGCTGTTGCAGGCACGGGTAGTTGACGATCATCGCGATACTGAACGCCACCATGAACAGCACCGGCAGCGGCAACAGGCCGGCGATCAGGGTACCCATGAGCGTCAAAGTCAGCGCGCCGTTGAACCAGATCAGCTTTGGACGACGGGCGTCCGGGAACTGCGAAACGCTGATTTCGCTGTGATCGACTTCATCACCGACCAGATGCAGTTCACCCAGACGCGCACGCTCGCGTTTACCGTAGAAGTAGGCAATTGCCAGAATCGCCACCACACCGGCCAGCATCGCCGGAATCATCGGTACGAAAATCGCGGACGGGTCCACGTGCAGCGCACTGGCCGCACGGGCGGTCGGGCCACCCCAGGGGGTCATGTTCATCACGCCACCAGCGAGGATGATCAGACCGGCCATGATCCGCGGGCTCATGCCGATGCGGCTGTAGAGCGGCAGCATGGCGGCCACGCAAATCATATAAGTGGTGGCGCCATCACCGTCCATGGACACGATCAGCGCCAGAACGGCGGTACCGACCGAAACTTTCAACGGGTCGCCCTTGACCAGTTTGAGGATCTTGCGCACAGCCGGGTCGAACAAACCTGAGTCGATCATCAGGGCGAAATAGAGAATGGCGAACATCAGCATCACGCCGGTCGGCGCGAGTTTAGTGATGCCTTCGAGCATCATCGGGCCGATCTTCGGCGAGAAACCGCCGAACAGGGCGAAAATGATCGGGATGATGATCAGAGCGATCAGCGCGGACAGGCGCTTGGTCATGATCAGGAACATGAACGTGATGACCATGGCGAAGCCAAGGAAAGTCAGCATAGGAATACTCCAGGCGTAGCGCGGCTAGTAAATGGGCGAACCGGATGAGGTCAGCGCAGAACGGGAAGCACGAGACGTACGGGCGGAGTTGCAGCGAAGAGGCGGATAGGAGAGGACATCAGGATCACCATTGTTGTTGTTAAATGGACCGGACGAGCGATAAAACACGCGCATTGGCCAGCCGGTCTATTTGCCGGCAGTGGGGCGATCCTAATCGGGGAAGCTTTCAGCCAGCTTTCGCGAGTGAAAGCATTGACCGAATGTACAACCGGTCGTCGGCCGGATTGAGCGTCCGTAAACACGGGTCAGGAGCAAAAGACATGGGCGAACTTCACACCGGCGGTTGCCACTGCGGACAAATGCGCTATCAATTCAACGGGTCATTGCACGACATCGCTCACTGCCATTGCTCGATTTGCCGACGGGTCAGCGGTGGAATCGTGACCACCTGGATCACCGTGCCTGCCTCAGCATTTGAATGGATGGCGGGCACACCGTCCCGGTACGAGTCTTCGTCCACTTGCGTGCGATATTTCTGCCCAAACTGTGGGGCGCAACTGGCGCTGGTAACGCAGCTCAGCCCCGAAAGCATCGATGTGACCATCGCCACCCTCGACCATCCCGAGCAGGCGCCGGCCGAGCGCCATATCTGGACCGACAGTCGTTTGCCGTGGTTGCATCTGGACGAGCACTTGCCCGATGAGGCCCAAGAACAACTCTGATCAGAAAACAGACAGGTTCAGCGGCCGGATCGCGCCCATCCAGATCGCGTGCTCGGTGTGGTCGAGCAGATCGTCGCCCGTGTCCGGGTGCAGGAATATCACCAATCCCTTGCGGTTGAGTGCCAGCCACGGCAACACCGCGCCGAGGTGTTGCGGCTCGAAAGCCAATTGGCAGCTCCAGTCCGGATGCGGGCCGACCGGGCGTTCGTGCATGCGCCCCATCTTCAGTGGAAACAATTGCGCTGCCTGCTCACACAAGGCCCGTGCCTGTGCCAGGGTGCTGGCATCGAAATAGACATGGGCGTGGTAACCCTTGATCGTTTGCATCTGACTCCCTCTGAACCTTGTCGAACCCTCGCCGCTTTCCACGGGTCACACACCATATACGCAGGAAAGTAGGGAGCACGGCCATGAAAAATGCCGAAACCCCGGTGGTGAAGGTAGTGCTTTATGGTGCCATGAGTAGCCTGGGCAGTGCGCTGATGGCTGAAATGCTGCGGCGCCAGCATGAAGTGATCGCGATTCTCGATGACCTGAACGCGCTCGCGCCGCGCCCGGGTTTACGCACCAAGGCGGGTGACCTGTTCGATGCCAAGCGGGTCAAGCAAAGCGTGGCCGGCTGCTCGGCAGTGATTTGCTTGCTCGATGCGCCAGGGTTGCCGATGAACAGTGAACACATCGAAAAATCCATCGTGCCCGGCCCGGTCGAGGAGGTGCTGGCGGTGGATGCACTGATCGACGGCATGCAGGCGGCGGGCATTGCCCGGCTGTTTGTGGTGGGCGATTTCGAGGTGCTGGACGACCCGGAAATCGAAGACCCGTTGCAACGCCACGCCGCCGAAGAAATCCGCGAGGCTCTGCAAAGCAGCTCGTTGCACTGGACCTTGGTGAATGCACCACGCCGCGTGCCCGGGCTGACCATCGAGCATTTCAGTCATGTCAGCAGTAGCCTGGAACCTGGCCTGGCCGCAGCGCTGGAGCGGCTGAACAGAGTCGCCGTAGGGATTGCCGATGAGCTGCACCTGAACCTGCATGTTGGTGAGCATGTGAGTTTTATTGCGACGTCGGAATAGCAAAAATCGTCCGAACCCGTTTACACCGCAATCGAAGGTAAAGGGAGACCGCTAAGCGATTGCGCACTGCTGGCCTGTTCCGCCATCAACCAATCCACAAACAGCTGAATCAACGCCCCACGCCGTTTGCGCTGGGGCAGAACCACGTAATAGCCCAGCCGGGAAATCACCGTGTCGGCAATCGGGCGACACAACAGACCTTGCGCCAACAAGTTATCCACAAGGTGCCGCCAACCGATTGCAACGCCTTGGCCGCCAATCGCCGCCTGAATCAGCAAGGTGTAATTGTCGAAGCGCAGTTGCCCCGGCGCTGGGGCCGAGGTAATTCCCAGTTCGCGAAACACGCCGCTCCAGTCGAACCAGTTGCTGCTGTTTTCGCCTCGCAGGTGCAGCAGCGGAAACTCCAGCAATGCCTGAGCCGGCAAGGGCAGGGGACGGTCCTTCAATAGCAGCGGGCTGCACACCGGAAACACCTCTTCGCTGAACAGCCAATGGCTCTCGCCCTGCTTGAACCGGCCATCGCCGAACAGCACTGCCACATCGATATCGGTGCGCAACATGTTGTGGCTGCGTTCACTGGTGACCAGGCTGACGTCCACTTGAGGGTTGGCGGTATGGAAGCGGTGCAGACGCGGCATCAGCCAGTACGCAGCAAAGGCGAAGTCGGTGGCCACCTGCAACACTTCGTGCTGTTGCTGTGCGCTGATTGCGCTCAATCCTGCATCGATATTCTGCAAACCGAGCTGAACTTGCTCAAACAGAATAGCCCCGGCTTCAGTCAACTCAATACCGCGATAGATACGGTCGAACAATCGGGTAGCGAGCTGTTCTTCCAATCGTTTGATCTGCTGACTGATGGCCGGTTGCGTGGTGCCGAGCTCCACCGCGGCGGCGGTGAAACTGCGTTGCCGGGCCGCGGCTTCAAAGGCACGCAGCAGGTCCAGGGACAAATCACCGAGGGCGTCATACATAAGCTGTGCTTATCCTAGTCATTGCCTGGCATGGGCTTTACCACAAAGATTATGGACTCCATGCTCGATCACAGCACTCTCGCATAAATATCCACTATGGAATGCCGCGATCACATGAAGCGCAAAAATATTCTTTTCATCATGGCCGATCAAATGGCCGCGCCAATGTTGCCGTTCTACGGCCCTTCGCCGATCAAACTGCCGAATCTCAGCCGCCTCGCCGCCGAAGGCGTGGTGTTCGACGCCGCTTATTGCAATAGCCCTCTTTGCGCGCCGTCGCGTTTTACGCTGGTCAGCGGTCAGTTGCCGAGCAAGATCGGCGCCTACGACAACGCGGCCGATTTCCCCGCCGACGTTCCAACCTATGCCCATTACCTGCGGCGCCTCGGTTATCGCACCGCGCTGTCGGGCAAGATGCATTTCTGCGGCCCGGACCAGTTGCACGGCTATGAAGAACGCCTGACCAGCGACATCTACCCGGCCGATTACGGTTGGTCGGTGAACTGGGATGAGCCGGACGTACGCCCAACCTGGTATCACAACATGTCGTCGGTCCTGCAAGCCGGGCCCTGCGTGCGCACCAATCAGCTGGATTTCGACGAAGATGTAGTGTTCAAGGCCCAGCAATACCTGTTCGACCACATCCGCGAGGATAGCGATCAGCCGTTCTGCCTGACCGTGTCGATGACTCACCCACACGATCCGTACACGATTCCCAAAGCTTTCTGGGATATGTACGACAATGCCGACATCCCTTTGCCCGAGACACCTGCACAGGATCAACTTGATCCTCATTCCCAGCGTTTGCTCAAGGTCTATGACCTTTGGGACAAGCCGCTGCCTGTGGATAAAATTCGCGATGCGCGCCGTGCCTATTTCGGTGCGTGCAGCTATATCGACAGCAACGTCGGCAAACTTCTGCAAACACTCGAGGAAACCGGGCTTATCGATGACACCATCATCGTATTCTCCGGTGACCACGGCGACATGCTGGGCGAGCGCGGCCTCTGGTACAAAATGCACTGGTACGAAATGGCTGCCCGTGTACCGCTGTTGATCAGTGCACCAGGGCAATTCGGGGCTGGGCGGGTCAGCGCGGCGGTGTCCACTGCCGATCTGTTGCCGACCTTTGTCGAACTGGCCGGCGGCTCGCTGGAACCGGGTCTGCCGCTGGACGGCCGCTCGCTGGTTTCGCACCTGCAAGGGCAGGGCGGTCACGATGAGGTGTTCGGCGAGTACATGGCTGAAGGCACCATCAGCCCGTTGATGATGATTCGTCGTGGCGCCTACAAATTCATCTACAGCGAAGACGACCCTTGCCTACTCTTCGATGTACATAACGACCCGAAGGAACAAGAAGAACTCAGCCAGTCGCCGCAACATCGACAGCTTTTCGAGGCGTTTCTCGCCGAAGCACGGGCCAAATGGGATATCCCGGCGATCCACCAGCAGGTGCTCGCCAGTCAGCGACGCCGGCGTTTCGTCGCCGACGCCCTGACCATCGGCAAGCTGAAGAGCTGGGATCACCAGCCTCTGGTGGATGCCAGTCAGCAGTACATGCGCAACCACATCGACCTCGACGATCTGGAACGTAAAGCACGTTATCCACAACCCTGCCAAAACCAATAATGTGAAGGGGAAGTCCATGCAAAGGTTATCCACAGTACTGACGGTCGGGCTTCTGGCTCTGGGCAGCGCCTCGGCTTATGCCGAGCAAAGCTGCGAGACGGTGAAAATGGCCGACCCTGGCTGGAGCGACATCGCTGCAACCAACGCCATCACCGGGTTTCTGCTGGACGGCATGGGCTACAAGGCCAAGGTCGACACGCTGGCGGTGCCGATCACCTTTGGCGGTCTGAAGGATGGCCAGGTGGACGTGTTCCTGGGTAACTGGATGCCGGCGCAGCAGGGCTTCTACGACAAGTTCGTGGCCAATGGCGACGTGACTCAACTGGCGAAAAACCTCGATGGCACCGAGTTCACGCTGGCGGTCCCGGATTACGTTTGGGACGCGGGTGTGCATAACTTTAACGATCTGAACAAGTACGCCGAGCTACACCCAAAAGAAGTCGACAAGAAGATCTATGGCATCGGCTCCGGCGCCCCGGCGAACATTTCGCTGCAAGAGATCATCAAGAAGAACGACTTCGACCTGGGTCAGTGGAAGCTGGTCGAATCCAGCGAGCAAGCGATGCTGGCCGAAGTGTCTCGCGCGGTGAAGAAACAGAAGTTCGTGACTTTCCTTGGCTGGACGCCCCACCCGATGAACGTGCAGCTGAAAATGCATTACCTGAAGGGCGGCGAGAAGTATTTCGGCGACACCGGCAGCGTTTATACACTGACCCGTAAAGGTTATGCACAGGCCTGCCCGAACGTCGGCAAGCTGCTCACCAACCTGAGTTTTACCCAGGAAATGGAGAACAGCATCATGGCCGAGGTGGTAAACAAAAAGGTCAGCAATGCCGCAGCGGCCAAGGCCTGGATCAAGGCCAACCCGGCGGTGCTGGATAAGTGGCTGGACGGTGTGAAGACTGTGGATGGGAAGGACGCGTTGTCGGCGGTCAAAGCCAAGTTGTAACGGTTCTTTGTGGCGAGGGAGCTTGCTCCCGCTGGAGTGCGTAGCACTCCCATTTCGGCGACTGCAGTTTGTCAGTCTCACCGAGATGTCCGGACTTGCGACTGCTGCGCAGCCGAGCGGGAGCAAGCTCCCTCACCACATTGATCGTTTTACACTGTTACCCTTGCGTAAAATCCCGCCCGAGAGGACCCATGGCCTTCCCCAGCCGCCATTCACTCTTTCCCTTCCTGACCTGGTTGCCCCGGCAAACCCGCGCCAGCGTCGGCCGTGATCTGATTGTAGGCCTGAGCGGCGCGATTCTCGCGTTGCCACAATCCATTGCCTACGCCTTGATTGCCGGTCTCCCACCGGAATACGGGTTGTACGCCGCGATTATCCCGGTGCTGATCGCCTGTCTCTGGGGTTCGTCGTGGCATTTGATCTGCGGTCCTACGGCGGCCATTTCCATCGTCCTGTACGCCAGCGTCAGTCCTCTGGCCGTCCCCGCGTCGCAGGACTACGTCACGCTGATCCTGCTTCTGACACTCCTTGCGGGCATTTTCCAGTGGCTGCTGGGTTTGCTGCGTTTCGGCGCCTTGGTGAATTTCGTCTCTCACTCGGTGGTGCTGGGCTTCACCCTTGGCGCAGCGGTGGTGATTGCCATTGGGCAACTGCCGAACTTGCTGGGGCTGGATGTGCCCAACCAGGCCACGGCGCTGAACAGCCTGGTGCTGCTGTTCAGTCATCTCAGTGAGGTGGACAAACCCTCGCTGGTACTAGGCCTGGCCACGGTGATGATAGGCATCGTGCTGAAACTGCTGGTGCCGCGCTGGCCGACGCTGTTAATCGCTCTGGCCTTGAGCGGGTTGCTGGTATGGCTGTGGCCAGCGATGTTCGGCCATGTGCAATTAGTCAGCGCCTTTGTCGGACGGCCGCCGCCCTTCAGCCCGTTGCCGCTGGATCTGGACCTAGTGTTGCGCCTGCTGCCTAGCGCGGTGGCGGTCGGGATGCTCGGGCTGGTGACGAGCCTGTCGATTGCCCGCTCCTTGTCCGCGCGCTCGCAGCAGTTACTCGACGCCAATCAAGAAGTCCGCGCCCAGGGTTTCTCGAACATGGTCGGTGCGTTTTTTTCCGGGTCGCTGTCAGCCGGTTCCTTCACCCGCTCGGCCCTAAGCTATGACGCCGGAGCCTGCTCACCGTTGGCGGGGGTTTTTTCAGCGGTGTGGGTGGCGTTGTTCGCTATCTTCGGCGCGGTATTGATCGCGCACATTCCGATCCCGGCCATGGCCGGCAGCATTTTGTTGATCGCCTGGGGATTGGTCGACCATCGCGGCATTCGCGCCTTGTTGCGGGTCAGCCGTGCCGAGTTTCTGGTCATGGCGCTGACCTGTGTCGCGACGCTGTTGCTGGAGTTGCAAACGGCGATCTACGCCGGCGTGCTGGCCTCGTTGTTCTTCTACCTCAAACGCACCTCGCAACCACGGGTGCAGCATTGGCGTGAGGGCGACGAAGATATTCTGCGAGTCGGCGGTTCAATCTTTTTCGGCGCCAGCCATTACCTGCAAGTGCGCTTGCAACGGATGCACGGCGCACGGGTGGTGATCGAAGCGCAACAGATCAACTTCATCGACTATTCGGGCGTGGAAATGCTGCACCAGGAAGCGCGACGGCTACTACGCCAGGATCGCAGCCTGACCCTGCGGCGGGCACGGCCGCAGGTGGTGGAGGAATTGAGAAAGCTCGAAGGCGCGGAGAAATGCCCGATTCGCTTCGAAGATTGAAACACTGACGTCGATGCAACGGCATACCTGTGGCGAGGGAGCTTGCTCCCGCTCGGGTGCGAAGCGCCCGCAGATTTTTAGGGCTGCTTCGCAACCCAGCGGGAGCAAGCCCCCTCGCCACAAAGAACTACAGCGCCAATTGCCGGCGGAGTTCGGCCAACACCGGCGCTGTATCCGGGCGCACGCCGCGCCACAAATAGAAAGCTTCCGCCGCCTGCTCGGCCAACATTCCCAGGCCATCCATCGCCACCGCCGCACCGTGCTCGCTGGCCCAGCGGCAGAACGAGGTCGGCTCCTTGCCGTACATCATGTCGTAGCAAACCGTCTTGCCCGGCTCGATCAAACTGCTGGCAATCGGTGGTACATCGCCTGACAGACTGGCGGACGTCGCGTTGATGATCAGGTCCACCGGCTCCTGCAACCAATCGAAGCCACTGGCCGACACCGGCCCCAGATCCGCGAACAATTCCGCCAGCAATTCGGCTTTTTCCACCGTGCGGTTGGCGATGATCACCGACGCCGGTTGCTCCGCCAGCAGCGGCTCCAGCGCACCGCGCACCGCACCGCCGGCCCCGAGCAGCAGGATGCGCTTACCCGCAAGGCTGAAACCCGCATTAACCGTCAGGTCCCGAACCAGCCCGGCGCCGTCGGTGTTGTCGCCCAGCAGACTGCCATCGGCCAGTTTGCTCAGGGTATTCACCGCACCGGCCCGCTGCGCCCGCTTGGTCAAGCTGCTCGCCAAACGATAGGCATCTTCCTTGAACGGCACCGTCACATTCGCCCCACGCCCTTCGCGGAAAAATGCCTGGGCACAGCCGGAAAAATCATCCAGGGGCGCCAGCAAAGTGCTGTAGTCCAGTTTTTGCCCCGTCTGCTCGGCGAACAAACGGTGGATCAGCGGCGACTTGCTGTGGCCAATCGGGTTACCGAATACGACGTAACGATCCATCTACATTCCTCAACCGTAGGAGCTGCCGAAGGCTGCGATCTTGACTGCAGCCCCGACGATGCAAAAACTCAAACCCATGAATCAGGCCTTGGCCAACCAATCGCGGTCTTGCAGGAAGTACTCGGTCAGGCGCGCTTCTTCACTGCCCGGCTCGGCTTTCCAGTCGTAGGCCCAGCGCACTTGCGGTGGCAGCGACATCAGGATCGATTCGGTACGCCCGCCCGATTGCAGGCCGAACAACGTGCCGCGGTCATAGACCAGGTTGAACTCGACATAACGACCACGGCGAAACTCCTGGAATTCACGCTGTTTGGCCGTAAACGCATCGTTTTTGCGGCGCTGCACGATCGGCAGGTACGCGTCGATAAACGCATCGCCGATGGCGCGCATGAAGGCGAAGCTGGTGTCGAAGTCCCACTCGTTCAAGTCATCGAAAAACAGGCCGCCGATGCCACGCGGCTCGTGGCGATGCTTGATGTGGAAGTAACTGTCGCACCAGGCTTTGTAGCGCGGGTAGACGTCCGGGCCGAACGGCGCGCAGGCCTGTTCGGCGACGCGGTGCCAGTGCACGCAGTCTTCTTCATTGCCGTAATAAGGGGTCAGGTCAAAGCCGCCACCGAACCACCAGACCGGCTCTTCACCTTCTTTTTCAGCGATGAAAAAGCGCACGTTGGCGTGGGACGTCGGCACATGCGGGTTGTGCGGGTGAATCACCAACGACACGCCCAAGGCTTCGAAGCCTCGGCCGGCCAGTTCTGGCCGATGAGCACTGGCGGAGGGTGGGAGTCCGCTGCCAAAGACGTGGGAAAAGTTGACGCCGCCCTTTTCAATGACCGCGCCGTTTTCGATCACCCGGGTGCGACCGCCACCACCGGCAGGCCGGGTCCAGGCGTCTTCGACGAAATGCGCGCCGCCGTCTTCAGCTTCCAGGGCAGCGCAAATGCGGTCTTGCAGGTCGAGCAGATAGGCTTTTACGGCCTCGGTGCGGGTAGTCATGGCATCACCTTGAATCGGGCAAAGCTACACGGCGCTCATACAGGCCGGCGGCAAATTGCTGCGTAGGATAACACTGCACCTTGTGCCGTCGCAGTTGACGAAGGTCAAGCTTTAAGAGTCCGATAGGGCGCTTGGCGCTACAACTCTAGAAGCCAAGACTTAAGGAGAGAACAGATGGCAAAGCGTATCCAGTTCCGCGCCCATGGCGGCCCCGAAGTGCTCGAATACGTGGACTACCAACCCGCCGAGCCCGGCCCGCTGCAGGTACGCGTGACCAACAAGGCCATCGGCCTCAACTTCATCGACACTTATTACCGCAGTGGCCTCTATGCGCCACCCGCCTTGCCGTCGGGCCTGGGCGCAGAGGGCGCGGGCGTGGTCGAGGCGGTCGGAAGCGAAGTCACCCGCTTCAAGATCGGCGATCGCGTGGCGTACGGCAGTGGCCCGTTGGGCGCTTATAGCGACGTTCATGTCTTGCCGGAAGCCAATCTGGTGCATTTGCCGGATGCCATCAGCTTCGAACAGGCCGCCGGCGTGATGCTCAAAGGCCTGACCGTGCAGTACTTGCTGCGTCAGACGTATGAACTCAAGGGCGGCGAAACCATTCTGTTCCACGCAGCAGCCGGCGGCGTCGGTTCCCTGGCCTGCCAATGGGCCAAGGCTTTGGATGTGAAACTGATCGGCACGGTCAGTTCAGCAGAGAAAGCCGCCCTGGCGAAAGCCAATGGTGCCTGGGCGACCATCGATTACAGCCATGAAAACGTCGCACAACGCGTGCTGGAATTGACTGACGGTAAAAAAGTGCCGGTGGTGTACGACGGCGTAGGCAAAGATACCTGGCTGACGTCACTCGACAGCGTCGCGCCTCGAGGGCTGGTGGTGAGTTTCGGTAATGCTTCGGGCGCAGTGGATGGAGTGAATCTGGGGATTCTCGCGGGGAAGGGTTCGCTGTACGTGACCCGACCGACCCTGGCGACCTACGCCAACAACGCTGAAAACCTGCAAAGCATGGCCGATGAGCTGTTCGAGATGATCATCAGCGGCAAGTTGAAGGTGGACATCAGTCAGCGGTATTCATTGGCTGAAGCGGCCAAAGCGCAGACCGAATTGTCGGCGCGGCGCACGACGGGCTCCACGGTGCTTCTGCCATAAGATATTTGGTGTTTGTCAGGGCCTCTTCGCGGGCAAGCCCGCTCCCACAGGATTTCGGTCGTTCACATTATTCGTATACGACTCGGACCTGTGGGAGCGGGCTTGCCCGCGATAAACGATGACGCGGTATTAATCCGGGCGCACAACGTGGCCGGTGGCCAGATCGCGAATCACGCTCGGATTCTTCCGTCCACCCAGATTGCCACCCAGCACCCAATCAACCTGCCCACGGAAATACTGCTCCACGCGAAGCCGCGTCCGCGCCGCCGGCCGTCCCTGAGGGTTGGCCGAGGTTGAAACCAACGGCCCGACCAACGCACACAAATCCCGCACCAATGGGTGATCGCTCACCCGCAATGCCACGGTTTCGTGCACACCGGTAATCCACTGGGGCAACATATTCTGATGCGGCACCAGCCAGGTGTTGGGGCCAGGCCAGGTGCTGGCCATGCGGTCCATCCACAATTCAGGGAAGTCTTCGAAGAGGAAGTCGAACTGACGAATATTATCGGCCACCAGAATCAGGCCTTTATCCACAGACCGTCCCTTGATCAGCAACAGACGATCCACCGCCTCTTCGTCCCACGGGTTGCAACCCAGGCCCCAGACAGCTTCGGTTGGATAGGCAATGACCGCCCCAGCGCGAATTTCTCGTGCGGCTTGTTGCACGCGCCAACTGTTAACCATGAAAGACTCTCCGGAATAAGGCTCTGCGCAGTTTACCGATCTTCCCTATAAAACCTAGCGTCCCCGCGCAAGCCAGCGGCCGCTTTCACAGACCGCACGGCCGTCCATTTCCAGCTCCGTCAGCGCTGCCAACACTTTCGACAACGCCCAGCCGCTGGTGATCGACAAGGCTTCACTGGTATGGGGCGCCGCGTGGAGCAACATGAGCAGCGGATGAGTCTCTGTCGTCTGCGGCGTTTCTGTGGATAACGGCAGCCGTTGCCAGCCGCGCAAGGCTTCGAGGATGTGCTCGATGGTTTCCACCAGCACCGCCCCATCGCGGATCAGCTGATGACACCCCTTTGCACCAGGGTGGTGGATCGATCCTGGAATCGCATACACCTCACGTCCCTGTTCCGCCGCCAGTCTCGCGGTGATCAATGAACCACTGGCAATACTCGCCTCGACCACGAGCACGCCGAGGGACAAACCGCTGATGATTCGATTGCGCCGGGGGAAGTTGCCGGGGGCAGGGCCGGCGTCCAGCGGGAACTCCGAAAGTACCGCGCTTCCCGAGGCGATCATGGCGTCCGCCAGTCGCTGATTTCGCTGTGGATAAAAATTTTCCAGCCCCGTGCCAAGTACGCCGACCGTTTGCCCGCCAACGTCCAGAGCCGCCTGATGCGCCGCAGCATCGATGCCCAGGGCCAGACCGCTGGTGATGACAAAACCGGCACCGGCCAGAGTGCGGGAAAACGCGGAGGCTGTGTCCATGCCCGGCCGCGAAGCACGACGGCTGCCGACCATCGCCAGCTGTGGTTTTTCCAGGATTCCCGGATCGCCCGCGACGAATAACAGCGGCGGCGCATCACTGATTTGCGCCAGCAACGCGGGGTAGTCAGGTTGGTCCCACATCAGTAAATGCTGGCCCGGGCGCTCTAACCAGGCCAATGCGTGACTGGCGCCGTCACGGACTTCAATAGAGCGCCGGCCCTGCGCACAAGCGAGTGGCAGACCCAATGCACGCCAGGCACTGGCCGGTGCGCTGATGGCTTTGGAGGCAGAGCCGAAGGCCTCAAGCAATTTCTTGAAACGCACAGGACCGAGTTCCGGCAAACGGTGCAGGCGTAAACGGGCTTCCAGTTCCGCAGGGGAAACGGACGTACAGGCAGGCAGCGACATGGATCATCCTTGATCGTTATAGAGTCCCGTCGAATCGGGAATAAGCTGTGGATAACTCTGTTGGTAACTTGTGGAGCGTGTTAAGGGTTTCGCACCTTGTCCATCACCGCCAGGGAGCGCGATGCGTTAAGGACAAGCCCGTAGCTGAGCTTGTCGTAAGTGCGGAAGACCATCAGCAAACCGGCCCGCTCGTCGGGAATTTTCAATGGCTGGCCGGTGATCCGGTCACGCACGGTTTCACCGGTCTTCATCACCACCAGCACATTGCCTTCGGCCAAGCCATCGCGCTGCCCCTTGTTCAGCGTGACGACATCCAGCGCACCGATCTGGGTCACCCCACGCGGTACATCGATAATCAAGCCGTCGATTTCGGTAGTTGGCGCACTGGGCATGAAGGTCGAATTGATCGAACGCTCTTCGCCGCCGAACAACCGGTCGCCGAGTCGCACCTCCTGAGTGGTGCGTTGCAGGGCCAGGGTGGCGACGTCGCCTTCAGTGGCAATGATCTCGCCGCCACCAATGTCGTCGGCGTTGATCCCCAGAAACTCCTTGCTCTGCGGATCGGTGTAGACCTTGCCCTGACGGAAGATGCCGTACACCGGTTGTGCCGGGTCGAAATGGCCACGCGCGAATATTCGATCACCCGTACCGCTGAGCACCCGTTCGGCATCGCCGGCGACGATGTAGGGCGCCTTGTCGAAATCCTCTGCCTTGTCGACGATGCGGTTGCTCAGCAGAAAGCTGTTGATCGATTTCAGCGGAATGCTCGGAATGGCATCGGCCACCGGCGAGCTGCGGATTCGTGGCGAAAGCTTGATGGTGCCCCGGGAAGCGCCGCGATTGAGGGTCAGGCGTGGCTGACCGTTGACGTAGGCCAGCGACAGCGTATCGCCCGGATAGATGAGATTAGGGTTTTCGATCTGTGGATTGGCCTGCCAAAGCTGCGGCCATTCCCACGGTTCACGCAGGTATTTGCCGGAAATGTCCCAGAGTGTGTCCCCTGCCACCACAGTGTATTGCTGTGGAAAACCTTCCCTGAGTTGCACTTGCCCGTGCGCAAAACCGGCCGAGGCCAGAAGGAGCAAGGCGAGTAGTGATTTCCTCATGCGGTGAATCCCTTTATTATGTACGTTCGCGTGAAACGCCAGAGCCCTCGTGGCTCGCTCCCGGCTCATTATTGAAAAGCCGGAAGCTACGTTCACAACGGTAGCCTGCATCCTCGGACTCGCCAGGCCATCGACCCGACTTTACCTCACACGTGCAGCAATTGAGCTTATGGCCATTTTAGACATCCTCGAATTCCCCGACTCGCGCCTGCGTACTATCGCCAAACCAGTGGCTGTAGTGGACGACGAAGTGCGTCAGTTGGTCGATGACATGTTTGAAACAATGTATGAAGCGCCAGGCATCGGCCTCGCCGCGACCCAGGTCAACGTGCATAAACGTATCGTCGTGATGGACCTCTCCGAAGACCGCAGCGAACCGCGGGTGTTCATCAACCCCGAGTTCGAAGTCCTGACCGACGAGGTGGACCAGTATCAGGAAGGCTGCCTTTCGGTGCCGGGTTTCTACGAAAACGTCGATCGCCCGCAAAAGGTCAAGATCAAAGCCCTGGACCGCGATGGCCAACCGTACGAACTGATCGCCGAAGGCCTGCTCGCGGTCTGCATCCAGCATGAATGCGACCACCTCAACGGCAAATTGTTCGTTGATTACCTGTCTACGCTCAAACGCGACCGGATCAAGAAGAAACTGGAAAAGCTCCATCGCCAGAACGCTTGATGCCCTTCTTTCAAAGGCTTGCCGCGGCAAGCCTTTTTCTTTTCAAGACGCTTTGTAATTGAGAGCTTTCATGACTGAGCCACTGCGCATTGTCTTTGCCGGTACCCCGGAATTCGCCGCCGAACACCTCAAGGCCCTGCTCGACAGTCCTTACGAGATCGTTGCGGTCTACACCCAACCGGACCGTCCGGCGGGCCGTGGGCAGAAGCTGATGCCGAGCCCGGTCAAGCAGTTGGCTCTGGAGCACAACATCCAGGTGTTGCAACCGCCAACCCTGCGCAACGAAGACGCTCAGGCGGAACTCGCCGCACTGAAACCGGATTTGCTGGTGGTGGTCGCCTACGGGCTGATCCTGCCGCAAGTGGTGCTGGATATTCCGCGTCTGGGCTGCATCAACAGCCACGCGTCCCTGCTGCCACGCTGGCGCGGTGCGGCGCCGATCCAGCGTGCCGTCGAAGCGGGCGACAGCGAAAGTGGCGTGACCGTCATGCGCATGGAACTGGGTCTGGATACCGGGCCGATGCTGCTCAAGGTCACCACGCCGATCGGTGCCGAAGACACCGGCGGCAGCCTCCACGATCGCCTCGCAGAGATGGGTCCACCGGCCGTGATTCAGGCAATTGCCGGCCTGGCCGCAGGCACTCTGGAAGGCGAAATGCAGGACGACAGCCTCGCCACCTACGCACACAAATTGAACAAGGACGAAGCGCGCATCGACTGGAGTCGCCCGGCAATTGAGCTGGAGCGCCTGGTTCGCGCCTTCAATCCCTGGCCGATCACTCACAGCACGCTAAACGGCGAAGCGCTGAAAGTGCTGGCTGCAAGCCTGGCCGAAGGGCAGGGCGCGCCGGGTGAAATCCTCAGTGCCAGCAAGGACGGTTTGGTCGTCGCCTGCGGTGACCAGGCGCTGTGTCTGACCCGTCTGCAATTGCCCGGCGGCAAGGCGCTGAACTTCAGCGACTTGTTCAACAGCCGTCGTGAGAAATTCGCCCTCGGCACCGTTCTCGGCCAAGCGGCGGACGCTCAATGAACCCACGTCTGGCTGCCGCCAAGGCACTGGCTGCTGTTCTTAACGGAAAAGCCTCACTCAACAGTTCTCTGCCAACGCAAATGGACAAGGTCGAAGACCGTGATCGCGGCTTCACCCAGGACCTGGCGTTCGGCACGGCTCGCTGGCAGCCACGTTTGTCGGCGTTGGCGGCCAAGTTGCTGCAAAAGCCGTTCAAAGCAGCCGATGCCGATGTCGAGGCGCTGTTGCTGGTCGGCCTCTACCAACTGCTCTACACCCGGGTTCCGGCCCACGCGGCCATCGGCGAAACCGTCGGTTGCGCCGACAAACTGAAAAAGCCCTGGGCCAAAGCCCTGCTCAATGCCGTGCTGCGCCGCGCCCAACGGGAAAGCGAAGCGCTGCTGGCCGAGCTGGAACACGACCCGGTGGTGCGCACCGCTCACCCGCGCTGGCTGCAAAAATCCCTCAAAGCCTTCTGGCCTGAGCAATGGGAAGCCATTTGCGCGGCGAACAACGCTCACCCGCCGATGATTTTGCGGGTCAACCGTCGTCATCACAGCCGCGATGCTTATCTCGGGTTGCTGACTGAAGCGGGCATCGCTGCCACGCCGTGTGTTTACAGCCGGGACGGCATCATCCTCGACGCCGCCGCCGACGTGCGCAGCCTGCCGGGTTTCGCCGAAGGCTGGATCAGCGTACAGGACGAAGCCGCGCAACTGGCCGCCGATCTGCTGGACCTGGCGCCAGGCCAACGGGTGCTGGACGCCTGCTGCGCACCGGGCGGTAAAACCTGCCACATCCTTGAGGCCGAGCCCAAACTGGCCGGCGTGGTGGCCGTGGATCTGGAAGCCAAGCGTCTGGTGCGAGTGCGGGAAAACCTTGCGCGCCTGGGACTGAGCGCCGAACTGATCGCCGCCGACGGCCGCGACACCGCGACCTGGTGGGACGGCAAACCGTTCCAGCGCATTTTGCTGGACGCACCGTGCTCGGCCACCGGGGTGATCCGTCGTCACCCGGACATCAAACTGACCCGCCAACCCGATGACATCGCCGCGCTGGCGGTGCTTCAGGGCGAGCTGCTTGATGCCATGTGGATAACGTTGGAAGTGGGCGGCGTTCTGCTTTACGCCACCTGCTCCACGCTGCCGACCGAAAACACCGAAGTCATCGAAGCGTTCCTCGCCCGCACGCCGGGAGCCCGTGAACTGGACCTCGCCACGACGGCCGGCATCAAGCAGCCTCATGGCCGCCAATTGCTGGCTCAGGAAGGCGGCCACGACGGGTTCTACTACGCCAAGCTGATCAAGATTGCCGCCGCGCGCGGTTAACCGGTTTTAAGGGAGTGACTGGATGAAAATCATCATCCTCGGCGCAGGGCAGGTCGGCGGTTCGCTGGCAGAACACCTGGCCAGCGAAGCCAACGACATCACCGTGGTCGACACCGATGGCGAACGCCTGCGCGACCTCGGCGATCGGCTGGACATCCGTACCGTGCAGGGTCGCGGGTCGCTGCCGACCGTACTGCGTCAGGCCGGCGCGGACGACGCCGACATGCTGGTTGCAGTGACCAACAGTGACGAAACCAATATGGTGGCCTGTCAGGTCGCTCACACCTTGTTCCACACACCAACCAAGATCGCCCGGGTCCGCGAAGCCGCGTACCTGACCCGCGCCGAACTGTTCGATAACGAATCGATTCCGGTCGACGTATTGATCAGTCCGGAGCAAGTCGTTACCAACTACATCAAGCGCCTGATCCAGCATCCGGGTGCGTTGCAGGTAATCGACTTTGCCGAAGGCAAGGCGCAGCTGGTGGCAGTGAAGGCCTATTACGGCGGTCCGCTGGTGGGTCAGCAACTGCGCCAGTTGCGCGAACATATGCCGAACGTCGAAACCCGCGTTGCAGCGATTTTCCGTCGTGACCGGCCGATCCTGCCCCAGGGCGATACGGTGATCGAGGCCGACGACGAAGTGTTTTTCATCGCCGCCAAAGCGAATATTCGCGCGGTGATGAGCGAAATGCGCCGCCTCGATGAGAGCTACAAACGCATCGTCATCGCTGGCGGCGGGCAGATTGGCGAGCGTTTGGCCGAGGCCATCGAAAGCCGTTATCAGGTGAAGATCATCGAGATGAACCCGGCCCGCTGCCGCCACCTCTCGGACACCCTCGACAGCACCGTGGTGTTGCAGGGCAGTGCCTCCGACCGCGATTTGCTGATGGAAGAGAACATCGCCGACGCCGACATCTTCCTGGCGCTGACCAACGACGACGAAGCCAACATCATGTCGTCGCTGCTCGCCAAGCGTCTGGGCGCGAAGAAGGTGATGACGATCATCAACAACCCGGCCTACGTCGACCTGATCCAGGGCGGTGACATCGACATCGCCATCAGCCCACAACTGGCAACCATCGGCACCTTGCTGGCCCACGTGCGGCGCGGCGATATCGTCAGCGTGCACTCACTGCGTCGAGGTGCGGCGGAAGCCATCGAGGCCATCGCCCACGGTGATGCGAAGTCGAGCAAGGTGATCGGCAAGGCCATCGAAAACATCGGCCTGCCGCCGGGGACCACCATCGGCGCAATCATCCGCGACGAAGAAGTGATCATCGCCCACGACAACACAGTGATCGAAGCCGGCGACCATGTGATTCTGTTCCTTGTGGATAAAAAGCATATCCGGGATGTGGAAAAGCTGTTCCATGTGGGGTTGAGCTTTTTCTGATGATCGTTCCCACGCTCTGCGTGGGAATGCCTCAACGGACGCTCCGCGTTCGGCTTTGGATGGGACGCAGAGCGTCCCGGGCTGCATTCCCACGCGGAGCGTGGGAACGATCACTGACTGAGGAAGCACCGATGATCGAATCCCTGGAAAAAATGCTCGCCAAGGGTGTGGATAACTCGCTGCTGCGCTTCGGCCTGGGCAAGGGTTATCTGGATCTTGGTGAAAATGCCAAAGCCGCAGAGCATTTCCAGCGCTGCGTCGAGTTCGATCCAAAATATTCGGCAGCCTGGAAGCTATTGGGCAAGGCCCATCTGGCGCTGGCGGATTACGCGGCGGCGCGTCAGGCCTGGGAACAGGGCCTGGAAGCTGCCCGCAACCATGGCGACAAGCAGGCCGAGAAGGAAATGACGGTGTTTCTGAAAAAGCTTGAGCGTCAGATCTGACACAAAACCCTGTGGGAGCGGCGGTGCGGCGATCCGACTTGCTCGCGAAAGCGGAGTGCCAGCCAAGATGATGTCGACTGACACACCGTCTTCGCGAGCAAGTCGGATCGCCGCACCGCCGCTCCCACAAGGGACCACAGCGTTAGATCATCCAGTGTCTCAATACCAGCGTTCTTCGCCTGGCGGGCGCTTCTTGAAGCGTTTCATGCTCCACATGTACTGGCTCGGATAAGCCCGCACATAGCGCTCGACCACCTGGCTCATCGCCGCGCAGGAGGTTTCGGTATCGGTGCTGTACATGGCCTCGGGCGCGGCTTCGAGGATCACTTTGTAACCTGAACCGTCCGGCAGCCGCAGGGCATGCAGGAACACGCCGACCGCTTTGCCACCGGCCAGCATGTTCGGGACGAATTTACTGGTCAGGGCCTGAGTGGCGAAGAACGGCACGAAGATCCCGGCGGATTCGGCCGGTTCCGGGTCAGCCGGAATACCCACTGCACCACCTTTGCGCACTTCCTTGATCACGCTGAGGATGCCTTCCTTGGTGGAAGCGGCCACCCGGTTACCCAATTGAACCCGCTGCTTGCGCAGCAATTCATCCACCGCCTTGAGCTTGGGTGGACGGTAGAAAATGATCGGTTTGCACTGGTTGCAATAGAAGTGGTTCAACACTTCCCAGTTGCCCAGGTGGCTGGTGATGCCGACCACGCCTTTGCCGGATGCCAACGCCTCTTTCAAAACGTCGAGACCTTCGACTTCGCGCACCAGGTCAATGGAGCGCTGAGCCGGCCAGATCCACGCGCAAGCGCTCTCGGTCAGGGACTTGCCAATGTCTTTCAGGCTCTGGCCCACCAGACGCTCGCGTTCGGCCGGGTCCATCTGCGGAAAGCACTTGGCGAGGTTGATCCGTACCACGTCGCGGGAACGGTTGGGGGTTTTCCACATGATCCAGCCAATCGCCGAACCCACCGCCTGCACTGCCCGCCAAGGAAGCAGGGCAAACAGACGCAGAGCGCCTACCAGCAAGGCGCCTTTCAACTTATCCACAGGTCACTCCTGATCTTGTGCTGTGCGCGAGGCGGCTATTCTAACCGCCGTTCGCCAAGGTGGCGTAACGATCGCAATCGCGAGTGTGGTCCATGACCATGCCCGAAGCCTGCATCAACGCGTAACAAATGGTCGGGCCGACGAACGTGAATCCGGCTTTTTTCAGGCCTTTGCTCATCTCGACGGCGACCGGTGTCACGGCCGGCACTTCACTGCGATCCTTGAAATGATTGATCACCGGCGTTCCGCCGACGAACGACCAGAGAAACCCCACCGGGTCCTCCAGCGCCAGCCAGGCCTGGGCATTGCGCCGGGCTGCATTGAGTTTGAGACGATTGCGGATGATCCCCGGATCGAGCATCAATTCATCGATTTCCGCATCGCTCATCTGCGCCACGCGCTGTACGTCGAAGCCAAACAGCACCTCGCGATAACGCTCTCGTTTGCGCAACACGGTGATCCAGGAAAGCCCGGCCTGGAACCCTTCGAGCAAAAGCAACTCGAACAAACCCTGCGCATCGCGTAGCGGCGTGCCCCACTCCTGATCGTGATAAGCCATGTACAGCGGATCTTCGGTACACCAAAAGCAGCGTGGCATAAGGCTCCAGGGGGCGTGCGCAGGACCGAATCGGGTATACTCCCGCTCTTTAAATCGCAGCCCAAGAAACAGGTGAATTTCGTGAGCCAGCCTACGCCAGCCGTGCGTACCTTCCAAGACTTGATCCTCGCCCTCCAGCAATACTGGGCCGAGCAAGGTTGTGTGGTACTTCAGCCCTACGATATGGAAGTAGGCGCCGGGACTTTCCACACTGCCACGTTCCTGCGCGCCATTGGCCCGGAAACCTGGAACGCCGCTTATGTGCAGCCCAGTCGTCGCCCGACTGACGGCCGCTACGGCGAAAACCCGAACCGTCTGCAGCACTACTACCAATTCCAGGTCGTGCTGAAGCCGAACCCGGACAACTTCCAGGAACTGTACCTGGGTTCCCTCAAGCACGTGGGCCTCGACCCGCTGGTACACGACATCCGTTTCGTCGAAGACAACTGGGAGTCGCCAACGCTGGGCGCCTGGGGTCTGGGCTGGGAAGTCTGGCTCAACGGCATGGAAGTGACGCAGTTCACTTACTTCCAGCAAGCGGGCGGCATTGAGTGCTACCCGGTGACCGGCGAGATCACTTACGGTCTTGAGCGTCTGGCCATGTACCTGCAAGGCGTGGACTCGGTCTACGACCTGGTCTGGGCTGACGGCCCGATGGGCAAAGTGACCTACGGCGACGTGTTCCACCAGAACGAAGTGGAGCAGTCGACCTACAACTTCGAACACGCCAACGTCGAGAAGCTGTTCGAGTTGTTCGACTTCTATGAAAGCGAAGCCAAGCGCCTGATCGAACTCGATCAGCCATTGCCGTTGCCGAGCTACGAAATGGTGTTGAAGGCTTCCCACACCTTCAACCTGCTGGATGCGCGCCGGGCGATCTCGGTGACCGCGCGTCAGCAATACATCCTGCGTGTACGCACCCTGGCGCGTTCCGTTGCGCAAGCCTACTTGCTGGCTCGCGCCAAGCTGGGCTTCCCGATGGCGACCCCGGACCTGCGTGATGAAGTACTGGCCAAGCTGGAGGCTGCACAATGAGTGCTCAAGATTTTCTGGTTGAATTGGGCACCGAAGAACTGCCACCCAAAGCCCTGAATACCCTGGCCGAAGCGTTTATGGCCGGTATCGACAAAGGCCTGCAAGCTGCCGGCCTGAACTACGAAACCAAAACCGTCTACGCCGCGCCACGTCGTCTGGCCGTGCTGATTACCGCGCTGGCGACCCAGCAGCCGGATCGCAGCATCAACCTCGACGGCCCGCCGCGTCAGGCCGCGTTCGATGCCGAAGGCAACCCGACTCAAGCAGCCCTGGGCTTCGCCAAGAAGTGCGGCGTCGACCTGAGCGAAATCGATCAGAGCGGTCCGAAACTGCGCTACAGCCAAAGCATCGCCGGCAAGCCGACCGCGAGCCTGATGCCAACCATCGTCGAAGATTCCCTGAACGACCTGCCTATCCCCAAGCGCATGCGCTGGGGTGCTCGCAAGGAAGAATTCGTTCGCCCGACTCAATGGCTGGTGATGCTGCTCGGTGACCACGTCATCGACTGCACCATCCTCGCGCAAAAGTCCGGCCGCGATTCCCGTGGTCACCGCTTCCACCATCCTGAAAGCGTGCGCATCACCTCGCCGGCCAACTACCTGAGCGATCTGCGTGCGGCGTATGTGCTGGCCGATGCCAACGAGCGTCGCGAGCTGATCAGCAAGCGCACCGAAGAACTGGCGACGCTGCAGGAAGGTACGGCGATCGTGCCGCCGAGCCTGCTCGACGAAGTGACCGCGCTGGTTGAATGGCCGGTGCCGCTGGTGTGCTCGTTCGAAGAACGTTTCCTCGACGTGCCGCAAGAAGCGCTGATCACCACCATGCAGGACAACCAGAAGTATTTCTGCCTGCTGGATGCCGAGGGCAAGTTGCTTCCACGTTTCATTACCGTGGCCAACATCGAAAGCAAAGACCCGCAGCAGATCATCGCCGGTAACGAGAAAGTGGTTCGCCCACGCCTGACCGACGCCGAGTTCTTCTTCAAGCAAGACAAGAAGCAGAAACTCGAAGACTTCAATCTGCGTCTGCAGAACGTGGTGTTCCAGGAAAAACTCGGCAGCGTCTACGACAAGGCCGAACGCGTTTCCAAACTCGCTGCATTCATCGCTCAGCGCATTGGCGGCAACGCCGCATGGGCCTCCCGTGCCGGCCTGCTGTCCAAGTGCGACCTGGCGACTGAGATGGTCGGCGAGTTCCCGGAGATGCAAGGTGTCGCCGGTTACTACTACGCCCTCAACGACGGCGAGCCGCAAGACGTCGCTTTGGCGCTGAACGAGCAGTACATGCCGCGCGGTGCCGGCGCTGAACTGCCAACCACCCTGACCGGTGCGGCCGTGGCCATCGCCGACAAGCTCGACACGCTGGTGGGTATTTTCGGTATCGGCATGCTGCCAACCGGGAGCAAAGACCCGTATGCCCTGCGCCGTGCTGCGCTGGGTGTATTGCGCATCCTGATCGACAAGAAACTCGACCTCGACCTGAACGACGCCGTGGCGTTTGCCGTGAATGCGTTCGGTACCAAGGTCAAGGCTGCCGGCCTGAATGACTCGGTGCTGGAATTCATCTTCGACCGTCTGCGTGCCCGTTATGAAGACGAAGGCGTTGATGTCGGGACTTACCTGTCGGTACGTGCCCTGAAGCCGGGTTCGGCGCTGGACTTCGATCAGCGTGTACAAGCGGTAGAAGCGTTCCGCAAATTGCCGGAAGCCGCTGCCCTGGCTGCCGTGAACAAGCGTGTTTCGAACTTGCTGAGCAAGGTCGAAGGCTCTGTTCCTTCGGTGGTTGAAGCCAAGTACTTCGACAACGCCAATGAGTTCTCGCTGTATTCGGCGATCCAGCAAGCTGACCAGGCTGTGCAGCCAATGGCGGCGGCCCGTCAGTACAGCGAATCACTGGCACGTCTGGCCGCTTTGCGCGAGCCAGTGGATGCGTTCTTCGAAGCGGTGATGGTCAACGCTGAAGATGCCAAGGTGCGAGCCAACCGCTATGCGCTGCTGGCGCGTCTGCGTGGTTTGTTCCTCGGCGTCGCTGACATTTCGCTGCTGGGCTAAGGGGCTGCTGTTGAAACTGCTGATTCTCGATCGGGACGGAGTGATCAATTACGACTCCGACGCGTACATCAAGTCGGTGGAGGAGTGGATTCCGCTCCCCGGTTCGATCGAAGCGATTGCGCAGTTGAGCAAGGCCGGCTGGACGGTGGCGGTCGCTACCAACCAGTCCGGCATCGCTCGCGGCTATTACGACATCGCCACCCTGGAGGCCATGCACGCTCGTTTGCGCGAGTTGGTGGCGGAGCAGGGCGGTGACGTCGGGCTGATCGTCTATTGCCCGCACGGGCCAGATGATGGCTGCGATTGCCGCAAGCCAAAACCCGGGATGTTGAAAACCATCGCCGCGCATTACAACGTTTCGCTGACGAATCTATGGTTCGTCGGCGATACTCTCGGTGACCTGGAAGCCGCCAGAGCCGTCGACTGTCAGCCAGTTTTGGTAAAGACAGGGAAAGGCGAAAAGACTCAGAGCAAAACCCTGCCGGCGGGCACCTTGATTTTTGACGATCTGGCGGCGATTGCCGCAGAACTTATCCATCACTAAGGCTCTTCTGAACATCCTGGCCAAGGACTGATCGGGAGTGCGTTTGAATAGGCGGGCAATGCCCGCAACGGTAAATGTCGCCATGTCGATACTGCAGGCCATCAGAACTTTCCTCTTTTACCTGCTGCTGGGCACCAGCTCCTTGCTCTGGTGCACCCTGAGCTTTTTTATCGCGCCGTTTCTGCCGTTCAAGGCGCGTTATCGTTTTATCAACGTGTATTGGTGCCGCTGCGCCTTGTGGCTGAGCAAAGTCTTTCTGGGCATCCGTTACGAAGTGAAGGGGGCCGAGAATGTGCCTGACCAGCCCTGCGTGATTCAGTCGAATCACCAGAGCACTTGGGAGACATTCTTTCTCTCGGCCTATTTCTCGCCTCTGAGCCAGGTGCTCAAGCGCGAACTGCTCTACGTTCCGTTCTTCGGCTGGGCCATGGCCATGCTGCGACCGATCGCCATCGACCGTGGCAATCCCAAAGCTGCGCTCAAGCATGTGGCGAAGAAGGGCGATGAGCTGCTAAAGGACAATGTCTGGGTACTGATCTTCCCTGAAGGGACTCGCGTTCCTTACGGCACCATCGGCAAGTTCTCCCGCGGTGGCACCGCGTTGGCCGTCAATGCGTCATTACCGGTACTGCCGATTGCGCACAATGCTGGCAAGTTCTGGCCAAAAACCGGTTGGGCGAAGCAGCAAGGCGTGATCACCGTCATCATTGGCGCGCCGATGTACGCCGAGGGTAGTGGGCCGCGAGCCATCGCCGACCTGAATGACCGTGTGCAGGCCTGGAACGAACAGATGCAGCGCGAAATGGGTTCGTTGCCAGCAACCCCGGCGGCACCCAACGCCACCGATCAAGTGACTGTCTGAAGTTCTGTGGATAACCTGTGTACCGTTTTGTTGAAAAACGTCTTTTTTAGTTTTTAAGCTTATGATTTACATACATATTTCTTAAGCAAATAAAACGTCGAAAAAGGTGCATAAGTTTATTTCGGACGTAAAAAAACCGGCTGTTATAGCCGGTTTTTTTATGCCCGTTGAAAACGTCTGGCTCACTCGCTCAATAGCGGTAACTGGACACTGAACGTTGTGCCTCGCCCCACCACGCTATGACAGGAAATCCTCCCGCCATGACGGTCTACCACGGCCTTGACCATGGACAAACCCAGCCCCAGGCCATCACTGCCGTGAGCCGAGGTAAAACGCCGATACTGAGTGAATAACTCGGGAAGTTCATCGACAGTAATCCCTCGGCCCTGATCCGCGATCTCGCACAGCAACCAGCTCTCGGCACAACTCACCCGCACCGAGATCCGAGAACCCGCCGGACTGTACTTGATGGCGTTTTCCAGCAGGTTGAACAGTGCCCGTGTCAGCAGCGACTGATCGGCCAGTACCAGCGCTTCAGCGTCTTCGTCGAGGTCATGCAGCAATTGAATGTTCTTCAGATGAGCAATACTCGAAGCCTGGTCGAAGGTATCGAGTAACAACATCGCGAATATGCTCGGCTGAAACTGATAGGCCTCGGACTCGGCTTTTGCCAACTGCACAAAAGCCTCGGTCAGCTTCAGCGCCTTGCGCACTTGTAGTTCGATCTGGCTGAACACTTGTGTGTCGCCGGACACCTGATGACGCTGAACGTCGAGCAAGGCCAGAATCGCCGAGTGGGGCGCTCTGAGGTCATGCGACAAAAAGCGCAACAACACCGCTCGCTGCTCTTCGGCGTCCCGCTCGACGCTCAGGTCAGTGAGGCTCAATAGCCAGCCAATCACGGAGTCACCCTCGGCCGGAAACAGCGGTGCCAGGTCCAGGCGCAGGCTGCGTGCCTGGGTGTCACGAAACTCCAGCGGCTCCAGGGTCGACAACGCAGACGGCATTCCATTGGACGGCACCGGGTAACCCAGATCGCTCAGTTGCTCGAGCATGTCCTCGCCCACCAGGCCACGACAAAACATTTCTCGAGCCTTGCGGTTGGCCAGCAGAATGCGCCCGTTCGGATCGCTAATCAGCGTCGCCACCGGCAGGTATTCAAGTCCATCAGCAATAAAACGCCGGGTGTCGCGGGTCCGGCTCATGGCCTGCTCCAGCGCGACGATTTGCCCTTGCAGCACATCACCGGCCGGCGCTTGGGTACGACGACGTTCGGGAAAGACTTTTGGCTCGCTGTCCAGACGCGCCAGCTCCCAGCCGAAATAGGCGAGTACCGCATTCAGCCTTCGCCAATTCCAGATCAGGTAGCCCAGCAAAATACCCATCAGGCTCGCAGCCGGCGACCACCACCAACCTAAGCGCAACAGCACACCCGAAACCAGGAGAGCGACTGTCATTGCACCCAAGGTCAGCCATAAGGCGCGACGCGGACGCACCAACAGCAGGCCCAGCAATTCACCGACAATCACTATCGTCAGCAATGCCGCCAAGCGCTTATCGACAACCACAATATTGCGCTTTTGTAGCAGTCCGTTGAGGACATTCGCCTGTATCTCGATGCCCGGTGTGGTGCCGATGCTGGCCGATTGCGGTGTCACATAACGGTCGCCCAGGCCTGAAGCGGTTGAGCCTATCAGGATCAAGCGATCGCGCAGCAACTCGGGCGGGACTTCACCGCGTAATACGCTGACGTAGGGCACAGTAGGAAAGCCCGCGTCGGAGTGGATGAAAGGAATCCTTATTTCGTGGGCTCGCTGCCAGCCTTGCTCTGATGGCAGGGCCGGAACACCGGGCATTGGTGCATTTCCCTTATTGGCGAGGGTTTCGTCGTACAGCAGCCAGGCCAGTTGCGGGCGTGTTTTTTGCGCCGGTCCTTCGCTTAAGTACACGCTGCGCACGATCCCGTCGGCGTCCGCTTCGGCATTGATGTGCCCGAC
Organism: Pseudomonas lini; assembly: GCF_964063345.1. Classification (NCBI taxonomy): domain Bacteria; kingdom Pseudomonadati; phylum Pseudomonadota; class Gammaproteobacteria; order Pseudomonadales; family Pseudomonadaceae; genus Pseudomonas; species Pseudomonas lini. The sequence goes on from NZ_OZ061318.1 coordinate 3,201,845, forward strand.
GCCTTTGGCACAATGGTTCAGCGGATCCGTCGGTTCAATTTCCCCCAGGGGCTGACCGTAACGCGCTTCATCTTCACGCAGCAGCGGCACGAAAACATTCCCGGCCCGGCAGACCGCCTGGGCCAAAAGCTGATCATTCTCGGGTTGGCTATCAGGTTCACTGAATATTACGTCGAATAGAACGCCTTTAACGTTCGCGGCGCTGAGCCGATCCAGCAGTTGCGCGTGCGTGGCCCGCGACCACGGCCATTGGCCAAGCTGCTGCAAGCTGTAGTCGTCGATCGTTACGAGCAGTATTCGTGGGTCCACCGACAGCGGGCTTAGCCGGCGAAGATTGTCGTACAACAGCTTGCTGAAGATCAGGCCTTGGCTCATGGACAGCATCGCCGTCAGCGGCAACAGGATCAGACAGACCCACAGCCACTCTCGGACCATACGCCGAAACAACCGCTGAGCCTGGGTGGGTTCACGCTCGTCCTTCCTTGGTCGGCTCTTCATCGGTCGTCGACCAGGATGCTATTGGACATGCGTTGTCTTGCCCTCTAACCCATCAAAGAGACAAACACCGCGTGGAAGCAATAAGGTCATGGGGTTCATGGATTGGCTTTTATGCTCTTATGAAAATCACGCCAGTAACGCGCACAAGTACTTAACGCACGATACCCGACCGGCCGCTCTGGCAGATAGCCATCGGAGCAAAGAACATAAGAGATGACACATACTTGTGTTAGAACCGAGCAGGCACTCCGTGTATTTCCCCCTGAACTGCAAACCGTCGAAAACCGGCAATCGATGGTCCTGCCAGGTTGACGCTCCCTGCGTCGGGCACATCCCAATGCCCTTGTGCCGCTCAGCGACGACGAATTTACCGGCATAAGTAACCTGCAAGCCGATTCACAATATTTGTTCAGAATTGGTCGAAGGCTAAAACATCATCAACGTCACCCCTGCTTGGGAACTTCGATTCAATCAATCGGCCTAAACTCCGCAATTTTCACTTTGCACTTACGAGATAAAGGAATCACTCGGCATGCGTGTCGCAATACTGGATGACGAACCCGCCGAACTCCGCCGGGTGGAACAGACACTGCGACAGATTCCCGCAACGGGAGAGCAGACGTGGACGTTGCACAGTTTCGAGCGGGGAGAGGACTTGCTGCGGCAACTCCGGCGGGAGACCTTCGACCTGCTGATCCTCGATTGGCAACTGCCCGATATCAGTGGCTTGGCGTTGTTACGCTGGACCCGTGAACATATGGACGCTCCACCGGCCGCGATCATGCTCACTAGTCGCGATACTGAAAGCGATATCGTCCAGGCGTTGAACGCCGGGGCCGACGATTATGTGAGCAAACCATTTCGTCCAAACGAGCTGATGGCCCGAGTGAGCGCCGTACTTCGTCGGCATGGACTGCAACGCGCGGCAGCCCCCGAAATACTGACTTTCAATGACCTTGAGTTCGACGACGCCGAACTCACCGTCACCCGCGCGTCCACCCCCATCAGCCTGACCGAACGGGAATACCGTCTCGCCCGTTGCCTGTTCGCTAATCTGGGCCGACCTTTATCCCGTGAATATTTGTATGAGCGCTTTTGGACCCATGAAGAAATAGTCTCCTCCCGCCCGCTGGACACTCATATTTATCGCCTGCGCAACAAGTTGGGCCTGACGGCCGATCGCGGTTGGCAACTGCTGACGATTTACGGGTATGGGTATCGGCTCGAGAGCGTGGCCACCGCTAGCGCATGACGACGTTTCGACGATCAATAAAAAAGGCCAACGCTAAGCGTTGGCCTTTTTCGTTCTAGCGGTTTTGCCGGATGATTCGGCAGCCCTGGCAAATGCTGGCAAAGATGAATAGTTCTGGCACGACCGGTTCACTCAGGGCGGAACGCGGCTTTGGGGGCTGCATTGATTGTGCCGGGGGACTTACGATAGAGGCCGACTGCCAATCCCATAATGATGATCGCAATTGAAATCAAGTTCGGTATCGAGATGTGTTCGCCGATAATCAGCATCGAACTGCCGATGCCGAATACCGGAATCAACAACGACAGCGGTGCCACTGTGGATACGGGATAAAGCTTCAACAGCGAATTCCATCCCCAATAGGCAAAGTGGGTGGCCAGGTAAACCTGGAAAACGATCGATAGCACAGCCGTGAAGTCGAGACTACTTTGCAGGTTCACAAAGGGCGCGGCGCCCTGCATGAGCCAAGCGATGAAGAAGAGTGGGATGGGTGGAAACAGACTGGCCCAGACCATGAATGAAAAGATCTCTTTGACACCGGATTTCTTGATAATCACGTTGCCGACGCTCCAAGCGACCGCACTCAGCACAATCAGCAGTACTCCAAGTATTGCGTGCTCCCCTTGTTGGGTGGACATGATGCCACCTAGCCCGACCAATGCCAGCAGTGCCCCGATAAGCTGAGCACCGCGTAACTTTTCTTTAAACAATAACGCTCCCCAACCCATGGTGAAGAACACGCTGAGTTGAATGATCAGCGAAGCAATACCAGGGCTGACACCGACCTGAATGCCATAGTTGATCACCCCCCACATACCCAACCCGAAAATGAAGCCGTAAGCGGCAACATAGCTGAACTTGATGGCGGGGCGCTTGATGAAGAACACCAACGGTATGGCGGCGAGTGCAAAGCGTATTCCGGTTAACACAAAGGGATCGATCGAGCGTAAACCCAGTTTGGTGATTGGAAAGTTCACTCCCCATACTAAGGTGACGAGTATCGCCAGAACCAAATGTTTTTTCTGCATGTCCCTAGCCTCACATTAAGCGGCACACCGCGTAGGCGGTGTGTCGCATTCCAATCAGTTCAATGCGAACCGTTTTTGCATCAGGTAGTTTTGGAGATGCGATTCTAGGGTCCAAAAATTTGGCCTGCTTGCTGTAGCAGGTCTATTTTTGTCAAAATCGGGCCATGTCGATCAATCAAACACTGGATCCCTACCAGCATGGAAGCCCCGATGCGGTGGTGAGTCTGCGCAAGTATTCTTCGGGTACTGTTTTTGCGCGGCACACGCACAATCGTGGTCAGTTTGCGTACGCCTCAACGGGCGCGTTGAAGATGTTCACCGATCAGGGGAATTGGGTTGTCCCGCCTCAAAGAGCGCTTTGGGTGCCCGCGCGCGTGTCGCATGAAATGCATATGCGCGGCGACGTGACCATGATCAATACTTACCTCAATGAGGCTGCCTCCATCCGCGCCGGTTTGCCGGAGCATTGCCAGGTCTACAATGTTTCGCCGCTACTCAGGCACTTGTTGGAAGCGGCGTTGACTATTGATCCGGAGCAACCGCCCAACATTCGAAGCCAATCCGTGCAGACGCTACTGGTGGATGAAATCGGCGCCATGTCGGAGCTTCCACTGAGCGCACCTTTGCCTTCAGAGCCTCGACTGGCCCATTCGTGCCATCGATTCCTTGATGCACCCACGCAGAATATTTCCATCAGTGAAATGGCCAGTTGGTCGAGCATGAGCCGGCGAACGTTCACGCGAAGTTTTCGGGAAGCGACTGGCATGAGTTTTGTGTTCTGGCGGCAACAAGTCTGTTTGCTGGAAGCAACATCCAGATTGAGCAATGGTTCATCTATCACCGAAGTGGCGATTGATCTGGGTTACAGCAGCCCAAGCGCATTTACCTCGGTATTTCGGCGTAATCTGGGGGATTCACCGGGGCGTTATCTGGCTAAGTCCAAAGGCGCATCGATGTTCTGAGCGATTGGTCGAGAAGGGAAATAATCGACGTCTTAATAAATTGATATGCCGTCTCAATGGAGTGTTATGCGAGGCGTATCCGGACCGAGCCACCCCTTGGTTGACCTAAGGGACGTTCATTTCGTGGTGGAAACACAGATCCTTGAAGACCCGGAACTCCAGCCTGCGGTCCGCGAAAATTCCCGTCCACTCTGGATCTGCTTGAGCGCGCAGGGTTCATCTTCATTACAGGGCACTGTCGCGACGTCCATAACACGCAATAAAAAAGGCCAACGCTAAGCGTTGGCCTTTTTCGTTCTAGCGGTCCTGCCGGATCAGAAGTCCAGGTTGGAAACCGCCAAGGCGTTACTTTCGATGAAGTCACGGCGAGGTTCGACCGCATCACCCATCAGGGTGTTGAAGATCTGGTCTGCGCCAATGGCGTCTTCGATGGTCACTTTGAGCATCCGACGCTGGCTTGGGTCCATGGTGGTTTCCCACAGCTGATCCGGGTTCATTTCGCCCAGACCTTTGTAGCGCTGGATGGTGTGACGCTTGGTGCTTTCAGCCATCAGCCATTCAAGTGCTTCCTTGAATTCGGTGACCGGCTTCTTGCGCTCGCCGCGCTGGATGTACGCGCCGTCGTCCAGCAAGGTGCTCAATTGAGCGCCCAACGACACAACAGTCTTGTAATCGTTACTGCCGAAGAAATCGCGGTTGAAGGTGATGTAGTTCGACAGGCCGTGGGAGATCAGCTCGACCTCTGGCAGCCAGACGTTACGTTCACGGTCTTCACGCAGGCTGGCTTTGTAAACCAGACCGGATTTCTCGACGGTGCGCAGGCGAACTTCGAACTGAGCCATCCAATCCTGCATCGCTGCGTGATCGGACAGTTGCTCCATGCTCACCGCTGGCAGGTAGATGAAGTGCTCGGTCAGTTCCTGTGGGTACAGGCGTGACAGGCGCTTGAGGGTCTTCATCACCAGACGGAAATCATTCACCAGACGCTCGAGGGCTTCACCGGAGATACCCGGGGCTTCTTCGTTCAAGTGCAGGCTCGCGTCTTCCAGGGCCGACTGTGTCATGTACTCTTCCATGGCGTCGTCGTCTTTGATGTATTGCTCTTGCTTGCCTTTCTTGACCTTGTACAGCGGTGGCTGAGCGATATAGATGTAACCGCGCTCGATCAACTCCGGCAACTGACGGAAGAAGAAGGTCAGCAACAGGGTACGAATGTGCGAACCGTCGACGTCAGCATCGGTCATGATGATGATGTTGTGATAACGCAGCTTGTCGATGTTGTACTCGTCGCGGCCAATGCCGCAGCCCAGCGCGGTGATCAAGGTGCCTACTTCTTGCGAAGAGATCATCTTGTCGAAGCGTGCCTTCTCGACGTTCAAGATCTTGCCCTTGAGCGGCAGGATGGCCTGGGTGCGACGGTTGCGTCCCTGCTTGGCGGAGCCGCCAGCAGAGTCACCTTCCACAAGGTACAGTTCGGAGAGGGCAGGGTCTTTTTCCTGGCAGTCAGCCAGTTTGCCCGGCAGGCCGGCGATGTCCAGCGCGCCTTTACGACGGGTCATCTCACGAGCCTTACGTGCCGCTTCACGCGCACGCGCCGCATCGATCATCTTGCCGACGACCAGCTTGGCTTCGTTCGGGTTTTCCAGCAGGAAGTCGGAGAAGTACTTGCCCATTTCCTGTTCGACCGCGGTCTTCACTTCGGAAGAAACCAGCTTGTCTTTGGTCTGGGAGCTGAACTTCGGATCCGGCACTTTTACCGAAATGATCGCCGTCAGGCCTTCGCGGGCATCGTCACCGGTGGTGGCAACTTTGTGCTTCTTCGCCAGACCTTCAGCTTCGATATAGGTGTTCAGGTTACGCGTCAGGGCGGAACGGAAACCCACCAGGTGAGTACCGCCATCGCGCTGAGGAATGTTATTGGTGAAGCACAACAGGTTCTCGTTGAAGCTGTCGTTCCACTGCAGGGCGATTTCAACGCCGATGCCGTCTTCACGCTGGATGTTGAAGTGGAACACCTGGTTGACCGCAGTCTTGTTGGTGTTCAGGTATTCAACGAACGCACGCAGACCACCTTCGTACTTGAACAGCTCTTCCTTGCCGCTGCGCTCATCCTTGAGGACGATGCCGACACCGGAGTTGAGGAAGGACAGTTCGCGAATCCGCTTGGCCAGGATGTCCCAGCTGAAGTGGATGTTCTTGAAGGTCTCAGCCGATGGCTTGAAATGAATCTGGGTGCCGGTGGTTTCGCTCTCGCCAACGATCTTCATCGGCTCTTGCGGAACACCATGGACGTAAGTCTGTTCCCAGATCTTGCCGCTACGGCGAACGGTCAGGATCAGTTCTTTGGACAGTGCGTTCACAACCGAAACGCCCACACCGTGCAGACCGCCGGATACTTTGTAGGAGTTGTCGTCGAACTTACCGCCGGCGTGCAGCACGGTCATGATGACCTCGGCCGCCGAGACGCCTTCTTCTTTGTGCACGTCTACCGGGATGCCACGACCGTTGTCGCGAACGGTAATGGACTCATCCGGATGAATAATGATGCTGATATCGTCGCAGTGGCCGGCGAGAGCTTCGTCGATCGAGTTATCGACCACCTCGAACACCATGTGGTGCAGACCACTGCCATCGTCAGTGTCACCAATGTACATACCGGGACGTTTGCGTACGGCATCCAGGCCTTTCAGCACTTTAATGCTCGTTGAGTCGTACGTATTTTCTTCGCTCAATGCCTTCACTCCCGATGGTCGTGGGTCTGGGTGATACGGCCCTGTTCCACGTGGAACAAAGCGACTGGCGTTTCCGTCTGCCAGCCTTCCCTCAATAATTCGTGATCTACACAGGTGATAAAGACCTGGCAGCGTAAGTCTTCCAGCAAGCGGCAAAGCGCGCGACGGTGGTGCTCGTCCAATTCGGACGGCAGGTCATCCACCAGATAAATACACTGGCCGCGACGGGCCTGGCTAACCAAGTGCCCTTGGGCGATCCGCAATGCACAGACCACCAACTTCTGCTGGCCACGAGACAAGATGTCCGCGGCGTTATGTGCGCCCAATCTAAGACGCAAATCAGCGCGTTGTGGTCCGGCTTGGGTATGACCCATTTGCTGATCCCGCTGAAGGGACCCGGCGAGCACTGCACTCAACTCACGGTCTTTGTCCCAACCTCGGTAATAGCTGAGCGTTAAGCCCTCAAGCTCAACCAGTTCGCTCAAGGTCTGTTCAAAGACTGGTTTCAAGGCTTTGATGTAAGCGCGGCGGTATTCATCTATTTCAGCGCTGGCCTGGCACAGTTCCCTGTCCCAAACCGCTTGCGAAACGGCGTCAAGTGTACCATGTCGCAGCCAAGAGTTTCTCTGGCGCAAGGCCTTCTGCAAGCGCTGCCACGTGGACATGAATCGCGGTTCCACGTGGAACACACCCCAGTCGAGAAACTGTCGGCGAATCTTCGGCGCGCCTTCCAGCAGGCGGAAGCTGTCCGGGTTGATCAACTGCAACGGCAGGATCTCTGCAAGTTGCGCAGCACTTCGGGCGTTCTGCCCGTCGATGCGGATCTGGAACTCACCCTGCCGGTCGCGAGATATCCCCAGTGCGCTGTGTCCACCCTCGGCCAGTTCGACCTGGCCAAACACCGTACACGCCAATTGCTCGTATTGAATGACGGGTAACAGACGGCTGCTACGAAACGAACGGGCAAGCCCCAGCAGATGAATGGCTTCCAGAACACTGGTTTTGCCGCTGCCGTTGGCGCCGTAAAGAATGTTTATTCGGGGGGAGGGGGAGAAGGTCACCGGGTGCAGATTGCGCACCGCGGTGACCGAGACGCGACTTAAGGACATCTAGGTTCTGCTGAACATGATTACAGACGCATCGGCATGACAACGTAGGCCGAGTCGTCGTTGTCGGACTCTTGCACCAGCGCACTGCTGTTGGAGTCGGACAGGATCAAGCGAACCTGCTCGGTGGTCATCACGCCCAGTACGTCGAGCAGATAGCTCACGTTGAAGCCGATTTCCAGAGGGCCGCCGTTGTACTCAACGCCCACTTCTTCTTCCGCTTCTTCCTGCTCCGGGTTGTTCGCCTGAATCTTCAACTGACCATTGGCCAGTTGCAGACGGATGCCACGGTACTTCTCGTTGGACAGAATCGCAGTACGGCTGAACGCTTCACGCAATGCCTGGCGATCGCCGAGTACCAGCTTGTCGCCGCCTTTAGGCAGAACACGCTCGTAGTCAGGGAATTTACCGTCGACCAGTTTCGAGGTGAAAGTGAACTCGCCAGTGGTGGCGCGAATGTGGTGCTGGCCCAGCACGATGCTGACGTTGCCGTCCGGTTCGGTCAGCAGACGCGCCAGTTCCAGAATACCTTTGCGCGGTACGATCACCTGATGACGATCCGGCTGACCGATATCGGCCTGCATCGAACACATGGCCAGACGGTGACCGTCAGTCGCCACGGCGCGGATGATCCCGGCCGAGACTTCCAGCAGCATGCCATTGAGGTAGTAGCGTACGTCCTGCTGCGCCATCGCGAAGCTGGTGCGTTCGATCAAACGGCGCAGTTTGCTTTGCTCAAGGCTGCAGGTCAGCGAGCCTGGGCCTTCTTCCACCGTCGGGAAGTCATTGGCCGGCAGGGTCGACAGGGTGAAGCGGCTACGGCCGGCCTTCACCACGAGCTTCTGCTCATCGACCTTGATGTCGATCAGCGCATCGTTCGGCAAGCTCTTGCAGATGTCCATCAGCTTGCGCGCAGGCACAGTGATGGAACCCGGGTCCGCAGGCTCTTCGAGTTGCACACGACCGACCAGCTCGACTTCCAGGTCGGTACCGGTCAGCGACAATTGCTGGCCTTCGACAACCAGCAGCACGTTGGAGAGCACCGGCAAGGTCTGTCGGCGCTCGACGACGCCTGCGACCAGTTGCAGGGGTTTCAACAGGGCTTCGCGTTGAATGGTGAAATGCATGGTCTAGTCCCTTGCCTTAATAAGCTGCGCTGGTGTTCATCAAGTAGTCAGTGTACGCAGCAGGTTCTTATAGTCCTCGCGGATGTCCGCGTCGGATTCCTTAAGCTCGTTGATCTTGCGGCAGGCGTGCAAAACAGTCGTGTGGTCGCGGCCGCCAAACACATCGCCGATTTCCGGCAGGCTGTGGTTGGTCAGTTCCTTGGACAACGCCATGGCGACCTGACGCGGACGTGCTACCGAGCGTGAACGACGCTTGGACAGCAAGTCGGAGATCTTGATCTTGTAATACTCGGCGACGGTGCGCTGAATGTTATCCACAGACACCAGTTTGTCTTGCAGCGCCAACAAGTCTTTCAGGGATTCGCGAATCAGCTCGATGGTGATATCGCGACCCATGAAGTGCGAGTGGGCGATCACGCGTTTGAGCGCGCCTTCCAGCTCACGGACGTTGGAGCGAATGCGCTGGGCAATGAAGAACGCTGCGTCGTGTGGCAGATCGACTTTGGCCTGGTCGGCCTTTTTCATCAGGATCGCCACGCGGGTTTCCAGCTCCGGCGGCTCGACGGCAACCGTCAGGCCCCAGCCGAAACGTGACTTCAGGCGTTCTTCAAGGCCTTCGATTTCTTTCGGATAGCGGTCACTGGTAAGAATGACCTGCTGGCCACCTTCAAGCAGGGCGTTGAAGGTGTGAAAAAACTCTTCCTGAGAGCGTTCCTTGCGGGCAAAGAACTGAATGTCATCGATCAGCAACGCATCCACCGAGCGGTAGAAACGCTTGAACTCGTTGATCGCATTCAGCTGCAAGGCCTTGACCATGTCCGCAACGAAACGCTCCGAATGCAGGTACACAACCTTGGCATTCGGATTCTTCTTTAATAGGTGGTTACCCACAGCGTGCATCAAGTGGGTTTTACCCAAGCCGACACCGCCATAAAGGAAGAGCGGGTTGTAGCCGTGCTTGGGGTTGTCCGCCACCTGCCAGGCCGCAGCCCGGGCCAGTTGGTTGGACTTGCCTTCGACGAAGTTCTCGAAGGTAAAGGTGCGGTTCAGGTAGCTGGTGTGCTTGAGCGCGCCTTCGACTTGCACCGTGCGCTGTTCGGCGCGAACCGGAGCCTGTTGCGAACTGGCGCCGGCCATTGGATCGAAGCTGTCGCGGGACGGCTCTTCACTGAGCTCAGCTACTTTTTGGGTCGCACGCTTGGTCGAGGCAACTACCGGGGCTGGCGCCGGAGCGCTGACAGGCGCTTGAGCGGCCTGAGCCTGGGACGCCGCAGCGGCCAACGGGGCATTGGGTGCCGCGCGCGGTGCCGAACTGCGTTTGCTGCCTATTAATAAGGAAAGCGCCGGCGCCAGGCCATTGCCATGCTCATCCAGCAGTTCAAGGACGCGGCCCAGGTATTTTTCATTGACCCAGTCGAGAACAAAACGATTCGGCGCGTAGACACGCAGCTCGTCGCCTTCGGCTTCGACCTGTAGTGGACGGATCCAAGTGTTGAATTGTTGGGCAGGCAGCTCATCGCGCAAAAGCTCTACGCACTGCTGCCAAAGTTCCACTGACACGGATATCCCCTAAGTTGAAAGCCGGTGAGGCAAAAACAAGCGGTCATTGTAGCGACCGGACGTCCACTTATCCACATGCAGGTTGCGCACAGGGCATGATTTATCAATGCGTTAACCCTTGAAAAGAAGACCAACGGTATGTGCATAAGCTCTGTGGATAACCGCCCATGAGGGCACTGGACAAGTGGGGGCGAAACTCGGTGGATAACCTGCCTGTGGATAACTAGCCTTTCCACACACAGCTTATCCGACAGCGCAGCACAGGCTGACCACCGTTTTCCACTGTAGTTGTCATTCTCTGTACATCACGGTTTAGAAGGGCTAAAGGCAGTTATCCACAGATGAACGTGGCCCTAGCTTTTATAAGCTTTACAGAAAAGCTTTAAATAATTCCCTTCTTTATTTCTATATCTAGAGAACGACCTTCGGCGAGCAAATCGTCTGGAGATCTATTTATAAGGAAACGCTGGTTGGAAATTGACCTAGAGGCTTGCTTTCTCTAGAATCCCCGGTCTCTTAAAACGGGGGCCATTCCGGCCCGTTGTGGACGAACCAGGTAACACGACAATGAAACGTACTTTCCAACCAAGCACTATCAAACGCGCTCGTACCCACGGTTTCCGTGCTCGCATGGCTACCAAGAACGGTCGTGCCGTCCTGTCGCGTCGTCGCGCCAAAGGTCGTGCGCGTCTGGCAGTTTGATAATCCGGCACTGGAGGTGAGTCAGGACTTCAGTCGGGAAAAGCGTCTGCTTACTCCCCGGCATTTCAAGGCAGTCTTTGACTCCCCTACCGGCAAGGTTCCGGGGAAAAATCTCCTGCTCCTTGCGCGCAACAACGATCTTGATCACCCCCGTCTCGGGCTGGTTATCGGGAAAAAGAGCGTAAAGCTCTCCGTCGAGCGCAATCGCCTCAAACGTCTGATGCGCGAATCGTTTCGCCTGAACCAGGATTTACTGGTCGGTTGGGACATTGTTATCGTCGCGCGCAAAGGTTTGGGTGACGTAGAAAGCCCCGAATTGATTCAGCATTTCGACAAACTCTGGAAACGTCTGGCACGCAGCAAGCCGGTACCAGCAGTCAAAACCGAAACTGTAGGGGTAGACAGTCCCGATGCGTAAACTGGCACTCGTTCCGATCCAGTTTTATCGCTATGCCATCAGTCCCCTGATGGCCAGTCACTGTCGTTTCTACCCCAGTTGTTCCTGCTACGCGTATGAAGCCATAGAAAATCATGGCCTTCTGCGCGGTGGCTGGCTGGCCTTTCGTCGTTTAGGTCGCTGTCATCCGTGGAATCCCGGTGGTTATGACCCGGTTCCATCTATCCCTACCTCCCGTTCTTCTTCGATGGCCGAGTAATCATGGATATCAAACGCACGATCCTGATCGTCGCCCTGGCAATCGTGTCCTACGTTATGGTCCTTAAATGGAACCAGGACTATGGCCAGGCTGCCCTGCCGACTCAGAATGTTGCTTCCAGTACTACCGCACCGGGCCTACCGGATACGGCGACTGGCAATAATGCTTCTGTCAGTGACGACATTCCACGCGCCGCAAGCGATACCAGTGCAACTGCACCTGCTGAAACACCAGTAGCTGCAAGCAAAGACCTCATCCAGATCAAAACGGATGTGCTCAACCTGGCAATCGATCCACAAGGTGGCGATGTTGCCCAGTTGACGTTGCCGCTGTATCCACGTCGCCAGGACCATCCGGAAATTCCATTCCAGCTGTTTGATAACGGCAACGAGCGGACTTATCTGGCTCAGAGTGGCCTGATCGGCACCAACGGTCCGGACGCAAGTCCTGCCGGTCGTCCGGTTTACTCCTCCGAGAAGAAGATTTATCAACTGGCTGACGGTCAAGACCAATTGGTCGCGGACCTGAAGTTCAGCAAGGACGGCGTCAACTACATCAAGCGTTTCACGCTGAAACGTGGCCTGTATGACGTAACCGTTTCCTACCTGATCGACAACCAGAGCGCTCAGCCTTGGTCCGGTGCAATGTTCGCGCAATTGAAGCGTGATGCCAGCTCCGATCCTTCTTCCAGCACCGCCACCGGCACCGCGACTTACCTGGGCGCCGCCCTGTGGACAAGTAACGAGCCGTACAAGAAAGTGTCGATGAAGGACATGGACAAGGCTCAGCTGAAAGAAACCGTCACCGGTGGTTGGGTTGCCTGGTTGCAGCACTACTTCGTGACCGCGTGGATTCCGGCCAAGGGCGAAAACAACGTCGTCCAGACCCGTAAAGACAGCAAAGGCAACTACATCATCGGCTACACCGCCCCGGCAATGACTGTTGCGCCAGGTGCGAAAGCTGAAACCAGCGCCGTTCTGTACGCGGGTCCGAAAAGCCAGGCTGTGCTGAAAGAGTTGTCCCCAGGTCTGGAACTGACTGTCGACTACGGCATTCTGTGGTTCATTGCCCAGCCAATCTTCTGGCTGCTGCAACATATCCACGCGCTGGTCGGTAACTGGGGCTGGTCGATCATCTTCCTGACCATGCTGATCAAAGGGATTTTCTTCCCGCTGTCGGCTGCCAGCTACAAATCCATGGCGCGCATGCGTGCAGTGGCACCGAAACTGGCCGCGCTGAAAGAGCAACATGGCGACGACCGGCAGAAAATGTCGCAATCCATGATGGAGCTGTACAAGAAAGAGAAGATCAATCCGCTGGGTGGTTGCTTGCCAATCCTCGTGCAGATGCCGGTTTTCCTTTCGCTGTACTGGGTTCTGCTGGAAAGCGTGGAAATGCGCCAAGCGCCATTCATGCTGTGGATTACTGACCTGTCGATCAAGGATCCGTTCTTCATTCTGCCGATCATCATGGGCGCAACCATGTTCATCCAGCAGCAGTTGAACCCTACACCTCCGGATCCGATGCAGGCGAAGGTCATGAAAATGATGCCAATCATCTTCACCTTCTTCTTCCTGTGGTTCCCGGCGGGTCTGGTGCTGTACTGGGTAGTGAACAACTGCCTGTCCATCGCCCAACAGTGGTACATCACGCGTAAGATCGAAGCGGCTACCAAAAAAGCCGAGGCGTAACTTACTCTGTGGGTAACCACTCAAAACGCCCCCTAGTGGGGCGTTTTGCTATCTGTCACTTTTGTCTGGATACCGGTTTATGAGCGTTCCTCGTGAAACCATCGCTGCCGTTGCCACCGCTCAAGGTCGCGGCGGTGTGGGCATCGTCCGTATTTCCGGGCCGCTGGCGAGTCTGGCAGCCAAAGCCATCAGCGGTCGCGAACTGAAACCGCGGTTTGCCCATTACGGCCCGTTCCTCAGTGCAAACGAAGAGGTGCTGGACGAAGGCATCGCGTTGTACTTCCCGGGACCGAACTCGTTCACCGGCGAAGATGTGCTTGAGCTGCAGGGCCACGGCGGGCCGATCGTTCTGGATATGCTACTCAAGCGTTGCCTGGAACTGGGCTGTCGTCTGGCCCGGCCGGGTGAATTCAGCGAGCGCGCCTTCCTCAACGACAAGCTCGATCTGGCTCAGGCCGAAGCCATCGCCGACTTGATCGAGGCAAGTTCTGCACAGGCGGCACGAAATGCCCTGCGTTCGTTGCAGGGCGCGTTTTCCCAGCGTGTGCACAACCTCACCGAACAACTGATAGGCCTGCGCATTTACGTCGAAGCCGCCATCGACTTCCCGGAAGAAGAAATCGACTTCCTCGCCGATGGCCATGTGCTGAGCATGCTCGACAAAGTACGCGACGAATTATCCACAGTGCTGCGTGAAGCCGGGCAAGGGGCCTTGCTCCGCGACGGTATGACTGTGGTGATCGCCGGTCGGCCTAATGCCGGCAAGTCCAGTCTTCTGAATGCCTTGGCCGGACGTGAAGCTGCGATCGTGACCGAGATTGCCGGCACGACCCGGGACATTCTTCGCGAACATATCCACATCGATGGCATGCCGTTGCACGTGGTCGACACTGCCGGCCTGCGAGATACCGATGATCAGGTGGAAAAAATTGGCGTCGAACGGGCATTGAAAGCCATCGGCGAGGCGGATCGGGTACTTCTGGTGGTTGATGCCACGGCTCCCGAGGCCCTTGATCCCTTTGCCTTGTGGCCTGAATTCCTCGAAACCCGTCCGGATCCGGCAAAAGTTACTCTGATCCGTAACAAGGCTGACCTGACGGGCGAAGAGATTGCCCTGGAAGTCAGCAACGATGGCCACGTTACTATCAGCCTCAGTGCTAGATCTGCCGGCGAAGGCCTTGAATTGCTGCGTGAGCATCTCAAGGAATGCATGGGTTACGAGCAGACCTCCGAAAGCAGCTTCAGTGCTCGCAGGCGTCACCTGGAGGCACTGCGTCAGGCGAGTGCGTCCCTCGAGCATGGCCGTGCGCAGCTGACGTTAGCGGGTGCCGGTGAGCTGTTGGCCGAAGATTTACGGCAGGCTCAGCACTCTTTGGGCGAAATCACCGGCGCATTCAGCTCCGATGATCTGCTGGGAAGGATCTTTTCCAGCTTCTGTATCGGTAAATAGTCCCTTCCGCAGTTCACAGACAGGCCATTCAGGCCTGTCTGTCCTCTCCTTTTCTGAAATTTTCCCCCAGTGCCGAGCAGATTCTTCGCTTGAGCGGATTTCCCTTGCCCGGGATTTGCTCACGCGACGGCTTTTCTGTGGATTAAGCCCTGTGAATAAGTGCCGCTAAGGGCAGTTGATAACAAGGCCTCAAAACTGAAGATAACCACCTCTGTGGATAACCACCCCTTTCATCCACAGGCTTACACCGGTTATCCAAGGGCCTCCTTGGCACATGACCACAGGGTTTTGAATCTCTGTACATATTGAAAATAAAGGGCTACATCAATCTATCCACAGAAAGGTGGCTCAGTATAAATAAACATAAAAACAAAGATTTAATAAATTTCTCTCTTTTTAATTTCTATAACCTCGACTTCTCCACAGCTGGTTAAATTTTGTGCAAAGGGTTCTTTAGGAAGGGCGAAGTCCCTATACTTGCCGACCAGGTCCAAAAACCTGAGCTCAAACTATTTCCGGATTACCTGACTGAAGCAGGCACGAGGTGCGTGGTGGATTTCCCTTCCCGTTTTGAAGTGATCGTCATCGGCGGCGGTCATGCCGGTACCGAGGCAGCACTGGCGTCAGCACGTATGGGGGCAAAAACCCTATTGCTGACGCATAACGTGGAAACCCTCGGTGCCATGAGTTGCAACCCAGCCATTGGCGGGATCGGCAAAAGCCATTTGGTTAAAGAAATCGATGCCCTGGGCGGCGCGATGGCCATGGCTACCGATAAAGGCGGTATTCAGTTTCGCGTATTGAACAGCCGCAAAGGCCCAGCCGTGCGTGCAACCCGCGCCCAGGCAGATCGGGTTCTGTACAAGGCCGCTGTCCGCGAAGCTTTGGAAAACCAGCCGAACCTGTGGATATTTCAACAGGCTGCTGACGACCTGATCGTCGAGCAGGAACAAGTGCGCGGTGTTGTCACCCAAATGGGCCTGCGTTTCTTCGCAGATTCCGTGGTGTTGACCACCGGCACCTTCCTCGGTGGACTTATCCACATCGGCATGCAGAATTATTCCGGCGGTCGCGCGGGTGATCCGCCGTCGATTGCGCTGGCTCATCGTCTGCGTGAACTGCCATTGCGTGTCGGTCGCCTGAAAACCGGTACCCCGCCGCGTATCGACGGTCGCACTGTGGATTTTTCGGTGATGACCGAGCAGGCAGGGGATACGCCGATTCCGGTGATGTCGTTCATGGGCTCCAAGGAGCAGCATCCGAAACAGGTCAGCTGCTGGATTACCCACACCAACGCCCGTACCCACGAAATCATTGCTTCGAACCTTGATCGTTCGCCGATGTATTCCGGTGTGATCGAAGGTATCGGCCCGCGTTATTGCCCATCGATCGAAGACAAGATCCACCGCTTTGCCGACAAGGAAAGCCATCAGGTCTTCATCGAGCCGGAAGGTTTGACCACCCACGAGCTGTACCCGAACGGGATATCGACTTCCCTGCCGTTCGACGTGCAACTGCAGATCGTGCAATCGATCCGCGGCATGGAAAACGCGCACATTGTTCGCCCTGGCTACGCCATCGAGTACGACTACTTCGACCCGCGTGACCTGAAATACAGCCTGGAAACCAAAGTGATCGGCGGTTTGTTCTTCGCCGGGCAAATCAACGGCACCACCGGTTACGAAGAAGCTGGCGCCCAAGGTTTGCTGGCCGGAGCCAACGCCGCACTGCGTGCTCAGGGCAAAGATGCCTGGTGCCCGCGTCGCGACGAGGCGTACATCGGCGTTTTGGTCGACGACCTGATTACCCTGGGAACCCAGGAACCGTATCGGATGTTCACGTCCCGCGCCGAATACCGTTTGATCCTGCGCGAAGACAACGCAGACCTGCGCTTGACCGAAAAAGGTCGCGAATTGGGTCTGGTGGATGACGTGCGTTGGGCAGCGTTCTGCAAGAAACGCGAAAGCATCGATCTGGAAGAGCAACGCCTGAAAAGTACCTGGGTTCGCCCGGGCACCGAGCAGGGCGATGCGATTTCCGAGAAATTCGGTACGCCGCTGACCCACGAATACAATTTGCTCAACCTGCTGAGCCGTCCGGAAATCGACTACGCTGGTCTGATCGCTGTGACCGGTGGGGGCGCAGAAGATCCACAGGTCGCCGAACAGGTCGAAATCAAGACCAAGTACGCCGGTTACATCGATCGTCAACAGGATGAAATCGCGCGTCTGCGGGCCAGCGAAGACACCAAACTGCCTGTGGATATCGATTACACGAACATCTCCGGTCTCTCGAAAGAGATCCAGAGCAAGCTCGGCGCGACCCGTCCAGAGACCCTGGGCCAGGCGTCGCGTATTCCGGGCGTGACCCCGGCAGCGATTTCGCTGTTGATGATTCATTTGAAAAAACGCGGCGCGGGCCGTCAGTTGGAGCAAAGCGCTTGAGTTCGTTGGTCACCTCGCAACACGCCGAAGAGTTATCCACAGGTGCTCGCCAGCTCGGTGTCAACCTGACGGAAGCCCAGCATGCACAGCTGCTGGGTTATCTGGCCCTGTTGATAAAATGGAACAAGGCCTACAACCTCACGGCAGTGCGTGATCCGGATGAAATGGTTTCACGGCATTTGCTCGATAGCCTGAGTGTTATGTCCTTCATCGAAAACGGCCGTTGGCTGGATGTGGGCAGTGGCGGCGGCATGCCAGGGATTCCCCTGGCGATCCTGTTTCCCGAGTCGCAAGTGACCTGCCTGGACAGTAACGGCAAGAAAACCCGCTTCCTGACCCAGGTCAAACTCGAACTCAAACTGGATAACCTGCAAGTTATCCACAGTCGCGTCGAAGCCTTTCAGCCGGAACTGCCATTCAACGGGATCATTTCCCGTGCGTTCAGCAGCATGGAGAACTTCAGCAACTGGACTCGCCATTTGGGCGATGCCCAAACACGTTGGCTGGCAATGAAGGGCGTTCATCCCGCCGATGAGCTGGTAGCATTGCCGGCAGACTTCCACCTCGATAGCGAACACGCCCTGGCCGTACCCGGTTGCCAAGGCCAACGCCATCTGCTGATACTGCGCCGCACGGCATGATTGGGAACACAAGCAAGAATGGCTAAGGTATTCGCGATAGCGAACCAAAAAGGTGGTGTGGGCAAGACCACCACCTGCATCAACCTCGCAGCTTCCCTGGTCGCTACCAAGCGTCGGGTGCTGTTGATCGATCTCGATCCACAGGGCAACGCCACCATGGGGAGCGGTGTGGATAAACACGGCCTGGAAAACTCGGTCTACGACCTGCTGATCGGTGAATGCGATCTGGCCCAGGCCATGCACTATTCCGAGCACGGCGGTTATCAATTGCTGCCGGCCAACCGCGACCTGACCGCGGCCGAGGTCGTTCTGCTGGAAATGCAGATGAAGGAAAGTCGTCTGCGCAGTGCGTTGGCGCCGATCCGAGAAAACTACGATTACATTTTGATCGACTGCCCGCCGTCGCTGTCGATGTTGACGCTCAACGCGCTGGTTGCCGCCGACGGGGTGATTATCCCCATGCAGTGCGAGTACTTCGCGCTCGAAGGGTTGAGCGACCTTGTGGATAACATCAAGCGCATTGCCGAACTGCTGAACCCGAACCTGAAAGTCGAAGGCCTGTTGCGGACCATGTACGACCCGCGCCTGAGCCTGATGAACGATGTATCGGCGCAGCTCAAGGAACACTTTGGCGATCAGCTCTACGACACCGTGATTCCGCGCAACATCCGCCTGGCCGAAGCGCCAAGCTATGGCATGCCGGCGCTGGCGTACGACAAATCATCGCGGGGCGC
This sequence comes from Pseudomonas lini, assembly GCF_964063345.1. NCBI lineage: Bacteria > Pseudomonadati > Pseudomonadota > Gammaproteobacteria > Pseudomonadales > Pseudomonadaceae > Pseudomonas > Pseudomonas lini. The sequence goes on from NZ_OZ061318.1 coordinate 3,220,428, forward strand.
GATTGCCTATCTGGCATTGGCGGGCGAGATGGTTCGCCGTCAGCGCAAAAATTCACGCATCGCCGCTGCTCAGGCAACTTAAGGAATCCCCATGGCCGTCAAGAAACGAGGTCTCGGACGTGGACTGGATGCACTGCTGAGTGGTCCGACTGTCAGCTCGCTGGAAGAGCAAGCGGTGCAAGCCGATCAGCGCGAGCTGCAGCACCTGCCCCTGGACCTGATCCAGCGTGGCAAGTACCAGCCGCGTCGGGACATGGATCCTCAAGCGCTGGAGGAGCTGGCGCAGTCGATCAAGGCCCAGGGCGTGATGCAGCCGATCGTGGTTCGCCCGATCGGCAGCGGACGCTTCGAAATCATCGCCGGCGAACGCCGCTGGCGCGCCAGCCAGCAGGCAGGCCAGGAAACCATCCCGGCGATGGTTCGCGATGTGCCGGATGAAACTGCCATCGCCATGGCGCTGATCGAGAACATCCAGCGCGAAGACCTCAATCCGATCGAAGAAGCGGTGGCTCTGCAGCGTTTGCAGCAGGAATTCCAGCTGACTCAGCAACAAGTGGCCGAGGCTGTGGGTAAGTCCCGCGTTACCGTGGCCAACCTGTTGCGTCTGATTGCGCTGCCGGAAGTCATCAAAACCATGCTGTCTCACGGCGACCTGGAAATGGGTCATGCCCGTGCCTTGCTTGGTTTGCCGGAAAATCAACAAGTTGAAGGGGCGCGACACGTTGTCGCACGGGGGCTGACTGTGCGCCAGACTGAAGCACTGGTCCGCCAGTGGTTGAGTGGCAAACCGGAGCCTGTGGAACCTGCAAAACCGGACCCGGATATCGCCCGACTCGAGCAGCGTCTGGCCGAGCGCCTAGGCTCTGCGGTGCAGATCCGCCACGGAAAGAAGGGTAAGGGGCAGCTGGTGATCGGCTACAACTCTCTTGATGAGCTTCAAGGTGTGCTTGCACACATCCGCTGAAACAATTCCTCATGTAGCGTGAAGTCGGAAATCACTACCTGACAGTTGAATAGGGGCAGAACCGCCCCTATACTCTGCGCGCATTTTGTCGGCACAAATTATGCCAGGTTATTGAGTTCTGGCAGCCGACCATTGGGGAGCAAAAGAGATGGAAAACCGCACGCCAGACCGCTTGCCGTTCCATCGCCTGGCAGTTTTTCCGGTGTTAATGGCTCAATTTGTCGTTTTGCTGATCGCCGCTTTGGCGCTCTGGCAATGGCATGGAGTCGTTGCCGGGTACTCAGGACTCTGCGGAGGCCTGATAGCCTTGCTTCCCAATATTTATTTCGCTCACAGGGCATTTCGGTTTTCCGGCGCCCGAGCAGCTCAAGCCATCGTCCGGTCTTTTTATGCCGGCGAGGCGGGCAAACTGATTTTGACGGCAGTGCTGTTTGCATTGACGTTTGCAGGTGTGAAGCCACTGGCGCCGTTAGCAGTATTCGGCGTCTTCGTGCTGACCCAACTGGTTAGCTGGTTCGCTCCCCTGCTAATGAGAACAAGACTTTCGAGACCTTAGGGCGTTTGAGGCAACCATGGCAGAGACAACCGCTTCGGGCTATATCCAGCACCACTTGCAGAACCTGACTTTCGGTCAGCACTCAACTGGCGGGTGGGGTTTTGCCCACACCGCAGCAGAAGCCAAAGAAATGGGCTTCTGGGCTTTCCACGTCGATACTCTCGGCTGGTCGGTCGCGTTGGGTCTGATCTTCGTTCTTCTTTTCCGCATGGCGGCAAAGAAGGCGACTTCCGGTCAACCAGGCGCCCTGCAGAACTTCGTCGAAGTTCTGATCGAGTTCGTCGACGGCAGCGTGAAAGATACCTTCCACGGCCGTAATCCATTGATCGCACCATTGGCCCTGACGATTTTTGTCTGGGTGTTCCTGATGAACGCCGTCGACCTGGTACCGGTTGACTGGATTCCGAAGCTGGCTGCCATCATTACCGGCGACCCGCACCTGGTCTTCCGTGCCGTTCCTACCACTGACCCGAATGCGACCCTGGGTATGTCCCTGTCGGTATTCGCGTTGATCATTTTCTACAGCATCAAGGTCAAGGGCATCAGCGGCTTCATTGGCGAACTGACCCTGCACCCGTTCGGCAGCAAGAACATCTTCGTTCAAGCCCTGCTGATTCCGGTGAACTTCCTGCTGGAGTTCGTGACGCTGGTGGCCAAGCCAATCTCTCTGGCGCTGCGTCTGTTCGGCAACATGTACGCCGGCGAGCTGGTCTTCATTCTGATTGCTGTGATGTTCGGCAGCGGTCTGCTCTGGCTTAGCGGCCTGGGCGTAGTTCTGCAGTGGGCGTGGGCTGTGTTCCACATCCTGATCATCACCCTGCAGGCGTTTATCTTCATGATGCTGACCATCGTCTACCTGTCGATGGCGCACGAAGAGAACCATTAAGACCAGTCTCGACTAGTCTGATGTCCCTCTCGGTCAAACGAGAGGGTGCCCGAACAGGGCTATGAAACGATTTGTTTTACCGCTTTAAAATCTAAAAAACCTAAACCATACGACGTAAAAGTCGGGAGGAAAGATGGAAACTGTAGTTGGTCTAACCGCTATCGCTGTTGCACTGTTGATCGGCCTGGGCGCACTGGGTACCGCAATTGGTTTCGGCCTGTTGGGCGGCAAGTTCCTGGAAGGCGCAGCGCGTCAGCCAGAAATGGTTCCAATGCTGCAAGTCAAAATGTTCATCGTTGCCGGTCTGCTCGACGCCGTAACCATGATCGGTGTTGGTATCGCTCTGTTCTTCACCTTTGCGAACCCATTCGTTGGTCAACTCGCTGGCTAATCACTCGAACCTTCGAGTTGATTGGTGTGATGTGCAACGAACGAGCGAGGTGTTGGCGTGAACATTAATGCAACCCTGATTGGCCAGTCCGTTGCGTTCTTCATTTTTGTACTGTTTTGCATGAAGTTCGTGTGGCCTCCGGTCATCGCGGCTTTGCACGAACGTCAGAAGAAGATCGCGGATGGACTGGACGCTGCCAGCCGAGCAGCTCGCGACCTGGAGTTGGCCCATGAGAAAGTGGGTCAGCAACTGCGCGAAGCGAAAGCTCAGGCAGCTGAAATCATTGAGCAAGCCAAGAAACGCGGTAATCAGATCGTCGAAGAGGCCGTTGAAAAGGCCCGTATCGACGCTGACCGTGTGAAGGTTCAGGCTCAGGCCGAGATCGAGCAGGAACTGAACAGTGTCAAAGACGCGCTGCGTGCCCAACTGGGTGCACTGGCTGTCGGCGGCGCCGAGAAGATCCTGGGTGCCACAATCGATCAAAACGCGCACGCGGAGCTGGTAAACAAACTGGCTGCTGAAATTTAAGCGAGGGCGATCATGGCAGAATTGACCACGTTGGCCCGACCTTACGCTAAGGCAGCCTTCGAGCACGCCCAGGCCCACCAGCAACTGGCCTCTTGGTCAGCCATGCTCGGCCTGGCTGCAGCAGTGTCGCAAGACGACACCATGCAGCGCGTGCTCAAGGCCCCGCGACTGACGAGCGCAAACAAGGCCGCCACGTTTATTGACGTGTGCGGCGACAAGTTTGATGCCAAGGCACAGAACTTCATTAATGTCGTTGCCGAAAACGACCGTCTCCCGCTTTTGCCGGAGATATCCGCTCTGTTTGACCTGTACAAGGCTGAACAAGAGAAGTCGGTAGACGTTGAAGTGACCAGTGCTTTTGCATTGAACCAAGAACAGCAAGACAAACTCGCCAAGGTTCTCAGTGCACGACTCAACCGGGAAGTGCGCCTGCAAGTCGAGGAAGACAAATCCCTGATTGGGGGCATTGTCATCCGCGCCGGCGACCTGGTTATCGATGGCTCGGTTCGCGGCAAACTCGCGAACCTTGCCGAAGCATTGAAATCTTGAGTTTGAAGGGGCAGCAGAGCAATGCAGCAACTCAATCCTTCCGAAATAAGTGAAATTATCAAGGGCCGCATCGACAAGCTCGATGTGACCTCCCAAGCCCGTAACGAAGGCACTGTCGTCAGCGTATCTGACGGTATCGTGCGGATTCACGGTCTGGCCGACGTTATGTACGGCGAGATGATCGAGTTTCCGGGCGGCGTCTTCGGTATGGCTCTCAACCTCGAGCAAGACTCTGTAGGTGCCGTTGTATTGGGCGCTTACCAGTCTCTGGCTGAAGGCATGAGCGCCAAGTGCACTGGCCGCATCCTCGAAGTTCCGGTGGGTAAGGAACTGCTGGGTCGCGTAGTCGACGCACTGGGTAACCCTGTTGACGGCAAAGGTCCACTGGGCAACACCGAGACCGACGCGGTCGAGAAAGTTGCTCCAGGCGTGATCTGGCGTAAGTCGGTAGACCAGCCTGTACAGACTGGCTACAAGGCTGTCGATGCCATGATCCCTGTCGGCCGTGGCCAGCGTGAGCTGATCATCGGTGACCGTCAGATCGGTAAAACCGCTCTGGCGATCGACGCGATCATCAACCAGAAAAACAGCGGCATTTTCTGCGTCTACGTAGCGATCGGTCAGAAGCAATCGACCATCGCCAACGTGGTTCGCAAGCTGGAAGAAAACGGCGCTCTGGCCAACACGATCATCGTGGCTGCCAGTGCTTCGGAATCTCCTGCGCTGCAATTCCTGGCACCGTACTCCGGTTGCACCATGGGTGAATTCTTCCGCGACCGCGGTGAAGACGCGCTGATCGTTTATGACGATCTGTCCAAGCAAGCAGTGGCTTACCGCCAGATTTCCCTGCTGCTGCGCCGTCCACCAGGCCGTGAAGCTTACCCAGGCGACGTGTTCTATCTCCACTCCCGTCTGCTGGAGCGCGCATCCCGCGTTTCGGAAGAATACGTAGAGAAGTTCACCAACGGCGCAGTGACCGGCAAAACCGGTTCCCTGACCGCACTGCCGATCATCGAAACCCAGGCTGGCGACGTTTCCGCGTTCGTTCCGACCAACGTGATTTCCATCACCGACGGTCAGATCTTCCTGGAATCGGCCATGTTCAACTCCGGGATCCGTCCTGCTGTGAACGCCGGTGTTTCGGTATCCCGTGTGGGTGGTGCCGCTCAGACCAAGATCATCAAGAAGCTCTCCGGTGGTATCCGTACCGCTCTGGCTCAGTACCGTGAACTGGCGGCATTCGCCCAGTTCGCTTCTGACCTGGACGAAGCGACCCGTAAGCAACTTGAGCATGGTCAGCGCGTTACCGAGCTGATGAAGCAGAAGCAATACGCACCAATGTCGATCGCTGACATGGCGCTGTCGCTGTATGCCGCTGAGCGTGGGTTCCTGACTGACGTCGAAATCGCCAAGATCGGCAGCTTTGAACAAGCGCTGATTGCTTTCTTCAACCGCGATCACGCCGATTTGATGGCGAAGATCAACGTGAAGGGTGACTTCAATGACGAAATCGACGCTGGCATGAAAGCCGGTATCGAGAAGTTCAAGGCCACCCAAACCTGGTAAGCCGCAGCGGGAGTCGCAAGGCTCCCGCTTGCTAACCTGATAGGTGTTACATGGCAGGCGCAAAAGAGATTCGCAGTAAGATTGCGAGCATCAAAAGCACGCAAAAGATTACCAGCGCCATGGAAAAAGTGGCGGTCAGCAAAATGCGCAAGGCACAAATGCGCATGGCTGCTAGCCGTCCTTACGCGGAGCGCATCCGCCAGGTTATTGGCCATCTGGCCAACGCCAACCCGGAATATCGCCACCCATTCATGATCGACCGTGAAGTAAAGCGCGTCGGTTACGTTGTGGTGAGCAGTGACCGTGGTCTGTGTGGTGGCTTGAACACCAACCTGTTCAAGGCCCTGGTCAAGGACATGGCGGTAAACCGCGAAAACGGCGTCGAGATTGATCTGTGTGTAGTGGGTAGCAAGGGTGCGGCTTTCTTCCGCAACTTCGGCGGTAACGTCGTTGCAGCTATCAGCCACCTGGGTGAAGAGCCGTCGATCAATGACCTGATCGGCAGCGTCAAGGTGATGCTGGATGCCTACCTGGACGGCCGTATTGACCGCCTGTCCGTGGTGTCCAACAAGTTCATCAACACCATGACGCAACAGCCTACCGTGGAGCAGTTGATTCCACTGGTGGCAACCCCGGATCAAGAACTCAAGCACCACTGGGATTATCTGTACGAACCGGACGCCAAAGAGCTGCTTGACGGCTTGATGGTCCGCTACGTGGAGTCGCAGGTCTACCAGGCGGTGGTCGAGAACAACGCGGCTGAACAAGCTGCGCGGATGATCGCGATGAAGAACGCTACCGACAACGCCGGTGATTTGATCAGCGATTTGCAGCTGGTCTATAACAAGGCGCGTCAGGCTGCGATCACCCAAGAGATCTCGGAAATCGTCGGCGGCGCTGCCGCGGTTTAACGGTTCAAATATTCAGAGGATCCAGCTATGAGTAGCGGACGTATCGTTCAAATCATCGGCGCCGTTATCGACGTGGAATTTCCACGCGACAGCGTACCGAGCATCTACAACGCGCTGACAGTTCAAAGCGCGGCCGGGACCACCCTGGAAGTTCAGCAGCAGCTGGGCGACGGCGTGGTTCGTACCATTGCGATGGGTTCCACCGAAGGCTTGAAGCGCGGTCTGGACGTCATCGACTCCGGCGCAGCCATCTCCGTACCCGTCGGTAAAGCGACCCTGGGCCGGATCATGGACGTTCTGGGTAACCCGATCGACGAAGCGGGCCCGATCGACACCGAAGAGCGCTGGGGCATTCACCGTCCTGCGCCATCCTTCGCTGAACAAGCGGGCGGCAACGACCTGCTGGAAACCGGCATCAAGGTTATCGACCTGGTTTGCCCGTTCGCCAAGGGCGGTAAAGTCGGTCTGTTCGGTGGTGCCGGTGTAGGCAAAACCGTAAACATGATGGAACTGATCCGTAACATCGCCATCGAGCACAGCGGTTATTCCGTGTTCGCCGGTGTGGGTGAGCGTACTCGTGAGGGTAACGACTTCTACCACGAGATGAAGGATTCCAACGTTCTGGACAAAGTGGCACTGGTTTACGGTCAGATGAACGAGCCGCCGGGTAACCGTCTGCGCGTAGCACTGACCGGCCTGACCATGGCCGAGAAGTTCCGTGACGAAGGTAACGACGTTCTGCTGTTCGTCGACAACATCTATCGTTACACCCTGGCCGGTACTGAAGTATCCGCACTGCTGGGCCGTATGCCTTCGGCAGTAGGTTACCAGCCGACCCTGGCTGAAGAGATGGGCGTTCTGCAAGAACGTATCACTTCGACCAAGGAAGGTTCGATCACTTCGATCCAGGCGGTATACGTACCTGCGGATGACTTGACTGACCCGTCGCCAGCGACCACCTTCGCCCACTTGGACGCTACCGTCGTTCTGTCCCGTGACATCGCTTCCCTGGGTATCTACCCGGCTGTCGATCCACTCGACTCGACTTCGCGCCAGCTGGACCCGAACGTAATCGGCCAGGACCACTACGACACCGCTCGCGGCGTACAGTATGTTCTGCAGCGTTACAAAGAACTGAAGGACATCATTGCGATCCTGGGTATGGACGAGCTGTCGGAAGCCGACAAGCAGTTGGTAAACCGTGCTCGTAAGATCCAGCGTTTCTTGTCGCAGCCGTTCTTCGTGGCTGAAGTCTTCACCGGTGCTTCGGGTAAATACGTTTCCCTGAAAGACACCATTGCTGGCTTCAAAGGCATCCTCAACGGTGACTACGACCACCTGCCAGAACAAGCGTTCTACATGGTCGGCGGCATCGAAGAAGCGATCGAGAAAGCCAAGAAACTGTAATCCCGGCGCCCGGCAACGGGCGCTAATTTAGGTTGAGGCAATCAGATGGCTATGACAGTCCATTGCGATATCGTCAGCGCGGAAGGGGAAATCTTTTCCGGTCTGGTCGAGATGGTGATTGCGCACGGTGCACTGGGTGATCTTGGTATCGCTCTGGGTCACGCGCCGTTGATCACTAATCTCAAGCCGGGCCCGATCCGCCTGGTCAAGCAGGGCGGGGAAGAGGAGGTGTATTACATCTCCGGTGGTTTCCTCGAGGTTCAGCCGAACATGGTCAAGGTTCTTGCCGACACCGTGCAACGTGCTGCCGACCTGGACGAAGCCTCCGCTCAGGAAGCCGTAAAGGCTGCCGAGAAGGCACTGCATGAGCGGGGCGCGGAATTCGATTACGGTTCTGCTGCCGCACGTCTGGCCGAGGCTGCAGCTCAGCTGCGCACCGTCCAGCAGATCCGCAAGAAGTTCGGCCACTAATTGGCCATCGACTAATTGTGTGATTGATTAAAAAGGGTAGCCTCGGCTACCCTTTTTTCTTTTCTGACTTTTATCACCCGGTCGCAGCCGCTGACCTCCCAGGATTAGTAGCCTGTCATGTCTCTTGAAATCGTTATCCTCGCTGCCGGCCAAGGCACGCGCATGCGTTCGGCCTTGCCGAAAGTTCTGCACCCGGTTGCCGGTAATTCAATGCTTGGTCATGTTATCCACAGCGCCCGGCAACTTGATCCACAACGCATCCATGTGGTGATCGGTCATGGCGCCGAAGCCGTGCGCGAGCGTCTGGCGGCCGATGACCTGAATTTCGTCCTGCAGGATCAACAACTGGGTACCGGACATGCGGTGGCTCAGGCTGTGCCGTTCATCGAGTCCGATACCGTGCTGATTCTGTACGGCGATGTACCCTTGATCGAAGTCGAAACCCTGCAACGGTTGCTCAAGCTCGCTGCACCGCAGCAGCTGGGCCTTTTGACTGTCGAGCTGGATGACCCGACTGGTTACGGCCGTATCGTCCGCGATGCCGCCGGCAAGGTTACCGCCATCGTCGAGCAGAAAGATGCCAACGAAGCCGAGCGCGCTATCACTGAGGGCAACACTGGCATTCTGGCGGTTCCTTTCGAGCGCTTGGGCGATTGGATGAGCCGGCTCTCCAACAACAACGCCCAGGGCGAGTACTACCTGACCGACGTGATCGCCATGGCGGTCAGTGATGGTCTGGTGGTGGCTACCGAACACCCCCATGACACCATGGAAGTGCAGGGTGCCAACGATCGCAAGCAACTGGCCGAGCTTGAGCGCCACTATCAGCTGCGCGCTGCTCGTCGTTTGATGGCTCAAGGCGTGACCTTGCGCGACCCGGCACGGTTCGATGTGCGTGGTGAGATCACAGTCGGTCGCGATGTACTGATCGACATCAACGTGATCCTCGAAGGCAAAGTGGTCATCGAGGACGACGTGGTGATCGGCCCGAACTGCGTGATCAAGGACAGCACCCTGCGCAAAGGTGTAGTGATCAAGGCCAACAGCCATATCGAAGGCGCGATCCTTGGCGAAGGCAGTGATGCCGGCCCGTTCGCTCGTTTGCGTCCCGGCACGGTACTGGAAGCTCGCGCGCATGTGGGTAACTTCGTTGAGCTGAAGAACGCTCACCTGGGCGAAGGCGCCAAGGCCGGTCACTTGACGTATCTGGGGGACGCAGAAATCGGTGCGCGCACCAACATCGGCGCAGGCACCATCACCTGTAACTATGACGGCGCCAACAAGTGGAAAACCGTGTTGGGTGAAGATGTTTTCATCGGTTCCAACAACTCGTTGGTGGCACCTGTGGATATCTCAGCGGGTGCGACCACGGCGGCCGGTTCGACCATTACCCAGAATGTGGATAAGGCTCAGTTGGCTGTGGGCCGGGCGCGGCAGAAAAACATCGATGGCTGGAAACGGCCGGAGAAGATCAAGAAGGGTTGAGTTATCCACAGCGCTTTGCGGCGGTCTTGAGATCGCCTTCGCGGGCAAGCCTCGCTCCTACAGGATTTTAGGTCGTTCACAAATGTGTTTACGACTCCGGCCCTGTAGGAGCGAGGCTTGCCCGCGAAGCTTTTATCCACAGATCATTTTTATCGTGTCCCGCTTGACGAAGTTTCGCTAATAGGTTTTGATTGATTACGTTATCTTTCGAATCGAAACTTACCAGACCATGTCAAAGCGCAACACACCCCAACGCCGCCACAACATCCTTGCCTTGCTCAATGAGCAGGGCGAAGTCAGTGTGGATGAATTGGCCAAGCGCTTCGAAACCTCGGAAGTTACGATTCGCAAGGACTTGGCGGCACTTGAAAGCAACGGTCTGTTGCTGCGTCGTTATGGCGGAGCGGTCACCATGCCTCAGGAACTGGTCGCCGACCTCGGCCAACCGGTTTCCAAATACAAGCAGGCGATTGCACGCGCCGCTGTCACGCGGATCCGCGAGCATGCGCGAATCATCATCGACAGTGGCAGCACCACCGCCGCGATGATCCCGGAACTCGGCCAACAACCGGGTCTGGTAGTGATGACCAACTCCCTGCATGTCGCTAACGCTTTGAGCGAACTCGAGCACGAGCCAGTGCTGTTGATGACCGGGGGGACCTGGGACCCGCATTCCGAGTCCTTCCAGGGTCAGGTGGCCGAGCAAGTACTACGCTCATATGACTTTGATCAGTTGTTTATTGGTGCCGATGGCATCGATCTGGTGCGCGGAACCACCACCTTCAATGAATTGCTGGGCTTGAGCCGAGTCATGGCCGAAGTCGCCCGCGAAGTGATCGTGATGGTCGAGGCCGAAAAGATCGGCCGCAAAATTCCCAATCTGGAGCTGCCATGGAGCAGTGTCCATACCCTCATTACCGATGATCGCCTGCCACTGGAGGCACGCGATCAGATTCAGGCCCGCGGCATTAATTTGATCTGCGCCGCCGTCAGTCAGGAGAAATAGCATGTGTGGAATTGTCGGTGCAGTCGCAGAACGTAACGTTACCGCCATCCTGCTCGAAGGCCTCAAGCGCCTGGAATACCGTGGCTATGACAGCGCCGGTGTGGCGTTGTACACCAACGATGGAAAACTCTTGCGCACGCGTCGTCCGGGCAAGGTCAGCGAGTTGGAACAGGCGCTGATCGAAGAGCCTCTAGTCGGCCGTCTGGGCATAGCCCATACCCGCTGGGCGACCCACGGCGCGCCGTGTGAACGCAATGCTCACCCGCATTTTTCCGGCGATCTGGCGGTGGTGCACAACGGCATCATCGAGAACCATGAAGCCCTGCGCGAGCAACTCAAGGCTTTGGGCCACGTATTCACGTCGGACACTGACACTGAAGTCATCGCGCATTTGCTGCACGAGAAACTCAAGCTGCAACCCGACCTGACGGCGGCCCTGAAAGCGACCGTGCAAGAGCTGCACGGTGCTTACGGCCTGGCGGTGATCAGCGCCCTTCAACCGGATCGTCTGGTCGCCGCTCGCAGTGGCAGCCCGCTGGTGATCGGTCTGGGTATGGGTGAGAACTTCCTGGCTTCCGATCAATTGGCGCTGCGCCAGGTTACCGACCGCTTCATGTACCTGGAAGAAGGCGATATCGCCGAAATTCGCCGCGACAGCGTGCAGATCTGGGACATCAATGGCGCGCTCGTCCAGCGTGAAAGCGTTCAGTACCGTGATGGTGCCGAAGCGGCTGACAAGGGCGAATTCCGCCATTACATGCTCAAGGAAATTCACGAGCAACCGGCTGTGGTGCAGCGCACCCTTGAAGGTCGCCTGAGTCAGAACCAGGTGCTGGTCGAGGCGTTCGGTCCCCAAGCTGCCGAGCTGTTCGCCAAGGTGCGCAATGTTCAGATCGTCGCCTGCGGCACCAGCTATCACGCCGGCATGGTTGCCCGTTACTGGCTCGAAGAACTGGCTGGCATCCCGTGTCAGGTAGAAGTCGCCAGCGAATTCCGCTATCGCAAGGTAGTGGTGCAGCCGGACACCCTGTTCGTGAGCATCTCCCAGTCTGGTGAAACCGCCGACACTCTGGCCGCGCTACGCAATGCCAAAGAGCTGGGTTTCCTCGCCAGCCTGGCAATCTGCAACGTCGGCATCAGCTCTCTGGTACGCGAATCGGACCTGACCCTGCTGACCCAGGCCGGTCGCGAAATCGGCGTGGCCTCGACCAAAGCCTTCACCACTCAACTGGTTGGCCTGCTGTTGCTGACCCTGTCTTTGGGTCAGGTTCGCGGTACGTTGGCCGAAGGTGTCGAAGCCACACTGGTCGAAGAACTGCGTCGCCTGCCAACCCGTTTGGGCGAAGCCCTGGCCATGGACAGCACCGTGGAGAAAATCGCCGAGCTGTTCGCCGAGAAGAACCACACGCTGTTCCTCGGTCGCGGCGCGCAATTCCCGGTGGCGATGGAAGGGGCTCTCAAGCTCAAGGAAATCTCCTACATCCACGCAGAAGCCTACCCGGCGGGCGAACTGAAACATGGCCCGTTGGCGCTTGTGGATAACGACATGCCGGTGGTCACCGTGGCGCCGAACAACGAGTTGCTGGAGAAGCTGAAGTCCAACCTCCAGGAAGTCCGCGCCCGTGGCGGTGAGCTGATCGTCTTTGCTGACGAGCAGGCTGGCATGACCAATGGCGAAGGCACTCATGTCGTCCAGATGCCGCACATCCACGACATCCTGTCGCCGATTCTCTACACCATTCCGTTGCAGCTGCTTTCGTACTACGTGGCTGTGTTGAAAGGTACTGACGTTGATCAGCCGCGTAACTTGGCAAAGTCGGTGACGGTGGAATAAGTTATCCACAGGTGATCGAAACAATAAAAAATCGCAGCCTATGGTTGCGATTTTTTTATCTGAATAAAGGACATGCCCGATGGATCGCTTCCAGGAAATGCAGGTCTTCGCCACCGTCGCCCAGGAGCAAGGCTTCTCGGCGGCGGCGCGGCGGTTGGGGATGTCGGCGGCCAGTGTCACTCGGGCGGTGGCGGCGCTGGAAAAACGCATCGGTACCCAATTGCTGACGCGTACCACCCGCAGTGTGCATTTGAGCGAGGCGGGTCAACGCTATCTGGAAGATTGTCGGAGAATTCTCACCGAGGTGCAGGAAGCCGAGGATTCTGCGGCGGGCAGCCATGCCCAACCCCGTGGGCAACTGACGATCACGGCGCCGGTGTTGTTCGGTGATTTGTTCGTTACGCCGGTCATGGTCGGTTACCTGGCTCAATTCCCCGAAGTCAGCATCAACGCCCTACTGGTCGACCGGGTGGTGAGCATGGTCGAGGAGGGCATCGATGTGGCTGTGCGCATCGGTGAGTTGCCTGACAGCAATCAACATGCAATTCGCGTGGGCGAAGTGCGGCGGGTGATCTGCGCTTCTCCTGGATTCCTGACCGACCATGGTCGGCCCCGGCATCCTGCAGATTTGAGCGCAGCCCCGATCATCGCTACCTCATCCATTGGGCAGCACAGAAGCTGGCCGTTCCTTGATGGGGGCGAGCCGATCAGCGTTCGTCCGGAACCGCGTCTTGTGGTCACCGCCAATCAGGCGGCTATCACTGCCGCCGCCATGGGACTGGGACTGACCCGGGTCCTGTCGTATCAGGTGGCGAGCAAGGTCGCCGCCGGTGAACTGGAAATCGTGCTGGCTGACTTCGAACTGCCGCCATTGCCCATTCATGTGGTTTACCAGGGTGGGCGCAAGGCCCCGGTGCGGGTCCGTAGTTTTGTGGACTTTGCGGTGAACGTACTGCGCGAACACCCGGCCCTGCACGGATGAAGGGTTATTGCACCGGATGAAATAATGGATTGCGTTTGCTGGTTATTCTGTTGGTTTGATGGCGAGTGGAAGATAGCCCCCATCGGCGCTGATCTTTTCTGAATGGCGCCACCACTCAGCGGAGTCACCATGCAAGCCATCAAACTCTACAGCTTTCCCCTCTCTGGCCACGCTCATCGTGTGGAGCTGATGCTGTCGCTGTTGCAACTGCCGACCGAGCTGATCTTCGTCGATTTGGCCAAGGGCGCGCACAAGCAAGCGGACTTCCTGGCACTCAACCCGTTTGGTCAGGTGCCGGTGATTGATGATCAAGGCGTGGTGCTGGCCGATTCCAACGCGATCCTGGTCTACCTTGCGCTGAAATACGGCAACGGTCACTGGCTGCCAACCGACCCGGTCGGTGCGGCCAAGGTTCAGCGCTGGTTGTCGGTCGCTGCCGGGCCGATTGCCTTTGGCCCTGCCAGGGCAAGGCTGATCACTGTGTTTGGTGCGTCTTTCAATGCGCAAGAGGTAATCGCTTATTCCCATATATGGCTCAAAGTCATCGATCAGGAATTGGGCGCAACGGCCTATCTGGCCGGTAGCGAGCCGACCATCGCCGACATCGCTGCGTACAGCTACATCGCCCATGCACCCGAAGGCAATGTGTCGCTGGACGACTACGCCAACATCCGCGCGTGGCTGGCGCGGATTGAAGCTTTGCCAGGGTTTGTCGGCATGCCGCGCACCGTCGCCGGTTTGCAAAAAACTGCCTGAGCTAACGGCCCGACTCAGCCGTAATGTTGTTCACTTAAGCGGATGAAATGATTCCGTGGCGAGGGATTCAGGCGAGCCTTAAGTGAACAGCATTACGACTCAGCCGGGCCATTCTTGTTGCGCGAGGAGCGCAGGGGAGAAGCCGTTATGGAACGTTCACCTTGGCACGCAGGCGAGAAACAGTTGCAGGCTCGTGTGGGTGTCGCCGAGCGAATGGACGAATTAGGTCGTAGGGTGATTCGCAGCGAGATGGCGGATCAGCACCGCATGTTCTATCAGCAACTGCCGTTCATGCTGTACGGCGCGGTGGATGCTGACGGCAATCCTTGGGCCAGCATTCTTGAAGGGGCGCCGGGTTTTGCCCATTCTCCAGAGCCTACGCTGTTGCAGTTCGGCAGCCTGCCTGGCCGCGACGACCCTGCGCAATTGCAAGAGGGCGCGGCGATCGGTCTGCTCGGTATCGAGCTGCACACTCGACGTCGCAACCGTCTCAATGGCCGAGTTGGCGCTGTGACGGCGAGCGGCTTCGAGGTGAAGGTGGAGCAGTCTTTCGGCAATTGCCCGAAGTACATTCAATTGCGCCAGTTTCGCTCGGTGCCCTTGGCGGATCCGGCGACCCGTATCGCGCAGCACCTCAATGGGCTGGATGACGCGGCCAAAGCCATGATCGCCGGCGCTGATACCTTCTTTGTCGCCAGTTATGTGGACGTCGATGGCCAACGCTCGGTGGACGTTTCTCATCGGGGTGGCCAGGCGGGTTTCGTCCAGGTAGAGGGCAATCGCCTGACCATCCCGGACTTCGCCGGCAACCTGTTCTTCAATACCTTGGGCAACCTGCTGACCAATCCTCGAGCCGGTTTGCTATTCATCGACTTCGATTCGGGTGACTTGCTGCACCTCAGCGGTCGTACGCAAATCATCCTCGAAGGCCCGCAGGTCGAAGCCTTTCAAGGGGCCGAGCGGTTGTGGACATTCGAGGTGGAGCGCGTGGTGCGGCGGCCTGCGGCGCTGGCCTTGCGCTGGCGCTTTGACGGTGTGTCACCCAAAAGTTTGCTGACCGGTACTTGGGCGCAGGCGAATGCTCGTCTGCGAGCTCAGGTTTAGAAAAAGATCGTCCGAACGCGGCCCGAGCCTTCGGCAGCTCCTACAGGGTGTAAACAAATCCTGCGTAGGAGCTGCCGAAGGCTGCGATCTTTTGATCTTCAGGCAGTCCTACAGACGATGATTTTAGGGGGAGGTTTCCGACAGGTTTTGACGGTTGTCGGGTGGGAAGTGGAGTGGATAGGCTTTGGGGGTCGCTGCACATCAGCGATCGGGTCTGGAAAACCCGAAGTATAGGATCATGGCAAATGACATAATGCGGCGCTTTCTCAGCTCCGCAGTTATGGCGGCTGTGCGTGGGAGACCTTCGGGTCTGCCGGGGTTGATCCTTTACCGGTTTTTCCAGTCCGCGTACAGCTGCCACCCTTTTCGTCTGGAAAACGAAAAATGGCAGCTCCATCTCTTTAAGGATCTTTGCCATGTTCAAGCCGACACCAAATCCACCCGAAGCGGACAGCACTTCCCCCTACGAATCCCTCGACTCAAAAAAATTCCACGAAGCCGCTGACCGCGCGCTCGATCACTACCTCAACCCATCCGCCCTCAAATCACCCGTGGCCCGCAAACCGAGCACGATGTATATGATTGCGCCGGATATCAAAGACGAAGACCTGTTGGCCCACACCTGTGAATCGTTGGCCCAGGCCAGTGTGATGGCGAGTGATTTTGCGGGGTATCTGGAAGGGCCGCACCGGCACACGGCGATGGCGATTCAACAGATCGTCATGCTGGCCGAACTGGCGGTGAACCGGATGCTGGATAACGTGGGCGTGCCGAAGCCGGCGGCACAGAGCTAAAATTTTGGTGCCAGTCGTGTCCAACGTTCGACTAAAGAGGCGCCTTGGCAGCCGGACGGCGGTAGTTTGCTGGAGTTGGCGGAAAGCCGTGGCCTGCGCCCGGAATTCAGCTGCCGTGGCGGTTCGTGCGGGACCTGCAAAACCCGCCTGATCAGCGGAGAGGTGAATTATCCACAGCCCCCTGCGGAGGTTCCCGACGCTGGAGAGGTGCTGATTTGTTGTGCGGTGCCGGCGCAGGGTTCAGATCCTTTGGTGCTCGACCTGTAACCCATGGGGGAAACACAGAAAATCCACTGTGGGAGCGAGCCTGCTCGCGATGGCGTTCTAGCCTTCCACATCTAAGTTGCCTGACACACCGCTATCGCGAGCAGGCTCGCTCCCACATTTGATTGTGGTCGTCCTACAGACCGAGTGATTTTTGGGGATGTTTCCGACAGGTTTTGACGGTTGTCGGTCGGAAATGGGGTGGATAGGCTTTGGGGGTCGCTGCAAATTCAGTGATCGGGTTTGGTCGCCCAGGTTTAGAATGGCGCACTTTTGTGCTTGCTTCATGGCGAGCTGTGCGTGGGAGGGCTCAGGCCCTGCCGGGTTCCATTCCCTGGTCGACCAACCCGCGTACGGTTCGCCACCCTTCTGCTTGGTCGCAGTGTTGGCGAACTCCAGTCCTCGAATGGAGTTTCACCATGTTCAAAGCCACACCGAATCCCCCAGAAACCGACGACGTTTCCCCCTACGAATCCCTCGACTCAAAAAAATTCCACGAAGCCGCTGACCGCGCGCTCGATCACTACCTCAACCCATCCGCCCTCAAATCACCCGCGACCCGCAAACCGAGCACGATGTATATGATTGCGCCGGATATCAAAGACGAAGACCTGTTGGCCCACACCTGTGAATCGTTGGCCCAGGCCAGTGTGATGGCGAGTGATTTTGCGGGGTATCTGGAAGGGCCGCACCGGCACACGGCGATGGCGATTCAACAGATCGTCATGCTGGCCGAACTGGCGGTGAACCGGATGCTGGATAACGTTGCCATCCCAAAACCTGCGCCGCACAGCTGATCCCTGTGGGAGCCGGGCTTGCCCGCGATGACGGATTAACATTCAACATTGATGTTGACTGAGACTCAGCCATCGCGGGCAAGCCCGCTCCCACAAAAAGCAGTTAGGCGTAGGACAGGGATTTTTCTTCCAGCAGTTCTTCATACAACTGGGTCCATTTGCGACCCATTTCTTCCGCCGTGAACAACTGCCAATAACGGGCTTCTGCCTTCACGCCCATTTCGGCTGCAAGCGTCGGGTTCTCCCACAGCGTGCGCATGGCTTCACGGAACGCCTGTGGATGACTCGGCGGCACTACCAGCCCGGTTTCGTTGTGGATGTTGATGTAGCTGGTGCCGGTGCCGATTTCGCTGGAGATCATCGGTTTGCCGTACATCGCGCCTTCAAGCAGCGAGATGCCGAACGCTTCGGAGCGCAGGTGTGACGGAAATACGATCGCGTAACTCAGTTGCAGCAGCGCGACTTTGTCTTCGTCCCCTAAGCGCCCGAGGAAGTGAATATTGCGCAAACCCAACGCCGCAGCCTGGGCGTGCAGTTCGGCTTCCAGCGGCCCGGCGCCGACGATCACCACCGGGTAGTCCACGTCTTTCAAGGCGTCGAGCAGGATGTGCAGGCCTTTGTAATAGCGCATCACGCCCACAAACAGGAAAAACTTATCCCCAAGCTTTTGCCGCCAACGGTCCATGCGTTCGCTATCAGCCTGTGGATAACCGGCCTTGTTCAGGCCGTAGGGAATGACTCGAGTTTTGTCCTGAAACTGCTGCAACACGTCACTGGTGTGCAGATAGTTGGGGGAGGCGGCGACGATTCGGTCAGCGCTGGCGAGAAAGCGGTTCATCAGTGGCCGGTAAAGTTTGAGCAGGTGTTTCTGGCGAATGATGTCCGAGTGGTAGGTCACTACGCTGGGTTTGTTCATGCCGCTGAAGAAATGCACCAGGTCCATGAACGGCCACGGGAAGTGGTAATTGACCACGTCCGCTTCAGCGGCCATTTCGCGAAATTGCTTGAAGACGCTGTAAGAAAAGCCTGTGGAAGCGAACTGAATGTCGAGTTTGGCCCGATGCACTTCGTGTTGCCCGAGCTGCACCACCGGCGGTGTCGGATCGGCACTGAGGGTCAGCACCTGGCCTTGAATGCCATGTTGGGCGCCGCTTTCGCACAACTGGAAGATCACTTGTTCGATCCCGCCGACCGAGTCAGGCAGGTACGTCTTGAAAAAATGAAGAACTCGCATTCAACCTCCCATAGCCTGGCGGTAGGCGCGGGCCGTGACCTTTGCGCAACGTTCCCAGGAAAAAAGCCTTGCCTGTTGCAATCCGGCGTCCGAGCATCCCTGCCAATGTGTTTGGTCGTCGATCAGACGGCGCATGGCATCGCGCAGGCTGTTCGGATCGTCAGGTTCAATATAGTTGCCCGCAACACCTGCGACTTCGGGCATGGCCGAACGTCGGGTCAGGATGACCGGCGTGCTGCTGGCCATGGCCTCCAGCACCGGCAGGCCGAAGCCTTCGTAGAGCGACGGGAAAATCAGCGCCCGGGCGCCCGCCAACAGCTGCGCGACTTGCTCGTCGGGCAGATAGCCGAGCAAACACACATGACCATTGGCCAATGCCTGGCGCAGCTCATCGCTGAACTGTTCGCGCTGCCAGCCGGCCATGCCGACGATCAATAGCGGAAAACGCTGGCGCAGCGCTTCCGGCAGTTGGGCGTGAGCGCGCAGGGCCAGGGTCAGGTTCTTGCGTGGCTCCAGGGTGCCGACACAGAGAAAATATTCCCGCATTTCAACCCCGTGGGCCTTGAGCACGGCATCGATGGCCTCGGGTTCGCGGGGGTGGAAACGTGCCGCCACGCCCAACGGTGCGACCACAAAACGCTCGGCTGGCAGGGCGAAATGGGCCTGAGCTTCGTCGGCGATGCACTGCGAATCGGTGAGAATCAGCTGCGCCTGTTGCACGCCATCGGCCAGTCGCCGCTCGATTTCTCGCAGGCGCGCCGGCGGTTGCGTCTCGGGATAGTGCAAGTGCGTCAGGTCATGCAGGGTGATGACCGTCGGGCCGTCGAACGACAATGGCCACAGACTGGGTTCGTGATAAAGGTCGATCGCCTGGGCGCGGCCTTGATCAAAGCGTTTCTGCGTCAGCCAGCGCCGAGCCTGATACGCCCCTGGTATCTGCCGCAACAATGGCGTCAGTCGCGAGTAACCCGGCATGGCGGCATCGGGTAGCGAAGAGCTCCAGCCCCAGCCATGGAACAACGACAATTCAACATCCGGCTCACCGGCCAGGGCATTCACCAGTTCGGCAACGTAATGGCCGATACCGGTGCGCGGGGCCTGGAGGATTCGTGCGTTAAGGGCAATTCGCATGTTGCCTCTCTACCACGGGTGTTTCCACAAGGTTGCGCAGGGTCCGTTCGGCCATTTGCGCACTGGCTTCACGCCAGCCGATCCAGCGCCAGTCCGCCACA
Source organism: Pseudomonas lini (assembly GCF_964063345.1). NCBI lineage: Bacteria > Pseudomonadati > Pseudomonadota > Gammaproteobacteria > Pseudomonadales > Pseudomonadaceae > Pseudomonas > Pseudomonas lini. The sequence continues at coordinate 3,240,145 of NZ_OZ061318.1, forward strand.
TCGAGGGCGGCCGGGAATTGTTTGCTGCTCTCGAATCGAGCAACCAGATCGGCCAGGCTTTGGGGTTCGGCCAGGTCGAAGTACGCCATGAACTCGCCGCCTATTTCACGGAAAACCGGGATGTCACTGCCCATGGCCGGCAAGCCACGCTGCATGGCTTCCACCAGTGGCAGGCCGAAGCCTTCGACGTAGGACGCAAATACCAGCGCACTGGCGTGGGAATAGGCGTGTTCGAGGCTGGTGTCGCTCAGGTCGTTAAACATGAACAGTCGCGTATTCAGCTGCGGGTGATTGCGCACCCGGGCGAGCAGGGCATCGCACTTCCAGCCAATGCGCCCGGCGATGCACAGACGGGCGGTGGAACCTGCGGCCCAGGCGAGTTCGAAGGCGTCCAGCAAGTAGTCATGGTTCTTGCGCGGCTCGATGGTGCTGACCATCAGAAACACCGGTTCCGGGGTATCGAACAGCCGTGTCAAACGCGTTTCGACGGTGGCGGTTTCTTCGCGCAGGTCCAGCTCGGAGCCCAGGTGGAAATAGTCGAACCACAAGGTCTCGGCTTTGGCAGGACCGACGCGACGATGCAATTCCTCGCGCACCTGATCGCGCACCGTGGCGGAAATCGCCACGTAGCCGTCGGCGGTTTTGGCGATCCAGTCGAACCACTCGTTGAAAATCTGCACCAGTCGCGTGTCGTAGAACTGCGGGTGGGTCAGGGGAATCAGGTCGTAGATCACCGAGACAATGCCCACGCCTTCGCGTTTGAGCTGTTCGGCCAACGGGAAGAAATCGGCGTGCCAGGACGAATCCAGCAACACTAATTGATCGCCCGGTTGATGCTGCAGCGGCGAGCAACGTTTGGGCAGGTGATATTGGTTGATCCGGTCAATCACACGCAACGGTACGCTGAACCCCGCCAGTGCCGTAAGGCGGTAGGCCACATACAGCGCACGCCGGGTCCATCGCGATGTGCAGCGTTTGTCGAGGCGCTGGTGCAGTTGCCAGAAACGATGGGCCAATCGCTCCAGACGCCCACCGAATTCCATCAGCCCATTGAAAAAAGGGATGCCCGAAGGGCTCAGCTTCAGAACCCGGTAGAGCTTGCCTTTAAGCATCACCACAGGGATGCACTCAACGCCATCGACGCGTTCAGGTAACTGATTGATGACGTTGCGCACCACTCGCTGAATGCCCGAATTGACCTTGGGATGCTGGAACACGTACGTGCATTCCACCATAAGACGGGTCATGGCGTGTTCTCCGAGACAATCGATTCGGCTGCGCGCGTGATGGTGGTTTTTGCCCCCAGCCACGAGCAACCGACGAAGTCTTCGTGTCGGTTGTTGATCACGTGGAACACCAAGCCGTAGTCGCGCCACTCGAAATTGCGGTCCAGGTGCGAGTCCAGCCGCGACAGGCTCAGGGCCACGGAATAGTTGCCCTTGCCCAGGCCCATGACGAAGGCAAAGCGGTAGGTCACCCGTTCGCCGGCCTGCAGATCGGTGAGGGCGAGGTCCTGACGATGGGTATTGATGCCGTACATGGCCTGGCCCAGCCGATCCTTGATCATGAAACCCAGCACCAGGCGTTCGATGTCCTGGCGCACTTCGACTTGCACCTCAAGCACCACCGGCTGGCCGACTTCGGCGGCATCGATGGCGTGCTCGCGCTCATCGAGCATGCGCACGCTGAGGATCCCGGCTTCACCGGTGCCGGAAACGGTTTGCACCTGGCCGTCCGCGAGCATTTCCTGACGCACCGTCTGGCCTTCACGCTCGGCAAGCAGGGCGTTGTAGTAGTCCATGACGGCTTCGGGCTTGCCGTGCATGGCCATGTGGCCGTTTTCCAGGAGGATCGCCGAGTCGCAGATCGACTGAATTGCCGAGCGGTCGTGGGACACGATCAGCAATGTGGTGCCGGCCTTGCGGAAGCTGCGGATGCGTTCAAAGCTCTTGTGCTGGAAGTAGGCGTCGCCCACCGACAGCGCTTCGTCGACGATCAGGATGTCCGGGCGGCGGGCGGTGGCCACGCTGAACGCCAGGCGCATCTGCATGCCGCTGGAGTAGGTGCGCACCGGGTGGTCGATGGCTTCGCCGATTTCCGCGAAGTGTTCGATTTGCGGCATCAGGGTTTCGATTTCTTCGACCTGCATGCCCAGCAATTGCCCGGCCATGATCGCGTTCTGCCGGCCGGTGAAATCCGGGTGAAAACCCATGCCCAGTTCCAGCAGGGCGGCGACGCGGCCTTCGAGCTGAATCTGCCCACAGGTGGGTTGGGTGGTGCCGGTGATCATTTTCAGCAAGGTACTTTTGCCGGCGCCGTTGACTCCGACGATGCCCACCGCTTCACCGGGAGCGATCTCGAATGCCACGTCTTGCAGCACCCAGTGCTGGCGATGACGGATCGGCGAAAACGGGATCAGCCACTCGGCCAGTCGGCTCCAGCGCGTGGGGTATTGCTTGTAGGCCTTGCCCAGGCCGGTCACGCGTATGTGCCCCATCAGAGTTCATCCACCATTTCGCCGACTCGCTGACGAAACAGCCGCAGCCCGATTACGCAGAACAACACGCCGATCACGAAGATCGGCAGCAGCGAACTCCAGACCGGCCATTGGCCGTAGAGGAACAGGTTCTGGTAACTGCCAATCAAGTTCGTCAGCGGGTTGAGTTGTAACAGCCGCTGGACCCACTCGGGCAGGATGCTCATCGGGTACACGATCGGCGTAAGCCAGAACCAGAATTGCAGGCAGATGCCGAAGAATTGCCCGACATCGCGAAAGAACACGTTCAGCACGCCGAGGATCATCCCCAGCCCGGCGCAGAACATCACTTGCAACGCCAGCAGCGGCAGCAACGCCAACAGGGCCATGCCCGGCAGGCGTCCAGTGATCAGTAGAAAACCCAGGAACAGTCCGATGATGATTGCGAAGTTGATGCCGGCGTTGAACAGTACGATCACCGGCAGGCAGATTCTCGGGAAGCTGATTTTCTTCAGCAGGTTGGCGTTCTCCAAAAACATGTTCTGGCTGCGCAGGGTGATTTCCGAGAACAGCCCCCAGGTCAGCAACCCCGCGCATAGATAGATGCTGTAGGCCATGCCGTCATCCACACCCGGCAGGCGTGCGCGCATGATGTGGGAAAAAATTACGGTGTAGACGACGATCATCGACAGCGGATTGAGCACGGTCCACAGGGCACCGAACAGCGAATTGCGATAACGCGCTTGAAACTCTCGCTTGACGCTACCGAGGATGAAACCTCGATAGCCCCACAGCGAGCGATACAGGGAAAGCAACATTCAAACCGTCCTGCCGTATTGGTCTTCGAAGCGAACGATATCGTCCTCCCCCAGGTATTCACCGCTTTGCACTTCAATGATCACCAGGTCGATCACGCCGGGGTTTTCCAGGCGGTGCCTGTGCCCGGCGGCAATGAACGTCGACTCGTTCTTGGCCACCAGGTGCGACCCGGAACCGTTGTTGGTGACCTTGGCCATGCCTTCGACTACCACCCAGTGTTCGTTGCGGTGGTGGTGCATCTGCAACGACAACTTGGCACCGGGTTTGACCACGATACGTTTGATCTTGAACCGCGGACCTTCCTCGAGCACGGTGTAAGTGCCCCAAGGTCGGCTGACTGTGCGGTGCAGGCGATAGGCTTCGTGTTTTTTGTCCTTGAGCTGCCGGGCTACCCGGCGCACATCCTGGGCGCGGTCGGCGTGGGCCACCAGCACCGCGTCGGCAGTGTCGATGATGATCAGGTTATCCACACCCACTGCGGCCACCAACCGGTCTTCGCTCTGGATGAAGTTGTTGTGGCTGTCGATGAAGATCGCATCGCCGCTGGCGCGATTGTTCTGTGCATCGGCCGGCACCAGCGCCGCCACGGCGCCCCAGGAACCGATGTCGCTCCAGTCGAAAGAGGCTGGCACCACGACCACTTTGTCGGAGCGTTCCATCAAGGCGTAGTCGATGGAGATGTCGGTGATTTCGGCGAAGTGCGTTGGCGACAGTTCCTGTTGCAGGCAACCACCGGTTTCCACCGGCGCACTGGCCGCCATGCAGGCCCGAGCCTGTTCAAGCAGTGCGGGGGCGTGAAGGTGCAACTCGGCCAGCAGCGTGGCGATCGAGAAGCAGAACATCCCCGAATTCCACAGGAAATTGCCGCTCTCCAGATAATGCGTGGCGGTTTGCAAATCAGGTTTTTCAACGAAGCGCTGCACCTTGGCGGCGCCTTTGTCGTCCAGCGGCGCACCGGTTTCGATGTAGCCAAAGCCGGTTTCCGGGGCTGTCGGCACGACGCCGAAGGTCACCAGATGACCGGCCTTGGCCAGCGTCATGGCGTGCTCGACCGCGCTCTTCAACGCGTCTTCGTGGAGGATCAGATGGTCGGCGGGCATCACCACCATGATCGCTTCGTCGCCGTGCAGGGCTTGTAGCGAAAGGGCCGCTGCCGCGATGGCCGGGGCTGTATTGCGGCCCATCGGCTCGAGCAGGAAATGCCCGCGATGGCGCTCCAGGCGCGCATCCTGATAGTGATCCTTGCTCTGGAAGTAATAGTCGCGGTTGGTCACCGTGACGATATCGCCCCAGCCATCGAGCAAACCGGCTGCACGCCGATAAGTTTTACTCAGCAGCGACTGACCGTCGGGCAGGGTCATGAACGGCTTGGGATGGCCTTCACGGGACACAGGCCACAAACGGGTCCCGGCACCGCCGGAGAGAATCACGGGAATCAGCATGATCTACTCCTTGGCAACGCGTTTCATGTCCGCATCCATCATCATGCGGATCAAGGTGTCCAGATCTGTTTTTGGCTTCCAACCCAGAACGCGCATGGCCTTGGCCGGGTTACCAAGCAGCACCTCTACCTCGGCCGGACGGAAAAATGCCGAGTCGATCTTCACGTAGTCGCGGTAGTTGAGGCCGATGTGATCGAAAGCGATGCGGCACATTTCGCGCACGGTGGTGGTCACGCCGGTGGCGACCACGTAATCGTCAGGCTTGTCTTGTTGCAGCATTAGCCACATGGCTTCGACGTAGTCGCCGGCGAATCCCCAATCGCGTTTCGCGTCGATGTTGCCCAGGCGCAGCTCCTGCTGTTTGCCCAGTTTGATGCGAGCGGCGGCGTCGGTAACCTTACGGGTCACGAACTCGATGCCGCGCAGCGGCGATTCGTGGTTGAACAGGATCCCGCTGCTGGCGTGCAGGTTGAAGCTTTCGCGGTAGTTCACGGTGATCCAGTGGCCGTAGAGCTTGGCCACGCCGTACGGGCTGCGCGGGTAAAACGGCGTGTTTTCGTCCTGTTGTTCGGCTTGAATCAAGCCGAACATTTCACTGGTGGACGCTTGATAGAAGCGGGTGTGCGGACTGAACTGGCGGATTGCTTCGAGCAGATGGGTCACGCCCAGGCCGTCGACGATGCCAGTGGTCACCGGTTGATCCCAGGAGGCGGCGACAAAGCTTTGCGCTGCCAGGTTATAGACCTCGTCCGGCGCCGACTTGATCACCGCGCGCTGCACCGAGCAGGCATCGGCCATGTCGCCGTCCAGATAGACGATATCGCCCTCGATCCCCGTCTCGCGCAGCCGCCAACGCGAATCGCTGCTGCGCCGCGCCACCAGGCCGTGAACCTTGTAACCCTTGTCGAGCAACAGTTTGGCCAGATACGCGCCGTCCTGGCCGGTAATTCCTGTGATCAGTGCACTTTTTGTCATTCTTGTCGTACTCGCTTCTCCCAGTCGGACAGGATCGCCCGCAGGGATTGTTGTGTTGTGATTTCAGGCGTCCATCCTGTGGTCTGGGCAAGCTTGGCGTGGCTGCCACAAACGCGACGCTGATCCGCGCGGCGAAGACGCGCCGGATCCTGAATCAATTGCATATCGACCTGGGCGAGGTCCCCCAGCTGTTCAATCAAACTGCGAATGCTCTGCTCGCGCCCCGAGCAAATGTTGTAGACCTGCCCCGGCGCGCCTTTTTCCAGCAACGTCAGGTAGGCCGACACCACATCGCCCACATCAAGGAAGTCGCGGGTGACATCGATGTCACCGACTTCCAGTTGCGGTGCTTGCAGGCCTTGCTTGATCCGGCTGATCTGCCGTGCAGCGCTGGCAATGACGAAGCTGTCTTTCTGCCCGGTGCCGATATGGTTGAACGGGCGCGCAACCAATACCGGCCAGCCCTCGCTCAGGCCCCATTGCAGGCTCAGGAACTCCGCCGACAGTTTGCTCACGGCATAAGGATTGCGCGGGCAGGGTGGCTGGCCTTCGGTGATGGGCAGATCGGTCTCGTTGACCTGGCCATAGACGTCACCGGAGCTGACGTACAGGAAGGTACCGTTGAAGCCGCGGGTCTTGAGGGCTTGAAGCAGGTTGAGGGTGCCCAGCAGGTTGATATTCAGCGTACGCGCCGGATCACGGAAGGCTTCGGGAACGAAAGTCTGGCCGGCCAGGTGAATGACCGCGTCGGGCATCTCTGGCCACAGGCCTTCAAGGCTTTCTGGCTGTTCAAGATCGTACCGGGAAGGGGCAGGCAGCAGTTCCCATTCCGAGGCATCAGCCTTCAGACGAGATTGGATGTGTTGTCCTACGAATCCACTCAGACCCGTGACGAACAGACGCTTTTTCAAGCAATGGCCCCTTGATGATAAAACCTCGTCCATTCCCCACAGGCTTGGCGGAGATGTCTGTCAGACCGGGTGGATGACTGGGTCGAAAGACAGGCGAAGTCGTTGTTGTAGTTGTTTGATAGCCAATCTGTGCCAATTGCGCAGCAATTTCAACAGGTCCCACCGTGACTGGTCAGTTCTCGTTTTTGCAGGTCTATTTATTCTCGCCGAGCGGTTCACGAACCCTTGATGGATGTGTTTAGAATGCCCCTCGTCACGATCGACCAGGGTTCGGCAAGGTTGTTCTGGAACTCCGCGAAACTGACCACTAAAACAAGAACGTAGACGGGCATGAAGACAATGGACGAGGGCGGACAAATGCCGACTCGATCCATGGCTTCGCCGTCATAGAGTGAGGTCGCCGGGATGGCGGCCTCATCGTGGGATGCCATGAATTTCATTCTTTACTCGGACGTCAACGACAGCTCCATCAGCCAAAGTCTTGGTCGTCCCGAATACAGTTATTACTTCGTGCTCAAGGCTTATCGCCCGGTGCTCGAAAGCCTTGGGCGGGTGCATGTGGTGTCCTCCACCGCCGAGGTCGACCCCCTCTACAGGCAACTGCATGCCGCTGGCGAAGACAGCCTGTTCCTGTCTTTCACTCCACCGCAGAAAACCCCGAACGATCTTGAATGCCCGACGATCTGCGTGGTGGCCTGGGAGTTCGATTCGATTCCCGATGAGCAGTGGGACAACGATCCCCGACAGAACTGGACCCGTATACTGGCGCGCCAGGGCCGGGTGATCACTCTCTCCAGTCATACCGCGCGGGCGATTCGTCGGGCCATGGGCGAAGACTTTCCGGTGTTGGTATTGCCGACCCCGTTGTGGGAAAACTTCGCGACCATCCGGAGCCATCATACCAGCGTGCCGGTCAATGCCGGTTCGACCCTCGACATCAAGGGCTGCATCCTCGATACCCATACGCTCGGACTGTTTGCCGACTCACTGATTCCACCGCCGTTGACCCCCGAGCAGCAGGCCGAACTCGATGCCTTGCGACCGCCGCCGCTGACCCTGAAACGCCGCTTCGTCATCGCCAGGCACTACTTGCGTCTGTGGGCGCTGGACCTGGGCAAGGCGCAACCGGTGCCGGTCCATCGCACTCATTTTCTGAGCCAGTGGTACTGGGAGGGGATTCGCGATCTGTTGTCCGATCCGGCTCACTCCAGGCTCGCAAAATACCTCCCGGCCATTGCCGGTCAGCAGTCGTTGCCGGTCCATGTCCCGGCAACGGTGGACCTGCCAGACACTACGGACCAGGTGCAAACCCGAGTCGACGGCGTGGTCTACGTCACCGTGTTCAACCCCAAGGACGGGCGCAAGAACTGGCATCAACTGATCAGCGCATTCTGCTGGGCGTTCCGGGAAACCGAGGATGCCACGTTGGTATTGAAGATCACCCAGAGCGACCTGTCGGCCTACTACACCGAGCTGATGACCTTGCTGGCGCAGCTGTCGCCGTTCGCCTGTCGGGTGGTGGTGATGCACGGTTACCTGGACGATCCGCAATATGCCCGGCTCTATGAGGCGGCGAGTTATTACGTCAACGCTTCGCGCTGCGAGGGCTTGTGCCTGCCATTGATGGAGTTCATGGCCAGCGGCAAACCGGTGATCGCCCCGGACCACACGGCCATGGAGGATTACATCGATGAGCGTGTGGCGTTTGTGGTCAAGTCCAGCGAAGAGTTGACCATCTGGCCCCAGGACACCCGCATTATTTACCGTACCCTGCGATATCGACCGGACTGGGGTTCGTTGAAAGCGGCCTACGAAAACAGCTACCGGATCGCCAAGGAGCAGCCGCTGGAGTATCAGCGCATGTCTCACGCTGCGGTCGAGCGCATGCACGAATACTGTGCCTTCGTTCCGGTGCAACAGCGCCTGGCGGACTTTTTCGGGCTGGCGCCACACAGTGTGCCGGCAGCGGCCGCGACGGATAACGCCTCATGCTGATCATCATTCATTCGGAAACCAACCAGCGCACCATTGCCCAGAACCTTGGCCGTTCGGAATACAGCTACTACTTCGTGCTCAAGGAGTATCGGCCGGTGCTGGAGCGACTGGGGCGGGTAGTGGAAGTCAGCGACCCGCAGACCGAAGTCGACGCCCTGTACCTCGACTGCCTGTCCCATGGCGAAGACTGCGTGTTCCTTTCGTTCTCGCCACCCCATCGCACGCCGGTGCATTTCGCCTGTCCGACCCTGGCGGTGTTTGCGTGGGAGTTCAGCACCATCCCCAACGAGCCATTTGCCGGTGATCCGCGTAATGACTGGCGCACGGTGTTGCGCGCATGCGGTGCGGCGATCACCCATTCCAGCTACACCGTCAACGCCGTGCGCGAATCCATGGGCGCCGACTATCCGATCGTCGCGGTGCCGGCGCCGGTGTGGGATCGCTTTGCCGAGCGCGGTGCGCAGCTGCAGCGCCAGCCAAAGGCCCGCCAGGTGCGATTGAAGATCAAAGGCTTGCTGGCAGACAGTCGCCAACTTGATCTGCGGGCCTTTGGTCCTGCGCATCTGCGTGCCGGCAAGGGCATCGACTTTCAGGCGCCCGCTCGTGAACAGGAGCTGGTGCTCGACGGTGTGATCTATACCTCGGTGTTCAACCCCGGCGACGGGCGCAAGAATTGGGAAGACATGCTCAGCGCCTTTTGCGTGACTTTCCGCGAGGTGGAAGACGCCACGCTGGTGCTCAAACTGACGCACCACGATGCCGAAGAAGCGCTGACCGATATCCTTCATCACTTGTACAAAAACCAGCCTTACCGCTGCCGCATCGTGTTGATTTACGGCTACCTCGCGGATGCGGACTACGAACGTCTGGTGCAGGCCACGAGTTACGCGGTGAACACATCCTACGGCGAGGGCCAGTGCCTTCCGCTGATGGAGTTCATGTCCTGTGGCAAGCCGGCGGTGGCGCCGCGCACCACGGCGATGATCGATTACCTGGACGCCGACAACGCTTTCCTCATTGACTCCACGGATGAGCTGACAGCCTGGCCCCACGACCCACGCAAGGCGTTTCGCACCCTGCGTTACATCACCAATTGGGCCTCGCTGTGCACAGCCTATCGGGCCAGCTATGACGTGGCCACGGACGATCCGCAACGCTATGCAAGGATGTCCGCCCACGCGGTGACCAGCCTGCAAAACTTCTGCAGCCAGACGACCGCTGAACAGCGTCTGAAAGCATTTCTTGCCCGGCTGTTCGAAACCCGCGCTACATCTGCCGTGGAAACCCCCGAGGCATGATCCGCGCATTGATGAGTTGGCTGCGTCCAGTGGCGAAACCCGAACCGGTGCCTGTGCCTGCACCGGTTGCGCAAGGCCGCGTGTCGCCGCGCGATGTCGGCTTGCACGACGCCATGCTCGATGGCTGGTTTTCGGGCGATAGCGGCGAATTGCTCAAGGGCTTTGCGATCACAGCGGACGACACCTTGCTGGATGTCGGCTGCGGTGAGGGCGTTGCGACACTGTTTGCGGTACGTCAGGGCGCGTCGGTGATTTTTACCGACAGTGAATACGACAAGGTCCGTGATCTGGCCCGGCAAGTGGAAGCGCAGACGGACAAGTCCAACCTGGGACTGGTCAGCAATAGCCTGCCGTTGCCGCTGGCCGATGGCTGCGCGAGCAAAGTCGTGTGCATGGAAGTGCTCGAACACATCGACCAGCCCGAGCCGTTCATGGCCGAGTTGGTGCGCATGGGCCGTCCGGGTGCGCAGTATCTGCTCAGCGTGCCGGCTCCGGTGGGCGAGCATTTGCAACAAGGCATCGCACCGGCCAGCTATTTCCAGTCGCCCAATCACATACAGATTTTTACCCCGGAACGCTTTGCCGCGCTGGTGGAGGACGCCGGTCTGGTGATCGAGCATCGTCAGGCCACCGGGTTTTTCTGGGTGATGGGCATGATCTTCTTCTGGGCCAGCGAGCGCGCGTCCGGGCGCGACCTGGGCGGCGCGGTGCGTGACCGGATTCAGGCGCCGTACCCACCGCTGATGGAGAGCTGGGCGAAAACCTGGCAAGAATTGCTGGCGCAACCCAATGGGCTGGCGATCAAGCAGATGCTCGATCAGTTCATGCCCAAGAGCCAGGTGATCATTGCTCGCAAACCGATGGCGACTGACTCAAAGGCCGGGACTGCGCCATGAGTGGTCGACGAATTCTCGACATCGAGTTGTTGCGCGGGATCGCCGTGCTCGGCGTGCTGGTGCATCACCTGCAAACCATGCCGTTTCCGGGTGGGCTACCGGGCTTTGAGTCGGGTACGGCCCATGGGCAATTCTGGTGGGGCGTGGACCTGTTTTTCGTGATCTCGGGTTTTGTGATCGCCCGTGGTCTGATTCCGCTGCTGCGCGGATGCCACACACCGCAGGCCTTCTGGCAGGAAACCCGTGATTTCTGGATTCGCCGGGCCTTTCGTCTGTTGCCATCCGCCTGGTTGTGGCTGCTGCTGATGTTATCGGGCGCGCTGTATTTCAATCATTCGGGTGCCTTTGGCACGGTGCAGGCCAATCTGCAGGCGACGCTGGCGGGCTTTCTGCAATTTGCCAATTTCCGCTTTGCCGAAAGCTTCATGCGCTTCGAATACGGTGCCAGCTTCGTTTACTGGAGCCTGTCCCTTGAAGAGCAGTTCTACCTGCTGTTGCCGTTGCTGATCTTTGTCTGCCGCAAGCGGTTGGTGTGGGTGTTGCTGGCCCTGATAGCGGTGCAGCTGTTCACTTGGCGTTCAGCGCTGTTGATGAGCATCAGGACCGATGCTCTGGCATTGGGCGTGTTGCTGGCGATGTGGAGTTCAAGGCCGAGCTATCTGACCTGGGAGCCACGGTTGTTACGCCGCTCCTGGTCCGGCCCGTTGATACTGATCGGCCTGGGGGCGGCACTGAGCGTGCTGGCGAGCACACCGTTCAACCTGGCGAGCTATCGGGTCGCAGTCATTGCCTTGTTGTGCGCGGCGCTGGTCTGGATCGCTTCCTACAATCGCGATTATTTGCTGCCCAAGGGCAGGCTCAAACAAATACTGGTCTGGTTGGGCGCCCGTTCCTATGGCATTTACCTGATCCACATCCCGGCGTTTTTTGCCGTGCGCGAAGGCTGGTTTCGTTTTGCGCCCGCCGGTTCGCAGGACGTGGCAATGCAGTCGGCACTGGCGCTGTTTTGCGCCATGAGCCTGATCGTGCTGCTGAGTGATCTCAACTACCGATTCATCGAGCTGCCCATGCGCAACCGGGGTGCCCGTCTGGTGCAACGCTTGCGTGGATCCCGATCAGCCCTTCCATCCTCTGGAGCCACCTCATGTTGAGCCTTTTGAAGAAACTCACGGCGGGTACGTCCGCTGCCGCGACGCCAGTACCCTCGGCCCCGGACAAGGTCGACCCGTACATGCTCGGCCTGCACGATGCGATGCTCAGCGGCTGGTTCAACCAGCAAACCGGCGAGCTGTTTACCGGCTTCCCGGTCAGCCCCGAGGACACACTACTGGATGTGGGCTGCGGTGACGGCGGCAACGTGCATTTCTGCGGCATGCGCGGGGCGAAGATCATCATCGCCGACATCGACGCCGCCAAGGTCGAAGCGACTCGTCAGCGCCTGACCGACACGCCGGCGCGGGGCGTCGAGTGCCACGTCACCGACTGCAACCCGCTGCCGATTGCCGACGCGACCGCGACCCGGGTCGTGTCCACTGAAGTCATCGAACACGTCGACGATCCAGCGCAGTTCCTCGCCGAACTGGTGCGGGTCGGCAAGCCCGGAGCGCTGTATTTGCTCAGCGTTCCGCATCCGAGTTCCGAAGACCTGCAAAAAGACATCGCTGCGCCTGAGTATTTCCAGAAGCCCAACCACATTCGCATCATCAGCGAAGAGCAGTTCAAGGCGATGGTCAGCGACGCCGGCCTGGAACTCATCAGCCATAGCCAGTACGGGTTCTATTGGTCGATGTGGATGCTGTTGTTCTGGGAAGCCAAGGTCGATTTCAGCAACGCCGACCACCCGTTGCTCAATCATTGGGCCGACACCTGGCAAGCCGTTCTGTCCTCGCCACGGGGTGCGCAGATCAAACAGGCGCTGGACGCGGTGGTGGCGAAAAGTCAGGTGATCATTGCCCGCAAGCCGATAGCTGAGTAGGCTGCCGGGAATTCGTAATAGATCAATTGTGGCGAGGGAGCTTGCTCCCGCTGGGCTGCGAAGCAGCCCCTCATTTCATCAGACACACCACATTGGCTGCATTTGCGACTGCTGCGCAGCCGAGCGGGAGCAAGCTCCCTCGCCACAGAGGATGAGGGTTCATTGTGTTTTTCATTCGTCTGTCGGCCTTGCTCGCCGCATTGCTGTTGCTCAACGGTTGCGAGCGACCGGACGCGCCGCCGCTCGATCAGCAACTCTATGTCTGGCAACGACAATGGATGTCGGCCCATGACGCTGCGCTGCGCGACAGCCGCGCCGACTTCTCGACCTTGCGCGTACTGGCCTTGCAGGCGTTTCCACAAGCCGGTTGGAGCCGGGCGCGAATCGATCCGGTGCTGCTCAAGCGTGATGGCCGACCGCTGATTGCGGTGATTCGTCTGGATGGCCAGCTAAAGGGGCTGGATCAGGACGAGGTCACTGCACAAATTCAGCAAGTGCTCAGCGATTGGCAAGGGCAGGGGCTGGTCCTCTCCGGCGTGGAAATCGACCACGATGCGGGTAACGCCCGGCTACCGGCCTACCGCGAATTTCTAACGCATTTGCGCGCTGTTCTGCCGGCTTCCTTGCCACTGAGCATCACCGCGTTGCCGGCCTGGCTCGACAGCCCTGAATTGCCGGCGTTGCTGGCGACGGTCGACAGCAGCGTATTGCAGGTGCACGCGGTGAGCGATCCACGGCGTGGGCTGTTCGACCCGAATCAGGCACGGCAATGGGCCAGGGCCTGGAGCGGTATCACTTCGAAACCGTTTTATCTGGCACTGCCGGCTTATGGCGTGGCGTTGTTGCCGGGGACCGGTGGCGCGCCGGTCGTGGAAAGTGAAGTGTCTATCGACCGAGGTGGCGATCGTCGGGAGTTACTGGCGGATCCGCTGCAACTGAGCAAACTCGGCGCCGAGTTGCGCGCCGATCCGCCGGCTCATCTGGCCGGGCTGATCTGGTTTCGCCTGCCGCTGGCCAATGATCGCAGGGCCTGGAGCCTGACGACGCTGGCCGCTGTGGCGCGTGGCGATACGCTCGACAGCCGCGTGGGGCTGAAGCTCTCGACGCAGGACGGCCTCTACGACATCAGCGTCAGCAACCAAGGCAACCTCGACAGCGCCTGGCCCGAACGCCTGACATTGGCGGTGCAGGGTTGCGATGGCGCCGATGCATTGGCCGGTTATGCATTGCAACAGCGCCCGGATCTGCTTACCTTCACCCGCCTGCGCGAGGGTCGAATCCCGGCCGGCGGGCAGCGCGCTATCGGTTGGGCGCGTTGCGCAACTATTGATCAAGGAGGTTCGAATGTTCACCCGTAACTGGCTCCGTCATGTGCTTTGCCTGAGCCTCAGCCTGCCGTTGGGTTCGGCGCTGGCCTGCGGGCCGGACTTCCCCATGCGCCTGCTGGACAACCGTGGCCAGTCGCTGGCGGAGCTGCCGGAAGGTAACTTCAACTTTGAGATCAGTCGCCTCGGGCATGCCATCGCGGGACTGAAAAATGTCACGGCTGCCACCAACATTCCGGGGGACGGTTACGGCGATGCGCCAGATTACGCGGGTCAGCGCAACACCGCCGAACAGGCCGGTCTGACGCCTGAGCAGCAAGCGCTGGTGCAACAGCTGCGCAGCCTGACCGATGCCTATCAGGTTGAAGAGCAGGGCGCGAGCCTGCCGGCCGAGCATCTGTTCTATCTGGCGGGCGCTGTGGCGTTCAACGCGGGTGACCATGGTTTGGCCGCCGAATACTTTCAGAAAGTGCTGGTGCTGCCGGCGGATCAACGCGCGTTGCGCAGTACCTGGGCGGCTTACTCGTTGGGGCGGGCATTGTTTGCCATGAGTTCAGAGGCGGGCGCGGGTCCCGACCTGCTGACTCAATCTCGAAAGGCCTTCGAGCAGACTCGTCAGCTGAGCATCGACGGCTTCAGTGACCCGTTGGAGCTGGGTGTTGCCAGCCTCGGCGAAGAAGCGCGAGTGGCTCGCACCGCGGGTGATTGGGATGGCGCCATCAAACTTTATGCGACGCAGAACCTCCACGGTTCGGCGGTGGGCTACAGCTCGTTGAAGTTGTTGATGGCCGATCTGATGGCAATGCCCGACGATCAACTGGCCGTGTTGCTCAAGGGCAAAGCGGTGCAGCAACTGGTGACGGCGTCGTTGATCAGTCGATTGGGCTGGTCATTCGGTGATCAACCGCCGAACGAACAGAAACTGATCAAACTGCTGCAAAACAGCACCCGCGGCAGCCTGGATAACGCCGATCGCCTGGCGGCGATGAATTATCAACAGGGCGATTACGCCAGCGCCAAAGCCTTCCTCAAACAGGCCGGTGACGGTGGTCTCGCATGGTGGCTGCGGGCGAAACTGGCGTTGCGTGATGGCGACAAAAGCGCTGCCGCCGCGGCGTATGCCAAGGCAGCCCAGGCCTTTCCGCAGAACGAGTCCTGGGGCGAACGACGGACCCCGGACTGGGATTACGAAACGGTGCAGCCCAAGTGCCGGGTCGACGGCGAAAGCGCGATCCTGGCCCTGCAGCGTGGCGATTATCTGCAAGCCTTTGATCAGCTCTATCGCAGCCAAAGCATTTACTGGTACGACGCAGCCACCGTTGCCGAGCGGGTGCTGACCCTCGATGAACTCAAGCAGTACGTCGACACTCAGGTGCCCGCACCGCCGCCGCTCAGCCAGCAGGATCGCGACAATTATGTGCCGTTGCCGGTGGCCGCAAACCTGCGCAATTTGCTCGGGCGGCGCCTGTTGCGCGAAGAACGTTACGATGAAGCACCGGCTTACTTCGACAATATCGATCTGCAGAACAAGGCCAAGGCGTACGGGCAGTTACGTCAGGAGGCGGACGCTGCCTGGTGGCCGACCAAACGTGCCGCTGCGTTGTTCAATGCCGCTGGGATGGCACGCCGATGGGGAATGGAGCTTCTCGGCTACGAAATGGCGCCGGATTACGCCACATTCGGTGGTAATTACAGCCTTGAGAGCCGTGAGCTAAAGGTCGGTCCGTTAGTGGCTGAAGATGAAGTCCTGCGTCAGCAAGCCAGCGCCGCTCAACCCGATGAGCGCTATCACTATCGTTATGTCGCAACAGCTTTGGCCAGTCGTGCTGCCGATAATCTGCCCCATACCAGCCATGCTTTTGCGGCGGTGTTGTGTGCGGCGGCGGGGTGGAACACCAGCCTTGAAGAGGAGAGTGCCTTCTATCAACGCTATGTAAAAGAAGGGGCGTACGTGGATTGGGCGGAGAACTTCGGTCACCAATGTCCTTATCCCGACTTTCAGAACGCCAGCAAACGCTATGTAACCCAGGCCACCGATGCTACGCGTTCGATGCTGCGGCCCTATAAGAAACCGGTGCAAGTAGGCGCTATTGTGGCGATCACGGCGGCGGCGCTGTTACTGATTAGCCGCCGCCACCGTCGTAGAGCGCGATAGCCCTCAAACCTGTTGCACAAAGGTCAGCCGCACCGCGAAGCCGATCAGCAGGCTGCCGAACAACCACTGCTGCACCCGCTGGGCCGATGGACTGCGTTGCAGCCAGCGGCCCAGTGCTGCGCCGACCAGCGCGTAGGCGCTGTCGAACAACAACCCGACACCGACCAGCATCACGCCCAGCGTTGCAAATTGCGCGAGCACTGGCCCGGCATGAGGCTCAATGAACTGCGGCAACAGCACCGAGCAGAACAGCAGCGCCTTGGGGTTGAGCAGGTTGGTCAGCAAACCGCGCTGGATCGCCTCGCGCCAATGCGGTTTTTCGGTGGTTGGGTCTGTACTGTTCAAGCTCGGCAGCATCGTGGTGCGCAGGCACTGAATGCCAATCCACAGCAGGTACGCGGCCCCGACCAGGCGCACTACGTCGAAGGTCCACGGTGCGGTCTTGAATAGCGCCGCCAAACCCAACGCGGCCAAGGCCACATGACAACCACGCGCCACGCCCAGCCCCAATGCCGTGGCCAGCGCCGCGCCTTTGCCCTGACGCGCGCCGGTTTGCAACAGCAGAATCATGTCCGGGCCGGGCAACAGGTACACCACCGCCAGTGCCATGAAAAACAGCCAGAGTCCTGCCATGTTTCACCCCATTCGTTGTCGATTTGGTGAGATCAGTCTACGGCTGAGGGGCAGGGCAGGTGGTTGCGTAGTCAGCTTCTAAAGCTTCTATATTTGGCATAACCTGCCATTTTGTGATGATTGAACCATCGGGATATGCCAAACCATGAAACTGGACGCCTACGACCGCAAGATTCTTGCGGCGCTGCAAAGGGACGGACGCCTGAGCAACGTGCAATTGGCTGACGAGATTGGCCTGTCTGCCTCGCCTTGTTTACGTCGTGTGCGGATGCTGGAAGAGGCGGGAGTGATTCGCGGCTATCAGGCCAATCTGGATCGAGATGAAGTGGGCCTTGGGCTGACGGTGTTTGTCGGGGTCAAAGTCGAACGACACAACGATGAACAGGCCGAAGCCTTTCGCTTGGCGGTGACGGCATTGCCTGAAGTGATTTCGGCATTCCTGGTGTCAGGCGAGTCGGATTTTCTGCTGCAAGTGGTGGTGCCGGATTTGCGCGCCTATGACCGGTTTCTGACAGGGCGTCTGCTGAAATTGCCGGGTGTGAGCGACATTCGCAGCAATTTTGCGATTCATACGGTAAAGACACCGGGGGCACTGCCATTGGAGCATTTGCCGCTTTAGACCGAGTCAGGATCGTTCCCATGCTCTGCGTGGGAATGCCTCTACGGACGCTCCGCGTTCGGCTCTTGATGTGACGCGGAGCGTCACGGGCTGCATTCCCACGCAGAGCGTGGGAACGATCAAGCGGTAGACCAGCTGCCGCCAATCTCCGCCCTACATCTGCGTCGCCATCCCCTCCACATCCATTGCCGCCTGGCGCAAGGCTTCGGAGCGGGTCGGGTGTGGATGACAGGTCAGGGCGATGTCTTCGGCCGAGGCGCTGAACTCCATGGCCACGCAATATTCGCCAATCATTTCACTGACGCTCGGGCCCACAAGATGCACGCCGAGGACTTCGTCAGTGCGCTCATCGGCCAATACTTTGGCGAAGCCTTCGGTTTCATGATTAATTTTCGCCCGGCTGTTGGCGGTGAAGGGAAACTTGCCGACCTTATAGGCGCGACCTTCGGCCTTCAGCTGTTCTTCGGTCTTGCCGACGCTGGCCAGCTCCGGTTTGGTGTAGATCACGCTGGGGATCAGGTCGTAATTGACCTCGCCAGCCTTGCCGACGATTTGCTCGATGCAGGCCATGGCTTCGTCTTCGGCCTTGTGGGCGAGCATCGGCCCCGACGTGACATCACCGATTACCCAGACGCCAGCGGCCTCGGTGCGGTGGCCCTTATTGGCGAGCATCCCGCGTTTGTCCGTGGCGAGACCGACGTTTTCCAGTCCCAGGCCTTGGGTATAAGGGCGTCGACCAATGGCCACCAACACGTAATCGGCTTCAAGCAGCTCGGCGGTGCCACCCGCGGCCGGTTCGACGCTGAGCTGAACACCGCTTGCCGACGTCGTGGCGCTGGTGACTTTCGAACTCAACTTGAAGCTGATGCCTTGCTTGCTCAATGAGCGCTGAAGGGTCTTGCCCGCTTCACCATCCACACCGGGGCAGATCCGGTCGAGAAATTCGACCACCGTCACCTGGGCGCCCAAGCGCCGCCATACCGAACCCAGCTCCAGGCCGATCACCCCGGCACCGATCACCACCAGGTGCTTCGGTACTTCGTTCAGCGACAGGGCGCCCGTGGAGTCGAGGATGCGTTTGTTATCGATGTCCACGCCGGGCAGGGGAGTGGGTTCGGAACCGGTGGCGATAACGATGTCCTTGGCCCTCAGCTCGGTCTTGACGCCCTGGCTGTCGGTCACCGTGACTTTGCCCGGCCCGTCGATGTGGCCCCAGCCCTTGATCCAGTCGACTTTGTTTTTGCGAAACAGAAACTCGATGCCTTTGGTCAGCCCGGTAACGCTTTCATCCTTCTGTTTCATCATTTGAACAAGGTTGAGGACGGGTTTGACCTCAATCCCCAGGTTGGCGAATTCCGCCCCCATGGCCGCGTCGTAGAGTTCGGAGGCATGCAGCAGGGCCTTGGACGGCATGCAGCCGACATTCAGGCAGGTCCCGCCCAGAGTGGCGCGGCCTTCCACGCACGCCACTTTCAAGCCCAACTGCCCGGCGCGGATCGCTGCGTTGTAACCGCCGGGGCCGGCGCCCAGAATTACGACGTCATAGGTGCTCATGGTGCAACTCCTGGATTGAGAGGGACGGGATCGAAAAAAAGTAGTCTTCAGAAAAAATTACGAACGTAATATGAGCGTTTCTCAGCATTTCGGTCAAGGCTTCAGCTTGGCGACAGGTTTAACGCTTTTACATAGAACGATTCAGGACGAAAATTTCACCATTTTCGTTATATCGTAACGAATTGTGATGTGAGCAATGGCTGGGGTGGTATGCAAGTCGATCTCGATGGCGATGGAGCACAGATAGCAGGGCTGCCGCGCTTTCAGCAGGCGGTGGTTCAAGGACGGCGATTGCGGCAATTCGCGATCGGTTTGGGTGCCTTGGCTGGCGCAGGGTTGGTGCTGGCGTTTTTTGTCGGGCTGTTTGCGCCGCAGTCGCTTTGGCCGGCGTTGCTGGTCAATCAGAGCGCCGGTTTGCTGGTGCTGGTCGCCGGCCTGCAATCAGCTTGGTGGGTGACGCAATGGCGCGCACGGGCGATGAATCCGGCTGTGTTGGTGCCGGTGGTTGTCGCTGAGGAAGTCGTTGCCGCTGAAGGCTGGTACGAGCGGTTGCTGGACCGGATCAGTCAGCGTTGGTTGCGCTTGCTGGGGCAGATCGGTGCACCGACGCTATGGCTTGGCGGCTGGGCATTGTTGATGCTGTACAGCATCGAGCAAATCTGGAATCTGACCTTGCCGCCCGCTGCGCTGGGGTTGTCGGCCAGTGTCGGCGCCGCGCTGTCGTTGTTGCTGGCGTTCGGTTTGCTGGTGCTGGAGCGGCAACTGGCGCAGGAAAACGTCGCCCAGTGGCCCGAAGCAGGGTCGTTGGCGCAGCTGACGCGGGTCGCGATTATTTGCCTGGTGCTCAGCGCCCTGTGTTTGTTGTTCGGCAGCGAAACATCGGTCTGGCCGGTGCGTCTGGCGGTGCTGATCGGCTTGCTGCCGGGGCTGGTCGCTGTCGAGTTGCTGCTGCGCGCCGTGTTGTCGCTGTTCAGTCCCCGTCGTGAACAGCTGGAACCGGCGTTGCTGGCGCGAAGCTTCGTCGCCGACATGCTGCGCTGGCCGCCGCAGCCTTTGCTCGCATTGCAGCACGAACTGCACAACCGCTTCGGTATCGACCTGCGACAAATCTGGGCCTTCACCTACATGCGCCGGGCGTTTTTACCGGTGCTGGCGGTGGTGGCAATCGTCGGTTGGTCGCTCACCGGCATTCACGAAATATCGCTGCAGGGGCGCGGTATCTATGAGCGCTTTGGCAAACCGGTGGAAGTTTTCGGTCCTGGTTTGCACGCTGGTTTACCGTGGCCGCTGGGCCGCGTGCTGAGCGTCGAGAACGGCGTGGTCCACGAGTTGGCCACCAGCGTTGGCGAAACCTCGGCACCAGTCGCAGCCGAACCTGCCGAAGGCCCGGCACCGGCGATTGCCAATCGCTTGTGGGATGCCAGCCATGTGAACGACAAATCCCAAGTCATCGCCAGCAGCCGCGCCGACAAACAGAGCTTCCAGATCGTCAACATGGATGTGCGCTTCGTCTATCGCATTGGCCTGAGCGATCAGGCGGCGCTGGCAGCAACGTACAACAGCGCCGATGTGCCAACGTTGATCCGCAGCACCGCCAGCCGGATTCTGGTTCACGACTTCGCCTCGCGAACCCTTGATGGTTTGCTCGGCGAGGACAGGGTAGGGCTCGCCGAAGAAATCGGTCGCGCTGTGCAGGCTGACCTGCAAAAACTCGACAGCGGCGTGGAAATTCTCGCCACGGTGGTTGAAGCCATTCATCCGCCAGCGGGGGCCGCCAACGCTTATCACGGCGTGCAAGCGGCGCAGATTGGTGCTCAGGCATTGATTTCCCGTGAGCGCGGTGCAGCGGCGGAGGCGACCAATCAGGCGCAATTGCAGGCCAGCATCGCTCATGATCAAGCCACGGCCAGTGCTCATGAAATCAATTCGACCGCTCAGGCCGCCGACCTGAAATTTGCCGCCGAGCGAAAGGCTTTTTCCAGCGCCGGCCAGGCCTTCGTGCTGGAGCAATACCTCAGTCAACTGACCCAAGGTTTGGCCAACGCCAAGTTGCTGGTTCTCGATCATCGTCTGGGCGGCAGCGGTAATGCACCGACCATCGACCTACGTACATTCACGCTGCCGGCTGATCCTGCGCCGCCGCGTAATACTGTTCAACCTGGAGCTGTCCATTGAGCCAGTCGACGCCTACTCACAATCGCGATCACGATGATCACGCCGGCCACGATCACGGCCATGGCGGGCATCACCACGGTCATCACCATCATCACCACGGTGATCCACAAGAAGCTGGCCCTTTCCCGTGGCGGCGAATGGGTTGGGCGGCGCTGCTGGTGGCGTTTGCCATTGCGGCAGCGAGCCTGGTGCAAGTGCGCTCGGGCGAGGCCACGGTGATTACGCGCTTCGGCAATCCATCGCGGGTGTTGCTGGAGCCGGGACTTGGTTGGCGTTGGCCGGCACCGTTCGAGGCGGCGATCCCGGTGGATCTGCGGCTGCGTACCACCTCCAGCGGTTTGCAGGATGTGGGCACGCGCGATGGCCTGCGCATCATCGTGCAAGCCTACGTGGCCTGGCAGGTGCAGGGTGATCCAGACAACGTGCAACGTTTTATGCGCGCCGTACAGAACCAGCCGGACGAAGCGGCACGGCAGATCCGCACCTTTGTAGGCTCGGCGCTGGAAACCACCGCCAGCAGTTTCGATCTGGCCAACCTGGTGAACACCGATGCCAACCAAGTACGCATCGCCGATTTTGAAGCACAGCTGCGCCAGCAGATCGATCAACAGTTGCTCACCACTTATGGCGTGCGAGTGCTGCAAGTCGGCATCGAGCGTTTAACCTTGCCGTCGGTGACGCTCACCGCGACTGTCGATCGTATGCGCGCCGAGCGTGAAACCATCGCCACTGAACGCACGGCCATCGGCAAGCGTGAAGCCGCGCAAATTCGCTCTGCGGCAGAGCGTGATGCGCGGATCGTGCAAGCTGATGCGACAGTGAAAGCTGCGGACATCGAAGCCCAATCCCGCGTCGAAGCCGCGCAGATTTACGGCCGTGCCTACGCCGGTTCGCCGCAGCTCTACAACTTGCTGCGTTCTCTCGACACCTTGGGCACCATCGTCACGCCGGGCACCAAACTGATTTTACGTACCGATGCCGCGCCGTTTCGGGTGTTGGTTGACGGTCCGCCGACGCTCGATAACAAGTCCGGATCGCAGCCATGAGTTTAGTTCCACGTGGAACAAATGAGTTGAGCAGCCCCTGGATTCAGGCCGGGCGCTTGGCTTTTTTGGCGCTGTACGCCGTGACCGTGTTGGCTGCTTTGGCGTGGGCATTCTCCAATGTGCGGCAAATCGACCCGCAAAATCGTGCCGTGGTGCTGCACTTCGGCGCACTGGATCGCATTCAAAATGCCGGTTTGCTGTTGGCATGGCCGCGCCCGTTCGAGCAGGTAATCCTGTTGCCGGCAGCGGATCGGGTGATCGAGCGCCGTGTAGAAAATCTGCTGCGCATGGATGCTGCATTGCAGGCGGATCGAGTGGCGAGTTTCGCCACGCCGATCAGCGATGCGCTCGCCGGCTCAGGTTATTTGTTGACCGGTGATGCAGGTGTTGTGCAACTGGATGTGCGGGTGTTCTACAAAGTCACCGAGCCGTATGCCTTCGTTCTTCAAGGTGAACATGTGCTGCCGGCACTGGATCGGCTGGTGACCCGCAGCGCCGTGGCGCTCACCGCCGCACGAGACCTGGACACCATTCTGGTGGCTCGACCGGAACTGATCGGTGCCGACAATCAGGCCGCTGAGCGCCGCGAACGTCTACGCGGCGATCTGGTGCGGGGCATCAATCAGCGCTTGGCCGAACTGACGGCGACGGGACAGGGGATGGGCATCGAAGTGGTGCGGGTCGATGTGCAGTCGAGTCTGCCCGGCCCGGCGGTGAACGCGTTCAATGCAGTATTAACTGCCAGTCAGCAAGCCGACAAAGTCGTGGCCAACGCACGCACTGAAGCCGAGAAACTGACTCAGTCGGCCAACGAACAAGCCGACCGCACGCTGCAAGTGGCTCACGCCCAAGCCAGCGAACGCTTGGCCAAAGCCTCTGCCGACACCGCCACGGTGCTGAGTTTGGCCAAGGCGCAACAACAGGGCACTGACCCGCAAATGCTGCTGCGTATTTACCGTGAGCGGATGCCGAAGATTCTCGGGCAGGCCGGCTCGGTGACCACGGTTGATCCGAAAGACGATTCCCGCCTGATCATTCAGGGAGCTGCGCAATGACTGCCCACACCGCCGCCGCGCCGAGCATGTTGTCCTCGGCTGAACAACGTAGCGCCGCGCGCCAGTTGACCCTGGCCATGCTTGCACTGGGGTTGCTTGCACTGGGCCTGATCTGGCGCTGGTTGTCGCCGGAGCAGACCGGTGTCAGCCAATTGCTGCTGGGGTTCGCTTCCTTGCTGGTGGCCGTGCCGGTCATGCGCTCGGCGTGGTACAGCCTGCGTTATCCCAGCCTGCACGGGATCACCGATCAACTGATCGCCCTGGCCATGCTCGGCGCTTGGGCCACAGGCGATCTGCTCACCGCGGCTCTGCTACCGATCATCATGATCTTCGGCCACGTGCTGGAAGAGCGCAGCGTAATCGGATCGCAGGAGGCGATTCATGCCCTCGGCAAACTGACTCGCAGCCATGCGCGCAAGATTCAGGCTGACGGTTCCGTCGTTGAAGTCGACAACGGCACCCTCAAGGCCGGTGACTTCGTGGAGGTGCGTGCCGGCGATCGAGTGCCGGCGGATGGCCGGGTGTTGTCCGGTCAGGCAAGCCTCGATACCGCCTCGATTACCGGTGAGTCGGTACCAATAGAAGCCGGTGTGGGCATGTCGGTGTTCGGCGGGGCGATCAATCTTGATGGCCTGTTGCGCATTGAAGTGACCCGCACCGGTAACGAATCGACCTTGGGTAAGGTCATCGCGCTGATGCAAAGCGCCGAACGTTCCAAGCCGCCGATCACCCGTTTGCTCGAACGCTACGCTGGCAGCTATATGGTGCTGGTGTTGTTGCTGGCGGCCGTGACCTGGTTCATCACCAACGATGCGCAAGCGATGCTCGCCGTGTTGGTAGCGGCTTGCCCTTGCGCGCTGGTGTTGTCGGCACCGGCCACAGCCATCGCCGGGGTGGCGGTGGCGGCTCGGCACGGGATTCTGATTCGCAGCTCGGCATTCCTCGAAGAGTTGGCTGACCTTACGTCGTTGGTGGTCGACAAGACCGGAACCCTGACGTTCGGCACCTTGCGCCTGCAATCCATCGACAGTCCTCTGCAGGATCGCAGTCACGTACTGAAGCTCGCTGCCAGCCTCGGTTCCGCCAGCAGCCACCCGGTCAGCCGCGCCTTGGCCGGATTGGTTACTCAGGAACACTTTCTGCTGCTTTCCGACATTCACGAGCGTCAGGGGCTGGGTGTAGTGGCGATGACCGAGCAGGGCGAGGCGGCCCTCGGTCGTCCGGAGCTGTTCGCGCAATTGGGCATCGATACATCAGCTGTTCCCGAACACGACGGCCCGATTGCCGGGTTGGCACTCAACGGTGAATTTCTCGCCTGGCTGTTGCTCGCCGACAGCGTCAAGCCCGAGGCGCGGTTTGCCCTGAGTGAGTTGCGTGAATTGGGTTTGGGTCGTCAGCTGTTGCTCACCGGGGATCGGCAAAGCGTTGCGCACACGCTGGCCCGGGATGTGGGCATCAGCGATGTCGAAGCCCAGGCTTTGCCCGAGGACAAACTCAATCGAGTGCTGAAGGAAATCGGCAGCGGTTTCCGGCCGATGGTGGTGGGAGACGGCATCAACGATTCCCTGGCGCTCAAGGCCGGTGTCGTCGGCGTGGCCATGGGCGCGGGCGGCGCGGACATCGCGCTGGCCTCGGCCGATATCGTACTGATTGGCAGCGATCTGCGCCGGCTCGGAACCTGTGTGCGCTTGAGTCGCCAATGCCGCCAGACCTTGCAGGTCAACGTGATTATCGGTTTGGGCTGGACCCTGGCCATCGTCGCGTTCGCCGCATTCGGCTGGCTTGGCGCGGCAGGCGCGATGATTGCCGCGCTGTTGCACAACTTGAGCACGTTATTGGTGCTCGGTAATGCCGGGCGTTTGCTACGCTTTCAGGAACCCCTACTCAAGCTTAAGGATGAGGTGTGAGCGTCTACAACTTTTCAGAACTGCGTGCCGGATTTGTAGTCATCTAGGGTAAGGCGATCATTTTCAACGGTCGCCCGTTGGATGGTTTCAGTGTTGCAGGCAACACCGGGAATAGAAAAAGGCTATTAATTCGATAGCCTGCTATTTTTCAAGGATGGTCTACCCTCAGATTTGTCGTCTGAAAAAGGGGGGCTTTTCATGCTCGCGCAACTTCCACCGGCCTTACAGAATCTGCAATTACCGCTTCGCTTGCGACTCTGGGACGGCCATGAGTTCAATCTGGGGCCGACGCCCAGCGTCACCATTGTGGTCAAGGACCCCCACATGGTTACCCAGTTCACCCATCCCAGCCTCGATGCGTTGGGGGCGGCGTTCGTCGAAGGCAAGCTGGAACTGGAAGGCTCCATCAGCGATGTGATTCGTGTGTGCGATGAATGGAGTCAGGCGCTGCTCAACGAAGACGACGAAGTGCAACCGGTGCGCGCGGTGCATGACAAGGAAGCCGACGCCAAAGCCATCTCCTATCACTACGACCTCTCCAACGCGTTTTATCAACTGTGGCTCGACAGCGATATGGCGTATTCCTGCGCCTATTTCGAGACCGGCAGTGAAACCCTCGAGCAAGCCCAGCAGGCCAAGTTTCGTCACCTGTGCCGCAAGCTGCGGTTGCAGCCAGGCGAATATCTGCTGGATGTCGGTTGCGGCTGGGGCGGGTTGGCGCGGTATGCGGCTCGTGAGTTCGGCGCAAAGGTGTTCGGGATCACGCTCAGTAAAGAGCAATTGGAACTGGCCCGCGAACGGGTGAAAGCCGAAGGTCTGGAGGATCAGATCGAACTGCAACTGCTCGACTACCGCGATTTGCCTCAGGACGGGCGCTTCGACAAGGTGGTCAGCGTCGGCATGTTCGAACACGTTGGCCATGCGAATCTTGCCGAGTACTGCAAAACCTTGTTCGGCGCAGTGAAAGAGGGTGGCCTGGTGATGAACCACGGGATCACCGCCAAACACATCGACGGTCGTCCGGTCGGGCGCGGTGCCGGGGAGTTCATCGAGAAGTACGTGTTCCCCAATGGCGAGCTGCCGCACCTGTCGATGATCTCGGCTGAGATCAGCGATGCGGGGCTGGAAATCGTTGATGTCGAGAGCCTGCGCCTGCATTACGCGCGAACCCTGGACCACTGGAGCGAACGCCTGGAGGACAATCTGGAAGCCGCCGGCAAACTGGTGCCGGAGCAGGCTTTGCGGATCTGGCGGTTGTACCTGGCGGGGTGCGCCTATGCCTTCGCCAGAGGCTGGATCAACCTGCATCAAATCCTTGCGGTGAAAACCCATCCCGATGGCAGCCATGAACTGCCATGGACCCGCGATGACATTTACAACCCTTAAAGAATCGGTGAAATAAGCCGGGCGATCCGCATGCCGATCTGTTGCAGGCGGTGGGTCTCCCGGCCTTCTTCTTTGGCGATCTCGTGAGCCTGGGCGAAGTCGTCGTTGAGCATCTGTTCCACTTCGGCGGCAAATACACTATCGACCGTCAGTAACATCACTTCGAAATTCAGCCGGAACGAACGGTTGTCCATGTTGGCGCTGCCAATGGCGCTGATTTCACTGTCGATCAACACCACTTTCTGATGCATGAACCCCGGCTGGTAACGGAACAAGCGCACGCCAGCACGTACCGCTTCGAAGGCGTAAAGGCTGGAAGCGGCGTAGACGATCCGGTGATCCGGCCGCGACGGTAACAAAATCCGTACATCCACACCGCGCAACACTGCCAGTCGCAACGCGGCGAATACCGCTTCGTCCGGGATAAAGTAAGGGCTGGTGATCCACACCCGTTCCGTCGCCGCATGGATGGCTTCGACAAAGAATAGCGAACAGGTTTCGTAGGAATCCGCCGGGCCGCTGGCCAGCAATTGGCAGAGCACGCCGTCATCCGGATAAACCTCCGGCAGGATCAACGGCGGCAGCGAACGGGCCGCCCAGAACCAGTCTTCGGCAAAGGATTCCTGCATGCAGGCCACCACTGGCCCGCGCACTTGCACATGAGTGTCGCGCCATGGTGCCAAGGGCGGTTTCTCGCCCATGTACTCGTCGCCGACGTTGAGCCCGCCGACAAAACCGACAATCCCGTCGACCACTACGATCTTGCGGTGGTTGCGGAAATTGACCTGAAAGCGGTTGAGCCAGCCGCTGCGGGTAGCGAAGGCTTTGACCTCGATACCGGCATCGCGCAACGGTTGCACGTAACTGTGGGGCAGGGAGTGGCTGCCGATGCGGTCGTAGAGCAAGTAAATCGCCACGCCCTCTGCAGCTTTCTTGGTCAGCAAGGTATGCAGGCGTTGGCCGAGGCGGTCATCGTGGATGATGAAGAACTGGATCAGCACCGCTTGCCGGGCGTTGCTGATGGCGTCGAAAATCGCCTCGAAGGTGGCTTGGCCGTCGATCAGCAAGCGCACTTCGTTATTCGCCAGACACGGCATACGTCCCAGTTTCGGCATGGCCCTCAAAGACGCGTAGGCGCTGGAGGCGCGAGCAGCCAGTGCCTCTTCTACCCAGGGGCGCCAGTTCAGCTCGGAGATTGCCTTGCGCATTTCTTCGTTGGCTTGCCGCCGGGCCTTGATATAGCCATCGAAGGTGCTGCGGCCGAAGACCAGATAGGGGATAAGGGTGAGGTAGGGAATGAACAGCAGGGACAGAGCCCAGGCGATCGAGCCTTGAGCGGTCCGAACGGTCAATACGGCATGAATGGCGGCAATCGAGCCCAGCGTGTGCAGCAGAGCGATCAGATAACCAAAAACATGCGGTCCAAAATAATCCATGGGGCAGCCTTGCTCCTGAAGATTCATGCTTAACAGACCATGTTCCGGGCAGAATGTCGCTATTTAATTGGTCCATGAACCGAAGCCCGTAGCTGACGTCTAACGGCCACTAATGATCAGGAGTTACTCGATGAACGTTCGTCTGCTGGGTTTGGCCATTGCGTTTGGTTTGGCACTTCCTGTGGCTGCTCAGGCGCAGATGTTGCAACCGGGTTTGTGGGAAATGACTTCAAGCAACATGAAGGTCGATGACCAGAACCTGCCCGATCTTCAACTGATTCTCGGCCAGATACAGAGTCAGATGACCCCTGAACAGCGCGCTCAGCTGGAGAAGCAGGGCATCACCATGGGCGGTAAAGGTATTCGGGCTTGCCTGACGCCTGAGCAGGTGAAGACCGACAACATTCCACTGACGGACCCACAATCGGGCTGCAAGCAGCAAATCACCGAACGTACCGGCAACCAGTGGAAATTCCGTTTCAGCTGTCCGAAAGCGCAAGGTGCGGGTGTCGCCACATTCCTCAGCGATCGTGAGTTCACCACCAAGGTCAACGGCACTTTCAACGCCACCGGCATTCAGCAGAAGGGCAGCCTCGATACTCGCGCTGTGTGGTTGGGCCAGGATTGCGGGACCGTTAAACCGCGGGCCTAAAAGCTTCGCGGGCAAGCCCGCTCCCACAGGGATCACATTTGACCTTGTGGGAGCGGGCTTGCCCGCGAAGGCGTCCGTTTAGTCACCTTGAATCTTCGGCGGATTCAACAATTCACACACCGCCTCAATCCCTTTCTCCCCGAAGTCCTCCCCGCTGCCGCTGCGCATACTGACAAACCCGCCTTCCTTTTCCTTCTCTCCCACCACCAACAGATACGGCACTTTCTGGCTGTGCTGGCGAATCTTGTGGCTGATTTTCTCGTTACGCAGATCCGAGTTGGCCCGCAGTTCGCGGCGGCGCAGTGCCTGGGTCACCGAGTGCGCATAAGCGCTCTGACGTTCATCGATGTTCACGACCATCACTTGCGGCGGCGCTCGCCAAGTGTCCAGCTCCTGTTGGCTGGACCAGCACGTGCCGTAGATCTGTTGCTGTGACGTGCCGCTGATATGGTCCAGAGTGAATGCTTGCAATACCTTGGTGGTGGGAACATGCGGGCCTGCAGCGAAACTTTCAAAATCCCCCAAGCGATACAGCGATAACCGTTCGGTTGACGTCGCCCGGGGAGCTGTTGCCCGTCGGATCGAATGGTTGGTCGCCGCCAGTGCATGCATGCGCGCTTCGATAGCTGGCAGCTCGGCCAGAGTTAAAGAGCGGTGGAAAGCAAACTCATAAAAGAAACCATCACCCAGCGACGATCCGGCTCGCAACTGCGCATTCGGATGGAGCTGTTTGACGGCAGTGGCCAGCATCAGCGCGCAGGAACGGCGAAGGATCTCCAGGCCATCGGGTTCCTGGGGCGTGACGATACTGACCCGGGCATTGCCCTCGATCAGGAAACCACAGTCCACCAACACGCCGTCGACCCGACCGGCCACCGCCGCGTTAGCCAACCCGAGACTGATACTTGCAGCAACTTCATACACAGACAGCGGCTGATCGTACTCACGCAATGAACCATCGGGCAGGGTGATGTGGATCATGATCGGAGTTCTCGAATGTTTTCGACAACGCGCGCTAGCGCATAAACCGTAGAGCTAAACCCTGGCAGCTGTCATTAAGACGTTGGTTGTGCCAGGCAATTTGCCCCGACACCACAGTAGTACTGACGCTGTGGCGAAAGCTATGGTGGGTGAAGGGCGTCCAGCCGCATTGAGAGAGGATCGGTTGCCGGGAAACGGCAAGGCCATCGGGCTCGGGTTTGATCAACACCAGATCTGCCCAGTAGCCTTCGCGCAGGTAGCCGCGGTCGGGGATGGCAAACAGATCGGCGACCCGGTGACTGGTCTTGGCCACGAGGGTGGTGATCGGCAATATCTCATCGGACACCAGCTCCAGCAACGCGGGCAGGGCGTGTTGCACCAACGGCAAACCGGACGGCGCCTGGCTGTAGGATCGCTGTTTTTCGGCCCAGGTATGAGGCGCGTGATCACTGCCGATCACATCCAGTCGATTGCTCAACAGCGCTTGGCGCAAGGCATCGCGGTCGGTCTGAGTCTTGATCGCCGGGTTGCACTTGATCAGGTTGCCAAGGCTCGGGTAGTCGCGATCATCGAACAGCAAGTGATGCAGACAGACTTCGGCGGTGATGCGTTTCTGTGCCAGCGGCTGGTCTTCGAACAGCGCCAGTTCGCGGGCCGTGCTCAAGTGTAAAACGTGAAGTCGGGTGCCGTGTTGCCTGGCCAGATCAACGGCCATTGAAGAGGAGCGAAAGCACGCTTCGGCGTTGCGGATCAGCGGGTGAGCGGCGGGTGGAAGGTGCTCGCCGAACAGCTCTCGCAGGTTCGTGGCATTGGCTTCGATGCTGGGCGTGTGTTCGCAGTGGGCCAACAAAATGGTCGGCACCTCGGCGAAGAGCCGCTCGAGAATCCGTGGATCGTCCACCAGCATGTTGCCGGTGGAGGCGCCCATGAATACTTTGACCCCGGCCACTTCGCAAGGGTTGAGCGCGGCAACCGTGTCGAGATTGTCATTGCTCACGCCGAAATGAAAACCGTAATTGGCCACTGAGTCGGTCGCCGCTCGACGCTTCTTGTCGGCTAGCGCGGTGAGGGTCAGGGTGGCTGGGGAGGTGTTGGGCATGTCCATGAAACTGGTGATGCCGCCGGCCACCGCCGCTCGAGATTCGGTATGAAAGCTGCCCTTGTCCGGCGCTCCGGGGTCGCGGAAATGCACCTGGTCATCGATCATGCCCGGCAGTAGCCATTGGCCGTTGGCGTCGATTTCCACGGTGGCCGTTTCACCTTCGATGCTGCTGGCGATCTTGACGATGCGACCGTGGCTTACCAGCAAATCACCGTCGAACTCACGACCTTCATTGACCAGCCGGGCATTGCGAATCAGCACGCTGCTCATGGTCAGAACTCGTTTTGCAGGGCTTTGTAGCCGCGCACCAGATCGACGTTGGTGCGCGCCACGTCTTCGGAAAACTCCGAGGCGCTGACGCTCACCGGTGGGAACTGCGACAGGTCAGTGTTGGGGCCGATGCGCGTGGTGGAGGGCACGTAGAAGTCTTCAGGCAAGTCACGACCATCGACCACCGAGTTGTGCCGCACCACACAACCGTCGCCCACCGCGCAGTTGAACAGCACGCTGTTGAATCCGATGAACACGCGGTTACCGACGGTGCAGGGGCCATGCACGATGGAGCGGTGGGCGATGGAGCTGAACTCGCCGATGGTCACCGCTGCACCGGACTTGGAGTGAATCACCACGCCGTCCTGAATGTTCGAATTAGCGCCGATGGTGATGGGCTCCATCTCGCCCGAGTCGTCCACTTCATCGGCGCGAATCACCGCGTACGGACCGACGAACACGTTCTCGCCGATCACCACTTTGCCGCAGATGATGGCGGTTTTATCCACGTACGCGGACTCCGCAATCAACGGCAGATCACCCGAAGGATTCTTGCGGATCATGGCTTGCTCAACGCCTCATACAAGGTGTTGAGGTTGTATTCGAACAACCCGGCGAACGTGCTGGCGGGACCGCTCGCCGCGAGGGCATCGGAGTACAGCGTGCCGCCGATATGCGCGCCGCTTTCATCGGCGATTTGCTTGAGCAGGCGTGCGTCCTTGATGTTTTCCATGAACACCGCTTTGACCTTGGCCTGACGGATCTGTGTGATCAGCGCAGCGACTTCGGCGGCCGACGGTTCACGTTCGGTGGACAGACCTTGTGGCGCCATGAAGTCGATGCCGTAAGCCTGACCGAGATAGCCGAAGGCGTCATGGGAGGTCACGATTTTACGATTACCCGGCGGCAGCGAACCGAGCTTGGCTTTGGCCTCGGCGAGCAAGGCGTAGATCTTTTTCAGGTAGGCCTGGCTGTTGTGTTCGTAGTCGGCTTTGTTCGCAGGGTCGGCGGCGATCAACGCTTTGGTGATGTTGCTGATGTACAGCTCGGTGTTCGCCAGGTTGTGCCAGGCGTGTGGGTCGGGAATGGTTTCGCCGTCTTCATCCAGCGAGCGTGGAATGACGCCGTGGCTGGCGCTGATGACCGCAGCTTTGGTCTCGGTGCTGGTCACCAGACGGTCCAGCCATGGCTCGAAACCCAGCCCGTTCTTGATGATCAGTTTGGCTTTGAGCAATGCCTTGGCATCGTCCGGCGTCGGCTCGTAGGTATGGGCATCGGCGTCCGGCCCGACCATGTTGGTGATCTGGATATGGTCGCCGCCGACCTGATGAGTCATGTCGGCGAGGATGCTGAAGCTGGTGACGACCTGGAGTTTTTCCGCGGCAGACAGTGACATCGACAGCATCAAACTGAACAGCACGAGTAAAGCGCGCATCGGGCAACACCTCATTGGGATGTGAGCAAAGGCGGGCGGCGCAGTAAACCGTGCACCGGACCGAACACCACGGACAGCAGATACAAAGCGCCAGCCACCAGCACGATCGCCGGGCCGCTGGGCAGCGAGTAGTAAAACGACAGCAACAATCCGAGCCAGACCGAGAGGCAGCCGAGCAGCGCGGCGATGACCATCAGTGCCGGCAAGCGACGACTCCAGAAGCGAGAAGCGGCGGCTGGCAACATCATCAAACCGACCACCATCAGGGCGCCGATGGCCTGGAAACCGATCACCAGATTCAGCACCACCAGGGTCAGAAATACCCCATGAGCCAGAGGCCCGAGGCGGCTGACGGTTTGCAGAAAAAGCGGGTCGAGGGTGTCCAGTAACAGGGGTTTGTAGATGAGGGCCATGGCGATCAGGCTGAAGCCCGAGACCCAAACCATGCCGGTCAAAGTCGGCCCATCGACCGCGAGTGCCGAGCCAAACAACAGGTGCAACAGGTCCAGACGCTTGCCTGCGATGCCGAGGATCAGCACGCCGCTGGCCAGCGATATCGGGTAAATCGCGGCCAGGCTCGCGTCCTCTCGCAGGCCAGTGCGGCGGGTAATCCAGGCCGCCAGTCCGGCCATGCTCAGGCCCGCACCGAGGCCACCGATGGTCAACGCGGGCAGACTCAACCCGGCAAACCAGAAGCCCAATGCGGCGCCCGGCAAGATGCCGTGAGCCACTGCATCGCCGATCAGGCTCATGCGTCGCAGGATCAGAAACACCCCAAGCGGAGCGGTGCTGCACGCCAGAACGAGACCACCGAGCAACGCCCGGCGCATGAATACGAATTCGTGGAACGGTTGCCAAAGCTGAGCGGCAGCGATCATCAGGCCACCTGCGTCTGGGGTTGTTGGTGAATCAGATCGGTACTGGGGCCGACGACGCAGCCGCTGCTCTTGATCAATAGGGCTTGCGGAATATGTTGGCGCACAGCGGCCAGGTCATGACACACCACGACCAGGGTTCGACCTTCGGCATGCCAAGCGTGGATGTGTTTCCAGAGCAGCGCCTGGCCGAGTTCGTCGAGCGCGGCGTGAGGTTCATCAAGCAGCAGCAAGGGGGCTTCGGCAAGACTCAACCGAGCGAGCAGGGCACGTTGCAATTCGCCTCCGGAGAGGGCCATCAATGGGCGATGTTCCAGGCCGGTCAGGCACCAGTCTTCCAGCGCAGACTTGAGTCGCTGGCTGCGAATTTCCGGAGTTTGCTTGCTGCCCCAGAAACCTGCAGCCACCAACTCTTGCAGGCTGATGGGGAATTGCCGGTCCAGGTGTTGTTGCTGAGGCAGGAACGAAAGGCCGCCTTTGCGTGGAACATCAATGATGACTTTTCCGGTCAGTGGTTTTTGCAGGCCGGCGATGACTTTTAGCAGGCTGCTTTTACCCGAACCGTTGGCCCCGATGACGGCGGTCAGACTTCCTTTGGGTAGTTGGAGATCCACCGACGGAGTGAGCGGTTGACCGGGTGCGCCCCAGCGCAAGGCTTGGCATCGGATCATGCGGCCTCCCAATTCCAACGGCTTTCGGCAACGGCATCGTGGGCGTGAAGACTTTCGGCGTGAACGACTCGCACGTGAAAGGCGTTGATGCCCGGGGAGCGTTTCAGGGCCAGGTTCAAGCGTCGAGCAGCGTCTTCGCAGAACATCAGGTTCTGGC
Organism: Pseudomonas lini; assembly: GCF_964063345.1. Taxonomy (NCBI): domain Bacteria; kingdom Pseudomonadati; phylum Pseudomonadota; class Gammaproteobacteria; order Pseudomonadales; family Pseudomonadaceae; genus Pseudomonas; species Pseudomonas lini. Next base: position 3,274,366 of record NZ_OZ061318.1, read on the forward strand.
CGTTGGCGAGGGCGAAGGCTTGTTCATCGGCGCGTTTCACGGCGGTTTGCACTGCGGTGCCGAGGGCTGCTTCCGCGTCGTTGATTGCGGCGATCAGCGGCAGGTCATCCAGGTAGTCGTCCAGACGCAGCTGCAATTGCGCATTGCTGCGTTGGCTATGCGGCGTGGCGACGATGCCTTTCGTGGAGCCGAGCCAAGCCAGAACGTCGGCGTGTTGCAGTGACTTATTGGCAAAGTCATCAACGAATTGCTGCTGAATCAGCTGCCGCGAAAGCGCTGCTGAGCACGGGCAGGTTGAGGAATAAGGAACGTCGATTTTTAGTTCCACGTGGAACATCGCGTTTTTCAAACTGGCTTTGATGCTCACCGGATAAATTTTCCAACCGGCTAGCGGACTGATGAGCGCAGGTCTTTTGAGCAGTAGATCGGTGTGAATCTTTAGGTAAGCGTTGTGGGAAAGTCCTTCATGGCTCTCGAGAAAACTCTGCAAGACTCGCCGCAACAACGCCGGTGAAAGGTTTTCCTGCTCAAGCATTTCCAACGCCAGATACAGCCGCGACATATGGATGCCGCGCGCCTCTCCATCGTCGAGGCTAACGCCAGCGTCGGCCTTTGCGCTCAGCCGCTGGCCGTCGAATACAACAGGAAGAGCAATGCCGCACATGCCCACCCAATCGAGTGGCAGGGCTTGGCGTGAGGCCTGCGCGGCGATATCCGGCAGAGTCAGCGCATTCATGAGCAGGTCCATCGTGGGAGTTGATTTGGCATGTTATATTATAACAGTCAAATCGACGATGCCTTTTTCATGAACGGGCTTTCACATGCACAGACGTCACTTGCTCAACCTGATTCTAGCCAGCGCGGCCTTCGCGTTACCCTTTGGTGCGTCGGCCACGCAAATCCGCAATGCACGACTGTGGCGCTCTGACGACAAGCTGCGACTGGTGTTCGATCTGAGCGGGCCGGTGCAATACAAGACGTTTTTCCTGAGCGCTCCGGAACGGCTGATTATCGATCTGAGTGGCGCCAATCTCAGCGGCGATTTCAGTCAGTTGGCACTCAGCGACACGGTGATTCGCTCAATCCGCTCCGGACATTTCGGTCAGGGCGATACGCGGATCGTCCTCGACCTCAGCAGCCCGGTGCAGCTCAACAGTTTCCTGCTGCCGCCCCAGGACGGGCAGGGGCACCGATTGGTGCTCGATCTGACGACCGCTGCGCCGCTACAGATCGCAGCGGCGCCGTTGGAAAAACGCGAACCCGTCACCGACAAGGCCCACCCCAAGCGCGACATCATCGTGGTAGTCGACCCTGGTCACGGTGGCAAAGACCCGGGCGCGGTCGGTGCCAAAGGTGAGCGGGAAAAAGACGTAGTGCTGTCGATCGCCCAACTGCTTGCCAAGCGGCTGAAGCGCGAGAAGGGCTTCGACGTGAAACTGGTGCGCAACGATGACTTCTTCGTTCCGCTGCGCAAGCGCGTGGAGATCGCCCGCAAGCACAAGGCCGACATGTTCATCTCGGTCCATGCGGACGCGGCGCCGCGTCTCACCGCTTCAGGTGCGTCGGTGTACTGCCTGTCCGAAGGTGGCGCGACTTCAGCCACGGCGCGCCTCATGGCGCAACGGGAGAACGGTGCAGATCTGCTGGGCGCCACCAGCCTGCTCAATCTCAAGGACAAGGACCCGATGCTCGCCGGGGTGATTCTCGACATGTCGATGAACGCCACCATCGCCGCCAGTTTGCAACTGGGCAGCACGGTGCTTGGCAGCCTGGCGGGCATTACCACGCTGCATCAGAGGCGCGTGGAACAAGCAGGATTCGCCGTGTTGAAGTCGCCGGATGTGCCGTCGATTCTGGTGGAAATCGGCTTCATCTCGAACGCCCGCGACAGCCAGCGACTGGTGACTGCCCGTCATCAGCAAGCCGTGGCCGATGGTTTGTTCGAAGGGTTGCAGCGCTATTTTCAGAAGAACCCACCGATGAACAGTTACATCGCCTGGCAGCAGGAACAGAAAAAGACGCAGGCCTAGCAGCCGGTCATCCGGCTGCACGTGAACTTGCCACTGCTGCCGCCGGAGCTGGAAAACCGATTGATGGTTGTCCAGCCAACCCGGCGGTTGTAGCCGACCCAGGCTTCGCCATCGGACGCGATGCCCGTGAAGAACGTCAGTTGCCCGTAGCGACTATTGGTTTGCGCCCATTGGCGTTTACCGGCTACTTCGAAGCCGCGCAGATAGATCGTGCTACCGACGGTGTTAACGCTGTAGGCATTGCCGTCGGCATCTACGCAGGCCAACAAATTGGCGCTGCGAGTGCAGTTGGCCAGGCTCGGCATTTGTCCCCAGGCATCGACTGCGATCAGCAACGAAAGGCTCAACAGTGAGAATTTCAGGACGTTTCCCATGGCATTTCTCAAGGGGGCGGACGGGCGCAAGCATCGTGCCCTTTGTCGTGGCGAGCAAGAGGGGAGTGGCTTATTTGTATTGTTATACTATAACATCAAAATACACCCGCTCTGATGATCCGCCGCCATGACTGAACAAGAACTCCTCGCTCAACCCGCCGCCGATTACATGAACGACGCCCAGCAAGGCTTCTTTCGCGACCTGCTACTGGCTCAGCGCAGCGAACTGCAGGAGCGCATTGCCGGCGAGTTCGATGTGTTACGCGAGCAGGAACCCCACAGCGATCCCGCCGATATAGGCAGCGCTGAAGAACAGCGCCAGTGGCAACTGCGCCTGCTGGAGCGGGAAAAGAAGCTCCTGGACAAGATCGACGAAGCCCTCGAACACCTGGCTCGCGGCGAGTACGGCTGGTGCCGCGAAACCGGTGAGCCGATCGGCCTCAAGCGCCTGTTGCTGCGACCCACCGCCACTCTGTGCATTGAAGCCAAAGAACGTGAAGAGCTGCGCGAACGCCATCAACGGGCGATTTGACCGGCCACATCCTGATGAGGAATACCTGATGCCCAATCGTCTCCCCGTGACCGTCCTGTCGGGCTTTCTCGGCGCAGGAAAAAGTACACTTCTTAATTACGTATTACGTAATCGCGATAATTTGCGGGTCGCGGTGATCGTCAATGACATGAGTGAGATCAACATTGATGGCAGCGAAGTTCAGCGCGATGTCAGCCTGAACCGTGCCGAAGAAAAACTCGTGGAAATGAGCAACGGTTGCATCTGCTGCACCTTGCGCGAAGATCTGCTCGAAGAAGTCAGCAAACTCGCCAGGGACGGTCGTTTCGATTACCTGTTGATCGAGTCCACAGGCATTTCCGAGCCTCTGCCCGTGGCGGAAACCTTCACGTTTCGCGATGAAGAAGGGCAGAGCCTGGCGGACGTCGCGCGGCTCGACACCATGGTTACCGTAGTCGACGGCATGAACTTCCTGCTCGACTATCAGGCCGCCGAAAGCCTCGCATCCCGTGGCGAAACCCTGGGGGAGGAGGACGAACGCTCAATCACCGATCTGTTGATCGAGCAGATCGAATTCGCCGACGTGATCCTGATCAGCAAGATCGATTTGATCAGCAGTAGCGAGCGTCAGGAATTGATCGCGATCCTTGAACGGCTCAATTCCCAGGCGGAAATCATTCCGATGGTCATGGGCGAAGTGCCGCTCAAGAAGATTCTCAACACCGGGCGCTTCGACTTTGACAAGGCTGCTCAGGCGCCGGGATGGTTGCAGGAATTGCGCGGTGAGCACGTGCCGGAAACTGAGGAATACGGTATCGCCTCCACGGCCTATCGGGCGCGGCGACCGTTTCATCCGCAACGTTTCTTCAGCTTCATCGACCGTCCGTGGGTGAACGGCAAATTGCTGCGTTCCAAAGGCTTTTTCTGGTTGGCCAGCAAACACCGGGACGCTGGTAGCTGGTCCCAGGCCGGCGGCTTGATGCGTCACGGTTTTGCCGGACGCTGGTGGCGTTTCGTGCCGAAAAACCAGTGGCCGCAAGACGAAGAAAGCACCGCCGGGATCATGGAGAACTGGACGGCAGCTACCGGTGATTGCCGCCAGGAACTGGTGTTTATCGGCCAGAACATCGATTTCGCGCAACTCACCATCGAACTCGATAGCTGCCTGCTGACGGATACTGAGATGGCCTTGGGTGTCGAGGGCTGGCAGTTACTGCCCGATCCGTTTGGTCCTTGGCACGAAGAGGCGGCTGCTTGATGTTGGCGCCCAGTCTGAAGCTGCGACCGGTCATTCGTCAGGTTCAAGGTGATACGCCAAAAGCGCTGACCGGGATTCTGGACGACGGCGTGAACCTCGCTCTCTGGCAACGCCAACTCCCGGCGCATATTGCTGATTTCGGTCGCTTGTTGTTGTCCCTGAACGAGCCGTTGGCCGAGGCGCTGTCCCTGGAAATGCCCGGCGATGACGCCGAACCCAATCTCCACGGTTTAGCCTCAGGCTTCAGCGACCTTGAGGGCTACGAAGGCTTTATCACTGATGTTTCCTGGCTGGTCAGCGCTTTTGCTTGCCTGTTGGGCGCCCAGCGTATCGGCCTGCGCCTGCGGGTTCTGGACAAAGCCATGTGCCCGCGCTTCCACGTCGATCATGTGCCGGTGCGGTTGATCACCACCTACGCAGGTATCGGCAGCCAATGGCTGAAAGAAGGGGTGATGGATCGTCGGCAATTAGGCAAACCTGAAGCCGAACCGCAGGACGATTCGCTGATCCAGCAAATCACCAGCGGTGAAGTGGCGCTGCTTAAAGGGGAGAAGTGGCACGGCAACGAAGGCTTTGGTTTGATCCACCGCTCGCCGCAGCCGGCGCCGGGCGAGCGTCGTTTGATCCTGACTCTCGACTGGCTGAGCTAGCCGCTCAAGGTTTGAGCCAGGTTCCCTGGCTCTGGGCTTCGCAAAACGGCTTCAAATACGCCGCATCGGTGGCCACGCCGTAATAGTGAATATCCTGCCGGTAAGGCATATTGGCGACTTGAGCGTTGCTGCATACCCCGAACGCGCCGGTAGGGCATTGATCGACGTACTGCACCTCGACTTTCTGCCCGGGCAGATTCGGCTGGCAGAATCCGTCGGCGAACAGTTTTTCCGGGATGTTGCGGTTTTGCTGGCAGACCTTCACGTCGAGCCGCTCAGCCGTGCTGTGCACCACGCAGGCCTGAGCCAGCGCTTCGCCCGATGTGAGCGCCAGAAGCAACGACCATCCCATCAACCGCATTCTTTACCTCCTCAGAAAACCTCGACCATGTTGCAGAACATTCCCACCCACGTCATTGCCGGCCCGCTGGGTGCCGGCAAGACCAGCCTGATCAAGCACCTGTTGGCGCAGCGGCCCGTGGGTGAGCGCTGGGCGGTGTTGATCAACGAGTTCGGCCAGATCGGTCTGGATGCCGCGTTGTTGACCCAGGATGCCGATGGTATCGCACTGGGGGAAGTGGCCGGGGGCTGTTTGTGTTGCGTCAATGGTGCGCCGTTTCAGATCGGCCTCGGGCGGTTGCTGCGCAAGGCACGACCGGATCGACTGTTTATCGAACCCTCCGGGCTGGGACATCCGGCGCAGTTGCTCAGGCAATTGAGTGAGGCGCCGTGGCAAGGCGTCTTGGCTGTTCAACCTTGCGTGCTGGTGCTGGATGCCCAGGCGCTCGCGGTCGGAAAACCGCTGCCTGCGGCGCAACAGCAAGCCTTGGACAGTGCCGGGTTGTTGTTGCTGAACAAGGCGGAAGGCCTCGACGACAGCGATCGCCAGCGAATCGCCGCACAGTTGCCGATGCGTCCTTTGTACTGGACGCAGCAAGCGGTCTTGCCGTTGAGCGAGTTACCAGGGCTCGGGGCTCAGGCTGTCGGGGGTGTGGATAACTTTGTCGTGCCCAAGGGATTGGCGCAGATGCCAGCCATTTGGACTGACCCCACGCTGCCGATTTGCTTGAGTCAGGCGCAGGAGGGCGGCTGGAGCGTTGGATGGCGGTGGCATCCGAGTCAGATATTCGATGCCGTACTGATCGGGAAATGGCTTGAGCGCCTTGAATGGCGGCGGGCGAAGCTGGTTATCCACAGTGCCGAGGGTTGGGTGTCGGCGAATGCGCTGGATAACTCGATGCTGGATTGGCAGCCCAGCGAATGGCGTCGGGATTCGCGCATTGAGCTGATTTTCAGTGAGCCGCAGGCTGTCCCGGAACTGCAGGAAGGTTTGGCGGGGTGCCGCACTTAGGCAAATTAGCGAGTTTTTGTGCCGTTTTTGAAGGCCACATCGCGGGCAAGCCCGCTCCCACAGGTACAGTGTGCACCTTGTGGGAGCGGGCTTGCCCGCGATTGGTTTTAATAGACTGACATCCGACTCATGGACGCCACTTCGTGTGTTCTTGCCGCCACTGACTCAGTTCAATCACCTCAGCTCTGGGCTTCGCGATATCAACCACCGGCGGTGTGTCGTCGAACGGCATCGGGTAGGGCGCGAGCTCGATCTGTGCGCTATGGGCGCCGAATTGAGTGATGGTTCCGGTGTGGCGGGTTTCGCCGGTCACGGTGAATTCGAAGTTATACACACGGGCCAGGCGCCGACGGCCATTGGCGTCTTTAATGAAGGCGATCTTCTTCAAGGCTACGTTGCCGTCCAGCAGCTCGATCCGCAGCTTGGCGCAATGCTGCATGACCCGCTCCAGCGCGCGCTCGCGCAAGCCGTGGTTATGCCACAGCCACGCGCCACCGGTGGCAAGCAGCATCAGCACGAAGATATTTCCGAGGGTCAGCATCAACAGGGTGCTCCAACAAGATAGTGCCAGCTTAACTGCGTCGCCGGTCTGTCGTACAGGCTGCGTTTGGTCGCATACTGCGCGGCTTGAATTTCAATCGTTTGACGGAAAACTCACCGCATGAAACGTACGCCCCATGTGCTCGCCATCCAGTCCCACGTGGTGTTCGGCCACGCAGGCAACAGTGCCGCGGTTTTCCCGATGCAGCGGGTCGGGGTGAACGTCTGGCCGCTCAATACCGTGCAGTTCTCCAACCACACGCAATATGGCCAGTGGGCGGGTGAAGTGCTGGCCCCGCATCAGATTCCGGAATTGGTCGAAGGCATCGCGGCGATCGGCGAGCTGGGCAATTGCGATGCCGTGTTGTCCGGTTACCTGGGTAGCGCGGCTCAGGGCCGGGCGATTCTCGCGGGCGTGGAACGAATCAAATCGATCAATCCCAAAGCGCTATACCTCTGCGACCCTGTGATGGGCCATCCGGAGAAGGGTTGCAGCGTACCGGCTGAAGTCAGCGATTTTCTGCTGGAGGAGGCGGCAGCGGTGGCCGACTTCATGTGCCCGAACCAGTTGGAGCTCAACAGCTTCTCGGGGCGTAAGGCGCAGTCATTGTTCGATTGCCTGGCCATGGCGCGGGCGCTGCTGGCGCGTGGTCCGAAGGCGGTGTTGGTCAAGCATCTGGACTATCCCGGCAAACTGGCGGATGGCTTCGAGATGTTGCTGGTGACCGCCGAAGGCAGCTGGCACCTGCGTCGGCCGCTGCTGGCGTTTCCGCGTCAGCCGGTGGGCGTTGGCGATCTGACTGCCGGGCTGTTCCTGGCGCGTGTGCTGCAAGGTGACAATCTGGTGAGCGCCTTCGAATTCACCGCGGCCGCGGTGCATGAAGTGCTGCTGGAAACCCAGGCGTGCGCCAGCTATGAGCTGGAACTGGTGCGGGCGCAGGACCGGATTGCCCATCCGCGGGTGCGGTTTGAGGCGACAGCGATCAGCCTTTAAAAGCTTCGCGGGCAAGCCTCGCTCCTACACAGGGATGGCGCATTACCCGTAGGAGCGAGCGGTGCGGTGATCCGACTTGCCCGCGAAAGCGATCTAAAGACCGAACACCTCAGGCGTCGCCCTTGATGTCCTGATAACGCTTTTCCAGTTCCTGACGAATCTGCCGACGCTGCTGCGCCTGCATGTACCGACGCTTGTCTTCACTGTTCTGCGGTTGCAGCGGCGGGACTGCGGCCGGTTTGCGCTGGTCATCCACCGCGACCATGGTGAAGAAGCAGCTGTTGGTGTGACGCACCGAGCGTTCACGAATGTTCTCGGTCACAACCTTGATGCCCACCTCCATCGAGGTGTTGCCGGTGTAGTTGACCGAGGCCAGAAAGGTCACCAGTTCGCCGACGTGAATCGGCTCGCGGAAAATCACCTGATCCACCGACAGGGTTACCACATAGCGACCGGCATAACGGCTGGCGCAGGCGTAGGCCACTTCATCGAGGTATTTGAGCAGGGTGCCGCCGTGGACATTGCCAGAGAAGTTGGCCATGTCGGGGGTCATCAATACCGTCATCGACAGCTGGGCGTTTCCGGGTTCCATAACGTACTCACGGGTTCAAGGCAGGATTGGGGATTGCACCTCTGTGGGCGCTTGGTTTTTCAAACCAACAGTTATCGGGACGCCGGGCGGGGGGCCGCCGTCACGCCCGAATCGATCTGTTTCCATATATTGCACCGTCTTCCCGCCGGAAGTCGCGGTGTTACCCTTCAAAAGCCCACCCCAAGGAGCCATATGCCATGCATGCCATCAGCTTCATTCAGGATCTGGCTGTGATCATGCTGATCGCGGGTGTGGTGACCGTGCTCTTTCATCGTCTCAAACAACCGGTGGTGCTCGGCTACATCGTCGCCGGTTTCATCATCGGCCCGCACACGCCGCCGTTCAGCCTGATCCACGACGAAGCAACCATCAAAACCCTTGCCGAACTCGGGGTGATTTTCCTGATGTTCTGCCTGGGCCTGGAGTTCAGCCTGCGCAAGCTGTTCAAGGTTGGCGCCACGGCGTTCATCGCGGCCTTCCTGGAAATCGTCCTGATGATCTGGATCGGCTATGAAATCGGCCGCTGGTTCGACTGGAATACCATGGATTCGCTGTTCCTCGGCGCGATCCTGGCGATTTCCTCGACCACCATCATCGTCAAGGCGCTCAACGACCTGAAGATGAAGAACGAGCGTTTTGCCCAACTGATCTTCGGCGTACTGATCGTCGAAGATATCCTCGGCATCGGCATCATCGCGTTGCTATCGAGCATCGCAGTCAGCGGCACCGTCAGTTCCGGCGAAGTGTTTTCCACGGTCGGCAAGCTTTCACTGTTCATGATTGTCGCACTGGTTACAGGCATTCTGCTGGTGCCCCGACTGCTGGCCTACGTGGCGAAATTCGACAGCAACGAGATGCTGCTGATCACCGTGCTGGGCCTGTGTTTCGGCTTCTGCCTGTTGGTGGTCAAACTTGAATACAGCATGGTCCTCGGCGCATTCCTGATTGGCGCGATCATGGCCGAATCGCGGCAATTGCTGAAGATCGAGCAGTTGATCGAGCCGGTTCGCGACTTGTTCAGTGCGATTTTCTTCGTCGCCATCGGCCTGATGCTCGACCCGATGATCCTGCTGCAATATGCGTGGCCAATCGCGGTGATCACCGTGGCCGTGGTGTTGGGCAAGATGCTGTCCTGCGGCCTCGGTGCCTTTATCGCCGGCAATGACGGACGCACCTCACTGCGCGTGGGGATGGGGCTCTCACAGATTGGCGAATTCTCTTTCATCATTGCGGCGTTGGGCATGACGCTGCAGGTCACCAGCAACTTTCTTTATCCGGTGGCGGTGGCCGTCTCGGTGATCACCACGCTGTTGACGCCGTATCTGATTCGCGCGGCTGATCCGCTGTCGATCAAACTTGCGGCAGTGATGCCGCAGCGTCTGGGCCGTGTGCTGGGGATGTATGGCGAATGGCTGCGCAGCATTCAGCCTCAGGGCGAGGGCGCACTGTTGGCGTCGATGATTCGGCGGATTCTGTTGCAGGTAGGGGTCAATCTGGCGTTGGTGATTGCGATCTTTCTCTCGGGCGCGTTCTTCGCCGAGCGCATGTCCGTTTACCTGCAAGCCTGGATCAGCGATCCGAGCTGGCAGAAAGCGTTGATCTGGGGCGGGGCGTTGCTGTTGTCACTGCCGTTCCTGATCGCCGCCTATCGCAAGCTCAAGGCGCTGTCGATGCTGCTGGCAGAGATGGGTGTGAAGCCGGAAATGGCTGGCCGCCACACACAGCGAGTGCGTCGGGTGATCGCCGAAGTGATCCCGATACTCTCGCTGTTAGTAATTTTCCTGCTGCTGGCAGCCTTGTCGGCCAGTATTCTGCCGACCAACAAGTTGCTGCTGCTGATCGTCATCGTCGCAGCCGCCGTAGTGGCGCTGCTCTGGCGCTGGTTCATCCGCGTGCATACGCGGATGCAGGTGGCCTTGCTGGAAACGCTGGACAATCACAAGGACTCGTCCGGGCATTGACCACTCGACGCATCAGGGTGGATCAGCTTTCCAGCCAGACGTCCCGCGCCCAGTGCCATACCGATTCCCAGGTTTCTTCGGCGATCAGCTCTTCTTCAGCCAGCCACAGCACCACGGTGCCGTCTTCTTCGACCAGGTAGTAATTGTCACCGTCCTGGCAGATCGGAATCATGCTGCGATCGACGCCAGCGTCCCAGGCGTTGGCGGCAACGTCTGGCAGGTAGGTGTGGGACTGCGGATCGGTGACGGTCACCGGCTCCAGGCTGCCGTAGACCACGTCGCTGACGGTCAGCAAAAATTCTCTGAAGACGAACGGGATGTCGATGAACAGTTGCTCTTCGATTTCCACAATCTGATCTTCGTCAGGCAATTCCAAGGGGACCGGTACCGGTTCGTTGGCTTCACGCAGTTGTTCGATGATTTCTTCCACGTCCGGGATCCTCTTGCTTGATGGCGCGGTTTAGTTGGGGCGGTTTATACAGTAGCTCGCTATAGATGCAACCGCGAAATAGAAAACCCCGGCCGAGGCCGGGGTTTTATTACAACAGGTACAACGCGGGAAGTGATCAGCCGTTCTGGCGGATACCGGCCACCAGCCAAGGCTGGTTTTCGCCCTGTGGGCGTTCCATGTTCCAGCTTTCGCTGAACACTTCGCCCTGGTCGAAACGCGAGGACTTCGACACGCCGCTGAAGGTCAGGGTGGCGATGGTCTTGTCCGCACGGTCATCAACGCCATCCAGTTGTACCTGGAGGTTATCGATGTAGGTCGACTGGAAGCCGTCGCCCAGGTCGGCACGTTCGCGCTTGAGGAACTCCAGCAGTTGCGGAGTCACGAACTCGGCGATCTTGTCCATTTCGTTGGCGTCCCAGTGTTGCTGCAGGGACTGGAAGTGGTTGCGGGCCGCTTCAATGAAGTTGTTTTCATTGAACCAGGCTGGCGCGTTAATCACCGGACGAGCGGCAGCAGGTGCCGCCGAGCCGCCGAAGATCGAACCCATGGCTGCTGGTTTCTGTTCGAACACTTCACGCTGCATCGGCGCGCCGGCTGGAGCCATGTGCTCCTGCTGCTTGCGACGACGAGCGGCGATGAAGCGGAAGACCAGGAAGGCGATGACCGCCATGATCAGGATGTCGAAGATCTGCATGCCCTGGAAGCCGCCGCCCATGAACATGGAGGCCAGCAGGCCACCGGCCGCGATACCGGCCAGAGGGCCGAGCCAGCGCGAAGCACCGCCGGCCTTGGCGGCAGCGCCAGCGGCACCGGCCGCGCCCGCAGTGGCCGCAGCGCCGCCTGCAGGAGAAGAAGGAGCCATTTGGCTGGTCTGGTGAGTCGGCGCAGCGCCGGAGCTCTTGCCGCCACCAAAGCGCTTGGCGTTGGCGTCCAGGCTCATCGTCAGGCCGATGCACAACGCCATGGCGATGCTAAGAAAACGTTTCATAAAGGGAATTCCCATTTGTGGATGGCACGCGCGCCATGTTGCACAGCTGAAGTGTTACTGGCTAGCGGCAGAGTGTTTCGGGCTTTTGCCTGACAGGTTGTGTTCAGCTTCAGTCAGCGCAATAAGGCCTGTTGATTTTGGTCTGTAGGATGAGTGGATGAGTTCTGTAGGAGTCAGGGTATCAACCTGTGGGAGCGGGCTTGCTCGCGAAGGCAGCACCTCGGTGTATCAGAGGCACCGCGTCATCGTTCTTCGCGAGCAAGCCCGCTCCCACAAAAGCGCTCGGTCGCTTTTAGATGGCTTCCAGCTTGGCGTAACCCAGCATCAACCACTTGCTGCCTTCGCTGAAATTCACCTGCACCCGCGCCTGAGCACCAGCGCCTTCGAAGTTCAGGATCACGCCATCGCCGAACACCGAATGCCGCACAGTCTGGCCGAGGCTGAAACCGGTGTCCGGGATCTCGCTGCCGCCGAACAGGCTGCTGGAACTCTGTTGCTGGCCACCGCCGAACGGACGGCTGACGCTGTTGGACAGCCGCACTTCCTGGATCAGGCCTTTCGGCACTTCACGTACGAAACGCGACACCTTGTTGTAGGTCTCGCTGCCGTACAGGCGTCGGGTTTCAGCATAAGTCAGCACCAGATTCTGCATCGCCCGGGTGATACCGACATAGGCCAGGCGGCGTTCCTCTTCAAGACGGCCGGGTTCTTCCAGGCTCATCTTGTGCGGAAACAGGCCTTCTTCCATACCCACCAGGAACACGTAAGGGAATTCCAGGCCCTTGGCGCTGTGCAGGGTCATCAACTGAATGCTGTCTTCGTGTTCGTCAGCCTGGGTATCTCCGGCCTCCAGCGAGGCGTGACCGAGGAACGCCGCCAATGGCGACTGCTCTTCATCCTCTTCCGGATTTTCGAAGTTGCGCGCGGCGCTGACCAATTCCTCAAGGTTTTCTACCCGGGCCTGGCCTTTCTCGCCTTTTTCCGCCTGGTGGTAGGCAATCAGTCCCGACTGCTCGATGACGGTTTGGGTCATCAGATGCAACGGCATTTCCAGGCATTTGGCGGCGAGGTTCTCGATCAGCTCCATAAATGCCCCAAGAGCACCGGCAGCGCGACCGGTCAGGCCTTTGTTGGCCACCAGCTGACGCATGGCTTCCCACATTGACACATGGCTGTGGCGTGCATGATCGCGGATGGCTTCGACGGTTTTTTCACCGATGCCACGGGCCGGAACGTTGATCACCCGCTCGAGGGCCGCATCGTTGCCACGGCCTTCCAACAAACGCATGTACGCCATGGCGTTCTTGATTTCTGCCCGTTCGAAGAAGCGCTGACCGCCATAAATGCGATACGGAATGCGCTCACGCAGTAAGGCTTCTTCCAAAACGCGCGATTGGGCGTTGGAGCGATACAAAATCGCGATATCGCTACGAGCCAAGCCGGTTTTCAGCGCGCTTTCGATGGTTTCAACCACGTAGCGTGCTTCGTCGTGTTCGTTGAAGGCTGCGTACAAATTGATCGCTTCGCCTTCGCCGCCATCGGTCCACAGCTCTTTGCCCATGCGCCCGGTATTGTTGGCGATCAGGGCGTTGGCGGCCTTGAGGATCCCGGCTGTGGAGCGGTAGTTTTGCTCCAGACGAATGATCTGGGCATCCGGGAAGTCGTCGGAATACTGATAAATGTTCTCGATTTTCGCGCCACGCCAGCCATAGAT